>CAYWMD010000005.1:0-199257 GCA_964458575.1 uncultured Bifidobacteriaceae bacterium | reverse complement strand
GAATGTTAAATGCCAGCATGCCGGGTTTGTCGGTTGTCACACGCACCGCCAGCACGTCATCGGGTGCCGAGATGAGCACCTCCCGCGTCAGCGTGGCCGCGCCCTGTTTCCAAGTGACCCGCGCCACACCGTCCGCCAGATCCAGTTCGCGCCGGTAGCCGGAAATTCCCGCGCGCGCCCCAAAGTCGAGCCACAAGTCCGCCAGTGGTTCATACGAACGGAACGACGTCGGCATCGCGCTGAGATGCTTCAGGCCGTAATCGTGCGCCTCGAGATTTTTGCCCGCAAACAACAGCCGTCGCACCTCCTGGAGATGTTTGAAGTAGTCCTCCGGCCAGGCTTCAACCGGAACGCCCGCCCAGAGGCTTTCCTCGTTGAGCTGCAGACGCTCGGCGTCCGTGCCGCCAAACACCATCGCGCCGAGCCGGCCGTTGCCGAGCGGCAGGGCCTGATGCCAGTTGGTGGCGGGCCGGTCGTACCACAGTGTGGGGTGGCTGGACGATGCCGGTGCGTTGTTGAAACCCGCGGCGTTTGCGGCCGCTGCCGCAATGGCGAGCCCGAGGCCGGACCGGAAGACCCGTTCCAGAATTGTTGATCGGTGTGTCATGTTGAACCGCTGACAAATCGTAATAGTTCCGTCGTGCCAGTCACGGAGATTTGCCAGCACCCCGCCGTTTCGGGGAAACTGAGAGCCGGCGTTTTCCGCAAACAAATTCCGCTTTTCCCGTCGGGCGCAAAGTCGTAGGTTCGGCCTGGCATGGGACCGGTTCGGTTGGGCCTCCCGAGGTCCGCCGCCGGTGCGTTGCTTTAGGTTCATGGGATGATGCGCAAACTCCAACAGTGGCTTTCGGAACAAACCAAAGCCGAAATCCTGACACTGGGATTCGCCGGGACGATGGTGCTGTTCGCCATAGACCTGCTGGGGCCGCCGATTGGACTCTCGTTCTTTTATTTCGTGCCGGTCTGCCTGACGACGTGGTACGCCGGACGGAATGTCGGGCTGACGATCGCGGTGCTCTGCACGATCGCGCGGACCGCGGCGCGGGAATTGGAAAACCCGCCTCACCCGTACCTCTGGGTGCCCTTCTGGAACGTGGCCGTCCGGCTGATCACGAACGTCTTGTTCGTCTGGTTGGTGTCCGCCATCCGGGACTTTAACGCGAGCCTGCAATCCCGCATTGCGGAACGCACCGCCGAATTGCGGCGCGAAGTCGAGGAGCGGAAGAAAACCGAGCAGCAATTGCGCGCGAGCGAGGAGCGCTTCGAGCAGATGGCCGAGAACATCCACGAGGTCTTCTGGATGACCGACCCGGCAAAAAGCCAGATGCTCTACATCAGTCCCGGATATGAGATCATCTGGGGGCGCGCCTGCGACATTCTTTACCGGTCACCGCGCGATTGGCTGGAGGCAATTCATCCCGAGGACCGGGAGCGGATCAGCCAGGCCATGATCGAGAAACAGGCCCGAGGTGAGTACGACGAGGAGTATCGAATCCGGCGACCGGACGGCTCGATCCGTTGGATTCGCGACCGGGCCTTCCCGGTGCGCAACGCGCGCGGCGAGGTGTTCCGCATCGCGGGCATTGCGGACGACATCACGGATCGCAAGGCGGCCGAATCGGCCATCCGCGAGAAAGATCGCCGCTTGCACGTCGTGCTGGATCGCGCGCCGGTCGTGGTGTTCTCCATCAACCAAGCGGGCGTTTTTACCATGCGCGAGGGCCATGTGCGGCTGGATGTGGATTTGGTCCCGGGCGGTGTGGTGGGCCGGAACATGCACGAGGTGCTCAAGTCGCAACCGTGGCTCATCGAGCGGATCAAGAAAGCGCTGCGCGGCGAGGAGTTTGTTTCGACCGACGAATTCGGCGGCCAGGTGTTCACCACGTGGCATGCGCCGGAACGCAATGAAAAGGGCGAAGTGGTCGGCATGGTGGGCGTAGCCACGAATGTGACCGAGCGGTTCAATCTCCAGCGTCAGATTCTGGAAATCAGCGACCGCGAGCAATCCCGGATGGGCCAGGACTTGCACGACGGGCTCTGCCAGCATCTGGTGGGCATCGCGTTCGCCGCCAACACCCTCGAGGAAAAAATCAAGGCCGCCGGCGTGTCCGGTATCCAGGAGGCGCGCGAGATCGCGGCGATGCTCGACGATGCCATCGCGCAGGCACGCAAGACGGCGCGCGGACTTTACCCTGCCATGCTCGAATCCGAGGGCCTGGCCACGGCGCTGTCGGAACTGGCGGCCGGTACGCGCGAACGCCATGGGGTGGATTGCCGGTTTGACTATCCCGAACCCGTGTTATTGTCCTCTGACATGGTGGCGATGCAACTTTATCGGATTGCGCAGGAAGCGGTGCTTAACGCCGTGAAGCACGGCCAGCCAAAGCAAATCATCCTGCGCCTCGCGCAGGCCGGTGACCGGATCGAACTCGCCATCCTAGACGATGGCACAGGCATCGCCAGCCCGGTGACGCCGGGTCAAGGGATGGGCTTGCACATCATCGAGTATCGCGCGCGCACTATTGGGGCGACGTTCCGCATTGGGCCGCGGCGCGACGGCGGCACGGAAGTTCGCTGTTCGCTGCACGGGGATACCGCCGCCCGGGCACGGCCGGTTGAAATTGCCATTTCATGAACACACCGGTCACCACAACCCGAATCGTCCTGGTGGATGATCATCCCATCGTGCGCGAGCGCCTGGGCGAGGTGCTGGAGCGCGAAACGGGTCTGATCGTCTGTGGCGAGGCCGAAAGCCACGAGCAGGCGCTGGCAGTCATTGCCGCCACCGCCCCCGACCTGGCCATCATTGATCTCAGCCTGAAACGTTCGCATGGTCTGGACCTGATCAAGGAACTGCACGGCCTTTATCCGCGACTGCTGATGCTGGTGCTGTCCATGCACGAAGGCGTCATGCACGCCGAGCGCACGATTCGCGCCGGCGCCAACGGGTACATCACCAAACAGGAGGCCACCAAAAAAATCCTGCTGGCCGTTCGCAAGGTTCTGGAAGGCGGAACCTACCTGAATGAAACGATGGCGGCGCAAATGAGTTCGCAGATGTTCGGCAACCGGAACCGGCATGCCGGCGGCATTGACCGGCTCTCGGACCGCGAATTGCGTGTGCTGGAATTGCTGGGTCGCGGTTACGCCGTGCGTCAAATCGCCGAAGCCCTGCAACTCAACGTCAAGACCGTCGAAACCTTCCGTTCCCGCATCAAAGAGAAGCTGGCGCTGGAGGATGCATCCGAAGTGCTCCGTTACGCGATCAAATGGATTCACTCGGAGGGTAACGGTTAAGTCCGATGCTATCGGGACGATGCACTGTTGGTCCTGCCCAGACGCAAACAGGCTTCCCAGTGGCGGTCCGAAATTGCGCGCAGTTCCGCCCAACCAAGTCAAAAATGCTTCTCTTGCATCATCTCTTGGGGTAATCTGCCGTGTCTTAACAAAGTTGCTTGAAGCCGCCGCTGCGGCTGCCGATGTATGAAATTACTCGTATTCGCCCACACGCCACCCCCTCACCACGGGCAAAGTTACATGGTGCAACTCATGTTGGAGGGATTCGGCGGCAATCACCGCAAACGGCGGCGCGGCACCCGCACGGAACGAAGGCCGGGTGACGATTACGGCATTCAATGTTATCACGTCAACACGCGCCTTTCCAAACGGCTCGAAGATATTGGCGAACTTCGCGGCGGCAAGCTGCTGTATCTGCTGGTTTACTGTCTCCAGGCCGTGTGGTGCCGGTTTCGCTACGGCGTGACCAACTTTTATTTCATTCCCGCTCCCGGAAAGAAATCCGCGTTATACCGGGACTGGATGGTGATGTTGATCTGCCGGCGCTTTTTCAAGCGGGTCATTCTGCACTGGCACGCCGCCGGTCTGGCCAAATGGCTCGAAACCACCGTGAACATTGGCTCCCGCGCCATGACCTACCGCAGCGCCGGACAGGTGGACCTCAGCATCGTGCTTTCGCGCTACAACATGGCGGACGCGGAAAAGCTGCTGCCCCAACAGGTGCGCGTTGTGCACAACGGCATCCCGGATCCGTGCCGGGATTTTGCGGAAACGGTCCTGCCGCGACGGCAGGCCCGATTCGCCGCGCGCGCGAAATTAATCGCCGGCCAGAAGCTGGAGCCGGCCGATCGGCAGAACACCGGCGGCGATCCGGAACTGGTGCGCGTGTTGTATGTGGCCCATTGCATGGCGGAGAAGGGATTGTTTGACGCGATGCAGGCGGTGGTTCAGGCCAATCAGACCCTGGCGGCCCGACAGGCTTCGCTGCGGTTGAAACTGGTCGTGGCCGGTACCTTCGTCAACCGGGAGGAAAGAGCAGAGTTCGACCGGTTGATGACGGATGGCCGGTTCGCCGAGGCCGTTCAATACCTGGGTTTTGTTGCCGCCGCCGTCAAGGACAAGGCTTTCCGCGAGGCCGATCTGTTCTGTTTTCCGACTTACTACCTCGGCGAAAACCAGCCCGTGAACATCATCGAAGCCATGGCATTTGGTTTGCCGGTGGTGACCACACACTGGCGTTCGTTGCCGGAAATGCTGCCCGCGAATTACCCGGGCCTGGTTTCCACCCGCGCGCCCGAACAGGTCGCGGAAGCGCTGCTCACCCTCGCCAGCCGGGAATCGGGCGAGGGTTTGCGCCACGCTTTTCTCGACAACTTCACGGTCGAACGTCATCTCGACTCGCTGGCCGAAGCCTTTGCCAGTGTCGAACAGCGTGATCCGAATTTCGCCCCGGCCACGGCGATATCGGCGCGTTGACGCCGTCGCGCGTCCGCAAATTCATTGCGCCCGGACTCGGGGCGACTAACCTACCGCGGGTGAAAATCGGCGTTCTGCAACTCAACGCGACCATCGGTGATTTCCAGGCCAACCGGGCCCGGTTGCTCGCCGCCTATCATCGCGCCGGCGCTGAGGGCGCGGAGTTCATCCTCGCGCCGGAGCTGTTCCTGTGCGGTTACCCGCCCCGCGATCTGCTGTTGCGCGCTGATTTCATCGCCGCGGGTTTGACCACGCTGCACGAGATCGCCGGGGAGATCGGCCCGGTGCCGCTCTGCGTCGGTTACGTGGACCGCAACGAAGTGCGTCCCGGCCGGCCGCTCACCAACTCGGTCGCCGTCCTGCAAAACGGCAACATCATCTGGCGCCAGGAAAAATCACTCCTGCCCACTTACGATGTGTTCGACGAGGATCGCTACTTTGAACCGGCGAAAACCACGCGGCCATTTGAGTTCAAGGGCCGCAAGCTCGGCCTGACCATTTGCGAGGACATTTGGAACGACGAGGATTTCTGGCCGGAACGTTTGTATCGCCGCGATCCCGTCAAAGAACTCATCGCACAGGGCGCGGATTTGATTCTCAACCTTTCCGCGTCGCCGTGGAGCGTGGGGAAGGAGAAGACGCGACTCGCGATGCTGCAACGTGTCGCCCGCGATGAAAAAGTCCCGCTCGTGCAGGTGAACCTGATCGGCGCGAACGACGAACTCATCTTCGACGGCCACAGCGTGGCACTCAACCGTGCGGGCGAAGTCATTGCTTTGGGCAAGGCGTTTACCGAAGACCAGTTTGTCGCTGACGTTGACGAACATTCCGGACCCCTCACCCCGTCCCTCTCCCCATCGGATGGGGAGAGGGTGGCCGAGAGCCGGGTGAGAGGAACGGATTTTCCGCCGCGCGAAGAACAGTTGTTTCGCGCCTTGGCGCTCGGCATCCGGGACTACGTCCAGAAATGTGGTTTCAAATCCGTTGTGATCGGATTATCCGGCGGGATTGACTCGGCGCTGACGGCGGTGCTGGCGGTCGAGGCGCTCGGCGCTGACAAGGTCATGGGGGTTTCGATGCCGGCGCGGTATTCGAGCGACGGGAGTTTGACCGACGCGGAACAGCTCGCCAAAAACCTTGGCGTCCGCTACGAGGTTCTGCCGATCGAGCCGGTGTTCAAGGCGGTGGAAGGCCAGCTTGCGACCGTGTTCGCCGGCACGAAACCGAACGAGGCCGAGGAAAACATCCAGTCGCGGTTGCGCGGTGTGACCTTGATGGCGCTCTCGAACAAGTTCGGCTCGCTCGTGCTGACCACCGGCAACAAATCCGAGATGGCCGTGGGTTATTGCACGCTTTACGGCGACATGTGCGGCGCGCTCGCCGTGATCGCCGACGTGTTCAAGACGGACATTTACAAGCTGGCACGGTGGATCAACCGGGACAACGTCATCATTCCCACCGACTCGATTACGAAGCCGCCAAGCGCCGAGTTGCGGCCGAATCAGAAGGACCAGGACTCGTTGCCCGATTACGAAACGCTGGACGCGATTCTTCAACTTTACGTCGTCGAAGACCTCGGCAAGGACCAAATCATCCAACGCGGCTTCAACGCGGCCGTGGTCAACGACGTGATCAACAAGGTCACATTCAGCGAATACAAACGCCGCCAGGCCGCGCCGGGGCTGAAGGTTTCGCCGCGCGCGTTCGGCATGGGCCGGCGCATCCCGATCGCACAGCGTTTTCGCCCCACCACGTGAAATTCTCCATCGTCACGCCCAGCTTCAACCAGGGCCGCTACATCCGCGATTGCATCGAAAGCGTCAAGACGCAGACCGGCGTCGAGTGGGAACACATCGTGGTGGACGCGGGGTCGAAGGATGAAACGCTGGACGTGCTGCGGTCGTATCCTCATTTGCTGTGGACCTCCGAACCTGACCGCGGCATGAGCGACGGCATCAATCGCGGCTTCCTCAAGGCCACCGGTGACTGGGTGATGTGGCTCAATACGGATGACTATCTTTTACCGGGAGCGCTGGCGAAGGTCGCCGATTGCGCGGCACGCCACCCCGGGGCTGACTTCATTTACGGCGACTGCTACTTCGTGGACCGGGTAGGGCAAATCATCCGCCGCAAGCGCGACCACCGCTATCATTTTGGCGTGCTGCTGCTCTACGGCTGTTACATCTCCTCCACCTCCGCGTTTCTCAAGCGCCGGATCATCACCGACGGGCAGTTGGTGGACCTGGACTACAAGGTGTGCATGGACTTTGAATATTACGTGCGGCTCGCGCTGGCCGGCTACCGTTTCCATTATCTCGACGACGTGCTGGCGGCGTTTCGCTGGCACGACGAAAACACCAGTTCGGTGCTCAGCCAGCGCCGTCGCGAAGAACGCGTCCGTGTGCAGCGGAAATATCTCCAACAACTCGGCTACGGCTGGCTCGGGCGCGAGTGGATGCTCGATATTTTATTTCGCGTGCTCCAGGTGCGGCGCGTGTTGCTTCGCGGCCGGCCACGACCCGCGCCGCCGAACCGAGTTCCGACTTCAAACGTTGCGCCGGCGAACTGTGCCAAATAAATTCCCGCCGTGAAACCGCTCGCTGACTGCAAGCTCTACGCTTTCGTGGACACAGCCTATCTGCACGGACGCCGGCCGGAGGTCGTCGCCCAGCAGCTTTGCGATGGCGGGGCGGACCTGATTCAGTTGCGGGCCAAGACGTCGCCATTGGAGGACATCCGTCGCATGGCTGAGGCGGTTCTGCCCATCACGCGCAGGGGTAACGTGGGTCTGGTCATCAATGATCATCCGGAGCTGGCGCAGGAAATTGGCGCGGAACTTTGTCATCTGGGGCAGGAGGATTTCTTTGACGCGGGACACCGGCAAGTCTCGGAATTGCCGACCGCCGATTGCGGATTGCAGATTGGGATCAGCACGCACGCGCCGGATCAGGCGTTGCGCGCCATCGCTGCCGGCCCGGATTACATCGCCATCGGCCCGGTTTTCGCCACCGGCACGAAGCCGACGGCGAAGCCCGTTACGTTGGAATACGTCCGATGGGCCGCAAAGCATGTGACCATCCCGTGGTTTGCCATTGGCGGCATCAACCTGGGCAACCTCCATGAGGTTTTGGCCGCCGGGGCAAAGCGGATTTGCGTGGTGTCCGCCATCCTGAACGCCGACGATGTAGTCAAAGCCTGCCGGGAATTTCGCGACCGGCTTGGGTGAAACGTCCCGCGCACGTCCGGGGCGCATCAAAACATTTGGACGCATTGGGCCTTCATGCTACGTTTGCCCGCAGTAGATGAGCGGAAGCGCTTTTCCAAAATCGTGAATTCCCAAAGGCTGATGCCCGGTTTGCGTTGCGGGAGAACCGGAATTCTGTCCCTGTTCACGTGGGCCTTGCTCGCTGCCCTTCCGCAGTCCGCGCCGGCCGTGCTCTTCCGCCTCCCGGTGGCCGCCGAGACTTCCCTGCACTACTACTTCGACAACGATCCCAACGGCATCCTGGATTGGAATTGCGGCCCGTTCACCTACGACGGCCACAAGGGCACGGACTTTTCCAGCATCGCGCGCGATACGCCGATTTACGCCGGGGCCGAGGGCACGGTCGCTTACACCATTGACGGCTACGGAGACGGTTATCAAGGGAGCACCGACGGTGGCGGTTTCGGGAATCACGTCCGCCTCACCCATGCCGACGGTTCGGTGACGATTTACGGGCACATGGACATCAACTCGGTCACGCTCAAGCCGGTGGGGGCGGCGGTGGCGTGCGGGGAGCAACTCGGCGGCGTGGGCACGTCGGGCAATTCCACCGGCCTGCATTTGCATTTCGAAGTGCGGCCGGGCGGGGCTTTCGGTGCCGCCGTGGACCCATTTGCCGGCCCGTGCAGCACGCCGGTCAGCCGTTGGGTGAATCAAGCCGGCGGGCATCCGACCAACGTTTGCGAATTCGCCGTGACGGGCCCGCCGACGGCGCCGCACGCGCTGGCGCTGGCGGCGGTTTCAACCAGCCAGATCAATTTGACCTGGAGCGACAACGCGGTGAACGAAACTGGTTACAGCGTCGAGCGAGCGCTGTTGCCCGGTGGACCGTGGGCGCAAATCGCGGTGGCAGCTTCAAACACCGCGGCTTACGCGGATGGCGGATTGACGGCATCGAGCACGTACTTTTACCGCGTCCGCGCCACGAATGGTTTTGGCGAATCGGCCTGGTCCAACGTGGCCACGGCGAATACCAGCAACGCCCCGCCTGCGCTCGACGCCATCACCAACCGCACTGTTCTCAGCGGAAGTCCGGTGGGCTTTGCGGTCAGCGCGACCGACGGGGGTCTCGGGCTTACGACCTTGATCACCGACTTTGAGAACTTCGTGCCCGGCAGTGCTTACGTCATGTTTCGTGCGCCGAATTATTCCGGCAGCACGGATGAGTTTCTCACGTCGCCCAACGTCTCCGCCGTCAGCGCGCAGCTGCCCGCCGGCAACACCAGCACCCGCGCGCTCAACGTCAATTGGGGGTTCAACAGCAGTGCCGGAGCGTGGCTGCGACTGACCACGGCCAGCGCGCCCCAGTTGCCGAATCCGACCGTGAGTTTTGGCCAGATATTGCGCTTTGATTTTTATGCCGACAAATCGCTCAAGCTCGGACTCGGACTGGCGGAGACGGCCACGACCGCCGCGATCGGCGCCAACGGCGGCACGAGCGGGTCCATCGAGTTTGTGGGGGTAACGAACACCAGCGGCGCGCTTATGCCGTATCCCACGCGCATTCTGCCAGCCCTGGCGTGGACGAATTTGTCGTTCAACCTTCCGGTTGAACCCGTGCGAGCGTTCACTGGCAACGGTGTTCTTTCCTCCGCCACGGGCAAGGGCACGATTGAACACCTGGCGTTTGTTCCCGGCGCCGGTTCGGGTGCTTACAACGTCTATCTGGACAACTTCACCCAGACGCTGCCCAACGCGCTAACTTACAGCCTGGACGCCGGCGCGCCCGCCGGGGCGATGATCAATGCCACCAACGGCACGTTCAACTGGACCGCGCCATCAGTCGCGTCGCCGGTCACGAACACGTTCACTGTGCGCGTCACTGATAACGGCATGCCTTCCATGAATTCCACGCAGACTTTTCAAATCGTCGTTGTGCCACCCGCGCCGGTCCCGCCCGCACCCGTCGCGAGCGCCGCGGCGAACGTGACGAGCAGTGGTTTCACGGCGAAATGGGGCAGCGCGAGCGGGGCGACGGGCTACCGGTTGGACGTCTCCACGAACAACGCTTTCAGCAATTTCGTGGTTGGATACCAAAACCTCGACGTGGGTAACGTGACTAACCCGCCGGTTTCCGGACTCAGTGCCAGCACGACCTACTACTACCGCGCGCGGGCTCACAATCTCAGCGGCACGAGCACCAACTCGGGCACAATCACCGTTACGACGTCCGCCGCGGCAAGCCCGCCCGCAGTGCCGACCGCCAACGCGGCCACCGGCGTGACGAGCAGCGGGTTCACCGCCAACTGGAGCAGTTCCAGTGGCGCGACCGGCTATCGGCTGGATGTGTCCACCACCAACAACGCTTTCAACAGTTTCGTGAACGGGTATCAGGACTTGGACGTTGGCAACATGACCAGCCAAGGTGTGAGCGGTTTGAGCGCAGGCCAGACGTACTACTACCGTGTGCGCGCTTACAACGGCGCTGGCGTGAGCGGCAACTCCGGCACGATCAGCGTGACCCTGATGGTGGCGCCCGGCTGTAGTGTTGGCAGCCTGGTGAACGCTGACTTCAACGGCGGCAACACTGCGGGCGTTGCTACGGGCTGGACCGCGTACGAAGTCAATGGCCCCACCATCAAATCGTGGTCCATTCAAAGCGCTACGTCGGCCGACGGAACGCAGTATCAGCAGATCCAAGGCTACAATGCAGCATTCACAGCCAGCGCGGGCGTGCGACAGGACGTGACGGGATGCACGGTGGGGGCCACTTATAAGGTTGCGGGATGGTATCGGAGCAATTCGGACAATGGCCGGGCGCGCGTCAAGGTCAGCCCCACGGCTTCGACGAACTGGAACACCGCGATTGATCTGAATCCGGTGGCCGATTATGGAAGCGGTGTGGTTTGGACGACGTTCAGCGGGACGGTAGTGGCGACCGGGAGCAACATGACCATCTGGCTGGATGGCCGGACGATTGCGGGGCCATCCGCCAAGGTCGGCTGTTTCGATGCAGTGACGGTGACATGTTTGGGAACAGCCACGCCGCCGCATATTGAAGCGGTGATGATGCTGCCGCAAAAACTGTTGAACCTGGTCGTCAGCGGCGAGCCGGGCAGCAGCCTGACCATCGAACGCTCGACCAACTTGCTGAATTGGACGACATGGACGAACATGGTCAACACCAACGGCACGGTGCAAGTTATAGATATGACTGCGACCAATGCCGTTGAAAGATATTACCGGGCGGCATCGCCTTGAACATTTTGACAAAACTGCCGGACTACAAACCAAAGGGAGAGACATCCAGATGATACAAAGAAAGCAGGGCTTGAGGGGTGGCGTGTATTTATGCTTCGCGGCAATTTTGAATCTGACGGCCGGGGCTGCCAATTCGATAGATGACCTGACCGGACCGTGGCAACTGCTGGTGGATGATTATCTCATCGCTGCGAAAACCAACGTGTCCAGGAGTTATCGCCCCTTCCAGAAATACGCCGGCAATCCCGTACTGAAGGCGACCACAGCCTGGGAACAACTGGTCAACATCTACGGCACGGTCCTGCCCAACGAGACAGGCACTGGCTATCGGATGTGGTACCAGGGCTACATCACCAACTCACCGTGCGCCAACGCCACCAACGGACTCCTTTATGCGACCAGCGCCGACGGCCTAAGTTGGGTCAAGCCTGTGCTCAATCAAGTTCCCTGGTGCAGTTCGAGCAACAACAGCCTGTATTATCCCGGCTTCGTGCACCCCCGCGGATTCATGAACTCCATCATGCAAACACCCGACGATCCCGACCCCGCCAAGCGCTATAAACTCATGACGTATGCGGGGGGCGGTTGGTCCGCGGCCTGGTCGTCAAACGCCATCAATTTTGTCGGTGCGCCGAACAATCCCGTCGCGGGCGGCAGCGACTCTGGCAATTTCTGCTACGACCCGCACACGCAACAATACCTCGGTTACGTCAAGGTCGGATGGACGGATACCAATGGACGCGCGCGTCGGGCGGTGGGTTTGACGACCAGCACCGATTTCACGAACTGGTCTTCCCCATCCCTCATCCTCCACCCTGATGGGTATGACGACCGCTGGTCGCTCAACGTGACTCAGCGAACGCACTTCTATGGACTGTCGGCGTTTCCTTACGAGACCATGTATCTCGGCTTCCTGTGGATTCATCGGGCAACCAACTTGGTAAGCTCTCCGCCAGACGGAGGCTACGAGGGGTATCAAATCGGTCAGATTTTTGTCGAACTGGTGAGCAGCCGCGACGGAGTCAATTGGACGCGGGAAGAAACCAACCGGCCTCCGATTCTGCCGCTGGGCGCCGCTGGGTCGTGGGACGCGGGCATGGTGTTCACCGCCCGCGCACCCCTCGTGGAGGGGGACAAAGTTAAACTTTGGTATGGCGGATTCATAAACCACCACGACACACCGCAAAAAAGGCAACGCGGGGCCATCGGCCTGGCCACCGTGCGCAAGGACGGTTTTGCCTCACTAGACGCCGGCGAGCCGGTGGGCACGATTCTCACCAAGACCTTTGGCAACACCGGCGGTCCGCTCCTGCTGAACTACCACACCAACCACAGTAGCGGCTCGGTGAAGGTGGAGGTGCTCGATCAAAACAACAACCTGCTGCCCGGTTACAGCCAGAGCGATTGCGTTCCGTTGACGGGAAACAGCGTCACCCAGGCGGTCGCGTGGGTCGCGCACACGGAGCTGCCTGCGGGCCAACCCTATTTGCGCCTGCGATTCGTGCTTCAGAACGCCTCGATTTATTCGTTCATGCCGGGCAGCAACGCGGCGCTGGTGGTGGTGCCGCCGGCGCTCGGCTTTGCCCGCCACGACCCCAACGTCATTTTGTCCTGGCCGACCAACCCGCCCGGCTATTCACTGGAATATGCCACCAACCTGCCCCCGTCTGGCTGGAATGACGCGTCGCCGCCACCGGTGCTGGCGGGCGACCAATACGTCGTAACGAACACCGTTCCTCCGACCGAAAAGGAACGATACTACCGGCTGAAGAAGCCCTGAGCCAGGGCTGGCGTTGAAATGGAAAACAAATGTTGAAACGCTGCTGTCATTCCGCGCCAACGTCTCCTCGTGGACGACCGATCGTCGCTCGCCGGGATGCTGGCCGGTCCAGGCCGGCGAGTCCCCCTGCCCGTCCGTGAAATTCGCTTTACAAAACCACACGCCAAAAAACATCATGACGATAATGAGAAATTCAATTCCTCGCCTTCGTGGCTCCTCGCTCAAGCAAACCCTGATTCTAACAGTCTTCCTGCCGTTTCTCGCCGGTTGGGTGTCCGCCCAGACCGAAGTAAAGGTCTGGAGCCGGTTGGTCGGGAAGGGCAGCTATGACTTTGGCGGTGGCGTGGCGGTGGACCCCTTCGGCAATGTCGTCTTCGGCGGCCCCACCCAGAGTTCTTTGGGCGGGCAGTCCGCCGGCGTATTCGATGTTTATGCGGGCAAGTATGACGCCTCGGGCAACGAACTGTGGCTGGCCCAACGCGGCACCCTCGGGATTGAATACGGTTGGGATGATATCAACGCCGGCGCCCTGGGCGGAGTAGCCTCCGATCCGTTCGGCAATGTTTATGTGGTTGGCCGCACCGCCGGCGCCCTGGATGGAAACTCCAATCTCGGCAACTACGACTTCTTCGTCGTGAAATTTGGTCCGACCGGCAACTGGCTTTGGACCCGCCAAGATGGAACGGGGCAGGACGACGACGCCCGCGCCGTGGCCACGGATGCCTCGGGCCACGTCTTTGTCACCGGATTTGTGCGCGGCGATTTTCATGGCGTGACGCGGGTGGGCGGAGCGGACGTGTTCATCAACAAGTATGACACCAATGGCAACCGCCTTTGGACGGTGCTGTTCGGTTCCGATATCACGGATGAGGCGTTCGGCATCACCTGCGATGCCGACGGAAATGTCATTGTGACTGGCTGGACCGATGGCAGCATCGAAGGTCTTCCGGCTTTGAGCAACGGTGACAATTTCCTGGCCAAGTACGACTCCAACGGTCAGCGCGTCTGGTTGCGAGAATGGGGAACGTTTAACAAAGACACCGGCTACGCTCTGGCCACCGACGCGGCCCGGAACATTTATCTTTCGGGTTACACCACGGGCCCGCTCTACACGAATGCCGCGTTCGGCAACCGCGACGTTTTTTTGGCCAAGTTCGATGCGGGCGGGACAAATCAATGGGGAAGGCAGTTTGGTACCAGCCAGCACGACCAGGGTTTTGGCGTCGCCTGCGACGCTGCCGCCAGTGTTTTCGTAGCGGGACAATTCAATGGCCAGATGGTCGCGGGCGATCCGCCCGCAGACGTGTTCGTGGCCAAGTATGACCCAGCCGGAAGCCAAATCTGGTTCCAGCAGTTCGGTACCACCAACCATGACGCGGCCCGCGCTGTTGCCGTGGACACGAACGGCAACGTGTTCGTCGCTGGCTGGAGTTATGGCGACTTTGACGGCAACACGAATTCCGGAACGGCGGACGTGGTCTTGCTGAAATACGCCCCGACGAACAGCCCGCCGCCGATCCCCACTGCGCGACCCGCCACCGCTCTGACCATCAATTCATTCACCGCCAATTGGTACCCATCCACCGGCGCCCAAGGCTACCGGCTGGACGCCTCCACGAACAATACCTTCAGTTCCTACCTCCCCGGCTATCAGGACCTCGCCGTCGGCAACCTGCTGAGCTGGCCCGTAACCGGATTGGGCGCGGGCACAACCTGCTATTACCGCATCCGCGCTTACAACGCCAACGGCACCAGCCAAAGCTCGGCCAGCGTCATGGCGCGAACCCTGATCCCGATCTGCACGCCCGCCACGTTGCTGAACGGCGACTTCGAAGGCACGACCAACGTGAACGGGGTCGCCAGCGGTTGGACCGGCTACCAGCGGTCTCCTAATCCCACTACGGTCTATTCCATTCAAATCTCCGGACCGCCCCCCGGCGGCGGCCTCCATTATCAACAGTTCGCCAATACCAGTTCCACCGGCGGGGCCGGCATACGTCAGGACGTAACCGGTTGCACGGTTGGCGCCACCTATGTCATTTCCGGTTGGATGCGCGGAAACTCCGGTCTGGCAACGTGCCGGGTCAAATGCAGCCCCACCGCCTCCAGCAACTGGGCCACGGCGATGGACCTGAACCCGCCGCAATTCGTCAGCACCAACGGCTGGACTCCGTTCAGCGGAACGGTCGTCGCCACCGGGACCAACATGACCCTCTGGCTTGACGGCCAGACCGGTGGCACCGGCCAGAACAAGGCGCAATGCTTCGATTCGGTAACCGTCACCTGCCAGTTGTCGGGCGTGCCCTTGAAATTTGAAGCCGTCTCCCTCACACCCCAGGGCCAGCCGCAACTGAGTCTGACCGGCCCGCCCGGCGCCAGCGTCACGATCAGCCAGTCCGTGAACCTCGTCACCTGGAATCTCCTGACGAATCTGACACTCACCAATCCCGATGGGACTGGCCAGGCGATTGACATATCCGCCGCTGGAATTTCCAACCGCTTCTACCGCGCCACCACCCCATGAAGGCCCTGAAGATCATTTGCGGCATCAGCTTTTTAATCCTGTCGCTCTTCGCGGCAGCGGCGTCCGCCGGCGACGCTTTGCCCAAGACCGCGGAGAAGTTCGAAGTCAATGGTCACACGGCCTACCTCTATGCCGCGCCGACGCCCGCGCCAGGGAAACCGTGGGTCTGGTTCGCGCCGACGTTGAAGGGCTTCTCACTCGCGGGAAAGAAGTCGTATTTTGCGGGATTCCTGCGCGCGGGCATCAGCCTTGCCGGGGTTGATCTCGGGGAAGTTCGCGGCGCGCCGGCCAGCACGGAGCAATTCACGCTCTTTTACGACGCGATGGTCAGGCGCGGTTGGTCTCCCAAGCCGATTCTGCTCGGGCAGAGCCGCGGCGGCCTGATGGCGCTGGGCTGGGCCATGCGGCATCCGGACAAAACGCAGGCTTTCGTGGGGATTTATCCGGTGTGCAATCTCGCCACTTGGGGAATGAAGAACCTGCCGGTCACCCTCGCCGATTATCAACTGACCGAGACCGAACTGCGCGCAAGGTTGACCGAGTTTAATCCCACCGACAATCTGAAAGGGCTGATCGAGAAAAAAGTGCCGATGTTCATTGTGCAGGGCGAAGCGGACAAAGCCGTGCCGTATCAGGAAAACGCTCTCCTCCTCAAGGAACGCTACGAAGCGGGCGGCGCCCCGATCACCGTGAAGCTCATCGCCGGTGAAGGCCACCAGGCCACGCCCGCCTTTTTCGAGTGCCAGGAGCTGATCGAGTTTGTGCTGAAGCAGGCGGAAGCCCGGGCCCGCTAGTTTACGCAGCCGCCGGCTTATTTGAGTTGTAGGTAAGCCCGGCTGCCGTCGTTGCGAAAGCCGCCGGAAGGTTTCTCCGCCAGGAAGATTCTTTCGGCTTCCACCTTGCCGGTTTGGAGAACGTATTCGCGCACCGCCTTCGCACGGTCGGCGGCAAGGGTCGCGAGGTCGGCGTCCGTGAGCACCATGGCGTCCATCAAGGCTTGGGCCATCTCGGTGGCGTTCTCGGCCGGCCGGGGGGCTTCCGTGCCGGTCGTTTGGGACGAAGCGGAGGCAAGGTTCGCGTCCACGATCGGTTGGGCCGGTTTCGGGGGCGACAACAAAGCGGTGGCCCCATGCGCGGGCGCGGATGGCCGTGATGCAATCGGCGGAATTTCCTCCGCGAGCGTGGTGAGCTGGTTCGTCGTCGGAACGGTCAGGGCCACCTCGCCTTTTTGCAGTGCGGCCGCGTAAAGGGTTTGCACCCACTTGACCCGCTCCTCGGGCGTGAGCGTGATCTGGTCGGGCGTCATCTTTGCGCGCTCGGACTTGCTGCGCGAAGTCCATTCCCTCGTCCGGAGTTGTTGAAACAGACGAACCTGACGCAGCCCCTTGCGGTCCACCTCCGGCTCCACACTGCCTTCAATTTCCAGTTGCAGCGCGGGCCGCTCGTAAAGCCCCTTGACCAGTGCATCGAGTTTGGCCTTCGCCTCGGGCAACAGGACGGCACTGCCGGGGGAGAAATTCTGGTAGTTGATTTCCTCGCTCTTGCCGCCGAACAACGAACCGAGCACCGAAAACGGGGACGTGATGATCTTGGTGATGACATTGAGAATCGCGCGGGCGACGACCTTGCCGATGCGGAACTCCGGATCGTCGAGGCTGCCTTCCACCGGCACGTCCAGTTCGATTTTGCCGTCGCGGTCTTTGAGCACGGCCACGCCGAGTTTGACCGGCAGCGTGGTGGCGTCGGGACTGTTCACCTTCTCGCCGAACGTGAACTGATCGAGGACGATCACGTTTTTCGCGGTCAACTTGCGATCGCTGATTTTGTAGGCCAGCTCCACGCCCAATTTGCCCTTGGCGATGCGGTAGCCGGCGTATTTTCCGGAATAAGGACTGGTGGGCAACAGATCCACGTTTTGCATCGTGAGCTTCAAGTCCGTGGTCAGGTCTTTGCCGAGCGGGTTGATGCTGCCGGTGATTTCCACCGGCCCGGCGTTATCCACCTTGGCATGCAGATTGACGTCCGCGTGCTTGAGTTCTTCCGAAGAAAGTCCGGAAATCGTCCCGCCCAATTGCTGGATGCTCATGTTGACCGCCGGCGAAAGCGAACGGTCGGTGAGGCGCACTTGGGCGTTGGACAGCACAATGCTGCCGATGGCAATCTTCGGCAACGAACCGGCCGCCGGCGTGTTCGTTTCGGGAGCGGGAGAGGCTGCTTCCGCATCGGCGACAGGTTTCTTCGCACGTTTGGCTTTCGCGGGCTTTGGCTCGGTTGGCGGGGGCGGGGCGTTGGTGTTTTCCATCCGCAGCGCCGCCAGCAGATTGATCGTGCGATTGGTTTCGATGACGACATGCGCGCTGGCCTCGTCCACTGCGATTTCCTTGATGGTCACCCCCGGGGGATTCAGGTTGGCATCAATGGCCGACAGCCGGACGGAACTCCATTTCAACAAATCCTCACCCAGCACGCCATCCACGGTGGCGAAGTCATCGAGCCGGGCATCGCCCTGAAACGTCACCTGGGGCAGGCCGTCGGCGGGCGTGCGCAAGCGCAGGTTGCCGTGCAAGCTCAGCTTGCTGTCGAGGATGAACACATTGACCTTCGGTTCAAGATACGGGTCGAGCGGCCGCAATTCGAGTTTGTCCAAAGCGATTTGCACCTCCGCGGTGGGCGGGAGGAAGGACGCCTCGGTGTCCACCTTGATCGAGCCGTTGGTGTTCCAGCTTAACGCGAGCGAGGCGGTCAGGTTGGTGCCCGGCACGTTGGAGATGTTCTTGGCCGTCAGCGAAATGTTGTCGAGTTCCAGCCGCGCGGGACGGGAATTGACCAGGTCCTCGAGCTGCACCACGCCGTGGTTCAGCGCCACTTCGCGAATCACCCCCGTCCAGGCGTTGGTGCTGTTCAACAACGTGGCAACGGCGTTGGTGACTGACCGCAGGAGCAAAAGAATTCCGCCGGGCGCGTTGGTGGCATCAGCCGTGGGTTTGGCCAGCTCAACGACATTGACGGCGGCGTCGGCGTTGCGGCGCAGGCGAAGTTTGCCGCCGTCGCCGGAGATGGATTTGACCTCCGCGGTGCGGGTCACGGCATCCACGCTGGCGCCCGACACGACAAATTCCGATAGCTCGACGATATTCGTGCCATCGGGATCGGCCAGTTGGAACGCGTGCAGGGCAAAGGCGGCATTGGTCACGGAGGCGATGTGGTTGGTGGGACTCAGTTCGAAATGGTATGCGCCCGAGAGATCCACGGCGCCATCTTTGATGATGAATCGCACGAGGTCTTCGTAAAGGGGCGCGTATTTGGTCAGTTGGAGGTTCTCCAGCTTCAACTCGCCCTGCGAGCGCAGCGGGTCGAGGAAAAAGTGTCCGCTCCAGGCGTAGCGTTCGCCGGCATCGGTCGTGCCCTCAAACGCATACGGATTCTTGTTGTCGGGGTCGGTGCGAAAATTGGTGATGGTCAAATCCAGCGGCCCGAAGATGCGCGAAAAGGGCTTGCGCGGCGTCAGGTCAACGAACGAAGCCGTGGCCCGGCCGATGTGCAGGCGATTGATGCGCACCGCCACCGGCCGGGATGGTTGGGGCGGAGGCGCATTGGTGGGCGTGAACTTCGTGATCAAGTCCGAGAAGTTTAACGTGTAATCCTTGTTCATCTGCACCCGCACAAACGGCTTGCTAGTGCTGATTTCCTTGAACACCCACGCGTTGCCAAAGAACGACAGGAGCTGGAAATTCACGTACACTTCGTCCCAGGCAACGAACGGTTCGCCGTCCTTGTCCTGGATGAGCAGCCCGCGCACGGTGGCTGACAAGGTATAGGGATTGAGCCGCAGTTTCTGGATCTTGACCGGCCGGTCAAGCTGCGTGGACAACTGCTTCGTGGCAATGACGCGGACGATGGGCGGCAGTATCAAAAACCCGATCAGGGTGTAGCCCAGCAAGCCCCACGCGATCCGACGCAACCATTTCGGCTGACGCTTGTGGGGCTTGCTCAGGAATGACGCATTCATCGGTAATGGGCAATCGGGTTGCGACGCCTTCAGCCAACCGCAAGCGGGGCAGCGAGTCAATGCAAACGTGCCGCCTGCCGGCTTGCCGGTGGTTGACCCCAACCGGCGGCCGTGCAACCATCGCGCGCATGAAGCGACTTTTGTTTGCCGTTCTGCTGGTGGGTTCGTTGATGGGCTTCACCGCCTGCCGCAGCGTGATGTATTCGGCGTACGAAAAAGTAGGCGTCTATAAACGCGACCTCCTGAAGAAACGCGTCGTGGCCGCGCGCGACGAACAAAAGGAGGCGCAGCAGGAATTCAAGGACGCGCTCACCCGTTTGAAGGAAATGACCGGGTTCGCGGGCGGCGAACTGGAGAAACAATACCGGCGGTTGCAGTCCGACTACGATGACGCCTCGTCGCGAGTGTCAAAAGTGCATGGGCGGGTCAAGGACGTGGAAACGGTGGCCGGTGATTTGTTCACGGAATGGGAAAAGGAAAACCAACAGATCGAAACCGAGAGTCTGCGGCAAATGAGCCGGCAGCAGTTGACCGACACGCGGCTGCGTTACGACGAGATGCTCCGGGCGTTGAAGCGCGCGGAGGCGACCATGGATCCGGTGCTGAAAAAACTGCACGACTATGTGTTGGCGCTCAAACACAGCCTGAATGCGCAGGCGGTGGCGGCTTTGGGCGGTGAGTCAGCCAAAATTCAGACGGACATCAGCCGGCTGATCGAGGACATGAACGCCTCAATTGCGCGGGCGGACGAGTTTATCAAGCAGATGCCGAAGTAAGCGCGATCCGGGAAACTGCGGTCAAGTCGGATAAGTGACCTCGCCCTGTGCCGTAAGCTCGATCACCTTGTCGGTCGTCAGCGCCTTGATGGTTTCATCCAGTTCCACTGGCGAAAGTACCTTGCCGAAATGCGCTTGGATGTGGGATTCCAGCGTTTTGCGCTTTTTGGGTC
The DNA here is from genome assembly GCA_964458575.1 of uncultured Bifidobacteriaceae bacterium. Classification (GTDB taxonomy): domain Bacteria; phylum Verrucomicrobiota; class Verrucomicrobiia; order Limisphaerales; family JADLHS01; genus CAYWMD01. The sequence goes on along the minus strand of CAYWMD010000005.1, from coordinate 178,756 downwards.
GGGTCGTTGCATTGGCTTGGAAGTGCGTCACCAACAGTTTCACCCGTTCGGCAAGATTCATGAGCACCGGGATTTCGCCGAACGCGGCATGCCGCGCGGCCAGCACGCCCAAGTCTTTGAGATGTCTGATCAAGGCTTCAAAACCTTTGTCTCGCGACAAAATGTGAAAATATCCCGTCGGATCTTTCTCCCATTCCGCTCCCATTTCCCACGCCAGGACAAAGTCGAGAGCGTTCTTTCCGTTGAGAGGTGTCTCGATCAATCGAACTTGGTCAGGGAATCGTTGAATCGTTTTCACGAGCTTCACCGGCAGGCTCTTGTGTCGCTCTCCCAGGATCAGCCTGACCTTGACGGGCTTGTTGGCAATACGATCAAGCTCCGTCTCCTGGACATTTTCAAAATCTACGTAGATGTAATTCGTCCGGCTCATTTGGTCTTCGCCTTGCGCGCTGGGTGTCCCGGCGTTACCGCCGATGCGCAAGACCGATCACCCGCATTGCGCCTTGTTTCGCAGGGCGTGATCCACCAGCACCAGCGCGGTCATCGCCTCCACCATCGGCACGGCGCGCGGGAGCACGCACGGGTCGTGACGCCCGCGGGCCTTCAGCGTCGTGTTCTTGAAATCCTCCGTGACCGTGTCCTGGGCGTGCAGAATCGTGGCCGTGGGCTTGAAAGCCACGCGGAAGAAAATCGTTTCGCCATTGCTGATGCCGCCTTGAATACCACCGCTGCGGTTGGTCGCGGTGTGAACCTGGCCGCCCCGCATCCGGAAGGGATCGTTGTGTTCGCGCCCGGTCATGGTCACACTGCCGAACCCGGAGCCTATTTCAAATCCCCGGGTCGCGGGCAGGCTCAACATCGCCTTGGCCAGATCGGCCTCCAGCCGGTCGAAAACGGGTTCCCCCCAACCGGGCGGAACTCCCCGCGCCACGCCTTCAATGATTCCTCCCACGCTGTCGCCCGCGCGCCGCATCCGTTCGATGAGCTTGATCATTCTTTCGGCAGTGGCCCGGTCCGGGCAACGGGCGATGTTCGATTCAATGTCCTTGATTCGCACTTTTTCCGGATTCACCGCGGCGGTCAGGCGTTGAACTTGTTTGACGTATGCCAGGACCTCGACGCCAAATCGTTCGCGGAGAATTTTTTTGGCAATCGCGCCAGCGGCGACGCGGCCGATGGTTTCGCGGGCGCTGGTGCGTCCGCCGCCCGGCCACGCCCGGATGCCGAATTTGGCGAAGTAGGTGTAGTCCGCGTGCGACGGGCGGAACTTGGTCTTCATTTCGGTGTAGGCTTCGGGACGCGCGTCCTCGTTCCGCACCCACATGGATATCGGCGTGCCAAGAGTCCGTCCCTCGAACGTGCCCGAGAGAATTTGCACCGTGTCGGCTTCCTTTCGGGGGGTCACGATCCGCGACTGGCCGGGCCGACGGCGGTTGAGTTCGGGTTGGATATCCGCTTCGGTGAGCTTGATCCGGGGCGGGCAGCCGTCCACGACCACGCCCACGCCATCCCCATGGGATTCGCCCCAGGTGGTAATGCGGAACAAATGACCGAAAGTGTTCGCCATGGCGTGATTGTGCGGAAAAGCAACAGCCTGGTCAAATCTGCCGTGAAGCGGTTGGAATGGAACAAGTACTGGCGTTTCCTGTCGGATCGTGTAAGGTCTGGGGCGGGTAAAGTCGAATCGGATACATTGAAATGAGCACATCTGGTATCTCGCCGAAACAAATTCTCGTAGTGGATGACGAGCCGTTCGTTTGTGACGCCGTAAAGATGATGTTGGAATTCGATGGGCACACAATTGAAACGGCCGGCAGCGGCAAGGACGCCCTGGCACTGATGGAAAAGAACCGGTTCGACCTCGTCATCACGGATTACGCCATGCCGGGCATGAAGGGCAACGAACTGGCGGCGCAGATCCGGTCGCAGAATCCCAAACAGCCCATCGTCATGATCACCGCCTACGCCGAAATGCTGACGGCGAACCAAACGCCGCTCGACGCGGTGGATTGCGTAATCAGCAAGCCATTTCTGCTGGAGGATTTGCGCTCGGCAATTCTGAAAGCGACCGCCGGCCAGTAATCCTCGGGCGGGCGCGCACGGTTCCTGATGGCGTGGATCCGATTGCTCGCGTGACCGTCATGATCCCGAACGCCATCACAATCCTCCGGCTTTACATCTTCGACCGATGGTTCAAACTGCGGGAAGTTCATGAAACGGTTCAGCAATTTTACAGGAGTCTCCCTCGTTGGAGGTTTAATCGTTGCGTTGAGTCCATCCGCGCCGGGCGCAGGCAACCCGGCGACAGCGCGCCCGAATATTTTGTACATCATGGCGGACGACCACGCCGCCCACGCCATCAGCGCCTACGGCAGCAAGATCAACCGGACTCCGAACATTGACCGCATTGCCAAAGGCGGGATGCGCTTCAATCATTGCTTTGCGGTTAATTCCATTTGCAGTCCAAGCCGCGCATGCATCCTCACGGGCAAATACAACCACATCAACGGCGTGACGGTATTCAATCGCTTTGATGGCAGTCAGTGGACGGTGGCGAAGGAATTGCAGAAGGCGGGTTATCACACCGGCATGATTGGCAAATGGCATTTGCAGAGCGACCCGACCGGGTTCGATTACTGGAACATTTTGCCCGGACAGGGGAAGTATCACGATCCGGACTTCATCGAAATGGGTGTTAACACCAAGCACACGGGCTATGCCACCGACATCATCACGGACCAGGCAATCGAGTTTTTGAAGGATCGTCCCAAGGACAAGCCGTTCTTTCTAATGTGCCATCATAAGGCGCCGCACCGCCGCTGGGAACCGGATGCCAAACACGAGCACATGTACGACGACATGGACATCCCCGAGCCGTTGACATTTGACGATGATTACCGAACCCGTTCCGACGCCGCGCGGGAGGCCACGATGACCATTGACCGCCATCTGACCCGGAACGATCTGAAGTTGGCAACTCCAACCGGCCTCACGGGCAAGGAGGCCGCGGAATGGAGTCGCGGTGTGGACATGGAAATGGAGGTCACCATCAACGGCCAGAAGAAAACGCTCACCGGGGATGCGCTCAAGAAATGGAAGTACCAGAAATACATGAGCGACTATCTGGCCTGCGTCGCCTCGGTGGATGACAACGTCGGACGCTTGCTGGATTACCTGGAGCAATCAGGCTTGAGCCAAAACACCGTCGTCATTTACTCGTCCGACCAGGGATTTTTTCTCGGCGACCACAATTGGTTCGACAAGCGCTTCATGTATGAAGAGTCCATCAAGATGCCGTTCCTGATTCGTTATCCCGGTCACATCAAGCCGGGCAAGGTCAACGACGCAATGATTCTGAACGTGGATTTCGCTCCGACCTTTCTGGATCTGGCCGGCGTGCCGGCGCCGCCGGAGGTGCAGGGCCGCAGCTTCAAACCAATGCTAACCGGCCGGACGCCGAAGGACTGGCGGGACATCTGGTATTACCGCTACTACCATTATCCAGCCGACCATCGGGTGCAGCCGCATTACGGTGTGCGCACGGAGCGATACAAGTTGATTTACTTCAATCGCATCAACCAGTGGGAACTCTACGACCTGAAGCAGGACCCGCACGAGTTGCACAATGTTTACGCCCTTCCGAAATACGCCAGGACCGTGGCCGATTTAAAAACAAGAATGCAGGAGTTGCGCCGCACGCTGGACGATCACGACCAGTTGCAGGATGTGCAACGATAATCTCCGCCCATTACCGTCGCGTAGCGTCACGAGCCCTGTCGCCGACAATTGAGTTCATGGGTGGCGTCAGGTGACTTCAGACATCTTGGTGTCCGTATTTTCCCGGTGCATTTTACGTACTCTGTGAAATTGCACGGCGTTGAGCCGCAGCAAATAATTCCTTCAGCAATATGATTTGATGATCAGGTGATGAACGCGGAATTACCAGCCAGTACCCGCCCATTAACGGATTCGCCAACGGCCCCCTCGGATCCCGTTGCCAACGCGACCGCCCGCGCCAGGATTCCGCTGCGACAGCAACTCCGGCAGTGCGGCGTGGTGGTACTTTTGTCGCTCGCCGGCTACCTGATGATCAGTCATTTCATCTTGCAGTCGGTCCGCGTCATCGGCGTCAGCATGACCCCCACGCTTGAGAATTCCGGCTTCTATCTGCTCAATCGTTGCGTGTTTCTGGTGCGTGACCCCCGTCCCAACGACATCGTTGTCATTCGTGATCCGTTGGACCAGTCCTACTCGGTCAAACGGATCATCGCCGGCAACGGCGACTCGGTTTACATCAAGGACGGCCACGTGTACGTCAATGGCCACCGGCTCGTCGAACCCTATCTGGAGCTGGGCATGCCCACATTCGGACTGGAACGAAAGCCCGAGATGATCGTGCGCTGCGGGCAGCACGAGTATTTTCTCCTGGGCGACAACCGTGCGAACAGCACCGATAGCCGCTCCTACGGGCCGGTGCCCCGCCAGAATATCCTGGGCGCGATCATCCGCTGACGCGATACCACTCCCCCGGTGGTCAGGTCAGTTTGTATATCCGTCCGCTCCGGTCACTCGCGGCCACCAACGGAAACCGGTCCAATTGCAGACATAAATCCACGTCGTCACGATGTTCCGCGTACGCAAGCAGCCGTTGCGCATTTCGGGCGCTGGCCACCACCGCCGATAGATTGCCCTTGGCGCTCAAAAAGGCGCGCCGTGCGATTTGTGCCGAGTCCTGCAGCTCAAAGCCGGAGGTCGGGTGGGTAATCAAGTCGCATAACGCACCCGCCGCGAGCACGTCCTCGAGCGCCGTGCCCTCCCCCGTGCCCGCGCAAACAATCAGCACACGGCTTTCCTGGCCACGAACGACCGCGTCCACCGTGACCGAGAGGTTGAGGAACGAGCCGATCAACAGCCGCTTGGCCCCGACACAGGCTCGCAGGGCGCGCGTGCCGTTCGTTGTGGTCGAAACGATGGTTTTGCCCCCAACTTTGGCTGGCGTGAATTCCCGCGGCGAGTTGCCGAGGTCGAAGTCCACACCCCCACTCAAGTCCGCCCCAATGCGCACACCGCCGCGTTCACCGGCCAGAAGCACGTCCGCATGTTCGCGTCGCAGGGCCAGCGCCTCGGCAATCTCCGCCACCGGGAGAATCGCCGCCGCTCCGTGGGCCAGCGCCGTGACAAACGTGCTGGTCGCGCGCAACACGTCCAGCACCACACACACGGCATCCGTCAGATCGCGTTCGCGCAAAGCACGAAACTCGGCGGGCGTAAATAACACCTCAATTTCACGAACCATGCTGGAGCGTACCTTGGCTTCGGTCATGATGAAATGCCTTTCCCTTGGCTGGTGCGGACGTAGTGAAAGAGATATTGCTGCGCGTAACCTGCGTGCGGGCCGAAGTATGATTCGGAGAAAGCCCTCAACCTCGCGAGGGTCGGACGTCGTCGCCGGAAATAGAGCTCCCGCAACGCGCGCAACACCCACACGTCCAGCGGAAAAGCCGTGGGCAAACCATAGGCAAACAATAGAACGCAGTCGGCGATCTTGCGGCCGACGCCCGGCAACGCCATCAGTTGTTCGCGGGCCGCGGGTAATTCCAAATCCCGCAACCGTTTCAAGTCCACCTGCCGGTTCACCACTTTGCGCGCGGTCGCCAGCAGGTACGGTGCGCGAAATCCCATCTTGCATCCGCGCAACTCTGTTTCCGTCAACCCTGCCATCCGCTCCGCGGTTGGAAAAGCGTACGCGGGCGGTTCACCGGCGGGAACGGTCACCGGTGCGCCATAACGCTCGCAAAGCGTCGCCACGTTTTGACGGATTTGCACGATCTGTTTCGTGGAGGACAAAATGAACGATGCCAGACATTCCCACGGGTCCTGCCGCAACAAACGCAAGCCCCGGCACGCTTGGACCGCGGCACGCATGGGCGCATCGTCCGGAAAAGCGGACACGACAGAATCGAGATCCACGGCGATTTGCAAATAATCCTCCAACCAGTCCCAGTGGCTTTGCGGCATCGCCGTTTCGACGCCGATGCCGTCGCCGAGCTGTCGAAGCCGCACCCAGCGGCCTTGAACGACGCCGCCCCACCCGCTGTTGCCCGCGCTCCACCGGAATGCCTGTCCGCATTCCAAGGTTGCCGCCAGGTCGTAGTCCCGAACCGGGAACGCGTTCACGCGCGCTGCCGGCCGCGTCTCAACGCAGGTTGCGGCACTCAAAGAGCTGGATGGTGTGAATGAGGCGGCCACGGTCATAGATCTCGCGCAGGCCAAGGTCTTTGATGCTCTCGAATTCCGCCTTCAGACTTTCGGGCGGTGGTTGAGGCCTGCGGTTCAACTCGACGTAAATGGCGTTTTCTCCCTTGCGGTGAAGATAACCGGGCCAAAAGTAAAACTGGTTTACGGGCCGGCTGGTCGTGCGGAAATAAACCAAAGGATTGTCCGGCACCCCGGTCCGGGCTTCGGGCAGATAAAACGCCACTTCGCCGGTCGTGCGATAGTGCCCGCCGATGATGAAAACCGGACGGCCTTCAGCGAGCAACTTTTGCCGGGCCTCGCCGACGGCGGCTGCGACATTCTTCCAGCCGCATACTTTTCGCAGTGGGTCGAGCGCGATGGGTACCGGCTTGCCAACGAGTTTTCCGACCAGCGCCGGGGCATGCATCAACCCAACGGCGGCAAGGCCCAGCGTCAAGGCCGCTTTCAACCAGGTTTTCGTGACGCGCACGCCGTCTTGAAAACGCCGATCCCAGTAGATCGCCATCATGCAAAACAACGGCAGGACCGACGGTGCAATCCAGTTGGGCAACACCTCCGAATGAAACGTCCAGCCGAGATAGACCAGAAACAACGGCGCGCCCATGCTGAAGAAATAGATCAACCGCAGATCTTCTTTGTAGCGGTGCCAAAGCCCGACGCCGGCCAGGACAGTTGCGACAAAGAAAAACGGGTTCAACAAACCGAATTCCTGGCTCAGGAAAGTGAAGAGATATTTCGCGATCTCCGAGGGTCGCCACGGTTTGTCGAGGTTGGCATTGCCGGCCACGTGTTCCGCGGTGATCCAGCCATGCTGATAGTTCCAAATGATGACCGGTAGGGCGCATAGGAGATTGACCAGCAGGGCGAGATATGGACCAGGTCGCCGCAGTTGTTTTCGGGCGGGCGGCCAGAGCGCGAAGAACACCACCCAGCACAACCATTGAAACAGCGCGGTGTATTTGCTGAGGAATCCCAGCCCCATCCATAACCCGACCCACAGCCACGTTCCGGTGCCGGAGTCAGATTTGATGGCTTTCCAGCCGGCGAGCATGGCCGCGGTCCAGAACAAAACCGACAGCGGGTCCACCGTCATCAAGGTTGATCCCACGGCCATCAACGGCGTCGCCGTGAAGATCAACACCAGCAGAAACCCCACGCGAGCGCTGACCTCGCGCGCGAAAAAGCGGAGCATCAGAAACCCGAGCACCGCCGCGATGACCGGCGAAAAGAAGCGGACGCCGAATTCGGTGTCGCCCCAGAGGTTCGTGCCGAGCCACTGGGTGTAGGCAATCATCGGCGGCTTGCTGAAGTAGGAAAGTGCCGGGTGTTTGGACCACTGCCATTGGTAGGCTTCGTCGCCGCTCAGTTCGATCGTCCCGCTGGCGAGATAGGCCAGTCGCGCCAGGAGCAACACACCGATCAATACGTAACCCGCCCGCAGCCAGTGCAGTTCGATCACCGAGTCTGGCTGCGCGAGGGGAGCTTCCGCTCGAACTGGTTGGTCCACCAGTGATGGCAGCTTTGCCCACCACAAGGGAAACCATTTTCTTCCCGCCCAACGCCAGGCCGCATTGAGGGCGATGACACCCGCGGCGCCATAACCCGCGCCCAAAATCGCTCCGGCCAGCACGTCGCTGGGATAATGCACTCCGTTATAGACCCGCGAAAAAGCCACTAGCGCCGCCGCCGGCAACATGATTCGGGCGCTGCGTCGGAAAAAGATCCAGGCAATCATTGCCGCCGCAAACCAGTTGGCCGCGTGCGACGATGGCATGCTGGCATGGGTGTTGCCCTTGCCAACGAGCCGGTGCGTTTCGGCAATCGTGGTGTAAGGCCGCGGCCGGCCAATGGCCTTCTTGAGCGTGCCACACACGTAGGCATCGCCGAACGGCAAAATCAACGCCAGCATGAGCACGAAGAAAAATCCCTTCAGGCGAAACCGCCAGATCACCAACGCCCCGACCGCCACGGTCAGTGGCGCGAACAGCCGGTTGCCGCTCAGCCAAGGCATTAATTTGTCGAAGAGCGGATTGCTCAACGACTGATTGACGAGGCGGAACAGGCTGGTGTCGAGAGTTTGCAGCCAGTGCATGCCCGGGATTGTATGGAGAACGGCATGGTTGAAAACCGAAATGAGCGGACCAGCCAAAGCCGGAGGCCAGCACACGTCGGTCGCTTCTTGGTGATGCCCCTCCTCCTGCTGACGCCAATGCGATCATTCATTCAGCGCGGAGCTTCTACCTGCCGGCAGCCTTTCAACGTGATAAATCAGGAAGCCATGCAGAAACCGACGCAGTTCCATCGCTTGCGCGGCGGTGCAAGTCAACTGGGCAACCTCGAGCCAATCGTTGTGGGTCAATGCCTGGATAATCGTCTTGGTGCCGGGGGAAAGCCGGCTGTCAGGCACATCGGGTTTGAGCCCCAATTCGTTGAGCAGCTTGAGTTCAAAAGCGTAAACGTTTCGCGGTTGCGGCGGTTGTTTCGGCAAATGATCGAGGAAACCGCACATCAGTTCGTATACGTGGGGCAATGGTGTATCGGTTTCGGTGGTTTGCTCAACAAGCCTCGCACAGTAGGCCGCCTGTTGCAGGAGTCCAAGATCTCGCCGGAACGCTGCGTGCGTCTCGCGCAAACTGACTTCGCGCAAGGTGTGCAGTTCCGACCGCCGGCTGCGGGTGAAACTGAAGTCCGCGAGATAGAACAAATCCAATTTGCCGCCAAACGGCGATTTGGGCCGCCGCGCCCCTTTGGCCACGGTGCTGATCCGGCCAAACTCCGGCGTCAGCCACTGGACGATGAGGCTCGTCTCGGTCAATGGCCGCGTGCGCAGAATGATTCCGGTGGCGGACTGGATCATGAACTCGTTGATTCGTTGATTCGTTAACCCGTTAAAACGTTAGAACGCTTCAACTTTGTATCGCTTTAACACCCGTCTGATACTCCGGCGAAATCGAACCAAGACTGATGATGTATTTGATGCCTTCGGCGACGGACATATCGAGCTTGGTAACCTTGTTCTCCGGAACGAGGACCAGAAACCCGGACGTGGGATTGGGCGTCGTGGGCACAAAAACGCAGACGACTTTTTCTTTCGTTTTTGCCTGCACCTCCTCGTGCTGTTCGCTGGTGAGGAAGCCAATGGAATACATGCCTTCACGCGGAAATTCCACCAGCACGACGGTCTTGAACGCGGTCTTGTTGCCCGAGGTGAACGCTTCGTTGACCTGTTTGATCGCGCCGTAGATTTTGTTGAGCAACGGCACGCGGAGCATCGTTTCGTCGAGCCAGGCAATCATGCGCTTGCCGATGTAATATCGCGCCAGCAAACCCACGAACGAAACCAGCACCACCGCCACCGCCAGCGCGACGAGACTCCAATACCAGTACATCGGCCCTTTGCCGGCGTCGGCGTGGGTAATCTCCGTGGGCAGGAAAAACAGCAACGTGTCCGTGACGCTGGCGATCGTACCGAAGAGCCACTTGACCAGGGCGAGCGTAATCACCGCCGGCAGCAGCACGGCCAGACCGGTCAGGAAACTTCCGCGCCAGCGCGCAAACAGCGTTTTCTTCACGGCCGAATTGTAGTTTTGCGCGCCAATCGGCTCAAGGGAAAGCAGGCGGCCAACAAATGCAGAAGCCGATTCTCCTCCCGTTTCATTTTGCGACGGGCCGTGGGATGTTGGTCGTCGAAGCCGCGCAGGTGCAACACGCCGTGGACGATGCAGCGCACCACCTCCGATTGCCAGCTTGTGCAAAATCGTCGCGCTTGACGGAGGGCCTCGTCCACGCACACGAAAATTTCTCCGTGTAATGTAGGACAGGCGTCGCGCCTGTCGCTGATATTCTTGAAATCCGAAGATGGAGACAGGCGCGACGCCTGTCCTACGGAGTAATCGAACGTGATCACATCCGTCGAACCGGCGTGACGCAGGAAGGTCTCGTTGAGGCGGGTCATTTCCTCATCGGTCACGAGGTGAATCCCAAGTTCATACGCTTCAACACCGGGAAGTTCGTCGAGCAATACGCGGACGATGCGGCGGAGCAGTGGAGTGTTGACGCGGCGACCACGCTGGCGGTTGCGCAAGTGCAGTTCGCTCATTTGGCCTTCGCGCGATGTTCCTCGTAGGCGGTGATGATCCGTTGCACCAATGGATGTCGCACCACGTCGCGTTTGCCGAATTCGATGACGGCGATGCCTTCGACGTGTTTCAGGACGCGATGTGCTTCGAGCAAGCCGGAATTCTTGTGCGGCGGCAGGTCAATCTGCGTTTCGTCGCCGGTGATGACGGCCTTCGAGCCGTGGCCGAGGCGCGTGAGGAACATCAGCATTTGCTCGGTTGTCGAATTTTGCGCCTCGTCGAGGATGATGAAGGCGTTGTTCAACGTGCGCCCCCGCATGTAAGCCAACGGTGCGATTTCAATCGTGCCACGTTCCGTGTGCTTCTGGATTTCTTCCGCCGGCATCATGTCATGCAACGCATCCTGCAACGGGCGCAGGTAGGGCGTGATCTTTTCGTAAAGGTCGCCGGGCAAAAATCCGAGTGCTTCGCCGGCCTCGACGGCGGGGCGGGTAAGAATGATCCGTGAAACCATGCCCTCCCGAAATGTCGAGAGCGCCAGGGCCACGGCGAGGTAGGTCTTGCCCGTGCCTGCCGGACCGACACCAAAAGTCACATCGTGCTTGCGAATTGCTTCAACGTATTTTTTCTGCCCGACAGTCTTGGCGGTGACGCCGGGCTTCTTCTCGTGCGTGAGGATGCGGTCGGCGACGAGGTCCTTGAGCGTGGCCGCGCCTTCGTGTTTGACTACGTTCAGCGCGTGGGTGAACTCGCGGTTGCGCACTGGCGAGCCAGATTTCAGGAGATTTTCCAATGAGACGAACAATTGTTTTGCACGCTCCAACCCGTCCGCCGGCCCATCCAGCTTGATCCAACCTTCGCGCGCCGTGGCTTTCACGCCGAGTTCCGCCTCGAGCGTTTGAAGATTGCGCGGTTCGTGATTGAAAAGCTGCTGCGCCACACGGGCGTTTTCGAAATGGAGGGTTTCAGTCGGCATGAGCTTAACGGTGGATTCTGAAATCTTGTGACGTTGGACATCGCGTTCCCCTCACCCTGACCCTCTCCCTCGGGGAGAGGGGACAGCTAACTACGCTCTCTTGATTTTCCAACACACTACCGCAAATCGCGTCGCTGGATACGCTGTGAGACTGACTGCGATTCCTCCTCTCCCAGCGGGAGAGGGCCGGAGTGAGGGAGAGCGCCAAGATATCCATGCGAACAATCGAAATCATTTCGCCAGCGCCTTGCGCAATTGCGCTGCCAGTTCCGTCAATGCCTGCGGCACGACGCGCGCGTCCGCTATGACCGGCATGAAATTCGTGTCGCCATTCCAGCGCGGCACGATGTGGATGTGCAAATGTCCGAGGATGCCCGCGCCGGCGACCTTGCCAAGGTTGATGCCGATGTTGTACCCGTCCGGCTTCATTTCCTGCGTGAGCACGTTCACGCAACGGCGCGTGAGCTTCCAAAGGTCGGCGAGTTCCTCATCCGTCAGTCCGTTCAAATCGGCGGCCTGCTTGTAGGGCACGACCATCAGGTGGCCGCCGTTGTAGGGATAGCGATTGAGCAACGCGTAACAGGTGCGGTCGCGCGCGATGACGAGATTGGCTTCGTCGTCGTTGGACTGGGCGATGCGTGTGAAGAGCGTCCCGGACTGTTCGTCCTTCGGCGACAGGATGTATTCAATGCGCCACGGCGCATGGAGCGATTCCATGGGAAAAGGTTAAAGAGCAGGGTGGGGAAAGTCAAAACAACGGAGCGGTGGGCACGAGGCTATTCTTTGCCGCGGCCTTTTTCATTGGCCTTGTTCGCCGCAAGTACGATCCGACAGAAATCGGCCCAGCAGTGAACCGGGTCATGAAGCTTCAGCGTTTTGCCTTCGTCCACCAATTCGCACTTGGAAATCTCGTGCATCACTTGAAAGAGCGCATTGTGGGCCGGTGTGTCCTTGTCCGACATCAAGTCGCCTCTTTCTCCAAGAAAGTAACAAGGATGCCCAGTATCTTGATTGTAAAACCCATACCTAAAATCCGTCCGAATCGCATGCAGTAATGCTTCATACAGGACAAGTTTTTGAACCGATGTCAGTGATTCCAGCATAAATTAAGTGAGTCTGCATACCAAACCCATGAGAGATTCCTGCGGTTAGAGTAGCGGATTGATTTGATCGTCTGATGTCATAGGTCGCGACTCGGGTTTTTGGCTTCAGACTCAAGTCATCGCTGCACTCTCGCTCCGTCGCCTTTCATCAACTTCTCGACTTCATTTTTGCTCGCGATGCTCGTATCGCCGGGCGTGGCCATGGCCAAGGCGCCGTAGTTCACGGCAAGTTGCGGGTCGTCGGTGGTCATCAGGCCGTAGATAAGACCGCTGGCGAAACTGTCGCCGCCGCTTTTCAGCCGATGATTCACAAGCCAAGCACTCGTTTCAAGACGGATTCAATTTCTACCATCTTATCCGCAGGAAAGGCGGCGATGCACCGCTCGATTTTCGCGATGGCCACTCCGGCAATCCCCAGCACGTTCACGATGGATTCCTGCCGGAGCCAAGCGGGTTTGGGAAATCGGATTTCACATTCGCCACCGCGTATTTCCGTCGTCATCGGTACGACGACGGACATGTTTCGTTGACGGTCGGGTTGGAAAACGGAAACCACCACAGGGACGCGCTTTAGCCGCCATGCCCAAATCCACAACGACGACGTCACCGCGACTAAAGTTTGTCATAATCCACTTCCGGCGGCGGGCCAAGCTTCTCCCAAGTGTCCGCGACGAGGTTGTCCATCGGGGCTTCCGACTCACGTTGCTGTTCGAGGAATTTCAAATAACGCAGGACTTTGCACACCACAGATTCGGGCTGGCGCTTGATCTCTTCCATCAACATTTCCTGCGCGCTCATGCCGGAAATTATCCACTGAATCAGGTGGTATGCAAGCCAGCGTTTCTGGCGGGGCGACACCAATGGGTTATCTACCTTTGCACCCTCGCCCCATCGCCCTTCATCAACTTCTCGACTTCATTCTTGCTCGCCATGCTGGTATCGCCGGGCGTGGTCATGGCCAGGGCGCCGTGGGCGGCACCGTAATCCACGGCAATTTGCGGGTCGCCAGTGGTCATCAGGCCGTAAATGAGGCCGCTGGCAAAACTGTCGCCGCCGCCGATGCGGTCGAGGATTTCGAGGTCGGGATATTTTCGGGATTCAAAGCATTTTCCGCCGTGCCAGCAGATCGCACCCCAATCATTGCGCGTGGCGGTCTTAGCGGCGCGCAAGGTGGTGGCCACGACTTTGAAATTCGGATACGCCTTCACCACCGCGCCGATCATCTTCTTGAACGCTTTGGTGTCAATGTGCAGCAGGTGTTCGTCCGCGCCGTCCACTTTGAAGCCGAGGCTCGCCGTGAAATCCTCCTCGTTGCCGATCATCACGTCCACGAACCGGGCGATTTCGCGGTTCACTTCCTGCGCGCGTTTCTGGCCGCCGTTGGCTTTCCAAAGCGATGGCCGATAGTTGAGGTCGTAGGATACAATCGTGCCGTGCTTTTTCGCGGCTTGCACCGCCTGGAGGACGAGCTGAAGCGTGCTTTCGCTGAGCGCGGAAAAAATTCCGCCGGAATGAAACCACCGCACACCGAGCTTGCCGAAAATGTGATCCCAATCGAAATCGCCGGGTTTGAGCTGGCTGGCGGCGGAATGACCGCGGTCGGAAACACCCACCGCGCCGCGCACACCGAATCCGCGCTCGGTGAAGTTCAACCCGTTGCGAAGGGCTTTGCCTACGCCGTCGAACGGCAGCCACTTGATGAACTGCGTGTCCACGCCGCCTTGCAGAACAAAATCTTCGAGCAATCGGCCCACGTCATTGTCGGCGAACGCGGTGGCGACGGCGGTTTTCATCCCGAAACAACGGCGCAATCCGCGCGCGACGTTGTATTCGCCGCCGCCTTCCCAGACTTTGAACTGGCGCGCGGTGCGGATGCGGCCTTCGCCAGGGTCGAGGCGGAGCATGATTTCGCCAAGCGCGAGCAGGTCGTACTCGCACGAGCCAGAGGGTTTGAATTTGAGCGTGGTCATCAGTTCACGGTTGGCTGCGGATTCAACTGCTCAGACGGCGGAATTGTCCCGGAAAATCAACTGGACTCAATCAATAATTCCGGCAAAAGAAAAGTCCCGGCCCGACCTTTCGGTCGAACCGGGACAAATCGGGGATGGGAGTGCGCCAATCTCTCTTTCCCGCGCCGACATTAGGCGCTCCCGCCTCAGCGGGGCTGCCGGCTTCCCGACGCCATTCTCCACGGCAAGCGGAGTCACCGGCCTCGTGGCAGGGCCGTTCAACACCTTGCGGCATTGAATTTCGAGTGAGGCTTTTCAGCTCGCTTGGGCTGGTGGTTGCGCCACCGGCTTGCGAACCAGGTCAAGACACGTCTGCGATTCTTTTCCACGTCTTGACCATTTGGCTTTGGTCGGCCACCGCTTTTGGCGGTGCGTTGGCCAGAGCCACGGGTCTCGCCTCTTACCTCTCAGGTTGCCTTTCGTTCACAGTCCAGCGGTGTCGTTTTTAACATCGCTGGCGCTTGGAAGTTTTTCACGCGGCCTGCCGAGCCATCGTGGTCTTCCCGGCGCGTGCGCTCCTTTTGTCCGCCTTTCAGCGGCTTTCGCTGGGCGGTTTCATGTAATTGAATCCGCCAGAGTCGCCCGCTCCGTGCTGATGCACAGTAGCAACCATTTACCCTCAGGGTAACTGCGATTCGCTCAAGCTCGAAACTCACCTGAGCTACTTGATCCGGTTTGGAACGGTTTCTCATCGTTCCTCGCCGCCAAGTTCCTCTTTCGCGTTACTGGCACGCGCGAACGTGCCAGAGGAACTGGTGAATCCTGCCTCCGTCCGCCAGACCTTGCGATCCGGTTACAGAGGGGTCGAGCCAACCAGCCTGGCCCGGCCTTTCCCCAGTCGCCTGGGATTATCCTTGAGACGTCCTTTCACTTTCTTTCGTCTGCGACCGACCATCTCAGCTCTTTCAATGAACTGCGAACATCATAGCCGCTTTTTGAAAACCGACAACGAATTGATATGCACAGCTTGTTCACCAAAAACACGCGGTGAACAAGCTGGGAACAAGTCAATCGGACCAATGAAATCAAGGTTCTCCACGCATCCGCGCAGAACGTTGTTCACCGGAAAAAGCCCGCCGGTTTTGCGGCGGTGAAAAAGTTCCTGGTTGCTTCCGCGCGTTTTTTTACCGCGCGCATCTCCTCTCAGGATTTCGCTTCATTCTCGTTTTGTCTCCCACTAGATTCCTTCGCTCATGACCAGTGTTTCCGTAGTCCCGTTGTCACGCGCCGCCGCGAACATCAATCGTTTCCTGCACGTCAGCTACGGCATTTACCAAAACGATCGCCTCTGGGTTGCGCCGTTGCTGTCGGATCTGAAAAAAGTTTTTGCGGACGCAAACCCGCTCTTCGACCACGCGGAACTGCAATTGTGGGTGGCGGTTCGCGACGGGCGCGATGTCGGGCGCATTGCCGGCGTCGTGGACCGGAACTTCAATTCGTATCAGAAGGCGAACGCCGCGTTTTTCGGCTTCTTCGAGTGTATCAATGATCGCGAGGTTGCGCATGCGTTGATGGACGCGGCCATGAATTGGGCGCGCAGCCGGGGTCTGACCAGGATTCTGGGTCCGCTCAACCCCACCACCAACGAGGAGGGTGGTCTGCTGGTGAACGGCTTCGATTCGTCGCCGGTGTTCATGATGACCTACAACCCGCCCTATTACGCCGAGCTGATTGCCGGCGAGGGATTCGTGAAAGCGAAGGACCTGCTCGCCTATTTCTTCAACCTCGCCAACACGCCAATGAACCGGTTCGAACGGATTGCGGCGAAGTTCCAAAGGCGCGAACCGGACATTACCATCACGCCCATCCGCAAGCGCAACCTCGCCAAATGCCTGACCAAGGTGAAGGCAGTTTACAACGAAGCCTGGCAGGACAACTGGGGGTTCGTTCCCATGACCGACGCGGAGGTGGATTTCATGGCGGCGCGACTCAAACCGCTGCTGACCGAGGGCCTGGCCTACGTGGCTGAAACACCGCAAGAGCCCGTGGGTTTTCTGCTGGCCATGCCGGACTTCAACCAGGCCTTCAAGCCGCTCAAGGGCCGCCTGCTCACGCCGAAGTTTCTTGGCTTCATCCCGTACCTGCTGGGCTGGAAAGTTCCCGACGTTTGCCGCGTCATCACGCTCGGCGTGAAGGCCAGTTACCGCGGGCGCGGCATCGAAGCCGCCATGCTCGCGGAAGGATTGCGCACGGGTTTCCGGCTGGGCTTCCGCGAAATCGAGGCTTCGTGGATTTTGGAGGACAACACCGCCGTGCAACGGGTCATCGAATTATTCGGCGGCAAACCCTACAAAACCTACCGCGTTT
The DNA here is from genome assembly GCA_964458575.1 of uncultured Bifidobacteriaceae bacterium. Taxonomy (GTDB): domain Bacteria; phylum Verrucomicrobiota; class Verrucomicrobiia; order Limisphaerales; family JADLHS01; genus CAYWMD01. The sequence continues at coordinate 162,024 of CAYWMD010000005.1, read as the reverse complement.
ACGAACGACCGCTTTAAGTCGGCGCGCTGCGATTGTCGGACGTTGCGACCTCCTCCGGTTTCCGAAAGCGAAAGTAGAGCCAGTTCCCCAACGGCACCAGCGCCAACGCCGTAACCACGCCCGCCACAACATCCACAACGTAATGGTACCGACCATACACCGTGGAAAGACACAGCAAGACCGCGATCCCCAAGTGAATGAAGCGGATGGGCCGCAGGTAGCGAAATGAGAAATACACGGTGGTCAGTGCCACCGTCACGTGACTGCTGGGGAACGCCGCACCCGGCGATTCAAACGTCGCATAAACCCAACCCATGAGCCGGAAAAACACGCCCGCATGAACGGCGGCGGGGATTTCGAGGCTGCCTTCCGGCCGAAACCTGGCGGGCAGTTCGTAGCCGTCAATCGCCCGTTCAAACACCCGCGGCCCCATGACCGGTGTGAAAATGTAAACCAGATAGCAGAGGTAAAACACAAACGAGACGACCGAAACGTAATGGAAGAACTGTCGGCGGTCCCGCACGTAAAGCGCAATTCCCACCCCGGCAATCATGACGTAATAAGAGAAATACGACGCGTAAAAGATTTCGCCCACCCACCGAAACGGCAGGACTTGCATGAACGCGAGACTCGGTTGCGTGCCAAACATCCCATGCTCCAGTCGCACGAAGAACGGATCCAAGTATCCGTCCGTGGTCATCTGGTTCAATTCCCCCGTCTCCCGGTAAAAGCCGGTGTAAAGCAACACCGGATAGAAATGGCGCAGAAACCTGAGGACCGGATGCGATGGAAAACGCGCGTGCCCTAGAATCAACAGATGCACGACCAGGATGCCGATTGCGTGCGCCAGCACCAGCCAGCGCCAGATCGGAACGGCATCGCCGTGCAAGAGCAGAATCAACACCCCCACCAGCAGCATGTAACCCTGGGTGGCGTAATCAATGAACGTGTAATGCCGCGTCACTTTGTTGCTTCCAGACTGTTGGTCCGAACACATTTCCGAACTGAAAACGGCAAGCCCTGGACCTGGCCTGCGATCACCCTCTCCCCATCGGTTGGGAAGAGGGACGAGGTGAAGGGCTTTTCAAAAGTCAGTTTTGGCGGAATGGATGATTTGTCGGTCATGCAATTAAATCAGCCTGTTCTGCCGATACCACGCCACCGTCTGCCGAATGCCTTCAGCGAGTGACGTGGACGCGACAAAGCCGACCTCGTTGCGCAGACGGCTTGCATCGCAAACCCAGCCCGGCGCGCGCAGCTCACGGTATTTCTGCCGGTTCAACAAGCTGGGCTTGCCCGTCAAACGGCAGAAAAGTTCGCTCAGCGCGCACACCGGCCAGAGCACCGGCACGGGCAGCCCTAATGAAAATGTCCGGACGTTCAATTGCCGGGCAATCTCCTCGCAGAACCCGCCCGCGCTCACCGCCTCGGGCGATGCAACATAGTAAGTTCGCCCGGCTGCGGCCGGATGGGTCAGGCAGTTCACCGCAGCTTCGGCCAGGTCCGGCGCGAAGACGATGCTCATTTCCTTGACGCCGCCGGTGAACCTCGGAACGAAATGCTTGCGCACGGCTTGGAACATCGAGAGAAAACCTTCGTCCCTCGGCCCGTAAACCGCCGGCGGCCGCAAAATCGTGAACGCCACTTTGCACCGTTCCACGACCTCCTGTTCGGCGGCCAGTTTGCTTCGACCGTACTCCGACACCGGCGCCGCAAGATCCTCCTCCCGTGCCGGCGAAGTCGCCGTCGCCGGGTGCGCAGCCGCCAGACTGGAGATGTGAACGAACCGCAGGATTTTCCCCACGTGCCGATTCGCAGCTTCAATGACGTTCCGCGTGCCCTGTTGATTGATCTCGTAGAATTCCGCATTTCGCCGCGCCTTCGTGGCGCCGGCACAATGGATCACGTGCGTCACGCCTTCCATCGCCCGTTCGAGACTCGCCAGGTCGCCAATGCCGCCCTCACACACTTCAATGTCCCGGAGATGAGGCTCGATGAAGCGGCGACTGCTGGATTGGCGCAACAACACCCGCACCGCCAGCCCGCGCGCGCGCAAGGCGTCCAGGATATGACTCCCAACAAAGCCGCTCGCGCCGGTGAGGAGAACTTTCATGAAATCTTCGAAGCGTGCACAAATCGGCTCCTCGGGGCGCGGACTTCAGGCTGCTTCACCGTCCGTTGCGGTACGATGTTGGGATTATCCGTCGGGCTTGCGCTTCGCATGTTGAAGCGGCGTGAACGCCGCGCGCCGCACTCAAAGCAGGCCGAGTTCCTTGCCCACTTTGCCCATTTTTTCGAGCGCGAAGTCTATCTGATCGTCCGTGTGCGTGGCCATGAGACTGATGCGAATCAACTCCTGGCCCGGCGCCACTCCCGGCGAAACCACCGGATTCACGAACATGCCCTCCTCGTGCAACCGCTTGCAAAACTGAAACGTCGCCACCAGATCCCGGCAATACACCGGCAGAATGGGCGTCTCCGTTGCGCCCAGATCAAAGCCCAGCGAAATCAAACCCTGCTTCATTCGGTCCGTCGCCTGCCACAACCGCTGGATGCGCTCCGGTTCAGCGACCATGATTTCCACCGCCGTCAACACCGCCGCCGCGTTCGCGGGACTCATGCTCGCGCTGAAGATCAACTCGCGCGAATTGTGTTTCAGATAATCAACTGTGGCCGCGTCGGAGGCGATGAACCCGCCCAGGCTTGCCAGCGACTTGCTGAACGTCCCCATGATCAAATGCACCTTGTCCGTCAGCCCGAAATGCTCGGCCGTACCCGCGCCGTTCCGGCCCAGCACGCCGATGCCGTGCGCGTCGTCCACCATCACCATGGCCCGATGCGCCTCCGCCAGCCGGCACAACTCCGGCAACTGGATGATGTCCCCCTCCATGCTGAACACGCCGTCCACGACAATCAACTTGCCCGCGTCGCGCGGAATCCGCTGCAACCGCCGGTCAAGCCCGCGCATGTCGCGGTGCGGGAAACGCACGAATTCGCCCGGCGACAGCCGGCAGCCCTCGACGATGCTGGCGTGATTGCTCTTGTCTCCCAACACATAATCGTCCTTGCCGACCAGGGCGCTGATGACGCCCAAGTTGACCTGGAAACCCGTGCTGTAAACCAGGACCGCTTCCTTCCTCGTCAACCGGGCCAGTGCCTCTTCCAGCTTCAAATGAATGTCCAGCGTGCCGTTCAAAAAGCGCGACCCGGCGCAACCGCTGCCGTACTTCTCCACCGCCGCCTTGGCCGCTTCTTTGACCTTGGGATGGTTCGTCAGCCCGAGGTAACTGTTCGAGCCGAACATCAGGACCTTCCGGCCCTCGATGATGACCTCGGTGTCCTGGGCGGACGAAATGGTGCGGAAGTAGGGATAAAGCCCCATCGCCCGCACCTGCTCTGCCGCGCGGTAGTCCCGGACCTTTTCCATAAGCGGAAGTCCGTTGGCACTGGCCCCGTTGGCAGTCAATCCGTTGTTCGAAGCCTCCGCCACCGGCGATTCCCAATCCGCCGGCGCAGAGGCCACTGTGGCCGTCTGAGTGTCCCTCAACATATTTGACACCCAAATGTTTCGCATTTTTTGCCCGGCCAATTCAATCAAATAATCACACCCCATTTCCTGAACGGCGCTGACGGCCATTTTACCAAATCCATGCTGGTTTTCGGGATTAACGCCAGATCATTGATTGCCATGACGCTCAACCAAAGCCAAACCGCCCCCTGTTTGGGTTGGCGGACAAGACCCATGACTGAACGCATGACTGGCGCTCCCAGCGCTGTTAGGACATACTGCCCCAGCTATGATGTTCCGGGCCATTTTGGCGTTCTTTTCGCTCCCAGCTCTGGTCGCCGGCTTGTTTCCCTGGCTTCTCTCACGGCTGACCGGCCCGCAGGTTGCGCCGACAAACTACGGACTGATATTGGTCGTGGTCGGCGGAAGTATCCTACTTATCTCCGTGGTCTCCTTTTACCGCCGCGGCCGCGGCACCCTTGCCCCGTGGGACCCGCCGAAACACCTTGTTGTTCAGGACCTCTACCGTTTCAACCGCAATCCCATGTACGTGGGCGTCAATTTGGTGACGCTCGGCTGGGCGCTATCCACGGGCAATCCCTGGAACTACGCTTATGCGGTGTTGGTTTCGGTCATGTTCCACCTGCGGGTGGTGCTTTACGAAGAGAAGAAAATGCAGCAGTTGTTTGGTCGCCAGTGGGAGATCTATCGCGAGCACGTGCCCAGATGGGGAGTCCGCCTACGTCCATACACGTCCGGGGTGGATGCGTTGTCAACCGCCCCGGAAGCAACTCGAAGGACTGGATCGGACGCTGGCTAGAAACCATCTCCCAAAAACCTGAGTGCGAATTTCAGCCCGCTTCAACGTGAGCGCGCCAGTTGGTTTCCAGGCGAAATTCGGCAATTGAACGCCGCGCTCCGTGAGCAATTTGTGGCATGAGTTTCAGACAACTCCTCTGGCACACTGCCAGATGCCGAAACCGCGCCTCTTCCTGATATTGATCCCGCAAACGCCACTTCGGATTAGGCTGAAGTCTCCCCAATGGCACTTCCACCTTTGCTGCAGCAGGTTCAGGGTTCAATCTTGCCGCCCATTTGGGCGGCGCTCGCCGCAAATCCCCGCGCCCGCACCGGGACCGGCGAGAAGGGAAAAAAGCTGAAGCAGGACTTGCTGAGTCGTTTGCCCAGGGGCTTGGTTGAGGCCGCGCCCGGCGATGCGGCGATTTGGTTCGGGCTTTTGGACTGCCTGCTCAGACAAGCACGTTTTTAACGACAGTCCCATGAACGTCCGTCAGGCGGAAGTCGCGGCCTTGATAACGGTAGGTCAGCCGTTCGTGGTCAATGCCTAGGCAATGGAGAATGGTGGCGTTGAGATCATGAATGTGCACCGGGTTGCGAACGACGTTGTAAGAAAAGTCGTCCGTTTCGCCGAATACGAACCCGCGCCGGACTCCGCCGCCGGCCAGCCAGAGGGTGTAGCACCTCGGATGATGGTCGCGCCCGAAAGTTTTCTCCGTCAGTTCGCCCTGGCTGTAAACCGTCCGGCCAAATTCCCCGCCCCAGATGACGAGTGTGTCGTCCAACAAACCACGTTCGCGCAGTTGCTGAATCAACGCCGCCGTGGGCTGGTCCGTGTCGTAGCATTGGCTCTTGATGCCTTCGGGGAGTCGGTCGTGCTGATCCCAGCCGCGATGATAAAGCTGGATGAAGCGGACGCCGCGCTCGGCCAGTCGTCGCGCGAGAATGCAATTGGCGGCGTAGGTGCCCGGCTTTTGTGATTCCGGGCCGTACAATGCAAACGTGGATGGCGGCTCCTGGGAAAGATCGGTGAGTTCCGGCACGGACGCCTGCATCCGGCAGGCCAGTTCGTACTGGGCGATGCGCGTCTGGATTTCCGGGTCCTGGTAATCATCGAACTTCAGCCGGTTCAATCGCGCGAGGTCATCCAGCATATCGCGGCGGCGTTCGCTGGTGATGCCGGGCGGGTTGGAGAGGAACAACACTGGATCCCGGCCCGGGCTGAACCGCACGCCTTGATGCCGGGACGGCAGGAAACCCGCGCTCCACATCCGCTCGTGCAACGGCTGCGCGTTGGTCGGACCGCTGGGCCGCGAGATCATCACCACGAACGCGGGCAGGTTCTGGTTTTCCGAACCCAGCCCGTAGGAAAGCCACGCCCCCAATGCCGGCCGCCCGGGCTGTTGACTGCCGGTCTGGAGAAAGGTCATCGCCGGGTCGTGGTTGATCGCTTCGGTGTTGAGCGAGCGGATGACACAAAGCTCATCCACGACGCGCGCCGTGTGCGGCAGCAGTTGGCTCAACCAGATGCCGGCCCGGCCGTGGGGTTTGAATTCGAACACCGACGGCGCAATCGGAAAATTCTTCTGGTTCGCCGTCATGCCGGTCAGCCGCTGGCCGCCGCGGACGGAATCCGGCAGCTCCTCCTTGAAGCGCGCCCGCAGCCCCGGTTTGTAATCGAACAAATCGAGTTGCGAAGGCGCGCCCGCCTGCGTCAACCAGATGACACGTCTGGCTCGCGGGGCAAAATGAGGCAGCACCGGTTTGGCCGATGCGGATGCGCCGAACAACCCGGGATTCAACAACGACGCCAGCGCCGCCGCGCCGATGCCGGTCGCGGCACGGCCGAGAAAGTGCCGCCGCGTCACTTGCATGGGATCGGGCGGAAGGGCAACTCTTGATTCGATCGTCATTCCTTCGTGAGGGTTTCGTCCAAGTTCAACAATGTGCTGGCCACCGTCGCGTAGGCGGCGAGTTCCACAACGTCCAAAGTCGGATCGCCTTTTGTTTCCCCCACGGCGAGCAGCTTCTCGGCGGCGGAACGGTCCGGGCGAAAACTGGATTCCATTCGTCGCCAACCGGCCACCAACACGCGCAATTCCGCCGGGCGTGGCTCGCGATCGGCCACCAGCCGAAAGCCCAGCCGGATGCGCGATTCCGGCGAGCTTCCCCCTTCCCGCATCATCCGCTGGGCGAGGAATCGCGAAGCCTCGACGTAAGTCGGGTCGTTGAGCAGGTTGAGCGCCTGCAGCGGTGTCGTGGTGCGCGATCGCCGCACCGTGCAGGTTTCCCGGAAGGGCGCGTCGAAAACGAGCATGGCCGGGTTCGGAACGGAACGTTTCCAATACGTGTAAAGGCTGCGCCGATACAAATCAGCACCCTGACCCGGGACATAGTTGGTCGTTCCGAGTCCCGACGTGACCTGCTGGTAAAGGCCCTCCGGATGATATGGTTTTACCGATGGGCCGCCGACTTTTTCCACCAACAGGCCGCTGACCGCCAACGCCTGGTCGCGAATTGCCTCCGCCGACAGCCGGTAACGGGGGCCACGCGCCAGCAGCCGGTTGTCCGGGTCCAATGTCCGCAACTCCGGTGTCACACGTGAGTCCTGCCGGTAGGTCCCGCTCATCACCAGCAGCTTCATCATGCGCTTCACGTCCCAGCCGGTGCGAACGAACTCGTTGGCGAGCCAGTCGAGCAATTCCGGATGACTGGGCAATTCACCCCGCGTCCCGAAGTCCTCGGTCGTGCGCACCAGGCCGCTGCCAAAAGCCGACTGCCACAAGCGGTTGACCGTGACGCGCGCCGTCAACGGATTGTCCGGCGACACGAGCCAGCGGGCCAGGCCCAGGCGGTTGGTGGGTTGGCCGGATGGAAACGGCGGCAACTGCGACGGCGTAATAGCGGAGACCCGGTCGCCCTTCTTGTCGTAGTCGCCGCGTAGCAGCACGAACGTCGGGCGCGGCTCCGACAGCTCCGCCATCACGAGCGTGACCGGAATGGTCAAATCGGTCTCCTCAGTCTGCTTCTTGAGCCTCGCAATGCGGTTGGTCAGCGCCGCGTAATCCGGGCTGTTGGTTGAGGTTAGTTTTGCCAGCCGCCGGCTGGCTTTCTCCAGGTCGCGCCGAAGAGCGGCCAATTTCGCTTCGGCCTCCGGCGCCGGCAGCTTGACGAAAGGCGGTGTGTTCCGGCGAATCGGCTGGCTGTAATCGCCCACCCCCTTTTCCGTCACGTTGTGAAAAAACGCGACCAGGGAATAATAATCCTTTTGGGTCAGCGGATCGTACTTGTGATCGTGGCAACGCGCGCAACCCATCGTGAGTCCCAGCCAGACCGTGCTGGTCGTCTCGACGCGGTCCGCGCAATACTCGGCGAGAAACTCCTCCGGAATGATGCCCCCTTCCTCGTTGATCATGCAGTTGCGATTGAAACCGGTGGCAATTTTCTGGGCGAGCCTGGCATCCGGCAACAGGTCGCCGGCCAATTGTTCCACCGTGAACTGGTCGAACGGCATGTTTTGATTGAACGCCTCGATGACCCAGTCGCGCCACGCCCACAACTCGCGGTCGCGATCCACCTGATAGCCATTGCTGTCGGCATAGCGCGCCGCATCCAGCCAATCCTGCGCCATCCGTTCGCCGTAACGTGGCGAGGCGAGCAGGCGGTCCACGACGGTTTCATAGGCGCGCGGCGAGTGATCCGCCAGAAACGCGTCCACCTCGGCGGGCGTCGGCGGAATCCCGGTCAAATCGAGCGAAACCCGACGCAGGAGCGTCCGCTTGTCCGTCTCGCGCGCCGGCTGCCAATTCCGTAGTTCGAGCCGGGCAAGAATGAAATTGTCCACCGGTGTTCTCACCCATCGCGACAACTTTACTTTCGGCGGCACGACTTCCGCCGGTTTGATGAACGCCCAGTGCGCTTGATACTCCGCGCCTTCGGCAATCCAGCGCCGGAAAAGTTCCTTCTGCTCCGTCGTGAGCGGCTTGTGGATGGACTCCGGCGGCATCCGGTCGTCTTCGCTGGTGGTGAGGATGCGTCGGATGAGTTCGCTTTGCTCCGGCTTGCCGGGGACGATCGGCACTTCGCCGGACTTCGTTGGTTTCAACGCATCTTCCCGGACGTCGAGCCGCAACTTTGCCTTGCGCGCCTTTTCATCGAAACCGTGGCAACGAAAACACGTGTCCGCCATGACCGGCCGGATGTCGCGGTTGAAGTTCACCGGGGTGGACTGGGCCGCAAGGCAACAACCGGAGAGCCAGACTGCGAGCCAGCGTGTCATTCGCGTGTAATGGTCATGAGGCACGCGAAGCGGGATGCAGATTCGTGGGCCATGCCGGCAGAATAGCTCCTTTCGCTGCGGACCGAAAGTTGAAACTCTTGGCCGCCGGATGTCACCTCAACCCAACCCCAGCCAGCGACCACCTTGGTAGGTAATGAATGCGAGCATCCAGGCCAGCGCGCCCATGTAAAGCCATTGGAAGAACGGCCACTTCCAGGAATTGGTCTCGCGCCGCACGACGACCACCGTGCTCACGCATTGCATCGCGAACACGTAAAACACCATCAAGGTCACTGCCACCAGCGTTGTGTAAACCGGCCGGCCGTCGGGATGCTTCTGGTCGCGCAAGGTCTGGGCCAGGCTCTTCATCGTCGAGTCCGAGTCATCGTTGCCCACGTTGTATACCGTGGACATGGTGCTGACGAAAACCTCGCGCGCGGCGAACGAGCCAACGATGCCAATGCCGATCTTCCAGTCGAAACCCAGCGGCGCGATGACCGGCTCGATCGCGCGCCCCATCATGCCCGCGAAACTGTGGCGAAGCTGCTCGCCCGCGATTTCGTTGTTCGTCAACTGGGAGAGCGCGAAGCCGTTCCTGGTGACGCTTTCGCGATCCAGTTTCGGATAGGTTGCCAGCCCCCACAGAACGATGTTGATCCCCAGAATCACCGTGCCCGCGCGCTTGAGGAAAAGTTTCGAGCGATCCCACATGTGCCGCACCACCACGCGCAGCAACGGACATTTGTAGGGCGGCAACTCCATGATGAGCATCGGCGCTTCGCCTTTGAGCAGGGTTTTCTTAAACACCCAGGCCATGATGAGCGCGACCACCGTTCCGAGCAGATACATCGAAAGCATCGTGAGGCCCTGCAGACCGAGAAAGCCAAAAACCTTGCGGTGCGGGATGCACGCTCCGATCAGAAGCGCATACACCGGCAACCGCGCCGAACAACTCATCAACGGCGCCACCAGAATCGTCACCAACCGGTCTTTCGGCGTCTCAATGGTCCGCGTGGCCATGATGCCGGGAATCGCGCAGGCATACGAACTCAGCAGCGGAATGAAACTTTTGCCGTGCAACCCCACCTTGCTCATCAAGCGGTCCATCAAAAAGGCCGCGCGCGCCATGTAACCCGTGTCCTCCAAAAAGCCGATGAACAGAAACAGCAGCAGGATTTGCGGCAGAAAAACGACCACGGCCCCGACGCCCGCAATGATGCCGTTGACCAGCAGATCGTTGAGGTCACCCGGCCCGATCCATTTGCCCGCCTGGCCACCGAGCCAGTCCACGCAGAACTGGATGCCGTCCATCGGCCATTTGGCGAAGGTAAAAATGCTCTGGAACATGAACGCCATGACCGCGACGAAAATGATTGTGCCCCAGACTTTGTGGGTGAGCACTCGGTCCAGCTTGTCGCTGAACGTTTCGCCCGGCGGTGCGAGTTCCGTCGTCACCGCGCGCTGGATTTCCGCCACCTTGGCGTAACGCCATTCGATGGGGGCGCCGCGCCAGTCCACGTTGGCGACCTCCAACCGCTTCCGCGCCGCAGCCACAGCGTCCTGGATTTGTTGGGGATAATGTGTCTGGGACGATGCCAGCGCCTTTTCGTTCGTCAGGATCAACAAAGCTTCGGCCGTGGCCTGGAGTTTCCGTTCGCTGAATGTTGCGGCCAGCAGGTCCGCCAGATTCATGGCCTCGATCCGGAACAAGCCCGGCAACTGGCAGAACAATTTCGGCTTGGTTTCCGACGCTGCGCGCGAGAACGAAACAATCCGTTCCCGCAACTCCGCAACGCCCTGGCCGGTGCTGGCCACCAGCGGCATCACCGGCACGCCCAACGCCTCGGAAAGTTTCTGCTCGTCAATCCGATGCCCGTTCGCCTCCGCCACGTCCACCATGTTGAGGGCGATGATCGAGGGATGGCCGAGTTCGACGACCTGGGTGGCGTAATAGAGATTGCGCTGCAAATTCGAGGCGTCCACGACCACGATGATCAAATCGGGCGACGGCAGTTCGGGCAACCGATTGAGCAGCACGTCGCGGGAGATTTGTTCATCGAGCGAATTCGGGCTGAGACTGTAAGTGCCGGGCAGATCCAGCAGCCGGATTTCCGTGCCCGCCGGCGTGCCGAGGAGCTTGCCCTCCTTGCGCTCGACCGTGACCCCGGCGTAGTTGCCGACCTTCGCGCGCAGTCCCGTCAGCGCGTTGAACAACGTCGTCTTGCCACAGTTCGGATTGCCGGTGACGGCAACGTAGTGACTTCCTGGCTTTGCTGGTGAGGATTGAGACATGCGCGAATAGAAGCTCCAAGCCTCAACTTCCAAGCTCCAGACAATCTCCAAAGTGCAAACTCCCAAGATACGCCACGCAAGCCGGTTTGAAGTTTGTTGCCTGGTGTTTCTCTGGATGTTGGAGCTTGGAGCTTGGAGCTTTTTCCATGGTTCGCCTTGTTCAGTCCTGCGCCACCTTCACCAGGATTTGCTCCGCCTCGCTTTTGCGCAACGTGAGATTGTAGCCGCGCACCTTGATCTCGACCGGGTCACCGAGCGGCGCGAAACGGATCAGTTCGACCGTCGTACCGACGAGCAAACCCATTTCCATCAGGCGCGGCCGCTGTTCCGGGGGGATTTTAATCTCCACGACCGTCGCGGTCGTGCCCAGGGCGACCGAAGTCAACGGTTGAACGGCAGCGCTCACCGGGCGGTTGCAGCAGCTGAGAGGGGTTGAACGAGAATGGCGTCGGCCAGTTCCGCGCTGAGCGCGACACGGGCATTGCAAATCTGGCAGATGACACTGTGATGCCGGCTGACCAGCCGGACTTCCTGGTCCTCCACCAGCCCCAATTCCCGCAGCCGATCGCAGACTTCCGGCTGGCTGGTGAGTTGTTTGACGCACACCCGCGCGCCGACCTCCACGTGACTCAACGGGCACACCGCTTCCCCGGCGCACTGGCCTTGCAGAACCTCATAGGAGGCGGATGCTTTGTTGTTCACGGCGCGGCAAGCTAGGTGAATTCAACTCATCTGGCAAGGTGGACTTTTCCCACCCACCCGGATTCAGGCCCGAAAAGCGATGATTTCAAAAATATCATCCGAGGCAACCTACCGCGATCCCGGCCACGTCCGCTGTCGGTCCTTTGTCATTTGTTGTCGGTCGTTTGCGCTCAACTCAAATTCATTTCCAGGAAATGCGCCCGGCAGTTCAACCGTCCCGACCAGCGAACTGCGCCGAATTTGGCAAAGGAAAATCGTAAATTGCCTTTTAACGCATCCCTTCTTGAACGAACCGGACCTTTGGCCGACGCTCGCTGCGTTCGAAACGGAAATTTGTTCGGAAAGGGTTTTTATGAGTGCGAAAAATGATCGGGCCAGTTGGATCAAGGGCGGGAGTGCCTGCTGCGGCGTGCCGCCGGTCAACCAGGAGCAGCCGCGCCGTTTTGTTTTGTTGGGCGCGCCGGGCGTGGGCAAGGGCACGCAGGCTGAACTGTTGTCCGAACGGCTCGGCACGTGCCAGCTTTCCACCGGTGACATCTTCCGCGCCGCCAAGAATCTCCCCGAGGCCGAACGCACCCCGGCGCTGGAAGCCGCCCTGGACTACATGCGCCGCGGCGATCTCGTGCCGGACACGACCGTGCTCGATCTCGTGCGCGAACGAATGCGTTGCCTGCGCTGCGCCGGTGGATTTCTGCTGGATGGTTTTCCCCGCACGGTCGCGCAAGCTGAAGCTTTGGATGCGTTGCTCAAACAAGAGAACATCAAATTGGATGCGGTGTTGAATTACGACCTGCCCATCGAGCAAATCGTCGCCCGCCTCAGTGGCCGGCGGACCTGCGGCGGTTGCAAGGCGGTCTTTCACGTGACCGGACGTCCGCCCCGCGTCGCGGACGTGTGCGATCATTGCGGCGGGAAGCTGGTTCAACGCGAAGACGACCGTCCCGAAGCCGTCCGGTTGCGCATGGAGGTTTACGAGAAGAGCACCAAGCCGCTGGCCGATTACTATCGTCAACGGGGATTGCTGCTCACCATTTCCGCCGCTGGAACGCCTGAAACGACCTACCAACGCACGATGGCGGCGCTGAACGGCGGCGGGGCGGGCAAGTAACGGTCGTTTCTCAAAGACCGCTTGTGCCGTGGACAAGGCGCAACGCGATCAAGTAAGCTGTGCACAAAGCATGCGAGCGTTTTGTGCGGGCTTCATCATCGGTTTGGCCACCGCGTCCCTTTCCGGGCAGACCCCAACCCAACTCCCACCCGCACCAGCGTCGACGCGCGTGGCACACCACTTTCCGAACGAAGACTTGTTGGATGTTTATGGCGAATTGACTGGAAGATCCGTTCTCATCGCTCGCAACTTGCCAGACTTGAATTCGGCACTGCCTACTGAAATGGCCACCGACACGAATCTCGCCCTCGCGTTCATCGCGGGGGAATTCGCGAAGCACGGGATCAAGCCCGTGAAGGATGGTGAGAAATTCGTGCGCTTGCAGCCGGTGGGTTGGAGTAACGCGCCACCAGAGCAGTTCCTGGCCCGCCTGACGCGCCCCAGCCCGGGCAGCGCGGACATTCCTCCAGGATTTATCCATTGGCTATCCGTTGATCTGAACCAGATCCTGGCAACGTATTCCGACGTCAGCCACCGAACCATACTTCGTTCGCCGAACCTGATCTGCGTCACTCGCTTTCGGAATCGCACGCCGCTGACTCGCGACGAATTTGCGTATGCGATCAGGGCGCTATTCGCGTTGAACGACGTCGCGATCATTGATGACGGAGACAAGTTTGCACAGGTTGTTCCCCTCGCGACTGCGTCACAAATCCAAACCCGTGCCCCTGCTCCGGCAAAGGGCGAGCGGTTGATTGATCCGGGCAAAATTCCCACCTTCAGGAATTCGCCTGTGGCGCTGAGTGTAAAACCACCACCGCCGAAACCCACGCCCGCACAGCAAGTAAAAGCCACACTCAGCCGACTGTACCTGCGGGCGCGCACCGCCATCTTCGGTCCGCCGGCAACGCCGCCCAAGCCGGAAGCGGACAATCTCGTCGCGTACTATGCGCAGCTCAAAAAGGCGAAAGCCATTCCTTCAAAACGATTCGGCAAAAGGCCGATCTATTTTGAAATCAAAATACCCCTGACCAAAACCGAGTTGCTTTACGCGATCGAGGCGACCCTGGCGCAAGATAATCTGGCGATCATCGCCGTCCCTCCGAATTCGTATCAACTGGTTCATCGGTCCGAAGTGCCCGGTGTGATAACGAATTCCCCTGCCCTCCCCAAACGTTGAAATGTTTTCGCGCGGTTGCAGTTGAAGGCGCGTCCCCGGAGCGAGGCCATCCTGGCCGCAGCCTGTTCGACAAGCGATCTACCGTTCCCCGCCGCGCTTGAGCGGATCCCAGTATTTGGAATTGACCAGGGCCAGCGCGTCGCCCGTGGCCGGATCGCGCGGTGGGTTGATGTTTTTATCCTTGCGCGCCTCGGAGTGCGCATCGGTGAACACCACCACGCCCAACCCGCGATGGCGGATCGTCGAGACTCCTTCGTAACCGCCCGTGCTGTAGCGCGAATCCATGCAGGCCAGCGGCCACCAACTGCTGCTGCTCCAGTCGAGATCATTCTTGGGCATGGTATCGTCCACTTGGAGACAGTCAGCCGGTGAGATGATCGCGGTGCGCTTGAACTGGCGTGGCGTGACAATCGTAATTCCACCCACAGTCTGCCGGCCACCGGTCATGCTGGCTGCGTCGGGGTACGGCCAACGCCCCAGGAACCAACTATTGAAACCGTACCCCACCAAGTGGCAATCAAACTTCCAATCCCACCGCAGACCGTTCTCGAATTGCTGGCCCTTGATGGCGGGGCAGTGGAACAGATTGCTCTGATTCAAAGCATAGCCAATGATGGCCGTGCCCCACCAATTTGTCAGCGCCGTGGTGGGATTGTTTCCCTCGTTTTGATTGCGGTGTGCTGGAAAGGTATCGCTGTTCTCATCGGTGTAAACCTGGAGATAAATACCCAATTGCCGCAAATTGTTCAGGCACGAAATGCGATCCGCCTTGACCTTGGCCCGGGCCAGCGCCGGCAACAACAACGCAGCCAGGATGGCGATGATTGCGATGACCACCAGCAATTCGATGAGCGTAAATGCGCGGCTGACGCGGGAACAACAACCGTCCCTCTCACCCGCCCCTTGGCATCCGATGGGGAGAGGGACGGGGCGAGGGGCGAACCGGAAATAATTGCTGAGTTCCATGTCGGGATTGTTCCGTTGATCCATTGAACAATAGTCTTTTTGGATAAACTTTGGAATCAATTCCCACCCTGCCCTTTGATGTGTTGCTGGAGCCGCCGGAGATCCTTCAAATCCTCCGGACCTTGATGGTAGCCGCCCACGGGAATGCCCTTCTTCGGCGCACGCCACTTCCAGCGCTCGGCGTGACCGTCAGCAAACGAAATATTCGCGCCCTGCTGATGCCGGTCGGCGGGCACATCGAGCCAGTAATCCTGCCACCAGCTTCCCAACGGCAGCACGCCAAACGTCGCGTCCCAGATCGCGTCCTCGTGCGTGTCAATGAACACGAACAACTGCGTCGGCACGCGCACTTCATCGAACTTCCGAAAATGATTGTCCGCCCGGCAATTGACGCTGTTGCTCATGTTGTAACTGCGATTGCGGGTTTTCTCCGGCTGATCCTTCACCGTGGAACGGTCCGCCGGACAGTGGTAGATGGCGAAGTTCTGATTGTAGCGGTAGAGCAGCGACGTATTTTCGTCTATCGGATAACCGTCCAGCGGCGCGATCGAACGGCACCACGTCATGTCATCCTCGCCCAACGTACTGGTGCTGTTCGTGCCGATGGTCACGAAATACACAAAATTGTTCGGCGTCATCACGTTCTCGTTGTCGTGCGCGTAGGAGTGCCAGCAAATCTGAAGCTGCTTCAAGTTATTGAGGCAGGCGATCGTGAGGGCCTTCTGCTTGGCGCGGCCCAATGCGGGCAGCAACAACGCCGCGAGGATGGCGATGATGGCGATGACCACCAGCAATTCGATGAGGGTAAATGCGCGGCGCTTCCGCCCGACCCCAGCCGGACGAGGTTGCCGACAATGCCGCTGACTTGCTGCGGGTTGGTTCATACCGCATCCGTTTGATGCTGCTCGGCGTTACGATAGTCCGGGATTCTCGGAACGTCACCAGAAATTTCGGTCCCAACAAAACCTGGGCGCACCTTGCCTCGAAGCGGCTGAAGCCGAACAGCCGCAGGTCGGCGCAGAGCACATTGGTTTGCCCCCTGCGGGGTCGAATGTAGTTTTGCCGTCCACCCCCGTGGGCTTTCACCGGCTATTCACGTTCCGTCCCGTCGGGACGCGGTGGCAGTGTCAAATCGCGCCCGCCGCGGCCCTTCCCATCGAGAACCAACCTCCCTCGATTGAATCCGTTGAACTGCCAACGCTCACGGTTGCGCGTGGTTGCAATGCCGATGCGCCTTCGCCACACTGCGCGCGGATGAGCAAACGGTTTTACATCACCACCGCCATTGACTACGTCAATGGCCAGCCGCATCTCGGTCACGCTTACGAGAAAATTGTGACCGACGTGATCGCGCGGGCGCGACGCAGCTTGGGCCAGGATGTTTTTTTCCTGACCGGCTTGGACGAACACGGGCAAAAAGTGCAGCAGGCGGCCCAAGCACGGGGACAATCGCCGCAGGCTTATTGCGATGAACTGGCAGCACAATGGCAGGCGTTCGTTGGCAAGCTTGCCATCACGAACAACGATTTCGTGCGCACCACCCAACCGCGACACAAGGCCGTGGTGCAGGCAATGCTCGGCAAATTGCACGCGCAGGGGGACATTTACAAAGCGCCGTATCGCGGCTGGTATTCGTGGAAGGAGGAAACATTCCTGACGGACAAGGACCGCGAACCGGACGGCTCGTGGCATCCACGCTGGGGCGAGGTGAAGGAACTGGTCGAGGACAACTGGTATTTCCGGATGGCGAAACACCAGCAATGGCTCATCGAATACATCGAGGCGAATCCGTCCTTCGTCCAGCCTGACGCGCGCCGGAACGAGGTGCTGGGTTTCCTGAAGACGCGCGACCTGGAGGACCTGTGCATCAGCCGGCCGGCCGCGCGTTTGAACTGGGGCATTCCGATTCCGTTCGATCCCGAGTACGTGAATTATGTGTGGTTCGACGCGTTGACGAATTATTACAGCATCCCCGTCGCGCTCGGCGATGCCGCCGCCACCGCGCCGCTCGCAGGATTCTATCAATCAGCCAGCGGCGATCAGTCATCAGCCATCGAACTGTGGCCCGCCGACATTCATGTCATCGGCAAGGACATCGTGCGCTTTCACGCCATCTACTGGCCGATCATGCTGCGGGCGGCGGGCATCCCGCTCCCGAAACAGGTCCTCGCCCACGGTTGGTGGCAAAAGGATGGTGCCCCCATGAGCAAAACCACCGGCAACGTGGTAGATCCGGTGGCGGTGGTCAACGAATGGGGTGTGGACGCCCTGCGCTATTATGTGGTGCGCGAACTGGACCTCGGCCCGGACGGCAACTGGACGGACGCCGGATTCAAGGCGCGTTACCAGGCGGAACTCGCCAACGGCCTGGGCAATCTGGTGAATCGTTCGCTCTCGATGCTCAAGCGGTATCGCAATGGTGTCGTGCCCGCGCGATCAGATGAACTCGCGGCCGACGCGGTCAAGGCCATCGCCGAAACGCGCTCGGCTTTTGAACAAAACCAGCTTCAAGCCGCGCTGTTGAGCATCTGGTCGCTGATCACGCGCGCGAATCAATACGTGGACCAAACCGCGCCGTTCAAGCTGGCCAAGGATCCGGCGAACGCGAAGCGGCTCGACGAGGTGCTTTACAATCTGGCCGAGACTTGCCGCGTGTTGGCAGTCTTGCTCTGGCCGTTCCTTCCCGACACCGCGACGAAGATTTGCGCCCAACTCGGTCTGACGGGCGCACCCGACAAGTTCGCCGCCGCAACCTGGGGCGGCTTGCAGACCGGCCAGACAATTGGCGATCCCGCGCCGCTTTTTCCCCGCAAAGACCTGTGATCGGGAGCTTGGCCACTCAAGGCCAGGACCACGACAACGGAAAGCGCAGACGATAGAACCGGAACGGGTCGGTTTTGGGAAGCAACACCGCCTGGGTTGTGTTGGTGCTGTCAAATGGTTGCAAAACTGTCCAAGTGACCAGGTTCGTGCCCGTTTCCACGTAGCCGTCCCGCCCCACCGGCACGTTCGCCACGACCAGACGGTTCGTTGCACCCAGCGAAGTGATGCTGCTGAAGCGGACGGGCGAAATGAGTTGTTGAGTCACATCCGCGAGCACCGCGTGGGCTTTGGCCGTGGGATCCAGGTCGTCCCAGAAAATGTGGTTTGTGCCCGGCCCGTTCGTCGAATAGTTCGCCAACGCCGGATCGCCCAGGGCGGCGACGCTTTGACCGGCGAGCAGCGCGTTGGTCAAACCATAGGCAGCAGCGTTGGTCACCATGTTGTCCAGCAGTGAGAAATAGTCCGGCACGTGGATCGTCAGATTCGAAAACGAATTCCTCGCCTGCAGCAGCATCCCGCCCAAGGCCGTGTTGAAATCAACGATCCTTTGCCGGACAAAACTCTTGTTGGGCGCGGGCGTGTAAACGTAAGCCGGCACTTTCATCAAATCCACCGCGTTGGGCATGACCAGGGTGCGCGCGCCCTTCGCGTACAAATTCGTGATGGCCCGCCAATGGTTGGTCACGGACAGGTTCACGGCGTTGCTCCAGGCGATGGTGTTGTTCGTGGGGTAGGTGTTGATGTTAAAAACGAAATCGGCGTTGGCGACCCAGATGACGAACAGCGCGGTGGACGCATCCGGGGCGTTGGTGAACTTGTTGATGTTGGCGACGAGGTCGGAACTGTAATGGCCGAAATAGGACCAGTTCTTGTTCGACTCGTAGTTCATTCCCTGCCGCTCGGCCAGCACCTCGACCCAAACCCGGCCATTACAATAGCGCTGGCCGTAATAATACAACGACCCACCCTGCAGGTTGTTGGTGGTCGTGCTCACGCCGTCGCCGAAAACATACAGCGAACTGAACGCCGCCTGCGCCGAAACACCGACGAAGGCAAACCAGCAGACGCTCAACGCGCATCGGACCCGATTTTCCACGGTGGTAAATTGTCCTGCAAGGTAAACAAAGTAAAGTGCGCGGCCAAAAGCGCGCGCCGGGCGCGCCGGGAGTTCCGCGTTAAACAGGCTTGCTCAAGCGCGCCCGGCCTGCGTACCTGTGGCGTTTCGTCAGTGGGTTGAACCCGTATCGCGCAAACAATGAACCGAGATAGCGCAATGAAACTGGTCCTGGGCATTCTCATGCTCAGCCTGCCCGCTCCCCTTTTCGCAAACGGGCTGCGCATCGCCAGCCAGGATGGTTTCGCCAGCGCCCGCGGGGAGGCGTTTGTCGCCACGGCCGACAACCCCTCCGCCATCTACTACAATCCGGCCGGCATCACGCAACTCGAAGGCAACAATGTCCGCGGTGGCGTTTACGGAATCTATTTCGACCCGACTTATCGCCCGCCCGGCAACGCCCCCAACGCCGGCAGGACCTATCACCTGGATCAGAATTACGCGGCGGCACCGAATTTCTTTTACGCCTACACCCCCGCCGGATCCGCGGTGAGCCTCGGCCTCGGAGTTTACGCGCCCTACGGGGGCGATGTGAGCTGGCCGCAGGACACCGGCTTCCGCGCGGTGGCTCTGAAAGGCTCGCTCCAGTACCTGACCATCAATCCGGTGATCGCCTTCAAACTATCACCCACATTGTCTATCGGCGGCGGAGTCATGGTGAATTATGCAAACATGGAAATGGAGCAAGGCTTGCGGCGGTTCCAAAACCCGGTCCTGCACGACAACTTTCGCTTCACCGGCGACGGCTGGAGCGTCGGCTACAACCTGGGCGCGCTGTGGCAGCCGCACGAGCAGGTGTCGCTCGGCGCCTGCTTCCGCAGCACGACCACGGTGACCTGCGAAGGCCACACCGAGTTCGATCGGCAGGTTCAAATTCCCGAAACGCGCCTGGCAGCGGAAACGGATTTTAATTTCCCGCTGACGGCGGTCTTCGGCATTTCGTATCGGCCGACGCCGAAATGGAACTTCGAGTTTGACGCGGACTACACGGGTTGGAGCCGTTTCGGCTCGACCACCATCCGCCAGGCGACGCCCGCGGGCGGCTGGCCGCCGTACCTGAATCAATGGCCGCAAAACATCCCCGTGACCTTGAAATGGGACGCGAGCTGGATGTACGAATTCGGCGTGACACGCTATTTCGACAAGGGATGGCACGTGAGCGCCGGCTATGTTTTCAACGAAAACTCAGTGCCGGACGATTATTACCTTCCCACCACCGTGGACATGGACCGGCATTTCTTCAGCATCGGTGTCGGGCACAAGGGCCGGCGGTTCGATTTCGACGTGGCCTATCAACTCGGATACGGCCCGAACCGCCAGGTGAGCGGCAGCGTTCCGCCATCCCAACCGGTGCCCACCGTGGATGGACTGGCGGACGGAACGTATGATTTCATCAGCCACGCGGTGTTTGTGTCGGCGGGCTTTCGCTTTTGATTTGAGGCCGGATGTTCCCGCGGGAAACGATTGTGGCCTTGTCTCGCCGGATTGCCCCGGTAAGTTAGCGCCATGGAATTGCCCGCGCTGCAACCGGCCACCCTGTATCTCGTCGCCACGCCCATCGGCAACCTCGAAGACATCACGCTGCGCGCCCTGCGCGTGCTGCGCGAGTGCGACGTCGTTGCCGCGGAGGACACGCGCCGCACTGGCCAACTCCTGAAACACTTCGGCATCTCCAAACCGCTGTTGAGCTACTTCCAGTTCAACGAGGCGAAGCGCAGCGAGGAAATCATCGAACGGCTGCGGCGCGGCGAGAAGGTCGCGCTCGTCACGGACGCCGGCAGCCCGGGCATTAGCGATCCGGGCGAGCGCGTCGTCAAGGCGGCGATTGCCGCGGGGCTGCGCGTCGAAGCCGTGCCGGGGCCGTGCGCGCTGGTGGCCGGACTCACCGCGAGCGGTTTACCGACGGACGAGTTCCATTTCATCGGTTTCCTGCCGCACAAATCCGGGCAGCGAAGGAACAAGTTGGAATCGTTGAAGAGTTTTGAAGGAACGCTGGTGTTGTACGAATCACCCTTTCGCATCGAAAAACTGCTGACCGAGCTGAATGAAATATTCCCCGAGCGCCAGGTGGTGCTGGCCCGTGAACTCACGAAGAAGTTTGAGGAATTTCTCCGCGGCAAACCGGCGTCGCTGCTCGAAATCGCGAGCAAACGCAGTTTGAAAGGAGAGTTTGTGGTGATGGTGGCTGGCGGGGAAACGTGATTGCCGGCACGCGAATTCATCTTGGCTTGCCAGGGCAAGATGACCATAGTGGCTGCGGATAAGTTGGCACGAGGATCGAGTTGCATGAGCAAACACGTTCGATGGCTGCACGAGCAACTGGCGGCATGGGTTGCCGACGGCGTCCTTTCCTCGGAGCAGGCCGGACAAATCCGCCAACGGTACCCAGAACTGAGGAGCAGTCCACCGTGGGGCACGATCATCTTTGCGGGCCTGGGCGCGGTGGTGTTTGGTCTAGGGATCATCCTGTTGTTCGCCTACAACTGGCATGCAATTCCAAAAAGCGGCAAACTGGGAGTGATTTTCCTTTCCATTCTGGCGTCGCACGGGGCCGGGCTTCGGCTGGCGGTGCGGAGGGATTGGCAGCGGCCCCTGGGTGAAGCGCTGACCTTGCTGGGCACGATGCTCTATGGCGCGGGTATCTGGCTCGTGGCGCAGATTTACCACATTGAAGAGCATTTCCCTAATGGTTTCCTGCTGTGGGCGCTCGGTGCGCTTGCGCTGGCTTGGGCGATGCCATCTATTGCGCAGGGTATTCTCTCGGTGGTGCTCTTATGCGTCTGGGGATGCAGCGAGGCGTGGGGATTTGACCGCCCGATGCATCTTGCCCCGTTCCTGATTTTATTGGCAGTGGGAGGACTGGCCTGGCGGTTGCGTTCACGACTCCTGCTGGTTTTCGTGCTGGCCGGGTTTAATGTGAGCATTTTGGCAACTGCGGGCGCACTGCAAGGTGGCCTTGTGTTGCCGGTCTGCCTGAATCTCGCGGTGGCCTTTGTGGCGGCAGGCAAGCTATGTCGCCGTTTCGAACACTTCGTCCAAGGTGCGGCGGTTTGGGAATTCTTTGGTTGGCTTGGATTCCTGGTGAGCCTGTATCTGTTGACTTTCTCCGACCTGCAGGACGATCTGCTCAATTGGATGACGCAACCGCAACACACCCAGTCACCACGCGTTTGGGTGCTGACCTATGCATGGGGCGCCTTGGCCGCAGCGATGCTGCCGTGGGTGCCGATCGTAGCGGAGTCGGCCCAGCGCGGCAAAGGGCGATCACCGGCTTATTTCACGTCGTTCGAGGAGTGGCTTCTACCGCTCACGGCACTTTGGCTGCAACTGATCTGCCTGACTGAGTTGTTGCAGGAACATTCGACCGTTGCGGGGGTGTTCAACCTGGTATTTCTGGCATTGTCAGCCGCGTGGATGTCACGCGGATGCCGGCAAGGGTTGGTACAGCCGACGGTGCTCGGTTCTCTGCTGTTCACAGCGCTGGCGATTGCACGTTACTTCGATCTATTTGAGAATTTATTGGTGCGCGGACTTGTGTTTCTGGCCGTGGGCGGAGTGCTTTTCACCGAGGGAATTCTGTTCATGCGTGCGCGGCGTCGCGCTCGGGAGGTCGTTTCATGAAGACCCGCTGGTCGATCATCGTGGTTGTGCTTCAAGTGGCCGTGCTGGCCTTCATGGCAGGGGAGCGAGAGTGGGTTCTGCGCAACGGCCTGACGATTTATCTGCGCACCGCGCCAGTTGACCCGCGCGACGTGATGCGCGGCGACTACGTTCGTCTGAGCTATGAGATTTCCCGCGTACCGCGCTGGCTGTGTCGCGGGACGTTGGCCGGGACAAACGCGCCTGAAATGTTGCCGCGTGACATGAAGGTTTACGCATGGCTCCGTACGAATGAAGCCGGGATGGCGGATCTCACGGCTTTGTCGGACCGCCGACCGGACGGAGGGCTGTTCATTGGCGGTCGAACCGAGCCTTTCTGGGGATCGCAAGTATCCGTGCGCTACGGCTTGGAGGCTTACTTCATGGAGCAGGGCGCGGCATTGGGATTCGAGCGGCGACAAGCGCGCCAAGCGATTCAAGTGCCGCTGGAAATGGCGGTGGCAGTCAATTCACGGGGTTTGGCGGTTTTAAAAGGACATCGAGAGTGCGCACTGGGCATTGGGCTGGAACTCGCAACCGCCCCACTGGGCGAAACCAACGGGTCACGCGGCCGCCAGCCGATTGGGGCCAGGGTGCAACTCCTCAACGCCAGCACGAACGACCTTGCGGTTGTGGATGTGCCGGGTGGTTCACTTGCATTGTTGCCAGACACGCAATGGGGCGAGGTACATTGGCATTGGATCCGTTCCAACGCGCCACAAAAAGCACTAGGAGCGGACCACATAATTGTGCTGAAGCCTGGCGAAATCCACACCATCCATGTCAGCTTCCACGACCCGGACTGGTTTGTCCGTGGTCCGGTGCCGGGCTCCAAAACCGAGGAGGAAACCAGGTCGCTGACAGATCTGCGCGATGACTCCTCCGCGCGCTTCCGCTTCGAGTATCGTCCTCCAGATCGCGCCGCGTGCGCCGGTCTCCGGAACGGTCAACTGGTCTGGCACGGCCGGGTGGTCACGCGCGCCTTCTCGCCAGCGGGGTCAATGGACTAACGCCGGCTGCGATTGAAATCCCGCGCGGCGCGTTCCAAAGCGCGGACGTTCTCCGGCGAGATTCCCGTGGTGGTCGCGCCGGCCCAGGACAGAATCAACGGATGATCGCCCGCCTCCTGCATGGCTCGCATGGCCGCCGCGTAATTCTGTTCCGGTGTGCCGCGCGCGCCGAGGTCGAGCGGCGGCACGTTGCCCATGAGCGTCAGGCGGCCACTGACTTTTTCACACGCCCGGGTCATGCTCGTCTCGAGTCCCCAATTCAACACGTCGAAGCCCGCGTCCGGAACCAGGTCAATGCACGCCGAGACGTTCGCGTCGTTGTGCAGCACCTTCACCCAATCCGGCGGAAACGCGTCGCACATCCGCTTGAAAAACGGATGCGCGAATTGCAGGTAATGTTTCCGGCCGATGAACCCGCTGATGTCGTCGAGCACCAGAATGCCTTCCACGCCCGGGCCAATGACCTCGGCCTGGGCCTTGAGCCAGCCGATGCCGAGGTCCGTGGCCATGCTCAACAGCCGCAGCGCCCGTTCCGGCTCGTCCACCAAGTCGGTCATCAACTCCGTGACGCCGCGGAAAAACGACGCGATGGTCAGCGGCCCGCGCGCGGCGACGACCGGAATCGTGAAGCCTTCGCCGGCGATGCGTTGCTTGAGCTTCTCGTAACGATACAGGCACAGGGCCATGAAGCCGTCCGTCTTCGGATCGGGCATCGTCAACTCGTCGAGCCGCTCGATGGGAAATGGCAGCGGCTCCACATCCGGCACACGGGCGCGATTGAACCGCAGGCGCGGGCCGAGCGCCGAGGGTTCAGCGCCCATGCCGACCTCCGACCACCAGGAAGGAAACCAGATGACGTCGGGAAAGTCGCGTTGCACTTTGACATTGGCCCGAAACCAGGTTTCCACGTCGAAGAAATAATCCCAGATGCCCACGCCGCAATACGGCGGAATCCACGGGCAATCCACGATCAGCGCCAAAGGAATCGGTCCGCCACGGTTCTGCCGTTTGGCGGCGGCTTTGAAGAGTTGCCATTGGTCCGGTCGCATAACCCGAGGAATCCCCCGAATGTTCCGCGACCCGATTCAGGCCGAATTTCTCAGCCAAGTCAACCGTCCGCTACGTGAATTTTCCCGGGTTCAAGATCCCCTTGGGATCCAGCGCGGTTTTCACGGCGCGATGCAAGGCGCGCGCCGCTGGCGAAACCGCCAGCGGCCACCAACGTTTCTTGGCGAGGCCAATGCCGTGTTCGCCGGTAATCGAACCGCCCCAGGCGAGCACCTGCCGGAACAAATCATCCAGCGCCGCCTCGCTGCGTCGCTTCGCGCCCGGCTGTGTGTAGTCCACCATCACGTTGCAATGAATGTTGCCGTCGCCGGCGTGGCCGAAGCAGGCAACGGGCAGCCCGTGTTTCTTCTGCAACCGGGCCGTGAACGCGAAAAGGTCTTCCAGCCGGCCGCGGGGAATCACGATGTCCTCGTTGAGCTTGGTGAGCCCGGTATCCCGCAGCGAATAGGAAAACTCGCGGCGAATTTTCCAGACCGCCTCGCACTGGGCGGCGCCAAAGCCGCGTTCCACGAAGCGCGGACGGTGTCGCCGCAAAACCCGTTCAACCCGGGCCAGTTCGCCGCGGACGGATTCGCGTTGTCCGTCCAGCTCAAGGATCAGGTGCGCGCGGCAACCACGCAGGCGCTCGCTCTGCGTGCGTTTGTAGGCGGCGGCCAGGGTGAACTGGTCCGCCAGTTCCGCGGCGCATGGCAGAAATCCGGCGGCGAACACCGCCTGCAACGCCCGCACCGCGTCGCGCATGGAATTGAAACCGGCCGCGAGCACGGCGCGATATGGCGGCAGCGGAATCAGTTTCAACGTCGCCTCCGTCACCACCCCCAACAATCCTTCCGAGCCGGTGAACAATCGCGCGAAATCGAAGCCGGTTTTGTTTTTGTGCGTGCGACCGCCCACGCGGACAACCGCGCCATCGGCCAGGACCACTTCCAGGCCCAGCACATAGTCGCGCGTGACGCCGTATTTCAAACACCGCGGGCCGCCCGCGTTGGTGGCGATATTGCCGCCGATGAAACTTTCGCCGCGGCTCGCCGGGTCAGGCGGATAGAACAGGCCCAACTGCTCCACCGCGGTCTGCAAATCCTTGGTGATGACACCCGGCTGGGTGACGACGACGAAATCGCCGGTGTGGATTTCCAGAATGCGGTTGAGACGCTCCAGCGAAAGCACAATGCCGCCGCGCACCGGCACGCAACCGCCCACGTAACCGTGCCCGGCCCCGCGCGGTGTCACGGGGATTCCGTGACGATGGGCGAAACGCAGGATCGTGGCAACCGACCTGGTGCTGCGGGGCCGCGTCACCGCCTCCGGTGGATGCGCCGCGAACCACTTGTCGCCGGCATAGTGCTCGAGCGTTTTCGGGGCGAAACTGATTTCACCCGCGGACAAAAGTCTTTTCAGACGGTGAAGCTGCTGCAGTCGGGCGGAAGTCATTCGGCGACGTCGGCACCTGCTTCCAGGAATTCCCTGGCTTCGGCGGCTTCACTTTCGGGCACCTGCACGCGGATGCCGCCGGCGGCGAGCGCATAACCGTCGAGGCTCAAGGCCGACAGTTCATTCGTCACGACCGCGTGAAAACCGGCGGCGTCCAGGCGCGACCGCGTCAATTGCGCGTCCGCCGGATTGAAGGCGGTCGAGACCGTCACGAGATTCGCGCGGCCACAGGCTTCACCGGCGGGCGGCGAGGTCTCGGCGACGAACGCCGTGCCGCACCCGAAACAGGACGTTGCCTCGTCGGCGTTTTTGCGTCCGCAGTAACGACATTTTTTCATGGCTTCGGTTGGTTGGCCGCCTCAAGCCGCGACCGTGGAGCGCACGTCGGCGAAGACGATGATGCCCGCGCCGGTTTGCAGCAGACTTTGAACCTGCACCTCGACCTGGTGACCGATGTGCGAATGACCGTTGTTCACGACCACCATCGTCCCGTCCGGCAGATAACCCACGCCCTGCCCCTTGTCCTTGCCCTCACGAACCACGCGCAACGTGAGCGTTTCACCCGGCAGCAGGATGGCCTTCATGGACCGGGCCAAGTCGTGCATGTTCACATAGGAGACTTTTTGCAGCTCGGCGATCTTGCCCAGGTTGAAATCGTTCGTGAAGAGCTTCGCGCCCAGGTTCCGCGCCAGCCGGACCAGCTTGGCGTCCACGCCGGTTTCTTCCGGGAAATCGCCGTCGTGGATTTTGACCTCGTTGCGCGGGTTGCGCTGGATGCGGTTGAGCATCTCCAGCCCGCGCCGGCCGCGCGCGCGCTTGATCGGGTCGTTGGCATCGGCCACTTGTTGCAGTTCCTTCAACACGAACCGCGGCACGACGATCATGCCTTCCAGAAAGTTCGTCTCGATCAAATCCGCGATGCGGCCGTCAATGATCACGCTCGTGTCGAGCAGCAACAGGTTGTCCGGTTTGTTGCGTGGCGCGAACCGGACGTAGGGGATGATCAGCGAGAAATCCTCCTTGTTGCTGCGCATGGCCAGCACGATGCCGATGTAACTGAAGCTTAAGAAAAGCCCCAACCGGACGAGCCAGCGGGTGGGATCTTCCACGTTCTCAAACAAACCGGAGCCATCAATCAACGCCGCCACCACCGTCCCCAGCAGCAGGCCGAACGTCGTGGCCGAAAACGCCCGGAGCGAAAATCCCTTGAGCATTTCGTCCACGGCAATCAACAGCCAGCCGAAGCCGAAGCCGATGACCATGCCGCCAATCGCGGCGAAATTGCCGCCGACATATTCGGGCCGCACCTGGCTGACGGCGTAGCCGCCCATGGTGCACAGGCAGAGAAACAGAATTCGAATGACCCAAAGTGCCATCATTCTCGAAATGGATCGTGCGGCGCGGACAAACGCGTCCCCGCGGGAGACTCCGTCCGCGCTTCCTTCGGTTTCCACATGATACCCCAAAGGCCGCGTTGATTCAGATTGCTGGTTGTCACCGCTAGGTTTTGCGCCACGGCCGACAGGTTGGCAGCTAAAGCCTCGTCGCGCAACAACCGACCCGCCACGCCCTGCCCCGTGTCCAGACCGCGCAACAGATTCGTCAACAGCAGCGACGCGCTTTCCACGTTCTGGAGGATCGTCGAGATGCGCTCCTGGTTGGCGTCAATCCAGACGTTGACGTTCGTGGCCAGGGGCGTCAACTGGCTGGAGAACTGCGTGAGGTTGCTGACCGCAAGCGTGACCGGCAGCATGTTGGCCGAGAGCAGCACGTTCGCGTTGCTCGCCGCGTTCTGGGCGTCCAAGGTCAGCACCGCAAAGCGGTCAATGGACGCGCCGAGATTGCTGAGCCGCTGGTCGGTGAGAATGTACCGCCGCACGTCCGCCACCGCCGCGTTCACGTTGGTCGTCACCTGGCCGATGTGCGTGATGGTATCCATCGTGCGCGCCAGGGCTTCCTGCACGTTGAAGGGTGTCTGGCAATAAACCAGCGCGTTGTTGGTCAGCGGTTCGCCCACGTTCGCGCCGGGGTTGATGGAGATGTATTGATCGCCCAGAAATCCCGCCTGCTCGATTTCAAATCGCGCGTCCGGATAGAGCCGGTAGCGTTTCGCGATCTTCAAATAAATGGTGACACTTTTTCCCTCGGGATCCAGTTCCACGTCGGAAACCCGCCCCACCGAAACGCCGGCCATGCGGATGTTCGCGCCCCGCTGAATGGACCCCACGCTTTCCGAGCGAAGGCGCAATTCAAAGCTCGATCCCGCCAGCGTCATGCCCTTGCTGAACAGCAGCAGCAGCGCGGCCAGCAACACCAGACCCGCCAGCACGAAAATGCCCACCCGCGTCTCTAATCGGGGACCGTTCATGTCAAAAATACAGCTCCTTCGGGTTGGAAACGCCGTTGATGAACTGCTTCACCGTCGGATCCTCCGAGGCGAAAATCTCGTCCGGCGTCCCGTTCGCGTAAATTTTTTTGTTATGCAACATGAGAATCCGCTGGCCCACGCGGCGCGCGCTCCGCATGTCGTGCGTCACCACCACCGTCGTCACCCGCATCCGCTCGCGCACCCGGATGATCAATTGGTCAATGCTGTCCGCCACAATCGGGTCCAGCCCCGTCGTCGGCTCGTCATACAGCACGATCTCCGGCTGATACACAATCGCGCGCGCCAGGCCCACGCGCTTTTTCATCCCACCCGAAAGTTCGGACGGCTTTTTATTTTCGAGGCCCGGCAGGTCCACCATTTCCAGCGCCGTGGCGACTTTGCGCGCCACCTCGCCCGCCGTGAGACCGCGCTGGCGCCGGAACGCAAACGCCACGTTCTCCGCCACGGTCATCGAATCGAACAACGCCGCGCCCTGAAACAGCATGCCAAACCGCTGCCGCACGCGGATCAACTCGCGCTCATTCATCGCGGTGATGTCTTCCCCCGCGATCAGCACCCGGCCCGCGTCCGGTTGCAGCAGGCCGATGACGTGCTTCAACAAAACGCTCTTGCCCCCACCGCTGCGGCCTATGATGACCACGGATTCGCCCTTTTCAATCCCAAAGCTCACCCCGTCGAGCACGCGGTGGTTGCCGTAACTCTTCCGGAGTTCGCGCACCTCGATCATAGCGCGTGCAAAATCCTTCCCAGCGTCAGCGTGAGGAAGAAGTTGGTGATGAGGATGGCGATGGACGAATACACCACCGCCTCGGTCGTCGCGTGGCCGACGCCTTCCGCGCCCTCGCCGCAGTCCATGCCCTTGTAACAGCCGATAACCGCCACGATGCCCCCGTAAATGAACGCCTTGATCAATCCCATCACCACGTCCTCGTTCGTGGTGTACTTGATCATGTTGTCCCACAAATACGCCCGGTCAATGCCGTACAACTCCACGCCGACCAGGTAACCCGAACCAATCCCCAGCGCAATCGCCTCCACCGTCAACACCGGCATCACCAGATGCGCCGCCAGCAGCCGCGGCACGACCAGGTAATCCACCGGATGCGTCGCCAGCGTGCGCAACGCGTCAATCTGCTCGGTGACCTTCATCGTGCCGATTTCCGCCGCGATGGCCGCGCCCACCCGGCCCGCCACCATCAAACCCGTCAACACCGGCCCGAGTTCGCTGCACATGGAAACGCTCACCACCGCGAGCGTCGCCGTATCCATCATGACCTTGTGAAACTGGAAATAGGTTTGCGCGGCCAGCACCATGCCGGTGAACGCGCCGGTGATGAGCACCACCGACTGCGACTTCACGCCGATGAAATACATCTGGTAGAGCAGATCGCGCCACGCGACCTTGAACGTGAGCAGCGACAGGACCGCCTCGCGCGCCAGCAACGTAAAATGCCCCAGGCCTTGCAGCCAGCCGGCAAAGAACTTGTTCGCGGAACGATTCATCAACCGGTGGACACTAACAAGCCGCGCCAAAGTTGGCGAGAGTTTGATGCTGGTGGAACGGGGAACACCGATCCCAGGTCAAGCGGAGTTGCGAACCGACGTGAGTCGGAACGCTGAGCCACAAGTTGTGGAACGCACGCCCCGTACAACCGTGAAACGAAGAACAGACACCATGACGACTACATACTCCGCCACCCCCAATCCGTCCAGCCCCAATAAGCCCGGTTCGGCGCAACGTCTCGTGTGCTGTCCCGGTCCTTGCTTTGCGACAGGAAAGTCTTATTGTCCGTGGCAGCGTCTCTGGCCCGGATGGAATGCGGAGAAACGATCGCTGGGTTGCCGGTGTGGCGAAATGGCAGACGCACAGGACTTAAAATCCTGGGACCGTAAAAAGTCGTGCGGGTTCAAGTCCCGCCACCGGCACCAAGTTTCGTTCTGAATTCCCGGCCTTTTCCATTGGCTCCGTTCCCAGTTCCGATACCCTGCGGCGCGAGATTCACGAAGTTGGCGGGAAACAGCACATGCACTGGATCGCCCCATCCGAGAAAGACGCACTCACCGAAACGCTCGAAAAGCGCCGCTCGCATAGTGCTGACCAACTTCGGGCCAATACCGGCCACAATGCCACTCTGCCTGAATGACCCCGGAAGAAAAGGCCCGCCAACAGATTGACGCGATGCTCGTCGCGTCGGGCTGGGTCGTTCAGTCCAAGGATAAGGTCAACCTCTCCGCACAACGGGGCGTCGCTGTCGGCGAACTCTCCTTCAAAACCGGCGAACCCGATTACACGCTGTTCGTGGACGGCAAAGCCATCGGCACGGTCGAAGCCAAACCGGCAGGCGTCACGCTCACCAGCGTCGAGGAACAATCCGCCAAGTATGTCGCCGGAGTGCCGTTTGGTCTGCCCGCCTGGAAATCGCCGCTGGCGTTCTGTTACGAAAGCACCGGGGCGGAAACGTTTTTTACCAACCGCCTTGATCCGCAGCCGCGCAGCCGCCGCGTGTTTTCGTTTCATCGCCCGGAAACCTTGCTCGCCTGGGTGCAGCAGGAAAAGCAGCTTGCCCAGCGCCTGAGAGAGTTTCCCGGCCTGACCCAAGGCAACCTCTGGCCCGCGCAGTTCGAAGCCATCAAGAATCTCGAACTCTCCTTCGTTGCCGGCCGTCCACGTGCGCTCATCCAGATGGCCACCGGTTCGGGCAAGACCTACACCGCCGTCAATTTCATCTATCGCCTCGTCAAATACGCCGGGGCAAAGCGCGTCCTCTTCCTCGTGGATCGCGGCAATCTCGGCGACCAGACACTCAAGGAATTCCAGCAGTTCGTCTCTCCCGTGAACAATTACAAGTTCACCGAGGAATACATCGTCCAACGCCTGAGCAGCAATCAGCTCGACACCTCGGCCCGCGTGGTCATCGGCACGATCCAGCGCATCTATTCCATGCTCAAAGGCGAGACGGAAGCCGCACCCGACCTCGATGACCTGCCGATTGAATCTGCTGAAACGCTCTTCAAGCAGCCCGTCCCGGTGGAATACAATCCCGCGTTCCCCATCGAGGAATTTGATTTCATCGTCACCGACGAATGCCATCGCTCCATCTACAATCTCTGGCGGCAGGTGCTGGATTATTTTGATGCCTCGCTCATCGGCCTCACCGCCACGCCGTCCAAGCAGACCTTCGGTTTCTTCCAGCAGAATCTCGTGATGGAATACAACCACGAGAAAGCCGTGGCCGATGGCGTGAACGTCGGTTGCGACATCTACCGCATCAAAACGCAGATCACCGAGGGCGGTTCGAAGGTGGAGGCCGGCCTCTGGGTGGACAAACGCGATCGCCAGACCCGCAAGGTCCGCTGGGAACAGCTCGACGAAGTGCTCGCCTACGACGCCGGCGACCTCGACCGCGATGTTGTTGCGCCCGACCAGATCCGCACGGTGCTGGAGACCTTCCGCGACAAGGTGTTCACCGAGATGTTTCCGGGCCGCACCGACCTGCCCAAGACGCTCATCTTCGCCAAAGATGATTCCCACGCCGACGACATCGTCCGCATCTGCCGCGAGGTGTTCGGCAAGGGCAACGACTTCTGCCAGAAAATCACCTATCGCACCGGGTTCACCCGCATCCCGGTCGGCAAGAAGCTCGTGGACGGCAAGGAAATCGAGGTGTTCAAATGGGAACGCACCGCCAGCCTGACGCCAGAGCAGATCCTCAGCGCCTTCCGCAACAGCTACAACCCGCGCATCGCCGTCACCGTGGACATGATCGCCACCGGCACGGACATCAAGCCGCTGGAAATCGTCTTTTTCATGCGCAGCGTGGCGTCGAAGAACTTCTTCGAGCAGATGAAAGGCCGCGGCGTGCGCGTGGTGTCCGACACCGAGATGGAACAGGTCAACCCCGGCGTCAAACGCAAGACCCGCTATCTCATCGTGGATGCCGTGGGCGTGACCGAACGCGTGCATACCGAATCCCGCCCGCTGGAAAAGAAACCCACCGTCAGCTTCGAGAAACTCCTCGATGCCGCCGCGCTCGGCACGACCGAAGTTGCTGCCGTCGAGTCACTGGCCGGCCGCTTGATCCGCCTCGAACGCCGCTTCGATGACGAATTGGAAGCCGAGGTGGTGAAGACCGCCAAAGGCCAGACCCTCTCCGAGATTTCCAAAGCCATGTTGGCCGCCATTGACCCCGACGAAATCCTGGCGGAAGCCAAAGGTAGGGCTGGCGCTCCGTCGCCGGCCGCCACCTACGTTGAACCCACCGCCAAACAAATCGCCGAGGTCCGTGACCTCCGTGTGAAGGAAGCCCTCGCCCCGCTCGCCACGAATCCCGACCTGCGCAACCTGCTCAAGAAAATCGCCAAGGCCGCCGAGCAGACCATTGATGTCATCTCGCAAGACACGTTGCTCTACGCCGGCCCGGCGCAAAAGACCACGCAAGCAGGTGCGCAGCTCGCCACGAGCTTCCGCGACTTCATTGAGCAGAACAAAGCCGAGATCACTGCGCTCCAAATCCTTTACAGCCGCCCGTTCAAACAGCGCCTCACCGAGCCGATGCTCAAGGAACTGGAAAAGAAGCTGCGCGACCAGCACGCCGCCTGGACCGAGGACAATCTCTGGAACGCCTTCGCTGCGGCCAAGCCGGGCAAAGTTAAAGGCCGTTCGCAGGCCGGACGATTTGCCGATCTGGTTTCGCTCGTCCGCTTTGCGCTGGAGCAACAGCCCGTGCTCGCGCCCTTTGCCGATTCCGTGACCGAACGCTTCAACGAATGGCTCATGGACAAGGCCAAGGCCGGCGTGAAATTTTCCGGCGAACAATTCGCGTGGCTCAATTTGATTCGCGACCACATCGCCACGGCCATCAGCATTGAGCCGGAAGATTTGGAACTCTCACCATTCAACCAGCGCGGCGGCTTGGGCAAAGCCCATCAACTCTTCGGCGAGCAACTGCCCAAGCTGCTCGATGAACTCAACGAGGTGCTCGCGGCATGAGTGCGAACGCCACAGGCTTGCCACCCAAATGGGCAGTCAAGCGCATCGAAGAAATCATCGCGCCACTTGAAGATGGCCGCACGCTTCATCAGGGCTGGAGTCCGCAATGTGAAAAAGAGCCATCGCCGTCTGAAGACGTGTGGGGTGTTCTGAAAACCACTTCAATCCAAGTTGGTGAGTTTCAGCCCGAGCACAACAAACGTCTCCCTGCCAGTCTCGAACCGCGCCCACAGATCGAAGTAAAAGAAGGCGACTTGCTTCTCACCTGCGCCGGACCGCGCGTGCGATGCGGGGTTGCGTGTCTCGTGCGCCAAACGCGCAAACGCCTGATGATGTCAGGCAAGATGTATCGCTTCCGCGTTGACCCAAAGGAGCACGACGCGCGTTACGTCGAGGCATTTCTCCAGACCGAACAAGCGAGACTCGCCATCGACAAAATGAAAACGGGCAGCAGCGACAGCGGCTTGAACCTGACGCACGAGCGCTTTCGGCAGTTGCCCGTTCCCGTTCCCGCGACGGTCGAAGAGCAGCGGCGGATTGTGGCGGAGATTGAGAAGCAATTCACGCGGCTGGAGGCGGGGGTGGCGGCGTTGCGGCGGGTGCAGGCCAACCTCAAACGCTACCGCGCCGCCGTCCTCAAAGCCGCCTGCGAAGGCAAACTCGTCCCCACGGAGGCAGAGCTGCATCGGAAACTCGGAACTCGAAACTCGAAACTCGAAACTGGCGAAGCTCTGCTTCGCCGCATCCTCACCGAGCGCCGCCAAAACTGGCAGGGCCGTGGCAAATACA
The DNA here is from genome assembly GCA_964458575.1 of uncultured Bifidobacteriaceae bacterium. Lineage (GTDB taxonomy): Bacteria > Verrucomicrobiota > Verrucomicrobiia > Limisphaerales > JADLHS01 > CAYWMD01. The sequence continues at coordinate 127,938 of CAYWMD010000005.1, read as the reverse complement.
AAGAACCCGCCGCCCCCGACACCGCGAATCTCCCATCACTCCCCGAAGGCTGGACGTGGGTTTCGTGGGAAATGGTTCTGGCGAATGAAGAGAGTGCATTCAAGCGCGGGCCTTTTGGTAGTGCGCTCAAGAAGTCCATCTTCGTTGAAAAGGGATTTAAGGTTTACGAGCAATATTGCCCGATCAACGACGATTGCTCCTTCGCTCGTTATTACATCACGCCAGCAAAGTTTGAAGAACTGCGGGCGTTTGAAGTGAAGGCTGGCGACTACCTCATCAGTTGCTCGGGTGTGACCCTTGGTCGCATCACTCGCGTGCCTGATCAGTTCGAGCGGGGCATCATCAATCAGGCGTTGCTCCGGGTCAGAATGAACGAGCGATTCATCTCGCACGGTTATTTTCTCCACTTGTTCAGGTCGGCCTTTTTTCAGAAGACGATTTTTGACAACTCAACCGGCTCTGCCATTCCCAACGTCAAAGGCGTCAAGGAATTGAAAGCGATGGCAATCCCGCTTCCCCCGCTGGCCGAGCAGACGCGGATCGTGGCGGAAGTGGAGCGGCGGTTGAGCGTGGTGGAGGAGTTGGAGTCGGTGGTGACCGCCAACCTCCAGCGCGCCACCCGCCTCCGCCAGTCCATCCTCCAAAAAGCCTTCACCGGAGAACTCTGCTGAATGAGCCTTACACTTGAAAATCTTTTGGAGCGCGGTTACCTCCCGCAAGAATTACCGCCCCCATTTGTATCACAATCGCTGGCCAAGTTCGTTGCCAGTGAAAAGCCAAAGGTGTTTCCGTTCACAGCCCAGCCTGCGACATCGATCCCAGAGGTCTTCAATCTCGCAAGAACTGGCACGCTCCGTCGGCAATTGTCCATTCTCAACCCGATCCACTTTTCGCTCCTTGCGGACTTCGTCGTCGACAACTGGGCAGCACTCGAGAAAGAAGCTACCACGTCTGCGCTTTCCCTAAGCAGTCCAGTTACAACCAGTCCAAAGCGCGGAATTGGCCGGAAGCACAAAATGGATCAACGCTCCGAACGGCGCGCACAGGTTTATGCCCAAGGTCGTTTTCTGCTGCGCGCGGACATCAGCCGATTCTACCCATCCATCTACACCCACAGCATCCCGTGGGCACTCCACGGCAAAGAATACTCGAAGCAACACAAGTTTGATCCAATCATGGGCAACCGATTGGATAAACTCGTCCAAGGATGCCAGCACGGTCAGACAAATGGGATTCCCATCGGGCCGGACACCTCATTGCTCATCGCCGAAGCTCTTCTGTGCAAGGTTGACGCAGAGCTTGCAAAGCAAAACATCTCGGGACTCCGCTACGTGGACGATTACGAACTCGTGTTCGATAGCCATGCGGCAGCGCTGGAAGGATTGTCGCTATTCCAAGAAGCGCTTCTCCAGTTTGAGCTTCATCTGAATCCGGCAAAAACCAGAATCTTGCCACTGCCCCAACGCATCGAAGAGTCGTGGGTTGATCGCTTGAAGGGGCTTGAACTTGATCCATCCTCGACAAGCTTCAAGTCACAACTGATAAACTTTTTTGACACCGCGTTCGAGCTGTCGCACGAGTTTCCAGACACAGGGGTTTTGAAATACGCAGCCGGGCGAATTGCTAACATCCGAACGTGGAAATCGCACTACGAAGTTGCCGAAGATCTGCTCGTCCAAGCGGCAAGAGTCGAAGCTGGAGCGCTTCCGGTGGTCCTGAATACGATTCTTCGCCAGCCAGCCACCGATGACGCGAGAAAGAACCGCCGTCACAATCTCCTCCTGAAAACGATCATGGAGCACGCCCCCCAACGTCACTCCAGCGAGGTCGCTTGGTCTGTTTGGGGTTGTATCGCTCAGGGATTCAAACTGTCCGCAGACTCGCTCAAGTGCGTCGTGAAAATGGATGACTCAATCTGCGCGCTGGCGGCATTGCACGCGCGAGCGATGGGCTTGACAGAATCACCGGCGGAACTTGACCCGCTTGCAGCAGCCCTTACATCGGCAGAACTATATGATTCAAGATGGATGTTGGCGTATGAAGCGGCGGTTCGCGGGTGGCTTGCGCCTGCGGATGGCAAAGACTTTGTCGGTAGCGACGGCAACTTCGCCAAACTGAAGGCTGCGGGTGTGCGATTCTACGACGACACGAAGACCGCACTGCCGCCTCTGCCGCCACTCAAAGCAAAAACTTCCGCTTCCGAAGATTTGGGCCAGCTAATCAACTTTAGCGGCAGTGAAGACACTGAGGATGAGCCTGAGGACGAAACTGAGAGCTATTTTTGATTTATGTATACTACTTTAACTGAAGCATTCTGGTATCTCGTCGATTCGTTGCGCAAGCATCCTAAGTCGCGCAAGGCCACGCTTATCTGCGCGATGGTGTCTTTGGTTTTAGCTGGAGTGGCTGGTTTACTCGCAGCGCTTAACGCATTCCCACAAGTTCCCAAAGATGTTTTTGCAAACATCGCCGGCTTTCTCGTCCTCATCGGGGCAGTCGCTTTGCTGGCCAGCGTGGCCGCGTATCTACCTGAGGAATCCATTCCGCCATTTCTGTATCGCAAAGAGATGAAGGAATTGCGCGAGGAGAGAGATGAAATAAAGAAGCGCAGCCCGGAAGGTGAAAAAGCTGATTTGTTTGACACCGTCCAACTGAATCTGAATGAAATCCGGGAGTATTGCGTGCTTAACAAAAGACAAGCATGGAGCAGTTTTGCTTTCGGAGTCCTAGCGATAATTCTTGGTCTGGCGACGTTGCTGTTCGGCGTCTTCCAATTCTACAAAGGCACATCACCCAATGTGACTGTTGCCAGCATAGCCTCTATTTCTGGGCTTTTGATACAGTTCATTGGCGGAACTTCGTTGTTCATGTATCGAAATAGCCTGCGGCAAGGCAATTTCTACTTCGCACATCTGGTTCAGATGCAGGACATGATGCTTGCGATTAAACTATGCACAGAGACCACTGAAGCAGGGAAGAAAAGTGCATTGCAGGAAAAGGTCGTTGAAGCTCTTTTGAAACGAGCCTCCTCATTACCCCCACTGCCAGCCGGTAAAGACCTTTAATTGATATTCCATGAGCAACCCCACCGCCCTCGTCCAAAAACTTTGGAATTATTGCAACATCCTTCGCGATGACGGGTTGTCCTACGGCGATTACGTGGAGCAGTTAACGTTTCTGCTATTCCTGAAAATGGCGGATGAGCAGTCGCGTCCGCCGTTCAACAAGCCGTCGCCCATTCCCAAGGGCAAGGATTGGCCGGCGTTGCTGGCCAAGGATGGCGACGAGTTGGAAATTCATTATCGCCATACGTTGGAGGAACTCGGCAAGCGGTCGGGCATGTTGGGCGTCATTTTTCGCAAGGCGCAGAACAAAATCCAAGACCCGGCCAAGCTGCGCCGGCTCATCGTGGATCTGATTGACAAGGAGCAGTGGTCCAGCCTGTCCGCCGATGTGAAGGGCGACGCTTACGAGGGGTTGCTGCAAAAGAACGCCGAGGACGTGAAAGGCGGCGCGGGCCAATACTTCACACCGCGCCCACTCATCGCTGCCATGGTGGACGCAGTCCAACCTGGACCTGGCACTACGATTTGCGATCCCGCCTGTGGGACTGGCGGGTTTCTGCTGGCGGCGCATGATTATCTCGCGAAGCATTACCAGCTTGACCGGGCGCAGAAGAAGAAGCTCAAGAGCGGCACATTCTTCGGCATCGAACTGGTGGACAGCGTTACGCGGCTTTGCGCGATGAATTTGTTGCTGCATGGAATCGGGCCGGATTTCATCGACTGTAGCGACGGTGTGTCACCGTCGTCGGGCAAAGATGCGTCGTCGGGTCGTCGGTCACAGACCGACGCTACAGGGGCTACAGAGGAACTCCCCGTTGTGACCAAGGATGCGCTGGCCGGGAAGCACGGCGAATATGAGATTGTCCTGGCCAATCCGCCGTTCGGCAAGAAGAGCAGCGTGACCATCGTCAACGAGGCGGGCGAGTCGTCCAAGGAATCGCTCATCATCAACCGCGATGATTTCTGGGCGAGCACGAGCAACAAGCAGCTCAATTTCCTCCAGCACATCTTCACCATCCTCAAGCAGCACGGCCGGGCGGCGGTGGTGTTGCCGGACAACGTGCTGTTCGAGGGCGGCGCGGGCGAAACCATCCGGCGCGAATTGCTCAAGCAGGCGGACGTGCATACCTTGCTGCGCCTGCCCACCGGCATCTTTTACGCGCAAGGCGTGAAGGCGAACGTCCTGTTCTTCGACCGCAAACCCGCGCAGGAAAAGCCGTGGACGCAGAAGCTCTGGATTTACGACCTGCGCACCAACCTGCATTTCACCCTCAAGGAAAATACGCTCAAGCGCACTGACCTCGACGATTTCGTCGCCTGCTACAATCCGAAGAATCGGCATAGCCGCAAGGAAAGCGAGCGGTTCAAGTCCTTTACCTACGACGAGCTGACCAAGCGCGACAAGGTGAACCTGGACATCTTCTGGCTGAAAGACGACGCGCTGGAAGAATCGGCCAATCTGCCCGCACCGGAAATCATCGCGCAGGAAATATCGGATGATTTGGAAGCGGCACTGGAACAGTTCGCAACCATCGCGGAGGATTTGAAGTAAGGACGTTGCGCATGACCGGTTATCGTCCGTGACTTGCCGTGTTTCCGACGCAATAGAGGAATTCCTGACGTTTGTCCCCGCGTTTAGCCGCCCGCAGGTAGATGCGGCTGCCGCAAATGGATGGCGTGGCAAAGGCCTCGTCGCCCAGTTGATTTTCTGCGAGCAGTTTGAACTTCGCCGGCGTGGCTTCATAGACGTAAGTCCGGCCGCGGAGGTTCGTCGCATAAATCCGCTCGCCCACCATCACGGGCGATGAGTAGAAGTCACCGCCCAGCCTTTCCTTCCACAGTTCCTCGCCCGTGTCCGATTTCCAGCATGTCGCCAGGCCGGAATCCAGCACGGCATAGAGGTGGCCGTCTTTCACAATTGGGGAGGGACAGTAAAGGCGCGTGTTGGTTTGCCACGCAACCTTGCCCGAGCCATCCGCCAGCACCGCCACGGTGTGATTGCGCGGGTAACCACCGCTGGTGAAAACGCGCACCCCGTCGCTCGCGGCTGTGGTCACACATTCCTCGGTCGAACCCTCGATTTCCCAAAGCTTCTTGCCCGTCGCCGGGTCGAGGCTGGTAACGAGGTTGCAGCCACCGAGCACCATTTGCGGCCGGCCGTTTGCCTGCACCACCGCAGGCGAGGTGTAATTGGCAATCTTCGGCCGCGCCACGCTCCAGACGATCTTCCCGGTCGCTTGATCGAGACCCGCGAGGGTGCCGCCGCCGCGATGGTCGGCGGACACCAGCACGAGCGAATCATGCAGGACCGGTGACGAGCCAAATCCCTGATGGGTGACGTAGTCGCACACCCTGGTCTGCCAAAGAATTCTTCCGGTCAGGTCGAGTGCGGTGGTATGAACCGCACCGGCGTTCAGGAAGTTGATGAACAGACGGCTGCCATTGCACGCGATGGTGGAGGAAGCAGCCGAGGAGTTGGAATGTTTTCCCGATTCGGGCCGGCCGCCATGAACCTCCGTCTGCCACACAAGTTTTCCCGTGCCGCGATCAATGCAAAGAACGGATTGGGTTTGCCTGGCGCGGTCGGAGGTGGGGAGGTAAATGCGGTCGCCCACAACGGTGGGGGATCCGTGCCCTTGTCCGGGAATCGGCGCCATCCAAACCACGTTATCGGTTTCGCTCCATTGCACCGGGGGATTCTGGCCGGGCGCTGCGATGCCGTTTCGGGTTGGCCCGAGCCACGCGGGCCAGTCGTTCGCCGGGTTGATCGCCGGCGGCGCAGCACTGGCAGAAAAGGCGGCGACCATTCCGCCAAGCAACGCCACGAACCGTAGCGGGCACGCACTCCAACGCCGGAAATTGTGACCGGGCACAGACCGCTTATCGTTTGGGTTCACCCAATCAGATTGTCCGCGTCGAATTGAACTGTCGAGCGTCTATTCGTTCTGCCGCGTGACGCGGTATCGCCGGGGGACCGCCTCAACCCGGTTGTTAGTTGCCCGCTTCCAGCCGCTCGGACAATTCCTTCGTCCCAACGGTGTCAATCCCGCGGGCCTTCAGCGCTTTGATGGCGGCATCGGGTTTGTCGAAGCGAAACGCCAGCAGGCCGTGGCCGCGGAACTTGTTGGTGAAGGCGTAACAGTATTCCAGATTAACGCCCCAACCTTCGAGCGCGTCGAGCATCATCGCCAGGCCGCCGGGGCGGTCGGGCACTTCGAGCACGACGATGTCGGTGACTTTTACCACGAAACCTTCGCGTTGCAAGAGACGTTGCGCCCTTCCGACCTCGGCGACGATGAGGCGCAGAATGCCGAACTGCTCGGTGTCGGCGAGCGCAAAGGTTTGGATGTTGATGCCGGCCCTGGCCAGCAACCGGCACGGCGCGCTCAAGGCGCCGGGTTTGTTTTCAAGGAAGACGGAGAGTTGTTTCAGTTTCATGCAATCCCCTGCCCTTTCTGGTGGTGCGTTACAGAACACGTTTATCAATCACACGCCTGGCTTTGCCCTCGCTGCGTTGCAGCGTGCGCGGGGCGACCAGTTTGATCGCGGGATGCAAGCCCGTGATGCTTTCGATGGATTGCGCGAGGCGCTTTTGCAAACGCTCCAAGCTGCCGACTGTGTCGCTGAATACGTCGCTGGTGACCTCGACTTGGACCTCCAATGTATCGAGGTCATGCCGGCGATCCACGATGATTTGATAATGCGGCAACGTGCCTTCAACTTTGAGCAACGCCGCTTCAATCTGCGACGGGAACAAGTTTACCCCACGAATGATGAGCATGTCGTCGCTCCGACGACCGATCCGGCGGATGCGGCGAAGGGTGCGTCCGCAGGCGCATGGCGCTGGTTCGAGTGAAGTGATGTCGCGCGTGCGATAGCGGATCATGGGCATGGCGCGCTTGCAGAGCGTGGTCAAAACCAGTTCGCCCTCCTCGCCGTCCGGGAGCGGTTCGAGGGTTTTTGGATCAATGATTTCGGGATAGAACAGGTCTTCGAAAATGTGCGGGCCGGCTTGATGTTCACATTCCATCGCCACACCGGGGCCGACGATTTCGGATAATCCGTAAATGTCGAACGCCTTGATGTTACTGCCGGCCTCGATGCGTTGACGCATGTCCTCGGTCCACGGTTCAGCGCCGAACACACCGAAGCGCAAAGGCAATTTCTTCAGGTCCACGCCCATTTCCGCGGCGCGCTCGAGGATGTGCAGGAAATAACTCGGCGTGCAGCAAATCACGGTGACGCCAAAATCCTTGAGGATCATGATTTGGCGGTCCGTGTTGCCGCCGGAGATGGGAATCACGCTCGCGCCCAGGGCTTCCGCGCCGTAATGCACTCCCAGCCCACCGGTGAACAGGCCATAGCCGTAAGCGTTTTGCACGATGTCACCGCCATGCACACCGCACGCGGCGAAGGAGCGGACCATCGCCTGCGACCAATCGTTGAGATCCTCCTGCGTGTAAGCAACCACGATGGGTTTGCCGGTCGTTCCGCTGGATGCATGAAAGCGCACGACTTCCTGCATCGGACTGGCAAGCAGGCCGAACGGATACGTGTCGCGCAAGTCGGTCTTGACCGTGAACGGCAGTTTCACGATGTCATCCATCGTCCGCAGGTCGGCGGGCTTGAGCTTGCGCTCGTCCATCCGTCTGCGGAACAACGGAACATGGTCGTAAGCGCGCTGTACCATGTTCTTGAGTCGCGGCAACTGAACCTCGCGCAACTCGGATTGAGGCAGGAAATCCGTTTCGCTGGCGGGATGCGTCCAAGGAACCGTGCGGCTTCTAATAACGACGGTCTCGCCCGTCTTAGCTTTCGGTTCGGCGTTGCGGCCGATGATGAAGGCCTGGCGGTTGGCTTCAAAGAACTCTGGCGGAAAGCCATCACGCAGGGCTTCGAGCCACGCGCTTTCCGGCAACGGCAAATGCGCGCTCAACGCGCCGAGCAATGCCATGTTCAGCGATTTTTTATTGGGCAGCTTCTTCCCGCCAACCACGTCTGGGTTGATCAACGTGCCATCGGATTTGAGGTAATGCCGCGCCGGGTCAACCTGCGTCTGGTCAAACACCACTAGATAATCCGCTTCGCCCGGCGGCACCATCGGGCTGTACACATTGTCGCCGAAACGCACATCGCTGGTGACCGAACCGCCGCGCTGGCTCATGCCCTTGATCTCGCTCTTCTTCACGTCAAAGCCCGCGCGCAGCGCGACATCGGCGAGAATGTCGGTGGCTTTGAGGACTCCCTGGCCGCCGAGGCCGGCGACCACGACGTTGGTCAGGTGGTTTTGCATGGGGTTTCCTTTTGCGGGCACTCGCGTTTTTCCAATTCGCGCAGTTCTTTTCGAATCAGCAGGCACGGGCGGCGGGCGACAATCACACTGAGTTCCCGGCTGGCAAGACATTCATCGAGCAGCCGGTCAAATTCGTTTGCGCCGACCCGGGGTTCAATAACGTAAACCCGTTTGATGCCGAACGAACGCGCGATGTCCTCGATGAGGATTTTATGCGTCGGCTCGTGATTCAGCTTGCGCCCCGTGCCGGGATGTTCCTGATGTCCGGTCATCGCGGTGGTGGCGTTGTCCAGAACGATCAGAACGTGACCTCCGGCTGGCGGGTTGTAAACCATCTCCATCAAACCGTTGATGCCGGTGTGCATGAAGGTGCTGTCGCCGATGACGCTGACCACACGTCGCGCCTGGTCCGGCGGCAACACATGTCGCAAACCCAGCCCCACGCCGAGACTCGCCCCCATGCAAACCAAACTGTCCATCGCCTCAAACGGCTGCAACACACCGAGCGAATAACACCCGATGTCGCCCGCCACGATGCAGTCGCGTTTGTGCAGGCTCTCGAAGACGACGCGATACTGGCAGCCGTCGCAAAGCTGCGGTGGCTTCCCGCGCGGTTTCGGCGCTTCGGGACTGAGATCGTGGTTGAGGATGCGGCGCACGCGCGCCACGTCCAGTTCACCAAAGCGAAACATCTCCGCTTTGCCCTCGATCGCAATTCCGGCAGCGCGAATGGCGTCCGCGAGATACGGATCGCCCTCCTCGATGACGACACAGCGGTCAACGTTCCGGGCAAACTCGGCGATCTTCTTCATCGGCAGCGGATACGTGCAGCCGAGTTTGAGCACGGCGGCTTCCGGCGCCGCTTCGCGCACATGTTCAAAACTCACGCCGCTCGTGATGATGCCGAGTTCCTTGCTGCCGGGGAAAATGCGGTTCAGGGTACTGGCTTCATTCCAGTCCAGAACCTCGGCGAGTTTTTGCCGCAACCGTCGGTGCGCCGGTCGTGCGTTGGAGGGAATCATTACGCGCCCGTGGAGATCGTGTTCAAAATGCGGCGGTTTTGGGGCAACATTTCGCCCATTCGTTTCGACGAGGCTGTAACTGTGGCATACGCGAGTCGTCACGCGAAAGATCACCGGGAGCTTCCAACGCTCGGAAAGCTCGAAGGCCTCAAACAAAAAGTCGTAAGCCTCCTGCGAATCCGACGGCTCAAACATCGGCACGCCCGCGGCAACGGCGTAACGGCGATTGTCTTGTTCGTTCTGGCTGGACGCCATGCCCGGATCGTCCGCCGACACAACCACCAAGCCGCCGGAAACGCCGGTGTACGCAACCGTGAACAACGGATCAGCAGCCACGTTCAGGCCGACGTGTTTCATCGCAGCCATGGCTCGCGCGCCACCGAACGCCACGCCAATGGCGACTTCGAGCGCGACTTTTTCGTTGGGCGACCATTGGCCGCGTCCGCCCAACTCGCTGAATTTTTCCAGAATCTCCGTCGAGGGCGTTCCCGGATAACCCGCGCCCAGTGCCACTCCCGCATCACGTGCAGCCAGGGCAATGGCCTCGTTGCCGCTCAGGAGTTGTTTTTTCGCCGATGACATATTTTCCCCGTTTTCCCGAATGCGCCATTAACCCAAAGGCACGCTGCTGTTTCCCTCCAGACGTTCGCGAAACCAAGCGGGCGGTTTGATCACCTTGCCGCTCGAATCGGTAAAGGCGTGAACGGTGTAGCCACGCACCACCGGCTTTTTGTCGGCGCTTTGCTCGATGTGAACGTCAAAGCGCAGTTTCGCCAGTCCGGACAGATTCGCGGTGGTAAACACGACCAGCAAATCGTCATAACGCGCCCGACCGCGAAATTCGAGATGCGCTTCCACCAGCGGCAGGAGGACTCCCTGGCGTTCCAGTTCCGCGTAAGGCAGGCCGAGTTTGTGCCGCATGAACTCCGTCCGGCCACATTCGAACCACTCGAGGGCGCGGGAATTGTAAAACGTGCCCATCTGGTCCGTTTCGCTGTAACGAACGCGCAACTCCGACCGATGTGACAACTGGTTCACCACGAGAACACCCGAAGGCCCATTCCACCTACATATTTAGCCCACCGCCGACGACGACGCCAGAACCTTTTCGCTCCGCGCCCGCTACTGGTTGACCACCCCGGTGGGTCTGACCGGCACGAGCTTCTGGCTGGGATAGCCATTGACCTTGCGTCCGCGGGCCCGCAATGAATTTGCCAGCGCCGGACGGAAATCTTCCGGCGCGGTCTTGAGCGCCGCTTCAAGCGCATGTGTGGCTTTTGAGCCGGGAATTCTTTCCAGCGCGCACCGGGCGTCTTCGCGCAGGGTGTCATCCGCCAGCCAGACGGCGATTGGCGCAACCGCGCGGGAATCCCCAATCTCCGAAAGCATCCACAGGATTTCACGGCGAACCGGATTGGGCGAAGGTTGTAACAGGAAAACGAGTTCCATTTGAACCGCCTCGCGTTCCTTCTCCGCTTTGGGTCGCGCGGCGTAACGGACGATCTTCCACAGAGCGCGTTTCCCGGCGCGGGCGATCTCGAAATCCTGATTTGCCATCACGCCGGCCAGTGGTTTCACGGCCGGCGCGCCCAGCGGCGCGGCGCCCTGCCAGGCCGCACCCCGAACGGCATCGTCGCCGCTTTGCAGGTCGGCCAGGAGTTTGTTCACCGCGGCACGATCGGTTGCTTGCGTATTCATGATCGAAGGCCGGCATCCACGGTCCACGTGGGTTGCGCCTGTTCGCGCAGATAATCCCGCGACTTCGCCAACGCCACGGTCATGGCGTCCGGTTCGACATGCCCGTGCATGAAGGGATTTACGAACAGGCGATACTTCTCCTTCGCGAGCGCCTGAAGCCAGGGTTTGAAATCGGTGGTGCCAAAGCCCGGCAGTTGGTTTAACTCATCCTGCTTCTGCCACGCATAGAAGAAATACAACTGGCGACCGGCGATGCGGATGGCTTCCTCGACCGACGCGCCAATGGCCTGCAAATGGTACGGCGCGAGCGCGATGCCGAGTCGCGGCGAAGCGTTGAGGTCCGTGAACGCCTTGAAGGAATCGAGCGAGTCGAGCAGAGCGCTCCCGTGATTTTCGATGGCCAGAAAGGAATCATTCTCGGCGGCCAGGTCGAGCGACGGCCCGAGGCTGTCGAGAAACGATTTCATTTTTGCGGTCAGCTCGGCCGGTGGACACGGCTTGGTGCTGCCCTGAATGGCCACGCCGCCCCCTGCCCTGCCCAGCAGCTTGGCATACTTTGCATAACCGCCAACATAGACCGAGAACGAACAGAGTCGCAGCCGGTAGCGCGAGAGCAAAACCATCAGACCATCTGGCCCGAGACGCGTGGCGACTTCGTCGAGGTGCGGGCAATTATCGTAGCTGGACCAGATGTCAATGCCCTCGAACCCCAGGCCCGCGATCCGTTCACAGGCTTTTTCGAGCGGCAGATCCTTGAAGAGAATGGACGAGGTGGAAAGGTGCAACCGGGGACGTGCAGCCGAAGACCCTCCGCTGGTGGAGCAGGCGGATGTGCCGGCAACAGCGGCCGCGGCTGCGACCCTGGTGAGAAATTCACGGCGATTCATGTTCATCGGAGAGTCTCAAACTACATAAGGATACCTTTGCGGCCGGCCCAGCATCCGATTCGCGGCTTCATCACCGACTACCTCCTGCTTCTTGCCGTCCCAAACCAACTTGCGGCCGAGGATCATTGAGAGGTTACCCAGATTGCAGAGTGTGGCGACGCGATGGCCGATCTCGATGTCCATCGCCGGACGATGATGCCCCTCGCGGATGGACTTAAACCAATCGGCCTTGTGGTTCATGTTGAAATCCTCGTATTCGGCGGTGCGATAAACCTCCTGGCCGCCGGGTGGAAGTTTGAAGTTGATCGCCTCCGGGTTCGCTGGCTTGTAGCCGCCTTCCCACTCCAACACCAAGTGTCCGTTCTCGCCCCAGAAGACGTTGCCGAATTCAAGTTTGCCGACCTTGTTGCCCGGCTGACCCCATTCCAACGTCCAATCGGGGTTTTTGAATTGGTAAACCACGTGCATGTCAAGGGCTGTGTCCCACAGGCCTTTCATTGGGACCGTCCCGATGGCCTCGACGGTGTATGAGATTTGATGGTCCGCGTTCATGCACCAGAGAATCGTGCTGAACTGGTGCGCGCCGCGGTCGCGAATCTGTCCGCCGCCCGATTCCATGAGCCAGCGAAACGTGGCTGGACAATAACGCTTGTTGTAAGGCCGCCACGGCAGCGGTCCGAGCCATAGGTCCCAATCGAGATATTCTGGCGGATCGCTGTCCGGCACGGGATGGTCGTCGGACGGACTCGCGTAATGCCAGCACGTGACCTTGTCCACCCTGCCGACGATGCCGTTACGGATGGCGCGGCAGGTTTGCCACGCGCCCAGGGCGGTGCGCGCCTGGGCACCAACCTGCACCGACACATTCGCGGCGCGCGCGGCGCTCACCATCGCCTGTCCTTCGCGCACGGTGACGGACGCCGGTTTTTCCACATAAACGTGTTTGCCGGTCTGACAGGCATGAACCGTTTGCACCGCATGCCAGTGATCCGGCGTGGCGACGATTACGGCGTCAATGTCCTTTCGTTCCAGGATGTAACGGTAATCACGATACGGCGTCACGCCCGGGCCGGCGTTGGTGGCAGCCGCTTCGAGGCGGTTTTCATCCACATCACAAACCGCCGCGATGCGAACCTTTCCCTCGGCTTGAAACCGGAGCAGGTTGCGCAGATGCGTGTTGCCCATGCCGCCGACGCCGATGTGAGCCACGGTGAAACGGTCATTCGCGCCCCCCCGACCTGCCGCGCCCAGAACGCCGGACGGCAACACTTGAACCGCACCAAGCGCCAATGCCGAAGCGCGCAAAAACTGGCGTCGGCTGAAGGGATGGCCCACTGCGTCGTGTTGAGAATCCCGGATTGGCGACCACTTTCTCATGCGGCATTTGTGGCATTGCCTGCGAATTGGCACAAGCCATTTCTGCGCGCACGGGAAAAATGGCAGCGCGAATTGGCTTTCCATTTCCACGCCCGGCCCGCATGGTAATCGCCGTCATGCCGGAAAACGAAGAGCCCAAACCAGTTTCAGGTCAACGACGGCGGCGCGGTCGCCGCGGCGGTCGCGGCCGTGGCCGAGGTCCACGTCCGCCGATGCCGCCCACCACCCCGGAAACGCAAGAACCCGGACCGGTCGCCGAACCTCCCGCCCTGCTCGAAGCCGTGGCCGACGTCGCCAGCCGGATTTCGCCGGAACGCCAGCCGCAGGGTTCTGCCATCAGCCGGGCCATTGACGAGGTCGGCCAAATCATCGAAGCGCTGAAGCGTGTGCTGGACCAGATGGAAGAGGTGCTCGAGCTGGCCGAGATGGCCGAGCGCCAGAAAACCGCGGACGAGCAGGAGATCGAATCGCTGCGCCGATCGCTCCGGCAGTTGCAGCGGCCGGGCGGGCCGCGACATCGGAGCGAGGAGTCGCCCACAAACTAGTCCTGCGGCGATTCAATTCGTTTCATTCGCCGCGCTCCGGCAAGTTGCTGCACCCGACTGCCAGCATTTAAGACGCAGCCTCCATGTATCCAAACAAATCAGAAAAAACTTCCCTCGCGCTTTTAGTGGGACTGATCGTGGTTCTGAGCAACGCCCTACCATTGGCCAACGCCGCCGACCTGAGTTCGACCAATGAGCCGTCAACAGCGGCCAGCGTTGAACGTGTTCAATCTGAGAGCGGCAACACCTCCGAAAACAACACGCGGTTGCGCAAGGCGCTCAAACGATACCCGGCGGCGGACGCCAACGGCGACGGGGTGCTGACCGAGGCGGAAGCCCGCGCGTTCAAGGACAAGACGACGCAAGGCCAAAGCAGTTCCACTCGAAAGAACCCGGGCACGAACGGCCCGGCGCCAGCCAATCCTCCTATCTTTGCCGACGTGAAATACGGACCTTACGGGCGGAACCTGCTGGATTTCTGGAAAGCCAAATCGGACAAACCGACCCCCGTTGTGGTGTTCATTCACGGCGGCGGGTTTCAGGCCGGCGACAAGACGCAGGCACGCAAGGACCCGATGCTGGGCCAATTTCTGAAAGCCGGCATTTCCTTCGCCGCCATCAATTATCGTTTCCGCGAACAGGCGCCCATCCAGGACATCCTGCACGACGCCGCGCGCGCGATTCAATTCATCCGATTCAAGGCGGCGGACTGGAACGTGGACAAGAAACGCATCGCGGCTTACGGCGGCTCCGCCGGCGCCGGCACGTCATTGTGGCTGGCGGCGCGCGATGATCTCGCCGACCCGAAGAATCCCGATCCCGTCCTGCGCGAATCATCGCGCCTGGTCGCCGCCGGGTTGTTCGCCACCCAGGCAACCTACGATTTGCTGCGTTGGGATGAATTTCTCGGCCCCTTCAAGGAGGAATGGCTGCAATCGCCGAACGAGATCGCCGAGTTTTATCACCTTAAATCCCGCGCCGACCTGAAAACTCCCGAAGGTGAGCGCATCCGCGCCGAGTGCGACATGCTGCGGTGGCTTTCGCAGGAGGATCCGCCGATCTACGCGTTCAGCACCCAACCCGGCGGGCCGTCCAAAAACCGCGGACAACATTTGCATCACCCGGATCACGTCCGCGAGATTCAAAAGCGCTGCAAGGAAGTCGGCGTGGAATGCGTGGTGTTTCTCGCCGACGACGACACCAACACCGGCGCCCGGCGGGCGGACTTCGTGAAGTTCATGGAGCGAAATCTCGGCATGGCCAAAGCCAAGTAGGCCACGCCGCTATCAGTTGGCAGTTACTCTTGCGTGGATGCTGGGTCACGCGTCGCGCGTGCGCGGTAAAACAGATAAATCGGCGTCCCGACGAAGACGAGCGCAAGACCGAAGGCGGAATTGATCATCGCCGGTCTGCCTTCCGCAACCGCCGCGCGGTAAATGACCAGGTCATTGTAAACCGTGAAGCCCAGATAAAGCAGCGAGAAGAGGACAAACAACCACGGCACCAACGGGTAACCGGGCACGCGATAAGGCCGCGGCGTGTCCGGCTCGCGCCGGCGCAGCACCATCACGCCGTAGGCACTGGCCGCGTAATACAGCCAGCTCACAAAAATGATCGTATCGGTCAGCGTGTCGAACGTGCCGCTGAACAGCAACAGTATGCTCCAGACGCCCTGCACCCACAGCGAACCGGCGGGCGTGTGGAAGCGCGGATGCAGGCTGCCCATGACCTGCGGAAAAACACGCGCACGCGCCATCGAGAAATACAACCGTGCGGTGGCCAAGATGATCGCGTTGGCGGTGCCGAAAGTGGAGATCATCACCGCCGCGGCCACCCAGCGACCCCCGCCGCTGAAGATGCGTTCGGCGACATCCGCCGCCACCAGTTTCGACCGCGCCATCTCGTCCACGGGCAGCACGTAGGCGTAGGCGAGATTCACAACCAGGTAAATCGCTGTAACGATGAGCATGCCCCAGAACAAACCGAGCGGGATGTTGCGTTGCGGCTGTTTCACCTCGCCCGCGATGTAGGTCAGTTTGTTCCAACCGTCGTACGCCCAAAACGCTCCCTGCAAGGCCGCCGCGATTCCCGCGATCAACGCCAAACCACCCAGTTCGATGGTAGCACTGGGGGTCGTGAGGTTTTTCACCGTGCCGCCAGTGGGCAAAAGAAATGCGCCCAACACCAGCAGCAACATCGCCGCGACCTTGGCGACGGTAAAAACGTTTTGCACCACGCCGCCGAACCGGACGCCGAGGAAATTGACCACCGTGAGCAATGCGATCAGCACCGCGGCCACGCCTTTCGTCCCGATCTCGCGCAGCGGCGTCACATCGCCGATGAAGGGCACGTGGAACGACCAGTTTGCCAGGCTGGCTTGAAACTCGGGCAACGGCACGAACTGCGTCGAGTATTCGGCGAACACGTAGGCGACCGCCGAGATCGAGGCGCTCTGGATGACCGCGAAAATGGCCCAGCCGTAAAGAAAGGCGAAGAACGGCCCGTAGATCCGCTTGAAATACACGTAAGTGCCGCCGGTTTCGGGAATCATGCCCGCGAGTTCGGCGTTCGTCATCGCGCCGAACAGGGTCATGGCCCCGGCGATCACCCAAACCAGCAGGAGCAATTCCGGCGAGCCCAACTGCGACGCCATCACGCCGGGCTTGCGAAAAATCCCCGAGCCGATCACGCCACCAACAACGAGCATGACCGTGGTAAACAAACCCAGCGTGGGAACAAACTTCGATTGAGGGGAGGTATCCCGGCTGGGCGGATCGGTAGGAGTCATACCGATCAAGGTTGAACGCTGAGGAATCGGTGATTCCCCTCACCCCGTCCCTCTCCCCATCCGATGCGGAGAGGGTATCCGCCGGCCGGGTGAGAGGCCGCCGATCCATCGAGAGATGCGGGACAATCGGCCGTTTCGGCGGGTTTCGATATCATACTGGAATACCGGGCAAACGATGCGGAGCAGACCTCGGACCTTCAAGCAGATTCTTGTTCGTCTGACCAAAGCGCGCGAATTCGCACCACTGCCAACGCTCTGATAACACGCGGCTGGGAAGCCGCGATAACCGGCAGGCAGGATGCCCGCCTCGACCGTAGCGGCACGCTTCCCAGCGTGCCGGTGAGGGCGGCATCCGTGCCGCCCGTTGCGGCGAGGCCGGGCTACGACAACTCAGTAGCCACGATTCGGCATTGCCGGCAGCGATGAACCCGCATTGAATAAAGGGAATATGAACCATTCGAAGTTCGGAATTGTTGGGAAGGCCGGCAACTTCGCCGCGGTGGCCGCCCTGTTGATCGCAATCTCCTTGAGCATCACCCTTCCGGCCGACGCGCAGACAACCAACCGGGAAAGTGACCTGTCCTGGCGCGATGCCCGTGAACTCTGTGTCGAAGGCAAAGGTTGGACGGATACGAAAGCCTTTTACGATCGCCTCCCGGCCAAAGCTGAAGGCGTTGTCCGCGGCTCGGTCTGGGGGTTAAGCCGCGACTCCGCCGGCCTGCGCGTGCGGTTTGTGACGGACGCAACCAAAGTTACCGCGCGATGGACGCTGCGCAAAGAATCACTGGCCATGGCGCACATGCCGGCCACGGGCGTCAGCGGATTGGATTTGTATTTGAAAGACAAAGGCCAGTGGCATTGGATTGGCACCGGTCGGCCGGACAACTCACCCACCAACGAAAAAGTCCTGGTGAGTGGGCTTTCGCCGACGCGACGCGAGTTCGCACTTTACCTGCCGCTCTACAACGGCGTGACCGAAGTGAACATCGGTGTGAATCACGGGGCCACGCTGGAAGCTGCGCCGGCGGCGGTCAACACCAAGCCCATCGTGTTTTACGGCACTTCCATCACGCAAGGCGGGTGCGCGTCACGATCCGGCATGGCATATCCCGCGATCCTGGGCCGACGACTGGATTGGCCAACCATCAATCTGGGGTTCTCCGGCAACGCGCACAGCGAACCTGAGGTCGCCTCGCTGCTCGCGGAACTGGATCCAGCGGTTTACGTTCTCGATCCACTGCCGAACATGTCCGCCGACCTGGTAGCCGCACGCTTGGAAGCATTCGTGGCCACCTTGCGCCAGGCGCATCCCCGCACGCCCATCGTGCTGGTGGAAAACATTGATTACCCGGCTGGGGAATTCGTTTCAGAAACACGCGCGCGCAATGATGAGAAAAATGCGCAGCTCAAGGACATTTACCGTCGGCTCACGAAAGCCGGCGACAAAAGGCTATTTTACGTTAGCGCGTCAAAGCTGAGTGGCGGGGACGGCTTGGGAACGGTGGATGGCGTTCATCCAACTGACTTGGGTTTTCTCAGAATGGCCGATGGATTGGAGCCCGGCCTGCGCCGTGCGCTGAAGTCAGTGCGGTAGAGCGGAACCGCTAAGCGTGAACGGCTTGCGGGGTGCTGAGGGTCACCGGCGGGAGTGGAAACACCTCGTCGAACTGGGCGTCCACGAACTTGACCGCGATTTGGACGGCGGTTAAACCGTGGTCGCGGGCAAAATCAATCGCTCGTTGGGAGTGTTGGAAGTCGTGTGCTTCGACCGGATTTGCGGTCCAGTTGCCCAAGCCGCGCACATAAAGCTGGGTGCGCACGTGTTGCAACAAAATCTTCATAAACGGCTACTCGGGTCACTTCCGGAATCGGCGAAGAGTCCATCAACTATTTACAAACGCCGAAGCCAGATGTTACGAAGCATAGCCGCCCGAACCGAAAGAGCAAGCTGAAATTATTCACAGGAGAGAATTACCTGAATCCTTAGCAACTGGAGCGCCGGTCTGTGTCACAGAGATCACAGACATCACAGACCGGCGCTCCGTCGGAATGATGTGAAATCTCCAGGTTAATGAACAAGGGCACGATTGCTCGTGCCCTTGTCGAATTCGATATCAATTTCGCTTACGCCCCCATGCCCTCTTCAAACGACCCCGCCGCCAATGGGAAGCACAGGTTGTCACGCACGTAAGCGATGCCGTTCGCGCTCGTCGCATCAAGGTCGCGATAGGCGCTCTCAGCTTCGACAATCAGCGGGGCAGTCTTCGTTCCCATCACCTGGCAATAACGTTGCGGGTAGCCCACATTCACGAGCATTTCCACATAGCGAAGCATATTCAGGTCGCCGCTGGGAATGTCCACGAATTGCATCGCGCGGTCGGGCCAGTTCGGGGCCATGGCGCGCAATGGTAGCCCACAGCGGACGACGTGGTTCTTGACGTGGCAGGCATAGATGCGCGAGCCGACCTTGCGGAAGCGCGTTTCCCAATCTTCGCCTTCCCAGCAATGTGATGGATCCGCATTCACGGTCAGGCATTTGTCGCCTTTGCAGATTTCGACGAGCATGTTGAAATCATCGGCGCACATCGCCGCCGTGCCAGGATGGATTTCGTGTGCCAGATAGATTCCCAACGCCTTGGCCTGCTTGCGAATCTTCGCTGTCTTCTTCACAAAGCGGTCCTGACCTTCCTTGATGAGATCGTAATCGCCGCCCTTCCAGAAACCCCAAGGATAGCCGGTGGCCAGTTCCCAGCCGAACGCCACGCCCCAGAACATGGGCACGATCTTCACGCCGAGTTCCGCGCACAAATCGAGCAGCCGCAACAAATACTCCTCCGACCATTTCTCAATTTCGTCGGCCGATTTCTTGGCCACTTCCGGCGGGATAAAGGGCCGGATTGCCGGCGTGCCGGTCCAGGCCGACGTGTGCACCCAAAACGGGCAGTGTGCCGAAACGCCATCGAGCGACATCTTGGCCTTGGCAAAAGTGTCTTTGATCTCTTTCGCCGTCTTGAAACCATCCGCGCTTTGAAGCATGTAATTGGATGGTTGTGCGCCGGTGGCCCCGGACTTTTTGGCGTAGTCGAGGAATTGCGCGAGAGATTTGGCGCCGTGCTGCGCGCCTTCGATGCTGGGGTGGTAACAGGTGTTGGCCATAAGAATAAAAAGTTGTTTGTTCGTCCGACGGGACAAGAGATAATGGCGGCAAAAAAATAAAGCAACACGGAAAACTTAAACTTCCATGCCAGACTTCTTTGACACCCACGCGCATCTCGATTATCCGGATTTCGAGGCCGACCTGCCGCAGGTGATCGAGCGCGCCCGGGCGGCCGGCATCACCAAACTCATTTCCATCGGCACGGACCTGGAAAGCAGCACCCGCGCGGTCAAGCTCACCGAACGTTTCCCCTGCGTTTACGCGGTGGTTGGCTGGCACCCATCTCATGTCACCGCGGCGCCGGCCGACCTCCGCCCGGCCCTGCGCGAATTGGTGAAGCATCCCAAGGTGGTCGCCCTGGGCGAGACCGGCTTGGATTATCATCGCTTGCCCAGCTCGCAGGAAGGCGGCCGTCCGGCGGATGACGAGCCGTACAAACAACGGCAGGGGGACCTATTTCAGCAACATCTGGAAGTCGCGGCCGAGACGGGATTGAACTGCGTCATCCATCAACGCGAGGCCGTTGAAGACACGCTGAACCGGCTTGCGCCCTTCGCCGGACGCGTACGCGGACAGTTCCACTGCTTCGCAAATGACGCAGCCACGATGCGCCGGATTCTGGCGATGAATTCACTCGTAAGTTTCACCGGCATCATCACGTTCAAGAACGGTCAAAATGTGCGCGACACGGCGGCCGCAACGCCGCTGAACCGATTCATGTTGGAAACCGACTGCCCCTACCTCGCGCCCATGCCGTATCGCGGCAAGCGCTGCGAGCCGGCGTATGTGAAGGAAATCTCTGAAATGATCGCCAGGGTCAAAGGTTGTTCGCTGGAGGAATTGAGCAAGGCGACGTGTGACACCGCGCATGCTTTTTTCCCCAGGATTGGGGTCACATGAGGTGAAGAACATCGAACAATCAACCTTCAATGCCCAACATCGAACGATCCGCGGCCAGCGCCACTGGGTGTTGGAGGTTGAATGTTGAGCGCTGAATGTTCTCCAGTTTCTACTCCAGCGCCTCCGCGATGACCTCGGCCATGTGCCGCGCGCGAACGGACGTGAGATGGTTGATCTGCTGCCGGCAGCTCGCGCCCGAGGCCACCACGTTCGTGCCGTAAGGCAGGGCGCGGATCTTTTCCACAAGCGGTTTCGCGACTTCGAGCGACAGTCCGTATTTCTCCTCCATCAATCCGAAGGCCCCGGCCATGCCACAGCAACCCGTATCCAGATAGATCACCTTCCGATCCGGCATGCGCGCCGCCAGCCGGTGCATGTAGGAGGAATCGGTCAGCGCCCGGGCGTGGCAATGGACGTGAATGGCGACGTTGGCCGGTCCCGGCGCAAAACGCAACGCCCCCGGGTCATGGCGCAGCAAATCGTCCAGCATCTCGCCCAGCAGGAAACACCGGGCGGCGATGCGCTCTGCGTTCGGCAATTTCATCTCGCGATAATCCTCGATGAACATCGAGTAGCAGGAAGGTTCGAGAAAGATGATCGGCGCGTTGTCCACGTCCTGATTGAACATGGCGAGGTTATGCGCGCCGAGGCGACGCGCTTCCGCGAGATTCGCCTGGCTGAACGCCGGCCGGCCGCAGCATTTCCGTTCTGTGGGCAGCACGACTTCAAAACCGGCTTTCTCGAGCACCTTCACCGCCGCGACGCCGATCTGCGGCTCATGGTAGCGCACGAAGGTGTCGTCCCACAAAATCACGCGGCCTCGGGTCGGGACATTTTGAGCGGTGCGTCTGGCAAACCAGCGGTCGAAGCGTTGCCGGGCGTAACGCGGCAAGGGCCGCTCGGCGGAAATGCCCGCTACGCGCGCCAGCAACGTTCGGAACAACACGGAGTCCAACAGCGCGTTGGCCAGCGGCCGGAGGGCGCAACCCATGCGCCCCAATGGGTCCGCCGAGCTGAACAACCGTTCACGCAATGACAACCCATGCCGGCGGATGCGGGCGAACTGCAATTCCGCCTTCAGCAGGGGCAGATTGACATTCGAAGGACACTCGCTGATGCAGGCCTTGCAGGATAGGCAGTTGCTCAACACAGCTTCGAGTTCTTCTGAACGCAAGGGGTCGCCACGCTTGAGTCCCCTTAATTCCAGCGCGGCGCGTATCGCATTCGCGCGACCACGCGTGGACATGAACTCCTCGCCGGTCGCGATGAACGTTGGGCACATGGTCGGCTCCGCCTTGCGGCAACCACCACAGCCGTTGCACTGTTCGAGGTTGCGCACGAACGATTCGTCCCGCGCCGCAAACGCCAGCACCGGCTCGAACGGCAGCTTCAATTCGTGCCCCACGCCCAGGCGCAAATGCGAATCCAGCTTGTAGCGTCCGTCGTCTATTAGCTTGCCCGGGTTGAAAATGTTGTGCGGGTCGAAGGACTTCTTGATCTGGCGCATCAGCAGGTAAAGGTCATCGCCCACCTGGTCCTTGAGAAATTCCGTGCGCCCCAGCCCGACCCCGTGCTCGGAGCAAAACGAGCCTTTGAATTGCTTCACCAAAGCGGCGACTTCTTCCGTCACCTGCCGGAACTTTTTCAAGTCCTCGGCCGAATGAAGATCAAGCACGGGCCGGACATGCAGAAGTCCGCCCGCGGCGTGACCGTAGTAGGAAGCCTCCAGCCCGAGCCGCTGGATGATGCCCTCCAATCCGCCGTAATACGCGGGCAGGTCCTTGGGCCGGACGGCGCAATCCTCGATGCAGGTGACTGGTTTGGCCGCCCCCTTGCGGCTGGTGAGCAACGACAGCCCGGCTTTCCGCAACGTCCAGACTTGGTTGATCTCTGCGAGCGTCTGGAGGATTTTTTTTCGCGTTCCCACGGACTTTGCCTGCAACGCGGCCAACCGGACCTCCACGTCGCCGTAGAACTCGACGGCCAGCACCGATTGGCATGGGCGCGCGTCCAAATCCAGCAAATCGCGCACGACCTGAAACTCCCGTTTTCCGGCGCTCTGGTTCAACAACACCTGATCCATGTGCTCAATCGCCGCGGGCTTTAAATCCAACAATTCCTGGGTCGCCTGCATGGCTTCGGCCACGGAATCGAAGAAAATCAACCCCAGCCCGATTTCATCCGGCGTGGGGACGAGTTTTACCACCGCGGAAGTGATGACGGCCAGCGTGCCTTCGCTGCCGGCGAGGACATTGACCAGATTCGCGGGCTCGCGCAGCACGCGGTCCAACGCATAACCGGGCCAGCGCTTCACGAGCCCCGGCGGGAAACGCTCCGCAATTTGCAGTTCGTTGAACATCGCCATGTTCTCGAGCAAATCACGCTGGTGCTTCAACAAGTCCTGGCCCGGTCCGATCATCACCACACGCCCATCACCCAGGACGATCTCCAATTCCACGAGATGGTCGGCCGTCGTCCCATAGATCAAAGCCCGCGCGCCTGACGAATTGTTGGCGATCATCCCGCCGACAGTTGCGCGCGACCCGGTCGCCACGTCCGGGGCAAAAAAGAATCCCTCGGGGCGCAGATAGTCATTGAGTTGATCCAGGATCACGCCAGCACCGACGCGTACGGTTCGTTGCTCGGGATTGAAGTCGCTGATCTGCCGGTTGTATCGGGACAAATCCATGACGACACCCTCGCCAATGGCGCCGCCGGTGAGGCTCGTGCCCGCGCCGCGGGGAATGATGGAGACGCCGGCCTGCCCCGCGGCCTGAATCACCGCACTGGCCTGTGTGGCATCCCGCGGGAATGCGACCGCCAGGGGCTCGATCTGGTAGTGCGACGCATCCGTGGCATAAATCTGGCGCGTCAGATTGTCGAAAGCCATCTGACAATTCGCGGCCGCCAGCGTGGCGTGTTGTTGCGTCGGCGTCATGCGATGCGCGTGCCGGCAGCATAGAGGCGACCGTGACCGATGACAACGACATTGGCGACCGAACGGAGATTTTGATTTACGACCCGCGTTTTTGGATTTACGAATGACGCAGCAGTAAC
Organism: uncultured Bifidobacteriaceae bacterium; assembly: GCA_964458575.1. GTDB lineage: Bacteria > Verrucomicrobiota > Verrucomicrobiia > Limisphaerales > JADLHS01 > CAYWMD01. The sequence continues at coordinate 104,149 of CAYWMD010000005.1, read as the reverse complement.
GCTCCAACGTATGACGCGCCAACAAGTTCTCGACCTGTATTATCTGGACGCCCGGCACAAACTCATCGAAATCGCGGCATTTCTCGACCGGGTGGAGCGGGCGACGGGCAAGGATGATTTTCGGTTGAAGGCGTTCCGCAGAGCCGCACGGCAATTGAACGAAGCAAAGAGAGAGCGAGCCAAAAGCGTTTTGGTCACTTTCAGCGACCCAACAACGAAGCCAATCGCCACCGCCACGACGAAAGCCGCTTGTGGCGCGTGCCCGCGGCGGAACTGAGTTCACGCAACACGCAATGCGCACCACGGATTAGAATTAAGATTAAGAGCGAGATTACGATTCAGAACCCTTCCGCCACAGCGCCTTAGCCTCCATGAAATACATCGAACCCCACGCCCACATGGTCAGTCGTGTCACGGACGACTATGAACGCATGGCACTGGCCGGCTGTGAAGCGATTTGTGAACCGGCGTTCTGGGCGGGATTTGATCGCAGTTCACCGGCGGGCTTCTACGATTACTTCTGCCAGCTCACCGAGCACGAGCCGAAGCGCGCAGCGAAGTTCGGCCTGAAACACTTTTCGTGGCTCTGCATCAACCCCAAGGAATCCGAGGACGTGAAGCTGGCTTCGGAGGTCATCGCCCTGATTCCACAATTTCTCAACCAGCCCAATGTGCTGGGCATTGGCGAAATCGGTTTGAACAAGAATTCCCGGAACGAACTCAAGGTGCTGGAAATGCACGTGGACCTCGCGGCGCGGCACAAGCAACTCATTCTCGTCCACACGCCGCACCTTGAAGACAAGCTCAAAGGCACGCGCCTCATCCTTGACGTGCTCAAGAGCGACCGACGCATCCGACCCGAGCGGGTCATTATTGACCACGTGGAGGAACATACGGTGAAGCTGGTGCTTGATCGCGGCCATTGGGCGGGCATCACGCTTTACCCGGAAACGAAGTGCTCCCCCGCCCGCGCGATTGACATCCTCGAAACCTACGGCAACGAGCGTCTCTGGATGAATAGTGCGTGCGATTGGGGCATTAGCGACCCGTTGGCGGTACCCAAAACCGCGATGGAGATGAAGAAGCGTGGCCACCGCGCCGCGGCGATTGAAAAGGTGGTGTATCATAACCCGCGAAAGTTTTTGAGCCAGTGTTCCAATTTCAAATTGACTTCGCTATGAACCGACTATTCCCCTGCCTTCCTCATCGGATGTTCTCCATAGCCATTGATCTTGCTGGGCTGATGCTTGCGATCCTGCTCGTCCAGCCCAATCCGTGCGTCGCCGCCGGCGGGAGCGACTCCAAGATCATCAAATGGGCACGCTTTCAGGCCGGAGACGAAATCAGCTATGGTCTGGTGGAAGGCGACCATATCCGGCGGGTCACAGGCGATCCATTCAAAGGTTGGAAGCGGACGCGCAAGACTTTCCCGCTCGCGGAAGTGAAGTTGCTCGTGCCCACCCAGCCCAAAACCGTGCTCGCGGCCGCGTTGAACTACAAAAGTCACTTGGGCACGACGCCATCGCGTCCGCTGCCCGAAGTCCCGCAGTTCTTTTTCAAGCCATCTTCCTGCCTGATTGCCAACGGCGAAAATATCGTTCTCCCATCGGATGGCGATCCGGTTCATTTTGAGGGCGAACTGGTCATCGTCATCGGCAAACAGGCGAGCAAGGTTTCCAAGGAGAAGGCGCTCGACCATGTACTGGGTGTGACGTGCGGCAACGACGTGAGCGCCCGTGATTGGCAGAAAAACGACATTCAATGGTGGCGCGCGAAAGGCACGGACACGTTCGGCCCGTGCGGTCCGTTCATCGTTTCGGGGTTGAACTACGATGACTTGCAATTGGAGACGCGCGTAAATGGTCAGGTCGTGCAAAAGGAACGCACGAGCCAGATGGCGCAAAACGTGGCGGCGCTCGTCAGCCATGCCAGCCAGTATGTGACGTTGGAGCCGGGCGACCTGATCTACACCGGCACGCCCGGCCAGACCTCCGCAATGAAATCCGGCGACACGGTGGAGGTGGAAATCGAGGGCGTAGGCGTGTTGCGCAACGAGGTGGGCGCGGCGCGGTAGTGCGCAGCACACAATTCTTCACCTGAACGTCGCCTCACTCCTTTGGTAGGGAGCGTTCCACGAGACTGTCTCAAACCCAGTGGCGACTTCCGCTCCCCATGAGGTACGAATGGGGAGAGGACCGAGGAGAGGGGAATTCTGAACAAAAAGCGTCTCCTCTCCCCGCCCCTCTCCTCCATCCAACGGAGGAGAGGGAGAAAAATATCGCTGACCGGTGGTTTTGAGACAAACTCTCCACCCGCGTCCCCGCCAGGTCAGGGGCTTCATTGATCAGAAATCAATTCGTCGTCGGCAGACAGCAAACGCTCAGGATGCGGGTCTGACCATTGGGCGCCCGCACCACGATGCTGCAAATGGGTTGTGTCGTCGGCGGGATTGGGACCGCGGCTGGATTGCCATCGTCGGCGCTGAGGGTTTTCTCCCACAGAATCACCGTGCCGGAAGCGTCATAGGCCGTCACCTTCACGTCCACGGAAGCTGACGCGCGAGCCAGTTGGATCTCAGTTTTGCGGCAACAGGTGTTGTTGGCGAATTTGATCCGGGCTGAATACTCCACGTGGTAGCCGTTGCCCTCGGGGCCGGCCTCGATGTAAGTGTTGGTTTCCAACTGACCCAGACTGTTGCTCGACGTGATCGTGAAACCCGGTTGCACCCAGGGATTCGGCACCGGCCCGCGCGGATAAGCGCGCAGGTCGGTGCAATTCGGCGCGAAGGGGACGCTGATGTCCGGAATGATGTCCAGTCTGGGTATGCCGCCAGTGCCGCCGCCCGGCATCTTGAATTCAAATCGCCCGAACGGGTAGCCCTTGGACGAGAACGTCACATTCGCAAACAGGGTATTGCTGACTTGGGTGGAGGTTACGAACTGGCCCGTCGCGTCGAAGGCTTTCAGCTCCATGGGCTGGGCATTACTCGAGGCGAACATCACCGCCACATTCAGCTCGTGGAAATTCGGCGCGCCCGTCAACAGATACGGCCATTCGGAACGGTTGCTCGCCGTTAGAATCTCAAGGCCCGTGCCGTCCACGAGCAGGGCATGTGTATTGTTGATATCTACGATCTGCGCGGCACCCCCGCCCATTTTCCTGAACTCAAGCGGGAAGGGCGCGGGGGCATTGCTGAAGTTCCCCGTCGGCAGCCCGGTGAAAATTTGGCCGACGCCGGGATGGGTCGAGAGGCGGAGAAAGTTGTTGGGCGGCGAAACACCTGGCGTGAACGGTATGTCCGCGGAAACGAACTGCTCAACCGTGTTGCCGCTTTGATTGAGTTTGAGCGATTTGGCAATGGGCAAACCGCTTACGGGAATCCAGCCGGAATTGCTTCCTCCAAGATTCTGAATCACCTGAACGCCAAATTCACCCAGGATCGGGCCCCATCCCAAGTGCCATTGCCCTGCGGACAACGTGGCCCCCAACGTGAGCGCGGGCGGACAGTTACTCGCGACCACAACGAGGAAGTTGCATTCCTGAGTTTGGCCGTTGCCCCAAGCGGTCGCGGTGACCAGATTCGTGCCAATCGGGAAGCAATGGTTCGGCAGCCAATCGGTCGTCCATTGAATATCATTGGCGTTGCACTTGTTGCTGGCCGACACGCTGAAATACACCGGAACGCAGTTCGAGCCACAGGCATACCTGATGATGGGATTTGTCGGGCAGTGAATTTCAATGCAATCAAGCGGACAATTGGTCGCCGTGACGGTTTGGCTGCACGAGCCGCTTAGATTGCCGCAGCAATCGCTGGCCCGCCAGGTACGGGTGACGACGAGTGGAGTTACCGAACTTATCACTGTGTCCACCACGAAGATGCTTACGTTGGTCAAACAGCAACTGTCGAACGCGACCGGCGTATCGAAAGTCCAGTTCGTATTGCATGGGACGCTCTTGTTGGTCGGACAGTAAGTAAAATACGGCGGCGTCGTATCCACCACGGTCACCACTTGGGTGCAGCTGCCGATATTGCCGCAGCAATCCATCGCCTGCCAGATGCGGGTGTAGATGGACGGACAGCCGAGATTGGTCCAGGTGAAAGTGGTGATGGGGTTGGTGAGGCAGCACGCCTCGTAAACGCCCGGCGTTGGCGCGAAGTCCCAATTGGTGCCGCATGCGTAGGTCTGGTTGCCCGGGCAATTGGTGAACACCGGTGGTGTTGTATCCACCACGGTTAGCCGTTGCGGCCAAACTGTGCTCACATTGCTGCAGGTGCTGCTAATCTGCCAAGTCCGTTCCCAAATCTGCGTGCAGGCGGTGGAGGAAACCAGATTGCTGTTCACGACCACCAAGACCGGGTTGGTGTTGCAACAGAGGTCCCAAACAACCGGCTGGCTGAAACTCCAAGGCTGGCCACACGACACGACCTGGTTGCTCGGGGATTGAATGTCAAAACAACCCACCGCCACCAAATCCACGAACATGCCTTTGGCCGGCGGCAGCAAGGGAAGCGCTGGGTTCCAGACGCTGTTGCTAAAGAAATGCGTGCTGGTGGCTTGCGTGGGCATGGTCGGGAAGCTGCCGTCATACAACTCCACTTTGTCGCCTGTGATGGGCGCGAATCCCGTGATCTCAATAAACGTGGACGCCATCGGCTGGCGGGCACCGACGAAGCGCCTGCCGCCACCGGGGGGACGGTTGACGTAGCCCACCACCATGACTTGTCCGGTCATGGAAAGGCTCTGCGCCAACGGGCTGTAAAGCCAGGCCGCTTCGCCGGGACCAAGGACAAGGTTTGCCGGGCTGGCATTCGTATCGAACCAGCCGGCGGAATTGGCGTCGTAAATGGCGCGCGAATAATTCTGGCCGCCGGGATTCCATTTGTAAATTTCGGTACCGTCCAACACTGAGGGAAACAGTTCGCTCAACGTATTGCCGCCGCGATTGAAGTTGTTGGCGATGGCAGAATAGCCAGTGGTCAGCGAGATGGGCAGCAAAGTCGGCAACGTCGCGTTGCCAGTCAATTCCAAGCAGGCCACGAGATCCGGACTCGACGGGCTGGCCAGATGCACTTCCGCCGCCAGCACGTTGTTGCTGCCGGCAGGGGCCAGCCATTCGGTGCTGAAGACAAAGCTGCTGAAATAGTTGCTTTCATCGGCGCCTGTGACTTCCGAAGCCGCCAGGGTGAGGTAGTTCACCGACCCGGTGGACATGTTACTGCGAAATACTTCGTGCCCGTTGAGATAAACGAAGCAGCCGTCATCCCGACGTGCGCGCACGAGAAGGTTGGAAACGGAGGAATTCTGCGGCGTCGTGAAGGTGTGCCGAAAATAGGCGGTGATGTACTTATTGGCGGCATTGCCGCCGTAACCGATGGTCGTGTTCAAGTTGGCTTGACCGTAGCCGAGCGGGGCCACGCCGTTGGACCAGCCGGCATCGTTGAATGAAAGCTCTCGCCACGCTGTTCCCTGGTCCGACCCATTGTCGAGGTAGCGATAGTTCGAGCCGATCGGGATGAATTCAACCGGGCCTTGTGCCAAGACACCCTTGGGAACACAGAACAGGCCGCCAAGCGCCGTCAACAGCGCGACCGTGGTACGTGCGAGAGTTTTGATTTTCATAGAGTGATGAGGGTTGTTGGTCATAACGGTGGTTGCGAAGCAGCTCGAGCGGGTCAGGCAAAATTGCTAGGGCGCTCCCAAGCTGTAGAACCGCGTTCCATTCGTGAGATCAACGGTGACGGTCTTCACCGGATCGTTCGTGACGATGGTGTGGCTGTCCGGTTGCCAAGTAATGGGTTGGAGCAGGCTGTCGGCGTATTGCAGCACCTGGTCGCCGGCGGCCACTGGCCATGAAATCTGCGCCTGGGTCGCCGATAACAAGGAAATGCTGAGAGTGTACCGCTCCACCGCAACCAGCGCGGGGCCACCCGGGTCCACGATCACGCCGTTCTCGGTCCAATCGTTGTCACCGAGCGCGCCGTCTTTAAGGTGCAGAATGATTTTGTTCTGCGCGGGAATGATCTCCGCTCCGGTCGTGCCCGGCCCCGCATACGTGAATGCGTAGTAGTCGGCCGGCGCGCCGCTGGATGGCGGTCCGTACTTGTAGTAGGTCAGGCCGGCGGGAAGCGCTGCCTGGAAAAATTGTGTGACGGTGACGGACGCGCCAAGCGTGGCCAATCCTTCCAGTTGAAACTGAAGCAGTCCCGCCGGAAAACTCGCTCCTGCGGGCATCGGGAGGGGCGGTGTGAGGGCCTGGACATTCACGAGCCGCAGGCCATTGCCAGCCGCCAGCGTCACATAGGAAGGCGGGGTAGCCGCCGAGAGTAACGAAGCCACCTGCAATTGGGTGCTGTCCAGAATTCCGTCGCCGTTGCCATCACCGCCGTTGGGAGCGCCGTTTTCGACGGCATCCGAAATGCCATCCACGTCCGGCGTGTCTATGAGATGGACTATGAAATTGCGGCTGACGGGAACTGCGGCGTCATCCGTAATGGTCAGCGTGACTTGAACATCGGTTGGAAAAAGCCCCGACGAAAAAATCGGAGAAAAGGTCGGGATGGTGTAACTCAGTAAAACCGTTCGATCCGCACCGCTGCCGGAGAACACGGGCGGGAGCGCGGTTATCTGGAAGAAAAAGCTTGGCGGAATCAGCACCCCGGGCGGGGGTGTCTGAATTACCGATGGCGTGATGGTGCCGGCACCGGTCACTTGAAATGGCACCGTCAAACTCGCGGTCGTTGCGGAGCGGGCAATGGTCGTCTGATCGGGAACCGGCGACAGCGTTGGCAGCGGTCCCGTGCCGGTGAGAGTGATGTCGAAAGGGTTTTCATCCGCATCATTGCTGGCGATATGGAGGACCGCCGTCCGATTCCCGACCGCTGTGGGCTCGAAACGAACCGTGAACGTGGTCGAGCCACTGGGTCCGCTCACAGAGGCGGCGGGGAACACCATCACGGAGAAGCGCGCCGCGTCCGTGCCGTTGATTGTGGGATTCAACCCGGTCAGATCAGCATGGCCGATGTTCTTGATGGTGAAGGTCAGGTCCGCAACTGCGCCAATGTTGACGCTGCCAAAGGGGACGGTGCTTGTGCCATCCACGAGCACCACGCCCGGTGGTTGCTCGACCACGATCTCCGGCGCCGGGGCCAGTCCTGTTCCGGTGAGGTTAAAGTCATAGTAAGGGTTTTCGTCGGGATCGTTGTTCGGAATTCGGAACCAAATGGATTTGAGGCCTTGGTTCGTGGGCGCAAAGGCAATGCTGAAGCTGGCGCTTTCACCCGGCGCAAGGGTGCCGGGGATCGCGGTGTAAGTGAAATTGTTCGTCCAAGAACTTGTGTTGGTGGTGTAAAGATCGAGACCGGTTAGCGGGGCATTGCCGAGATTCATGATGATGAAATCCAAGGTATTCGTGGCACCTATTTCCACATTCCCAAAGCTGCGCGACCCACCTCGCACCAGGTCAACGTCCGCCGGCTGTTCGACTGCGATTTCGGAGCCGATGATAATTTCATGACAGGTTTTTGCCTGAGCGAGGTAGGCGGAGGCGGGGCCGTAGCCGTGCGTGGAGTAATCTCCAGAACCTGCCCGGGTGAAACTACCGCCCACGAACAAATTGCTGGAAGCATCAGTTGCCAATGCATACACGAAGCCGTCCATGCCGTGTCCGAGGGATGACCAACGAAAACCGTCCCATTTCCCGATGCGGAAGAAAGAAGACAGGTTTGTGTTTATCACGCCTGCTCCCGTGAACGAGCCGCCCGCAAAAACCCCGTTCGTATTTACGGCCAACGAATAGACCGTGGAATTCATCCCATCGCCCAAGGGGGACCAGTGGCTGCCATTCCATTTGGCGATTCTAAAAGCCGTCGTAGGGCCGGCGGCCGTGAAGTCACCTCCCGCGTAAAGGTTGGTGTCACTGACGGCCAGCGCAAAGACAGGGCCGGTTCCCGGCCCGGACATCCCTGATCCGAGTGCGGACCAACTCAAGGTGGTGGTATCCCATCGCGCAATGTTGTTCACGGTCAACGAACCTGCTTTGGTAAAAACTCCGCCAGCAAAGACGTTAGTATCGTTCATCACCGCCAGTGCGGCGACATACGCGCCACCCGCACTGTTGGTTAATCCCGGCCCCAAGGCCAACCACGTGCTGCTGAGGGTATCCCACTTCGCTATGCGGTTGGCCTTTACGGCGGGTGGTCCGGTATTGGTTGCAAAGCTGAAATCTCCACCCACATAAAGGTCGGTGCCGCGGATGGCAAAAGACTCGACGTCGCCATTTATTCCCCCGGCCAAACTCGACCAACTGGAAGAGACGGTGTTCCACTTCGCGAGGCCCAGCCGCAATACGCCGCCCGCAGTCGTGAATAATCCGCCAACGTAAACATTGTTCCCGATCACCGCCAAGGCTCGCACCGAGGCCACGCCTCCGGAAATTCCACTTCCCAACGCCGACCACGCGATGCCATTCCACTTTGCCACCCGGCTGGCGGACACGCCGCCTGTCACGAGGGTGAAGTCGCCGCCGACGTACACGTTCGTGCCGTCCACCGCCAGCGCGCGTACGGTGCCGTTGATGCCAGAGCTGAAGGCCAGCCAACTGCCGCTGCTGAATCGCGCCACCCGTAGCGCCGCGACTCCACCGGCGGTGGTGAAATCGCCGCCGGCAAAAAGAGTCGTTCCGCTCATGGCCAGCGCCGAAACGGCCGCACTCATTCCCGCGCCCAAGGCAGACCACAAAGAGGATGTCTCGTTCCACTTGGCGATGCGATTCACGGTGACGGTGCTCGGGCCGGAGTTGCTCGCCGTGGTGAACGCGCCGCCCGCATAGAGATCGTTGCCGTTCGTAACCAAAACCGAAACGGATCCGTTCAACCCCAAGCCCACCTGCGACCAAGAAGTCCCGTTCCAGAGCGCGATGCGATTGGCCGCCACGGTCGAGGGGCCGGGATTGGTCGCGAGCGTGAAACTGCCGCCGGCATAAAGTTTGTTGTCACCCCCCACCAACGCAGAGACGAAGCTGTTCATTCCAGAACCGAGGGTGGACCACACGCCGCCGGCCCACTTGGCGATGTAGTTTGCCTGAAGCGCCGCCGGCCCCGGGTTGGTTACCGTCGTGAACGCCCCGCCAGCATAGAGCGCGGTGCCACCCCAGTTGAGCGCCGAAACCGAGTTGTTGACGCCGGAGCCGAGGGCCATCCACGCCGAGCCGTCCCACTTGGCCACGCGGTTGACCGTGATCGGAGTCGGTCCGGAATTATAGGCGATGGTGAAATTGCCACCGGCGTAGAGATTGGTGCCGTCCGTGCAAAGCGTGAGTACGGAACTATCCAATCCCGCACCCACTTGCGACCAGGCAATCCCATCCCATTTCGCGATGCGACTCGTCGAGGATGTACCCGATTTTGTAAAAGCGCCGCCGGCGTAAACGTTCGTTTCTATTACCACCAACGACGTCACGACGTCATTGAAATCGGCACCTAGGTCAGACCAATTGGCGCCGTCCCAACTGGCGATGTAATAGGTCCCGACGGTGCCGATCGCGGTGAAATTGCCGCCGAAGTAAACCTTGCCGCTTCCGTCCACCACGGTGGCGTTGACAGCGGCGTTGGCCCCGTTCAGCGGGCTCAAGTTGCCCACCCAATTGGCATCACTGAAACAGGGATCAATCCGCACCGGGTAGCTGGCATCGGCGTCGGCCACATGAACAGCGAGGCGGTCGGCGGAAACAACTTCCATCCGGGCGGTCAATTCCTTCCCTGCGGCATCCACGACATGCAGCCGGCTGTAAGCCAGCGCACGTTGGGAATGATCGAGCGTCAGCTTCGCACCGTAAGCGGCGGCTTCAGCCCGCGCGCCTGCAAGAGCCAATTCCACGCACAGATCGCCCGAACCCGTCGGGCGTTCGGTGACGACGAAATCCTGCCGCACACCGTCCACGCTCACGGAATATTCCTCGGTCAAGCCGGGACGCACGCAGCGGACCAACTTGTCGGCCACAGTCACGGTGCCGTGCGGCGGCAAGGCGGTCATTACACTGCCATCTCCCAGCATCCTCACGGCCTGCGAAGATTTTCCCGGAGCGCGGACCGCCGAGTCCGCGAGTTCCTGCCCGCACCGCTCGAAACCCGCGGACTCGGCGGTCCGCGCTCCTTGGTTGCGGCCGATGGCACGGGCCAGCACGCGGAACTTCTCACCGGTCTGTGGTTCGACGGTCGAGGTCAACCACAACCCCTCGCTCGTGACCTGACCCTCCAGCCTCTGAAACACACAGCGCAACCGCGCGCCTTCCGGCGTCGGCGACACAGACAGGCCATCGCCGTGGTATTGTGCGCCGGCCTTGTCGCCCAATTCAGATGCGAGGATCGGCTCGGCGGGTTGTTTGGCGGATTCGACGCATACCGCTGGCTGCATTGAGGCAAGCCAAACGAAACCAGCGAACAAACACAAGGTGGACGTAGGAAGCTTCATAGGTTCAGACTTCAAGGACGGGTTCATTGCACCCCATAAGGCGTAATTTCGAAACAAAATGGATCAGGGAAAGGAAAGAAATCAGGGTGGTCCGGTGCGACATTTACACCGATGAAGCGTCCGACCTCCAAAACACCCCGGGTGCTATTCGAAATCCCGGAAGCCAACCCTGCTAGCTAGCCCGCGTCGCCTCGATCTCTTGATGCAGCCAGGCCCGGGCGAAGGCCCAGTAACGCTTGGCCGTTGGGACGGAGAAGTCCAAAATCTCCGCTGCTTCCTCCAACGTCAGGCCAACAAAGAAACGCAGTTTGACCAGTTCGGCCTTGGGCCGATCCAAAGCCGCCAGCTTTTCCAAGGCGTCGTTAAGGGCGAGGATTTCGTCCGGCTTGGCCGCATTGGGAACTTCGATTTCAATTAACTCTACTGGTTTCTGACCGCCGCCGCGGCGTTGCGAGAGCTTACGGCGGGCGTTGTCAATGAGGATGCGCCGCATGGCCTCGGCGGCGGCGGCAAAGAAATGGTCGCGATTGCGGAACTGGCGTTCGTCGTCATTGACCAGCTTGAGCCAGGCTTCATGCACGAGCGCGGTGGGTTGGAGTGTGTGACTTGCGGTTTCGTTGGCCATCTTGTGCGCGGCCAGACGACGCAACTCCTGATACACCAAGGGCAGGATTTCTTCGGCAGCCTTGGCATCGCCTTGTTCGACGCGGTTCAAAATGTGGGTAACGTCGCTCACGCGGAATCAGTCCCGAATTTGACTCCAAGAATTCCCGCAAAGTGCTTGTCGCGCAATGATTAATTTGCGGTGCTTCGGGTGTCCGCGAGTTTGCTTCTCCACTCCGAAGCCCGGTTGGTTTGGCTCGTCGTTTCGTATAGGCGCACCAATTGGAGCGCTGTGTTCTTCAAAGCCGCGTCGCGCAAAGCGGGCGGAAAACTGCTTCCACTTTCCACGCCCTGATAAGCGTCAAGCAGCAGCGGCTCGGCCCGGGCGTAATCGAGTTGCTGGAGCAGAATACCTCCCAGCGCGCTTTTGGCCTCGAATGTCGGCAGGCGCGTGGGAATCAGCTTTTCACGAATTGCCAAACATTCGCGCGCCAGCGACGCGGCCTCAGCCAATTTGCCTTGCTGGGCGAGCGCCGCAGTCAGACGATTGATGGCCTCCGCCACCGTCAGGTTTTCATTGCCGTGTTGTTTCCGGCGCAACTTCAGCAACTCACGCAGCAGTGGCTCCGCCTCGCGGTCCCGGCCTTGGCGTTGGAGAAAAGCCGCCAGGCTGGCGAGAGACCAAACCACGTCCGGACTTTCGTCGCCCATCAGTTTCCGCCGCATCGCGAGCGCTTCCCGAAACAGTGGTTCAGCCTCGGCGACGTTGCCTTGCATTCCGAGGATGTGCGCAAGGTTGGCCAGCGAGCGGGCGACCTCAATGTGCTCGTTGCCAAAGAGCTTTCGGCGTATGGCCAGCGCTTCGCGCGCCAGCGGCTCGGCCTCGGCGGGCTTGTGCTGGGCGGTCAATAGACTGGCCAGGCTGTTCAGAAACGTCAGCACATCGGGATGTTCGTCACCCAGGAGCTTTTGGTCCATCGCCAGTCCCTCGCGCAGCAGGGCTTCGGCCTCGTCCCGCCGAGCTTGCCCGCGCAAGACACCAGCCAGATTGTACAGCGAATTCGCGACCTCCGGGTGGTCTTTCAACACCTTGCGCTGGATTTCCAGCGCCCGCCGATAAGCAGTCTCCGCCTCCTGCAGTTTGTCCTGTCGTTGCAGCGCGCTGCCGAGCACATAGAGCGAGCGCGCTTCGGCTTCCGGTTCGCGCTGCGGCAGGCTTTGCCACAATGAGAGCACCTTGCGGGCGAGGCCCTCTGCTTCGGCCACTTCGTTGGTGCGACCTTGGTTCACCAATGCGCGAGCAAGTTCCGTGAACGATTCGGCCACAAACCGGTTGGTTTCACCGAACACTTGACGGCGCAAGCGCAGGGCTTCCCGCGTCATGGCCTCGGCTTTGCCATTCTCCCTTAACTTCAGGTAGGCGCTGCCCAAAATGGACCGGAGTTCCGCTTCGACCTCCGGTTGAGCGGACAGCCCCTTGCCGAGCTGCCCAGCCATCCGATCCAGCACCTCCCGTAGTGTTGTCTTGTCTGGCCCCAAGGCAGCAGACGCCCCGGCGTCTTCGATGATGTGCTTCAGGAATGCCGCGACCTCCCGGCTCTTGATCGCTTCAGTGTGCGCTTCCGCATGAGCGAGTTGTGCGGCGCTTTCAGCCTCGGTGGCACGGCGGCGAGCCTGCCTTTCCTTTAGGAACGCACGGGTAGAGAATCCCAGTCCCAGCAGCAGGGCAACGATGATGCCGCCGATCGAGGCCACGACCAACCGGTTGCGACGGACGAATCTCTGGAAACGGTAGAAATTGCTGGGCGGGCGGGCGAGAACCGCTTCACGATTGAGATGCCGGCGGATGTCCATCGCCAAGCCGTTGACCGTTTCGTAGCGACGGGCGCGGTTTTTCTCCAAGCACTTCATCACAATCCAGTCCAGGTCGCCGCTCAGCAGGTAGAGCAGCTTGGGCGACTCCGTCTGCCGATGTTTGGCGGCCACAGCCAACTCGTCCCCGGACAACGTGCTCAAGCGCGTGGAGGGCGCCAGCGGTTCCTTTTCCCGCAACGTGCGCAACATCGCATCCAATCCGGACTGCATCAACTCCCTCGTTTCAAACGGTGTCCGGCCGGTCATCAATTCGTAAAGCAGCACGCCCAGACTGTAGATGTCCGTGCGCGTGTCAATGTCATGCGTGGTCGACTGGGCCTGCTCCGGACTCATGTACGCCGGAGTGCCGACGAATTGCTCAAAAGCGGTAAACAATGTTTGATCCGTCAGGCGTTGGCCACTGACGGCCTTGGCAATGCCGAAGTCAATGATTTTCACCGTCGGTTCGCCGTCATGCAGCGTCACCAGGATGTTCGAGGGTTTGATGTCGCGATGGATGACGCCCTTTTGGTGCGCGTGTTGCACCGCCCGGCAAGCCTGTAGGAACAAATCCAGCCGTTCGCGCGTGGAGAAATTGTTCTGGTCGCAGTAGTCCGTGATTTTCGTCCCGCGCACCAGTTCCATGACAAAATAGGGCCGTCCCGTCTCCGTGGCGCCGGCGTCGAACACCTTGGCGATGTTTGGATGGTCCATCATCGCCAGGGCCTGGCGCTCGGCTTCAAACCGCACGACCAGCTGCCGGGTGTCCATGCCAAGCTTGATGATCTTGAGCGCCACGCGGCGGCGAACCGGCGCTTCCTGCTCCGCCATGTAGACAACCCCGCAGCCGCCCTCGCCGATCATTTCCAGAAGCTTGTACCGGCCAATCCGGTCGCCCGCTTGTTCGCGGAGGACGCCGATCAACGGGGTTTCAGTTGCGTTTGGGCGGTCAAGCACACCGCCGGCTAGCTCGTGCGACTTCAACAGCGCTTCCACGCGTTGCCGGAGCTGGCGGTCGTCCGCGCAGCTTTTATCCAGCATTGCGGCGCGGTCGGCGGGCGGAAGTTGGATGGCAGCATCGAACAGTTCCTGCTCGCGCTGAAATTCATCGCTCATGGGGCAACGCCGCAATCATCTACCCCATAAGGCGAAATCTGAAAGAAAAAAGGATCACCCCTTTGGGCGGGTCATTTTTCAAGTCCCGCCGTAGATCATTTTTGCGCTGACGCGCCAAAAACTTTTTGCAGCAAGTCCGTCGTGCGCGCCACGGGATTGGCGCGGATCTTGGCCTCCTCTTCCGCCACCATCTTGAACAAACCATCCAGGGTCTTATTGGTCACATATTTATCTATGTCCAGGTCTTCCGCTTTGACCAATCCTGTGCCGCCCAACAAACCTCCCAAGGTGCTGCCGCCCCCCGAGCGCGCCATCATGCGCTGGTAATAGGCCGTCACTCCCACTTGCTGGGTCGCATTGGTAACCACCGGATAAAATCGCGCAAACAGATTCGTCTCGGTGGTGCGCCGGAAATACTGCGTGGCGGCGTTGTTGGTGCCGGCCAGGATGTCCTTCGCGTCCGCAATCGTCATCTGTTTGATTGCATCGCTGAAAACCGCCGCCGCCTCGGGCACGGCCTGTTCCGCCGCGCTGTTCATGGAACGCACGAAATCATCCGCCAGCTTTTCCTGCTTGATCTTGCGCAAGGCCTTTTCAACGGTGCGCAAATTTTCCGGCATGGGAATCTTGACGTTGAGGTTGGTCAGGAAGCCACCCTCGTGCCCGAGCTGGCTGACGGCGTTTTGCACACCCTTCCCGAGCGCCTCCTTCAAGCCGGTGACCATCTGGTCTTGAGAAAGAGAGTTGAGCGACGCGCCGGTGGCTTGATTCGTTCCGGACGCCGCCTTGGTCAAGCCGAGCTGCTGCAACAAATCGGCACGGGCAACCAGAACGGTAACGGAAACAAGCATGATTAGACCGGTAAGCGTTTTCATGCTGGAACTCTAAGCCTGCACGAAAGTCAACACAACCATTGTCTCGCTGAGATAATTCGAGACGGGCACGTCTCTTCCAAATCACTGCTTGAACAACCGGTAGTAGCGATTCCCCGTGGGCAGATTGACAATGACGGTTCTGGTCACGCTATCGTCAATTGGTGTCGTGGTGACGTTGCTCCAATTCACCGAGGCGACGGTGTTGGTATTCTGTTGCAACGTCCAACCCGTCGAGGGCGACGGCCAGGAAACGGCAACTGTATTCGATGTCGTGTTGAATATGCTCAACAACGGCGCTCCGGGTGTTTGCACAACAGCGATGATGCCCCAGAAGCCGCCGTCCACGGAGTAGCTGCCGCCGCTCATCCGGCCGGCGTCCGGCTGGCCGATGGTGCCGCTCACGGAATAGACACCGCCCGTGCTCGTGCCACCGCCGCCGTCAATGGTGAACCAGTCTATGGAGTAGGTTTGCGCATGGATGTTGGCGGTGGGAAGAAACACCAAACACCAAAATCCAAACACCAAATAACTTCCAAATCCTAAACCCGGAAAGCGGACACGCTCAAAGCAAGGTCGGATTTGATGTTTGATGGTTGGTGTTTCTTTGGTGTTTGGTGTTTGGATTTTGGTATTTTTCATTTCGCACCTCCGTTCTGTTGGATGACGAGTTGTTCCAGTGTTTCGAGCCGTCGTTTCAACTCCGTTATCTCCGTTTCCTTCTGTTGCAGCTTTTGATTCAGTCCTTGAATCGCCGCCAGCGCCACGCCGTCGGGGTCAACGCCCGTGATGGTGGTGTTGCCTCCTCCAAGGCCGAATGCCGCGTAAAAGTCCTGCGCCATCGGTCCCATGTGCCGGCCATCGTTCATGTCTTTGAAATTCCACGTCGTGATCGGCAGCGCGGCGACTTTGTCCAGCACGTCCCGGGGCGACACCGGTTTGAAGTTTTCCTTGGCATTCCGATCACTGGTGCTGACAAATGCGGTGGCCGAGACGCCACCGGCCACGTGCAATTTGTTCGTGGGATTGACCGTGCCGATCCCCACGTTGCCGCCCGATTTGACGATCAATCGCGGGCCGAACGAAGGGGCATTCTCATAGACGTACCAGTAGTTTGTTGACGCGGCGACGCCGGCAAACCAATTACCCAGACTGTTCTCACTGAGATAACCTGAATAGCCGCTTTCCATGGAGGTAACGCGGACGCGAAGGTTGTTCGTGGCTTGAATGTGTACCACATCGGCCGGATTGGTGACGTTGACGCCCACGCCGCCGGAGGCGCGAATGAGAAACTGATTGTCGGCGGTGGACGCGAAATCTCCCCCTGGCATATCCGCCCAGACGAATGTGCCATCATGCAAGGCGTGGGCATCTTGTCCGGCCGCGAAACCGTAGTTGCCATCGGCGCGATTACCCGAACCACCCGGAATCGTCGCCGCATTGGCGTTGGTGCCGATGACGTTACCATAGCCGCCGCCGATGGTGGAATCCGTTGCCCGGGAGGAGATCGTGTTCGCGTATCCGCCGGCGATCGTGCCGGCACGGTTGGTGGGGTTAATTCGATTGAGATATCCGCCACCAATGGTGGGGAATTGCGCGTAGCCTGCGATCGTATTCTTGTATCCACCAGCGAGCACCGCGTCCTGGCCGTACTCACCAATCCGGTTGTCGAGTCCGCCGGCAATCGTTGAGAAGAACGAATTGGAAGAGATCGAGTTCCACAATCCACCGACAATCAGCGAATAGTGTGAACCGGCGCCGATGGAGTTGGAATGAACCCCAGGAATAAAGAACGAACCACTGCCAACTCCCGGCACGTCGTAACTGGTGATCTGGCCTGTTGCCGCCGAACCGCCGCTTAATATCGCCGCGCCCAGCGAAGCACTCGCGATGCTGTTGACCGACGCGCCCGCCACAACGGTCACGTTCTGGTTGCTGGTGCTTCCCGTGCCGTCAAGCCGAAGCGCCTGAAGATTATTGACCCGGAATTGGAGCGGTTCATCGTCGGTCGTGCCGACGAAGTTGACACCCGCCGTCGTGCCGGCGTTTCCGGTGGTTTTCCAGGCGTTGCCCAGGGCGGCGGAGGGCACGGCGCCGCTGGTCAGTTGTGACGCGTTCAATGCCGTCAACGCGGCGCCGTTGCCGCTAAAATTGTTTCCCGCGTTGTTGAACGTCACGGCGCCCGAATAGGTCCCGGCAAGACCGGCGCCGGCCGACACGTTGCCCGCCGTGATGGCATAAGGTGCGGCGGTGAGTTTCTGTCGCGGCGTCAACATCGTGAACGCGCCGCCGCCGTTGGTGCGCACACTGATTTTCAGCCAGCGATCCGCGCCGGTGAACACACCCGCGCCCGGATCGAGCGTGACGGTGAACAGGCCGTTGCTGAGGCCCGTAGCGGCATTGGTTATCGGCCCGGCCACCAGCCCGCCCCCGCCGCTGGAGTCGTAAATCCGAAACCGCACATCGTAAACACCGTTCGCGACGTTGGTGCCGCTGGTCAGGCGTCCCTGGTAGGTAAAGGCCGTGCCTTGGGCGAGGCAGGGAGAGAGATGCGGGTTGAGCGTTAAGAGAAGCAACGCGGCGAGGGCGAGGGTGTGAAACGTGGATTTTAGTTTCATAGGTTGACGTGTTTCGGGGTCAGCGGATCTGAGATTGAACGAGGCGCTCCAGTTTTTCGATGCGTTCTTTCAACGCCGCGTTTTCCGCTTCGAGCTTCTGGATTCTGCTTTCCGCTTTCTGCTTTCCGCCTTCGAGTTTCTGATTCAACCCCTGGATGGCCGCCAGCGCGACGCCGTCGGCTTCCAAGGTGGTGATCCCCGTGTTATCGCGTCCGGGATAAAACGCGGCTTTGAAATCCTGGGCCATGGGGCCGATGTGCGGGGAGAGACTGGTTTCCTCCCATTGGTAATGCCATTGCGTGATGGGCAGGGCCGCCAGTTTTTCCAGAATCACCCGCGCATCCACCGTTGCAATGTCCTTCTTCGCGTTCCGGTCCGACAGCACCGTCCAACTGGTGTCTCCCGCCGCCAGTTGCGCGCCGGCGGAACCGCTGCCGGTGAAGAAACGATAGCCGCCCCGGGCGCGCATGGTCACCGAGTCGTTGGTGACTGAGGTCGTCAGGGTGCCGGCGCTGTCGCTCCAAACGAATGCGCCATTGTTGGTGGCGCGTGCGTTGTGGCCGGCGGCAAAACTGAAATTTCCGGTCGCCACGTTAAGCCGGCCGCCCGAAATGGTGGCGTAGTCCCCGCCATTTGTATTCTGATAACCACCTCCAATCGTGGCGTAGGTGCTGTCGGCCAGGATGGTATTCTGAAAACCACCGCCAATGATGGCGTGGTCGGCATTGGTCCGAACGGTGTTTTGCTCGCCCCCGGCAATGACCGCCGTTTCCGCGTTGGTTTGGATCAGGTTGACATACCCGCCGCCAATAAACGATTTCTCGGCCAGGCCGCCGATGAGGTTCCCGTTGCCGCCACCGATGGTGCTGTCAAACGCCTGCGAACGTATGATGTTGGCGACGCCGCCACCGATGGTCGCCTGGTCGGCAGAGAGCTGGATGGCATTGCCCCGGCCGCCGGCAATGGTGCCGTAGTTCCCGGACACTGTGTTGCTCATGCTGACCGAAGGCAGATCGGCCGAGCCACCACCGCCAATGGTCGCCCCCACCGTACCGACCCTCACAAAATTCGAGGGCCAGCCGCCGATCACATTGGGGGAAGCGTTTGTGTTCGGCTCAAACCGCATCACGCGCCGGTTGTTCGCCATGAATTCCAGCGGTTGATTGTCCGTCGTGCCGAGAAACTGCGCGCCGGGCGTGGTGCCGGCATTCCCGGCCAGTCGCCAAAAAGTATTGCTCGCCAAGATCGGATCCAAGTGAACGGGAGTGACGGCCCCGTCAGCGATCTTCGCGGCCGTGACCGCGCCATCCGCGAGCTTGCCCATCGTGACTGCGGAGGGAGACAGCCCTTCATCAGTCACGGCCCCAAACCGCACTGCATCGGCAATCAATCCCGGTGTGGTGATACCAACGTTCATGACCTGGACGGCGCCCGCATCATTCACGCCCGTGTCGTCCGTTCTCGCTCCAATGAGGAAGCGATGAGAATCGAGGAACGCCACCGCAGCGCCGAAGAGGTCCGAGGTCGCCGGCGCGGGATTCGTGAGTGTCAGCAGCAGATTTCCGCCGAGGTCGAAAAGATACGCCGTCCCCGCGTTACCGGCACCCGTGTCGTCAAAAGCAGTGGCAATCAAGACCCGGTCCACGCCCACCGCACAAGCCGCCGAACCAAAGGCGTCACTGCTGGCGGGCGTGGGATTTGTGAATGTCGCCAGTAATGTTCCGGTGAGATTGAAGAGATAGGCGCTGCCCGCCCCGGCTGCACCCGTATCGTCTGACGGCGCGGTGATCAATACCTTGTCCGTCCCGACAGCCGCCACCACGCTGCCAAACGCGTCATTGGTGCCTGGAGCGGGATTGGTGATGGTGGTCAGCAATGTGCCGTTGGTGCTGAACAGATAAGCCACGCCGGAATTGTTCGTCGCGGCGTCATCGCTCGACGCACCAATCAACACCTTATCCACCCCCACGGCTGTCACCGAGACACCGAAGCCATCGAGATTTGCCGGGGTGGGATTTGTGATCGTCTGAACCAGGTTGCCCGCAAGATCGTAGAGGTAAACGGCACCGAATTGTCCACCCCCAGGATTGTCGTGAAACGAACCGATGAGCAATCGGTTATCGCCCACAGTGGAAACCGCGTAGCCGAAACCATCGGCTATGGCCGGGCTGGGGTTAGCGAGTGTGAGCAGAAGTGCCCCGCTTGAGTTGAACAAGTACGCGCTCCCGGCGTTTAACGCGCCGGTGTCGTCCAGATACGCCCCCACGAGGCACTTGTCCGCCCCCACGCCAGCCACGGCGTAGCCGAAATTGTCGTCTGCTGCCGGCGACGGATTGGTGAGCGTGACGAGCAGGTTGCCGGCGGCATCGTACAGATGCGCGGCCCCGGCGTTGGTTGCCCCGGCATCGTCCAGGTTGGCGCCCACCAGAATCTTGTCCGCCCCTGCGACCGCGACGGCAAAGCCAAATTGATCCAGCGCCAACGGCGTGGGATTGGTGATAACCGTGGCGGAGAGGAGCACCAGCGTCGTGAACAGCTTGTCCGCTGTTACCGCGCCATCGGCCAGGGCCTCGGTGGTCACCGCGCCCGACGCCAGTTGGTTCGAGCCGACCGCGCCGTTGGCCAACATGATCGTAGTGATGCTGCCCACGCCGATGTTGTTGGAGGAAATCGTGCCGCTAATCTGGCCGGCTGCGATGGTGCCGCTGACACTCCCGGCAAGAATGGCGTAGGGCGTGGGTGTTATCGGCTGGCGTGGATTGAGTGGGGAGAACGTCCCACCGCCGTTGGTCCGTACGCCGATCTGCAACCAGCGGTCACTGCCGTCGAACACTCCGGCGCCAAAATCGAGCGTCACGCTGAACAAGCCGTCGGCTACCGGCGTCGCGGCATTCGTCAACGTGCCGCCGACTTGGGATGGCCCACTGCCGGCACTCCACAAGCTGAAGGTAATGTCGAAAAAGCCATTCGCAGGACTGCCATTGTCACTGAACCGGCCTTCGTAGGTGAAGGCGGTGCCCTGGGCGTGGGCGGTCGAAGGTTGAACAACGCAGAACGTAGCGAACGTTGCAAGCGACAGCAAGGCGGTCGCAACTTTGAGGGTGGGTTTGGTATGGGTTCGCATAGGTTTGGGTTCAGGTTGAAGGTGGAAAAGGAGTGTCATGGTTTGAATAGCCGGTAATAACGATTCCCCGTCGGCGGATTGACGATGACGGTTAGGGTCACGCTGTCGTCAATCGGCGTCGTGCTGACATTGCTCCAATTCACCGAGGCAACGCTGTTGGTGTTTTGCTGCAACGTCCAACCGGTCGAAGGTGACGGCCAGAAGACGGCCACGGTGTTCGTCGTCGTGCGCGCGATGCAGAGCAACGGTGCGCCCGGTGTTTGCACCGCGGCGATGATGCCCCAGAAACCGCCGTCCACGGTGAAGTTGCCGCCGGACATTTTGCCGGCGTCCGGTTGGCCGATGGTGCCGCTCACGGAATAGACGCCACCGGTGCTCGTACCGCCGCCGCCGTCAATGGTGGACCAATCAATGGAATAGGTTTGGGCAAAAGCTGAAAGTTGAAAGCTGAAAACGGAAACGAGCAGCAGCGCCAGCCAAAGTCGGACAGGCGTCGCGCCTGTCTCCATTTTCTTGCGCACGGTTCTCCGCTCAAGCGGTTGAGTTGAAGTGCGAGACAGGCGCGACGCCTGTCCTGCGTCAATTCGCATTTTCATTTGCACCTCCATTCTTTTGGTTCATCAGTCGTTCAAGCCTTTGCAACCGTCGTTTCAATTCCGTGATCTCTGTTTCCTTCTGTTCAAGTTTGCGGTTCAACTCCTGAATCGCGGCGGCCGAATAAATCGTCAGCGGATAGGTGTCCACTTGCAGGATGTCGTCGCCGTTCGGCAGCTTCTCGCCGCTGCGTTTGACGGCGTCCGGGAAGACCTGCTGAAACTCCTGCGCAATGACGTTCAAGTAAGGGCGGTCTTCGATGCTCGGATGTTGCGCGCGGTATGCGTCGGTATAACGAAATTCCACCGGACGCACGTGTTGCAGCTTTTCGAGCGCGTGTGTGACGGGCTGGATGTCCGTCTTGATGCGGGCATCGGAATTGGCCAGCCAACTGCCGGCGGAGCTTTTGGAAGCGTTTCCTTCCACTTCCAGCGAATTGGTGGCGGGTGTGCGACCGATGCCCAGCGTGCTGACCGGGTCCACCGAGCCGCTGAAATGGCCGTAGAAATTGCCGACAAAATCGTAGGGAGTATTTAGAAACACCGCCAGCGTGCTGAATCCCCGGGAGGCCGCCAGATCCATCCGGCCATCACCATTGAAATCCGCAGCTACCACCCGGTTGGGGCCTTCAATTGACTCGGCGATATTCAAGGCGGGCGTGGCTGCCAGGGCAAAACCACCACTGCCATTGTTGGTCAGCACCGAAAGTGTGTTGGCGACATTGTTGGCGCTGATCAGGTCTGGACGGCCGTCGGCGTTGACATCCGCAACCGAAATGGAAACCGGGCTGGCGCCCACGGTGAGGTTGTAAGCGAAGGCAAAGACGCCCGAACCATTGTTGGTCAGCACCGTTAGCGTGTTGGTTCCGGAATTAGCGCTGATTAAATCTGGCTTGGTGTCGCCGTTGACATCCAGCGCGACGACGGATTGCGGGGCTGATCCTACGGTCGGAGTCGCGGCCAAGGCGAAGAAACCAAAGCCATTGTTGGTCAGTACGGTCAGCGTATTGGTTCCGTAGTTTGCGGTAATCAGGTCCACTTTGTTGTCACCATTCACATCCGCTGCCGCGATGGAATAGGGACTGTTTCCCACGTTTGGCGAGGAAGCGACAATGAATCCGTTCGGGTGGTTGTTGAACACCACGTACAGTTTGTTGGCAGTGTAGTCGGACATCACTGCATCCACCCGGCCATCCGTGTTCACGTCCGCAGCCAGAATCGCCAATCCGTTCGCACCGGGCACTGCATTGGTGACATTGACAAACGCGCCATGGCCATCGTTGGTTGAGACAATCAACCCGCCGGGCGAATAGGCTTCGGCGGTGAGCAAATCCAGCCGGCCATCCGCGTTGACATCCGCCACGGCGACGCCGTGAGGATGAGGCGACGCCTGCAACGAGGCAGACACTATGAATCGCCCGCGTCCATCATTGGTCAGCACCGTGACGCCGTTGCCGATAACCGATGAGGCCAGCAAGTCCGGGCGTCCATCGCCGTTCACATCCGCCGTGGTGATGGCATTGGCGTAACCGACGTGAGGCGTGGAGGCCAGAGTGAACATTCCGTTGTTGGATATGACTGTGCCCGATGAATTCAGAATCAAATTCACGTTCGTCACGCCCCCGCCATTCCCGGTGAGCGTGCCGGCGAACTGGCTGGTGGGATTGTTGAACAGCACCGCGCCGGTGAACGTGGCATTGCCGTCGAGCCGCGGGATGTTGGCCGAAAGCTGGCTGTCGGCAATCGCACCGGTGACGTTGCCCGCCGTGATGGCGTAGGGCGCGGCGGTGATGGGCTGACGCGGTTCGACGTTGGTGTAGTTGCCGCCGCTGCCGCCCGGACGCACGCCGATTTCCAACCACCGCGCGCTGCCATTGAACGCCGAGCCGCCAAACGTCAGCGGCACGGTGAACAAGCCATTGGTCACCCCCACCGACGACAACATGATGTTGCCGCCGGAAAAGTTGCCATTGGTGACAGCGTCAAAGACACGAAACCGGAAATCATACAGTCCATTGGCCGGCGCGCCGCCGTCGTTGAGCCGGCCCTGGTAGGTGATGGTCGTGCCTTGGGCGTGGGCGGTTGAGGGTTGATGGATGAGCGTTGAGAAGAACAACGCCAGCCAGAGTAGGACAGGCGTCGCGCCTGTCTTCAAATTCCTGAATCCTGGTTTCCGCTCAAGCGGCTCGTTTGAATAATGAGCCAGGCGCGACCCGTCCTCCGTGGGAAAATTGCGGAGGGGGAACACCTGTCCTGCGACGATTTTTGTTTTCATGGTTCTTTGGTTGGGTTGGGGGATGAAATCAAATTCGCGTCAAGGTTTGAACAGGCGATAGAGCTCTGTGGGCAAGATAGCGGACACGACGACGGCGTTGGTCGCGCCGCCGGGTGAATTGGTTTGTGTTCTCATGGTTGTAGTGGGTCTTGCAATGCGCGTGAAACGACCTGGCTCATCGCGAGCATGACTCGGGGTGTTGGCGGACCAATCAGTAGGTGTATAAAATCCGGTACACGCTGGCCGGATTGTTCATCGCGGCGCCCGGATCGCAGTAATTGGTGGCCACCCACGGGCCGGGTGGGTTGATGATTGCCGGGCTGATGGTCGAGAACGAACTGGCCGCGTTGGTCGCCCGTTGAACGTAATTCGTTGTTCCACCGCGCGCATACCAATTGATGCAGAAGTCGCCGTTCTGGGGAATTGTTGATGGGGTGGTCAGAATAATCGGCCCGTTGTTCGCAATGCACGCGGAAAACTCCGAGGTGTCGTAAACCGAGCCTCCTCCCAGCAATCGGCTGACCGTGGCTGATACATTCGCGCCCCCCTGAACCACCAATGGAAAATTTACCGAGAAGTTGTTCGAGCAACTGCCCGAACTGTTGAAATTGGTCCGTCCAAGGAATGTTCTCCCCTCGCAACTGGTGCCATACGGGTTTTCAAAAAACTCCAGGATGAAGGTGTCGTTGGGCGTGCTGTTCAGATATCCGCTGATGGTGGTATTGGTGCCATCACAAACTGAGTTGGTCAGCACCGGGAAGTTTTGGAAATGGTTTCCACCCGCTACATCCGCGTCGCACAAGTCGTTGGTCGTTACTCCGCCGGGTACATCATTGAACAGGTCAATCCCGATCTGCCCCGTCAGGCTGGTGTTGGTGCCGTTGCCGTAGATAGAGTTGCCGAGAATGGCGTTGTAAAAGCCGATTGTGTCGCCAATAACAAAAACGCCGTCTTCGCCGTTGCCGGCGATGAGGTTGGCTTCGCCAGCGTTCGTTCCGCCGATAAAGTTGTTGTCCCCAAAGAAGACAGAAATGCCTTGGCCGTAATTTCCAATAAGCGCCGTGCCGCTGGCGTTCGGACCAATGTAATTCCCTTGGATGCGGCTGTTGATCGAAGAGAATTGAATGCCCTCGTAAAGATCGGGTGGCGTGCTCAAGGTGCCGTTGCCGGAAATCACGTTACGCGCGGCTGGGGTATCGCCGCCGATCAGACAGTTGGTGGAACCGAACTCAGTTATGATGCCGTGAAGTCCGTTTCCAAGTCCACCGAATTGGTTCGTGCCGTACCGGTCAGTGCCGATGTAGTTTCCCTGGACGACGCTGTTCCGGTCGTCGTCAAGACGGAGGCCGTATCCCTTGTTACCGGAAATCACATTTCGGGAGCCGGCGTTGGTCCCACCGATCCGGCAATCGACAATTTCGTCGAGGTCAATGCCGTTGCCCAAGTTTGTCCGTTGGACGAGGCCACTGACATCCGTTCCGATGAAGCAGCCTTCAATCACATAGTTGCTGCCGATGCCGGACGCGCCATTTTTCCAAATGCCGTGCCGGGTGAACGCATTGATCGCCAAGCCTCGAAGCGTGACGTTATTCCCGGCGATAATCAATCCGTCGGTGCTGGCGCTGGTCAGGCCGCCGTTCAGTTCAATTTGAAGCACCGCATTGTTCCCAACGGCGAGCGTATTTGAACTGGCGCCAGACTGGGTGTAGCCGTCAATCGTGAGATTGCCGTTGATAGCAGGAAGCCCTGTGCCGACCGGTTGAATCATGTGTGGGCCAACACCGGGAATGGCGAACTTGATCGTGTCGGCGCCGGCAATGGCGTTGGCATTGGTGATTGCCCAGTGAAGTGATCCCACGCCGGTGTTGGAAGTATTGATGACGACATTGGTGAGCGCTGACACGGACCCGCCACCAAGAAAAAGTGTGGCGACGAACAAACGGAACGGTGTGATGATGGACTTTTTCATGATTGGATTGTTCATTTTTTGGTACGTGGCTTTGGGTTTCCTCCACGGTCTATGGGACTTCGGACTGCAAACGGTAGAAACCGCCGCTGCTGTTGGTGTGGAGGACAGTGATCATCGAACCGTCGCCTTTGAAGGTAATGAGATTGGTGTAGCTGACGTCCAACGCCGGCGTGAACTGCACGCGGTAACAGCGGATAGGGGAGGATTGGAAGGTGAAGTGCCGACCAGCGGCGTAAAAACCGTCAGCAGGCCAAGGCAATCCGCGCGGCCGATCAACGACCAAGGAATAAACAGCGTGTTCATCGCAACAACGCTTATGGGTTCATTGCCATGAAACCACCCTTTCCTGGCCGACGCAAGCCAAATTATGTTACAGTTTAGCGCGGCGAATATCCCGCAACCGGGTAAACATGCGTATTCCTCGGATTGCTTCCACCCCTCAGAAGCGCGGAACCGTCTATTCCGCGATGCGCTCGAACGGCACGTTGAGAATTCGATACTCCCGCCAATCGCAGTAGTCGAAGTGCCACCACTCGGACGGGTAAACTGTGAAGCCCTCAGCCTCCATCGCCGCGCGCAAAAGTTCGCGGTTGGCGCGTGCTTCTGGTGGGCCACCAGCGAAGTCGGGAAAAGCACGCTCGGAAAATTCGTCATACGCGCTGGGCATCGTCACGGCTTGCCCGGTCTTGAGATCGAAC
Organism: uncultured Bifidobacteriaceae bacterium; assembly: GCA_964458575.1. Classification (GTDB taxonomy): domain Bacteria; phylum Verrucomicrobiota; class Verrucomicrobiia; order Limisphaerales; family JADLHS01; genus CAYWMD01. The sequence continues at coordinate 77,958 of CAYWMD010000005.1, read as the reverse complement.
AACGTCAGGTCCACCGCGCAGCCGCGGTTGTGGCGCGAGCCTTTCTTCGGATTGGCCACGAACTCGATCTTCCGTTCGGCTTCGCTGGCGTTGTCCCAGAAGATTTTGGTCACGGACCACGGACGGTAGGCGTCGAAGACGATCAAACCGTAGCCCTGGGCCCGAAGATTGTGGTTGATGTGCACGAGCGCCTCAGCCGCGGGCCGCTGCAGGAACGCGCGCACCTGGGTGTACAGGGGCCGTCCCATGAAGTTGTTCGTTGTCGCGTACCGTATGTCGAGCCGAAGAGTCGGATCGAGCTGGGTCAATTCGACCAAATCAGTTTCGCGGAATGAACCGGATTCCTTGGGCGGTCCGCTCTGGCAACCGGCAAACAAAACCAGGCCGAACAACGTGCTGACGAGCATTTCTCTCTTAACTTTCATAGGTTGAACCAAGCCGACCAATCACGCGTTCAATGCCAGATTACTTTTCGATCAGCACCGCAGCCCGGGTATCGGGCCAGGCGCGATCGTGGGGTTGGGTCGCGAACGACATCAGAATCATGGGTCGCGAGCCGGTGTTCTGAATCGCGTGCGGAACTCCGGGCGGCACCGTGAATCGCATCGCCTTTCCGTGTGGCACCGGGATGTCGCGTGTCACCGCGTGCTCGCGCACGCGAATGAGGGCCGGACCTACGACCACGAAAACTTCTGTCGTTTGCTCGTGATAATGATTACCGCGAATGGCACCCGGCTCGGAGTAAACGATATGCACGTTCCGTTTGCCGGCGAGCAAGGCCTCGTCCAGCGGCTCAATCACCCAACCGCGGGCGTCGCTGAAAAAATCAACAGTTTCGACGGTGACTTGTGAATTCATAAGCAGAGCGTAATCGCCGCGTCATGCCCGGCCAATCATGACTTGAGCATTCTCCGTGCGGCGCGCCGGACGGCCTCGGCCAATGCGGGCGGCTTGACCACAACGGCGTCGCCGCCCCAGCTCAAGACCCAACGTTCGATCTCCACCAGGCTGGAGAGTCGCAAGTTCAACTGGACTCCCCCGCCGTTCAAGTCGCGAAGCTTCTGGGACTCGTGCCACTTTTTTTCCCGCACGTAGTCGGCGACGCGCGCGTTGAATCGAAGCACGACTTCATGCTCGCCCCGCCCGGAATGGACCCCAAAGCTGCCGCGCAGGCGCTGTTCGAGCGAGAACCTTTCCGGGCGCGGAAAGGTCCGGCCCGTCGGTTTCACGGACTGCACCCGCGCGGGAACGAACGTGCGAATGTCCTTGCGCGCATGGTCAAAGGCGAAGAGATACCATTCGCCGTTGATGTTGGCGAGGTGATACGGATCAACGAGGCGCGGCTCGCATTGCTGGCTGCCGGCTTTGCGGTAGAGAAACTCGATTTGGCGGCGATTCGCGGTGGCCTTGGCGAGGACGTCGAAAATCTCCAGATCCAGGATCGGTTCCGCGCGCGTGCGAAAGGAGATCGTCTGTTCAATGTCGGCCAGATTCAGGGAGATGGTGTCGGGCAGCGATTGCTCGATTTTGCGGATGGCGCTGAGGAGGGGTTTTTCGAACTGCGTGCCGCGATATTGTTCGAGGGCTTTCTCGGCAATGACCAGCGCAACCAGTTCGCCCTCGGTGATCTGCATGGTGGGGAAGGCGGAAACTTCCCCGGTGTAATGGTAGCCAAAGCGCGCGCCGTCGTATTCGATGGGCAGTTCCAACCGGTCGCGCATGAACTCGATGTCGCGCTGGATGGACTTGGTGCTGACTTCGAGCTCGCGGGCCAGCGTGGAGGTGTTGGGGAACTTACCGGCCTGGACGGCCTGGTGAATTCGCAGCATCCGCTCCAGCGGCGGGCGTGAGCGCGGCGAACGTTGCGGCGTATCTTGCCGATTTGTCATGGGCCGCACTCATAGCGGAATCGCTCACGATCGGCAACCCATCAATCTTGTCCTTGAACCCCGCGCGCAACAGGACGATGCGCTTGAACCCGCGCTGCTGCAAGAGCATGTTCCAATCCTGGATCAACTGCGCCTCCTCGGCGTTGGAAAACATCGAGCCAAAAACGATAACGGCCAGACCATGTGAAATCGTCGCCTGATCGAGCTTTTGCGTTACGGTCTCCCGGTTTAGGAGCGGAAGAAATCCGTCTTCGCGGGTGTCTGGCCGCATGATTTGGATGGAATTCCAGGCGTAAAAGCGCACCACCACGTCGGCCAGCTCCCCGTCGCGGAAACGCGCGGCCGCCCGGTCCGAGGTGAGGGAAGTACAGGACACAGCCATGCCAGCCAACAGAATCAGCAATGCTCCCTGCAAATATCTCAATTTCTTCATGAACTTGGACCGCCTTTGAACTCCACCTGCCAACGGCGCGACTGCTTTAAGCGAGTACCATGCCGCACCGTTGTGGCCGCGGTCGCTTCGGGTTGCGTCATTGGCTGAAACGCAATCACGGGGTAAAACGAGCGCGGGTCTCCAGGTCTCCTGGCCAAAAAACTTACACTGGGATGGACAAAGCAGTCGAAAAACTAGGAACCCTTCTCCAACTTCGCCAGCAACTCGTCGTTCGTCTTGTGCTTCTTGAGCGCGGCGGTAAGGGTTTCCATCGCTTCAACCGGATTCAGGTCCACCATCATCCGGCGGAGCTTGCGCACCGCCTCGATCTGATTTTTCGGGAAGAGCTTCTCTTCTTTGCGCGTACCGCTCTTGGGGATGTCAATCGAGGGGAACAACCGCCGGTCGGAGAGTTTTCGGTCGAGGATCAACTCCATGTTGCCCGTGCCTTTGAACTCCTGGAAGATCAGTTCATCCATGCGCGAACCGGTGTCCACCAGCGCCGTGGCGATGATGGTCAGTGAACCGCCGTTTTCAATCTTGCGCGCCGAGGCGAACATCTTGCGCGGGATTTCCAGCGCGCGCGCGTCCACGCCACCAGTCATCGTGCGGCCGCTCCCGCCGTGAACGCTGTTGTAGGCGCGGGCAATGCGCGTCAGCGAATCCATCACGACAAACACGTCGCGGCCGCTCTCGACCATGCGGCGGCAACGCTCGATCATGAAGCGGGACAAACGCACGTGGGTTTCGAGGTCTTGATCGTTCGAAGATGCCACGACCTCGGCCTTGACGGATCGTTGGAAGTCGGTGACTTCCTCGGGCCGCTCGTCAATGAGCAGAACCATCACGTGAACTTCCGGGTGGTTCTCGGTGACAGCGTTGGCGACCTGCTTGAGAATGGTGGTCTTCCCGGTGCGGGGCGCGGCCACAATCAAGCCGCGTGTGCCTTTGCCAATGGGCGTCACCATGTCAATCACGCGGGTTTCAATCAGGTCCGGGCTGGTTTCCAACTTGAACTTCTCGATCGGATCAATGCTGGTGAGATTCTCGAAACGGACGGACTTCGTGTAGTCCTCAAAAGACATGCCGTTGACCTGCTCCACCGACTTGAGCTGGGGACTCGTGCCCCGGTGCGGCGGCTGGGTCGCCCCCGCAACGAGGCTGCCTTCGCGCAGAAAACTACGCTTGATGGTGTCCGGTGTGACAAAGATGTCAGTCGGCTTCGGGTGGAAATGGTTGGCAGCGGTTCGCAGGAAACCGAAGCCTTTGTCCGAAATCTCCAGATAACCGGATCCGTGGTCGTTTGAACTTTCGTTCGTTGTGCTGCTCATAATTTTTTCTGTATCTCGAAGGTCGAGAAACCAACTCTGAAAAACGGCTGTTGAACTTAGAATTTTGGAAGCTGCTGCGCCGGTAATCTCACGTTGCACCCAACCGCTCGCAACCATCAAACCTTCGATTCGTCATCTAAATACGGCTTGAGCCCGGAAAACGCAACCATTTTTTAGCGATTTTTTAGTCTTCATCGGCGGCAAAAATCAGCCTGTTCCTGCAAAATACAGGGTGAAGTAGCCATTGACCTGGCAACTGTCAGCCGACGGAGGCGCCATCGCGCCTTCTGTCGTTCGTAACCGGGCCCACAAACCGGAGCAGGATCGTGTGGGGCGCCGCACACAACCTCTGGAAGCGCATTGGAGATTGCCTCCGCTCTCATGCATTGCTTCCCGCTGCGGCCCGGCGGGTCGCGCGCCAGTTAACGGAGCCGCACTTAGCTCGCGGCGAGGGAATCCCCCGCGAGGATCAACCACCCACCGCTGCCCGGGCGTCCGCCGCCAGCGCGGTGCTCAAATAACGCTCACCCGTCGAACAAGCCACCGTGACGATCATCTTTCCCTTGTTCTCCGGCCGTTTCGCCACTGCGATGGCCGCAACGACATTGGCACCGGTGGAAATGCCGACCAGCAAACCTTCTTCCCTGGCCAATCGCCGTGCCATGGCAAAGGCGTCGTCGTTCGAGACCTGAACGCACTCGACGATCTGCGGGTTTCCCTGCTCGTCTTTCAAATGAAGGTTCTTCGGGATGAAGCCGGCCCCCGTGCCCTGGATCTTGTGCGGACCGGGCTTGAGCGGCTGGCCGGCCAGCGTCTGCGATATCACCGGTGAATCCTTCGGCTCGACCGCGATGGCTTGAAACGAAGATTTCTTTGATTTGAGGACCTCGTAGCAACCGGTGATGGTGCCACCCGTGCCAACGGCGGCAACCAGAATATCTATCTTGCCGGCGGTATCCTCCCACAACTCCACCGCTGTGGTTTGTCTGTGAATCTCCGGATTCGAGGGGTTTTCAAACTGCTGCGGAATCCAGGAGTTGGGGGTTTCCTTGGCGAGTTGTTCGGCCTTGGCAATCGCGCCTTTCATGCCTTCGGTACCCGGCGTGAGCACGAGCTTGGCGCCGAGCAACGCCAGCAGCGTGCGCCGTTCGAGCGACATCGTTTCCGGCATGGTCAGAATGAGTTGATAACCCTTGGCTGCGGCCACAAACGCCAGCGCGATGCCCGTATTGCCGCTGGTCGGTTCAATGATGACCGTGTCCTGCTTGAGCACACCACGCTTCTCGGCCGCTTCGATCATGGACATGCCAATGCGGTCTTTGACACTGCCCAACGGGTTGAAAAACTCGCATTTCATCAGCACGGTGGCCGGAACCCCGGCGGTGACCTTGTTCAGCCGGACCAGCGGTGTGCGGCCAACCGTTTCGACGATATTGTTGTAAATGCGTCCCATAAAAATCAGTGCTTAAACGTTGAATCGTAGTGTGAACATTAAAATCTTGGCCCAACCCGGTGGGAGGGCAAGCTCTTTTTCCGAGGCTTCGTCATGCAATCGTGCGGATGCTGGCAACGTGGCTATTTCCCTTTCACATCAAAAGCCGCCAGGGTGTCCAGGTTGCGGACGTAGATGCGGCTGTTGGCCAACACCGGCGAGGCCCAGGTGTTCTGGCCGCCCATCGCTTGAAAACTGGTGATCGGTTTGAACGCCTGCGAAGCCATCTCGGCGAGGCCCAACTTGCCGTTCTGGCCGTACAAAATCATTTTGCCCTCCGCAACCATCAGCGAACCTTTGCCATATTCCTTCGTGCCCCACTTAACATCGCCTGTCTTCCAGTCCAGGCACTTCAACTCGCCCTCGTCGAAACCGTAAAGGAAGCCGTCCACCAGCACGCAACTGTTCACGTGATTGCGCATTTTTTTGTTGCGCCAGATTTCTGTCGCCGCCTTGGGCTTCATTTTCAACAACGCGCAACCGAAATTATAACCCGACGAGATGAACATTTCATCGCCCTGGACGATGGGCGTGGCGGCATTGACGGCGTAGTCTGTCTTCCACGGAAGCCGCCAGAGTTCCGCGCCGTCCTTCATCCGGCGCCCGATGATGTGGTCCGCGCTGAATTGCGCCAGACAACGTTCGCCGGCGCTGTCGAAAGCAATGAGCGAAGCATAACCGGCGCGATCGTCGCCATTCTTCCAGACCACCGCGCCGTTGGCCTTGTTAAACGCAACCACCGAAGCCCCATTGCCTCCCACCTCGATGAGCACCCAGTCCTTTTCGATCAACGGGGAACCAGAGAAACCCCATTTGGGCACAATACCGCCAAGGTCCTTCCTCAAATCCTTTGACCAAATGACCTTGCCACTGACCGCGTCCAGGCAGAAGAAATCCCCCTGTCGGCTCACCGAATAGACGCGGTCTCCGTCCACCGTGGGTGTGCAGCGCGTTCCGAGGAAACCATTGGGATCTTTGGCCGGACAGGGATACTCGTGCTTCCAAAGCGGCTTGCCGGTCTCGGCGTCGAAGGCGGAAACGGCGTCCGTGTCCTGCACGTTTCCCATGGTGAAAATGCGGCCTTTGCTGGCTGACATCGAAGAATAACCGATGCCCACTTTGACCTGCCACATTTTCTTCGGCCCTTCGGGTGGCCACTGGGAGAGCCAGCCGGTTTCCTTCGAGATGCCATCACGATTCGGTCCGCGCCACTGGGGCCAGTCGTCGGCCCGGACGGCAGTTGCGAACAGAAAACCAGCCGCAGCGCCCACGCTCAACAGCTGGTGACCGCAATCGTAATGAAGTAAGTGTTGCATATGGTTGTTCATTGACGGTTCATGACACGAGAATGTTCAGAAATTGCAGTCCCCAAGCGTCTCAGTCAATGGCCAAAGCCGGGCGGGCTATCCCCTGCACCCGCTACTGCAACGCCTGATAATACGCCGTCTGGAATGCCGCAAAGAACTTGTGCTCGTTGAACGGGAAATGCTGCGAGAGAGCAACAGCCACGATCTTCTCCTTCGGATCAATCTTGCAGTAGGTCGTCGCGGCGCCAAACCAACCAAATTGCCCGACGGATGAGGGAATGGACATTTGCCCCAAATCCGTCGTCACCTGCACCCCGTAGCCAAAACCGTCCGGCCGCGATGCGCCCTTGTTGTTCGGCAGCGCCACCATGTGATTGGCCGTCATCAACTCCACCGTCTTCCGGCCGAGGATGCGTTTGCCGTCGAGTGTGCCGCCGTTGCAAAGCATTTGCGCCAACCGCGCGAAGTCGCCCGCCGTGGAAAAAATCCCGGCGCCGCCCGCTTCAATCCCCCGCCCCGCTTCCGGCCAGGTTTCAATGATCGGTTTGTCTTCCACGAACTTGCCGTCCTTCCCATGCTTGTAGGTCTTCGCGAGGCGATACATTTTTTCGGGCGGCACATCGAAGCCCGTGTCTTTCATGCGCAACGGAGCAAACAGCCGTTCTTCGAGGAAAGCTCCAAACGTCCTGCCCGAGACTCGCTCAATCAATGCCCCGAGCACGTCCTGGTTCACACCATACGTATAGGCGTCGCCCGGCTGATGCTTCAACGGCAGCTTGCCAAGCTTGGCGACAAAGCCGGTCAATCCCGGCCCGGTCCAAAGATCGGCGCTGCGCCACAAGCTCGTCAGTTCATCGTCGCCCGCAAAATCGTAAATCAGACCGCTCGTGTGCGTGAGCAGGTGCGTAATGGTAATGGGCCGCTTGAGCGGTTCCGTCTGCGGCGCGTCCTGTGTGCCACCCGTCCAGACCTTCATGTCCTTCAACTCCGGCAAATAATTCGCGACCGGATCGTCCAGGTTGAACCGCCCCTCCTCGAACAAAATCAACGTCCCCACGCACGCGATGATCTTCGACATTGAATACACGCGGCAAATCGTGTCGCGCTCCATCGGCAACTGCTTTTCCAGGTCGCGATAGCCGTAGGTCTGAAAATCCACGATCTTCCCGTTGCGCGCCACGAGCGTGATGATGCCCGCGTGTTTGCCCTCGTCCACAAACCGTTTCACCGTGGCGTGCATCACTTCCAGCCGCGCGGGATCAAACCCCGCGGCCTTGGGCGAAGTCGTCGGCAGTTGGGCTCGCACCGAAACAACCACAAGCAACGTCAAAACAATGATGAGTTTCTTCATGAGGACGGGATTTAACCCCGAGTCCGCCCGACACGCAAGCATCGCGGTTTCGCCGTTGCATGAATGCAGCGCGAACGCCTCAGCCTTTGTAATGCTGAAACATCCCGGCGAGCAGGATCACCTCGGGATGGGCCGCCGCCAGCTTGGGCAGAACGAGCCGGATGTGCGAGCGATAGACCGCCAGCTTTTCGCGCAGCGGCCGCAGGTCGTCCACTTTGTCCCAGTGCAGATTTTTCAGGTCCAGCACCAGCCGGCTCTTGCTGCGCGCGAGCGAATCGCGAATGCGCTGCGCCAGTCCTTCCGCGTCCGCCGACGAAAGCGCGCCTTCGAGTCGCATCCAGACTTGCTGCTTGGTGTGTTGCAGTTCGACTTTGACCGAGAAATTTGCGCTGGCAAACTTGGCGTGGAATTCGTCCCACAAATGAAACCCGCTCCAGGCCTTCTCGGGCAGCCGATAGGTGGTGCGGAGCAATTTGGGGTGCTGAAAAAGATCCAGCTTCAAGGTCACCGCCGTCCAGAACGCCGCACCCACCGCCATGACGGATTTCAAGTTCTGTCCGAATACCGGGCGCCCCAGTTCGGCGTGGATGCGCCGTTCCAAATCCGCGATCCACGTTCGCACCGCGGCATTTGGCCCCAGCAATCTGCCGGCGAGAAATATCGGGTACGCATAACGCAATTCGCTGGCGTAGTATTCGGCCTTTTGCCGCAGAATGGGGTTCGGGGAATCTTTCAGTTTCAGGTAGCCAAGCAGCCGTGATTCAAGGACGCGAAAAATGCTGGGGCCGAGCCGCTGAAAATCCTGTTCAAAACACCAACGCTGGATCTCCTCAATTTGTTCGGGAGAGAGCGTCGGATGTTTGATCATCGTGCGGAATCCGTCCGCACGCCGATAAAACAAGTCTTTGTCACTGGTGTAAACGTCGTGCAAAAGGTTGTCCTTGATAATCCGCTCGTGAAACGGCGTGCCGGGCACCGGGCCGTAAATCAGAAATTGCGCGAGCGAGGGTTTAAGCTTCATCAACCCGTCCAATTCCTGCGCCACCACTTCCTGGTTCTGATAATCGAACCCAATAATCATGGAAGTGAGCACGGTGATGCCGTGCTCGCGAAACTCGGTGAGAATCTCATCTATGGGCCGGCCCTGTTGTTTGGCGTAGTTTGAGCGCGTGCCCTCGTAGCCAATCCAAAAACCGTCAATGCCCATCTCCAGGATCTCCTCCACCGTGTATTGGCTGATGGCCTTGATGCTGGAAAAGGCGAAGATCGAGAGCTTCTTTCCGCTTTTGATCACGCAATCGCGAAATTCCATCGCGCGCTTCTTATTGAGCAGGAAGTCTTCGTCCAGAATCAGGAAGACCAAGCTGGGATCCAGGTCTAGGTACCTCTCCACCACGTTGTAAATGTCCCGGCCGGTCGGCAGGAGCTTGATGTGCTTGCGCGAGAAGAAATGTGACGTGCAGCAAAAGTCGCAGCCGTTGGGACAGCCCAGTCCCGCAAAAATCTTTCCTGTGCCCGAGACTTTCCACCCAAACACCCGCAACCAGCTCACGATCAACGGGTGTTTGTAGGGCATCGGGATTTCCGGCTCGCCCAGCAAGCGGCGGAAAAATGCGACCCCCTCTTCGCGGCAGATGTAATCCGCATACGGCTTGAGCACCTCGTCTTTCAACACCGTGCCATAACCGCCAAGCACGATTTTGCTCTGCGGCGCGTATTTTCGGATCAGGGTCACCATCTCCTTCATCTTGTGCATGACCGCCATAATGAATGAGATCCCCACGTAATCGTATCCCTTCTTTAGTTCCTTGATCAACTCACGCTTTGACGGGTATTGCAGCACCACAGTCGGCGCATCAAGGTTCTCTGCGATGTAATCGAGTGAAAAATGAACGTTCACCGTGCGCGGGCTGAAAATGCCTTGCGCGCGTGTCACCTGACGGTAAAGGAGTTCATACCCCACTGAAGGGGCGTCTCCGTATTCCGGTCCAATCGGACGGCATACACTGGTCAAAAGAATTCGTTTGCTCATGGACTGCAAAACACTGAACGGCTCGGACGCGGTGAAATCGCTGCTCTGCGGCTCAACAGGAGGCGTGATCGGACGGTTACAACCCGGCTCAGACAAGCAGATGCTCAAGCCAACTTGAAGTCAAGGACACGCGCGATTAATTCCTCTCCCTATCTTGCCATCTCAGTTCGCAACCAGCGACGACCCCCCTCCCACACAAATCAATCGCGGAAACGAAAGCACACGAGGAGAAAAGAAAACTTCACCACGGCCGGACTCAATTAGTCCCGGTTCAGCGCAACTACTACACTTCCTCCAACGCCTTCGACGCATCACCGAACTTCGGCAGGCGCACGTTCATCTTGTCCATCATGGACAGATACAGGCGGCACATCTGGCGCTCGGGTTTTTCCTTGTAGTCGAGCACGCGGCCACCATTAAGACGGCCACCAGCGCCGCCGAGGAGCACCACCGGAAGTTGGGTCGCGTCATGGTTGCCGGTCAGCATCGAGGAGCAATAGAGCAGCATCGTGTTATCGAGCAAAGTGCGCGGGCCTTCCTGGATCGCGTCGAGTTTGCGGGCAATGTAGGCAACTTGTTCGAGGAAGAATTGGTTCACCTTCAGCCAGTCCGCCGTGTCGCTGTGCGAAAGCAGATGGTGAATCATGTAATCCACACCCAAGTTCGGAAAACGCAGCGAGCTGTGGTCGTTGTTTAGCTTGAGCGTGGTGATGCGCGTCGTATCGGTCTGGAAACCCAGCACGAGGATGTCGCTCATCAAGCGCATGTGTTCGGCGATGTCCTGCGGGATGCCGTCGGGCGGGCGCGGAATGTTCGGCGCGGACAGCGTGGGTCGCCAGCCTTGCAACTGTCCTTTCTGCCCGGCGTTTTCGATGCGCTGCTCCACGTCGCGAACGGAATCAAGATATTCGTCGAGCTTGCGCTGGTCGTTCGCGCTGATTTTGCGGCGCAAATCTTTCGCGTCGGACAAGACGGCGTCGAGCACGCTCTTGTCGCCTTTGCTCACCTCGTCCTTGAACAAACGGTCGAACGCCAGCGCCGGATAAACTTCCAACGGCGTCGGCGTCGTCGGTGAACTCCACGAGATGTGCGAGCTGTAGAGCATCGAGTAATTTTTGTGCACCGACGGATTCGATTTTTCGCAACCGAGTACGAGGCTCGGCACTTTGGTCGAATTGCCGTAACGCTGCGCCAGCAACTGGTCAATGCTCGTGCCCGACCGAATTTCGCCGCCGGACGCCAGCGGCGCGCCGGAAAGCAAATTGCCCGTCTGCGAACTGTGGATGTTGCCCTTGAGCGCCTCGGCGTTGTAAAGCCCGCGGATGACAAGCATCTTCTCGCGAAAATCGGCGAGCGGCGAAAGCACCTTGCCCAGCTCCATCTGCTTGCCTTCGCCTTTGGCCCACCATTCCTTCGAATGAAAGCCGTTTCCCGAAAAAAGCACCGCCAGCCGGACGGGCGCTTCGCTGGCGGGCTTGACGCCGACGGGCGGCGTGTCGCCCCAAACAGTGAGCGATTCCATCCACGGCAACGCCATGGTGACGCCGACGCCGCGCAGAAATGTGCGCCGGGAGAATTTGTGCGTGCTCATAATAATTCGCGGCTTGAAATACTTATCTAAAAGCTTCCGGATTCTTCAAGACATAACGCTTCGCCATGACTTCAAGGACTTCTTTGCTCTTGTAGTAACGATCATCAAGCGAATCGAAAACAGCTTTGCTCTTCCGCTGCAATTTGGCGAGTTGCTCCTGGCGTTGTTCCCGATCCTGATGCGGCCCATCCTTGCCAAACTTTCCAACAGCTTCGCGGATGATACCAAGGCAATCCTTGGATTCCATGGCTTCAAATCCCGCCAACGCTTCTGGCCAATAGTCACCGCTTGGGTTGAAAAAGTATTGAAACAAGCCGCCGTTGTTCACCTCACCGTCAAACATCATCACCGCCAGGTAGGGCTTCTGAGCAGGCTTAAGCGCGGAGAAACCGTCTTTGTTCATCAGTTCCCAAGCTCGTTGTTCAAAGCCTTCCAAGTCAAACGAGGCGATCAACCCTGTCGCGGCGCCTTCCGCCACTCGCTCATCTGATGAACCCGTTCGGGCTTCCAGAAATGTTCTGTCTTGCTCAAGCCTGTGTTGACCCAACAGACGAAGCGCTTCGGCGAGCGCGCGGGATTTTGGATACTTAAGGTCGCCCGATTCAAGGTCCGCAATCAGATTCAATAGACCGTCGCGCGGTATTTTGACGTGTTTCTCAGCTAAAGCCTCCAACGCCGCATGCAACGCGGGAGCATTGGCGGTAAAAACTTTCTCCGACAGAAATAGTTCAGTGGTGCGGGGTGGGTCTATGTCCAGAAGCAAGGCGGCGGATTTGTTGGGATTCTTTCCTGAAAGCACCAATTGCGCGATATCTTCGTAGAGATCGCGCGCACACTGCTCATTAAGCCGGCGATTCTTGATCGCCCATTGCAATCCCAACAGGCCATACGATCGAACATACTCGTCTGAATCCGAAAAGGCTTTCCGGAGCGGCGAAATGACCTCAGGCGTGCCAATCTTGCCAAGGACCAAGGCAGCATCCTTGCGAATCTCTTCAGACGGCTCACCGAGGAACCTGGCTACGAGCGCTGCGGCGTTGGTCGGCGGAGCATCTCCAAGCAGGGTGCAAGCACGATTAAAAGGTGCTTCCGGCAGAAGATTTTCACCGGTGGGTTTGACTAGTTTCTCTTGCTTCGATGCGTCAGCTAGAATTTGCAGCACCGCGGGATATACTTGCGGGCCCATGGATTTAAGAACACGCGCATCCAGCGGCGCTTGCTGGCTACTGGAGACATCGAAGACGAAGCGGTTGACCGCCGCAGATACTTTGGATTCATCCCAATCTTTTGCTTCTTCAATTGCGCGTTCAAGCTCCCGGCTGGCTCGCTCAATATTTCTGCTCCACTGTTCCGGATTCTGGACAGCCTCCCTAAATCCCCATTCGTGCCGCGCCCGACTGCGGAAGAGCACGACTACTGCGGCGAGCGTGAAAATTGCCACAACGATCCAGAACGCAGGTGTGGTAAACAGTTTCACAATGGCAGTATGGTCAAGCCGTTGGCTTTATCCAACCACTTCCTGGCCACTTCGCCGGTGGAATCGAACAATGCTGTTATGTTACCCCCCCACTGATGCTTCATCCGTCATCGACCGTCTCCTTCCCGCGAATCTCGCGGAACTGTTTGCTGCGAACGATGGTTTTGAGCGCGGCGGTGAAACGATAATTGTGCTTTTTCAACTGCGCTTGCATCTCGGCCAGCAACGGTTTGTCTGACAACATCACCGCGCGACCCAGCGAATAGCCGAGGAGCTTGCGGCAGAATTGGTTCACCACCACGTCGCGTTTCTTGGTGATCAAATACTCGCGCAAGCCGGCGGCACCATTGACCGTCGTCCCGTCGTAAACTTTGGCCACCGTATCGATGGGACGGTCGCCGAGGTCGAGGGTGCGGCTGCGGCCAATCGCATCGAAGCCCTCCAGCGTGAAACCGTAGCCATCAATGCGGACGTGGCATCCGGCACAGCGTGGGTCGGTGGTGTGTCGTTCCGTGAGTTCGCGGACGGTGAGCTTCTCGGTCGCTTCGTCCTCGGGCAAACGCGGCACATCGGGCGGCGGTCGCGGCAGCCGGTCGCCGAGGAGCACTTCGGAAACCCAGTTGCCGCGCAGGATGGGACTCGTGCGCGACGCGCCGGATTGTTTGGCCAACGTCGCGCCCATGCCCAGAATGCCACCACGACCGAATTGCTTCACGCCATCCACACGCCGCCACTCATCTTGTTGGAGTCCAGCCTTCAGGCTGTCCGGGTTCACGTTTGTTCGGACTGGCAGGCTGAAGCTTGAACTCCAACTGATGCCATAATGCTTGGCCAATGCTTCGTTCAGGAACGTGTAATCGGCATCGAAGATTTTCAACACCGAGCCGTCCCGCTGGAAAAGGTCGGTGAAAAACTGAATCGCCTCCTCATACATCGGGCCGCGCAAGGAGGCGAACGTCGGAAATACCTTCTCGCTTTTCTCGTCAAACGTTTCGAAGTCGTGGATGTGCAGCCAGGCGCAGGCGAACTCCGTGGCCAACCGCCGCACACGCGGGTCTTGCAACATCCGTTTGGCCTGCGCGGCAAGGACGCGCGGTTTGTGCAACTGTCCGCGTGCGGCCAGCTCGCGCAATTCGGCATCGGGCGCGGATGACCAGAGGAAATAACTCAGTCGCGTGGCCAGTTCCCAATCGTTGACCGGGCCGGGCTGCTTGCCGGGCGCCGGCTGCTCCGTGCGATATAAGAAAGCCGGCGAAACCAGCACGCGCGCCAGCGTGAGGCGGATGGCCTCATCGTGCGGAATTTCCTCGCCGCGCAATTTCCGATACAGGGCGCGCAACTCACCTTGCTCGTCCGAAGTCAACGGACGCCGATAAGCGCCTTCAGCTAGCTTCAAGACGGCATCGAGATGCGCGGGCTGGGAGTTCGTCAGGAGCTTCTTGAATTCCTCGGCGCGTTGATTGATCGGTTCTCGCAACGGCGCGAACGCGCTGGGATCGGCGTCTTGCGTGGCATATTGCCAGAGCTGTTCGAAGGCATCCACGAGCTTGAGCGCGTCCTGGCTGATGTAGCGCAACTCACCCCAGAGCCGGTCCAGCTCGGCGGCCTGCGCGTCGTCGAGCATCAGCCGACGGAGATGATCATCTTCGCGGAAGAACAACGTGAGCGTGATCACTTCATCCACCGGAACGATCTTGGTGTAACACAACGCCGCTGGGAAAAGCTGGCGAAACTGTTTCATCGCTGCTTCAAACCGGCGCTTCGCCGCGCTGCCGTCGTTCACAATGACCGGCACAGCGAAATCCACGGGGCGCTCTCCGTCGGACCAGGTTTTCTTGCCGGCATCCTGCGTGGTCGCGCTTGCAACGAGGCCCAGGGTGGCGGGTTTGTTGGTGAGGATTTGCATCTGCACGCTGCCCTCCGCACCGGTGGCGTTGTGCAACTTCGCCGTCACGACCAGCTCGCTGCCCTCGGCGATGTCCGCCGGCAACCGCACTTCCATGAGCGACGGCGACTGCACGCAAAGATCCTTGTCGCCAATCTTCACACCGTTCGGATGTTTGCCGAACAACGCGGGATCAATTCCCCATTTCGAAGCAGCCGAGGTAACGAGGCTCTGATTTATCGCCGATTGCCGATTGCCAATTGCCGATCTTTCAAAATGAGCCTCCTCACGTCGGCTGCTACGCAGCACCGAGCCGAGCAACGGCCCGTTGAGCGATGTGAGCTGCCGATACAGCGCGCGATCCGGCGAATTGGTCGCAAGACCGGACGGGCCCTTCACCAGAAGTTGCTGCACTTCGCCAGCGAGCCGATGCTGTTCATCCGCGTTTGTGCTCGTTTGCCATTTGGTCAGCAACGATGCCGCCGGCAGTACCGCCTCCACACCGCCGACGGTGTCCGGCTCGATGAAGAAATTCCACACCCCCGCGTTGCCGAAAGCGTCAGCATGCGGATTGCCCGCGAGAATGTCGGGAGAAATTTCTTTGGCCAGATCCCAGGTGCGCGTGCCGTCCGTCAGGCTCAAATCCACCGCCGTCAGGTCGCACGAGTGATTACCATCGCGCGGCCCGATGGCGACGACAATCAAATCACCGGTCCGCACCACGAGAGTTTCCACCGGACCGAATTTGCCGTCGGAATTCTTCTGCGCCACTCCGGCGGCCAGGCGCTGGCGAAGGTTGGCGCGACGCAACTCCACCGCCCACGTGACGCCGTTGCCACACTCGGAATGTGCGTGATGAATCAATCCGTCCACCCGCAACGTCGCGGTCACCGGACTGCGCCAGCCGATGACCACGCGCTGGGCCGGCGAAGGGTGAACCGCCACGCTGTGCGGTTTCATGTGACCGGGGATGTGCACAAGTTGGTCGGACGGATTGGCCACGACCGACAGCGCCTGATCGCCAATCCAACCTTTCACGAAATTGTAGTTCTCGGTCTTCGCCAGCGGCGTTTTCAGGTAGGAATCAATCCGCGCCTCGCCCGCGCCGATGCCGAGGCAATCCATCCACGCTTTCAACGCGGACGCTTCCACGCTGTGCTTGCGCGCGAGTTCCGCCACCGCCTTTTCATCCGGCGAACCCTGAACCTCCCCGGCGGCGGCCAGACATGCAGCCGACTCGGCAAACACTTTCTCCCGCAAGGTTGCGAACGAATTCAGCGTCGCGGTCACATCGCGCAAGGGCAGATCCGTTCGACCGGCGGCAACGAGCCGGGGATTCTCCCAAACGGCGAAATCATTTTGGTTGCCGTCGCCTGCGTCCGAAACGGCGAGGTAAAGGGTGACGTCACCACGCCCTTTCGAAACGGGCAGCGCAAAGCGCAGTTCGCGTTTGTTGACCAGCGGAGTCACGGGTTCCTGCCACGCCTTCGGGCCGTCGCGTTTGCCAATGTGCCCGATCAGCGCGAAATGCCACAACGACTGCTGCCATTGGTTGATCAGTTGAGACAACGCGTCCGCATCGCCCGGCTTGGCGGCCCGCCACTGGGCGCGGACTTGATCGAGCAACAGCGACGGTTCTTTGCTGTTCAACGCGTTCCATAGCGTGGCGAGATATTTTTCATTCAACCCCTGCTCACGCGCAACCTGGGCGAGGTTCTTTCGCCGGCTCGACAACGCATCGCGCTCGGCAACCGTCGCCGCCAGGTATTTTTTCAACGGCAGGACCCCACGATCCGGGCTGTCCAGCTTCACGCCCTGCAAAACGTTCGCCGAACCGCTGCCCAGTTCGGTGAAACGCGCATAAAACTCGCGAATGGCCGCGAGTCTTTCTTCCGTCCAATCGCGCGGCGAAGTGCTGGGCGAGAAGCCGATTCCATCGGGCAGCAGCACCGCGTGAGCAGCGACACTTTTCGCAGCGTCGAGATATTTGGTGAGCAATGCCGGCGACATGACCAGCGAATTGCCCACGTTCATAAAGCCCTCGCCCGACGCCGAATCCACGGGAAATTCCCGCGCTGGATCAAGCGACCCCACGCCGGTCAGGTCGCGCAACGTGTAGGTATACTCCGCGTTGGAAAGCCGGCGCAACACGACCGGGCCGGGATCGCCCGCATTTGCCTTCGCCGCCTCGTCGAGCGCGGCGTTCACCCATGCAACCAACCGCTCGCGTTCGGCCTGGGTTGGCTGCGGCTTGGATTTGGGCGGCATCTCGCCAAGGGAAATTTTCTCGACGACGTTCTGCCACACCTTGGGTTGTTTGAGAATTTCCCGCAATGATTTGAACTGTTCCAGATCGAGGTCGCCCTTGTGTTTGGCCGTTGAGTGGCAGTCCAAACAATACTGTTTCAGCGTCGGCCGAACTTCGCGCTCGAAGTTCGCCGGCTTTCCACCGCAGGTCAGCGAAGACAGGAGCAAGGTCGCCAGTGCAAACGGGATACTCCGGAAACAAGCGCGGACATATTGGCGGAAGCTGGCTCGCTGCATGAATGTGCCGCCAACTCTGCCCGGGAAGGGTGATTCCGTCAATTTTGACTTCGGCCACCTGCCGCACGCGCCGGCGATTGCTTGCGTCATTTCGCGATGCTCGGCGCGTTGGGCCGACGCAGGATGGCTTTCGGTTGCACCACCAGATCGCCGTCGCGCACCCAGGCTTCACCACGGCTTGCAAGATGCTCAATCATCTTCTGTCGCCATTTTTTGACAAGCGCCGTTGCCTCGGGACCGGCGGCCAGATCACGCAGCTCGTGCGGATCGTTTTGTAGATCGAAGAGTTGCTGGGCGCCGGTGATGGGATACCAGATGAATTTGTAACGCTCGTCGGTGAGCGCCACCCAACCATCCTTGCGCGCGTAACAGGAAGCGTGTTCGAGGTCCAACAGCGTGCGCCACGGTTTGCCACGCAGAACATCCAACAGGCTTCGCCCTTCGACCGCCGCCGGGATGGGCAGGCTTGCGGAGTCCAGGAAGGTCGGCAACACGTCGCGCAGTTCCACCAACTCCGGTCGCACCTGACCGCGCTTCGCGTTCAAGCCGAGCGCCGCCGGCCAGCGCACGATCATCGGCACTCTGACCGACCCTTCGACCGGAAACGTTTTACGGTAGAGCAGATTGTCGCCCATGACATCGCCATGATCGGACGTGAACAGAATCAAAGTGCGCTCGAGTTCGCCGCGGCGTTCGAGCGCGTCGAGGATGCGGCCCATTTGCTCGTCCACGAAGGAGATCGCCGCGGCGTAACTGCGCCGGGTTTCACTCAATTCCGCCGCCGGCACCACACCGCGCGTGGCATCGGGATTCTTTTGAAAGGAAGTCTGCTCCGTGCCATACCACTCGCGCGCCCAGTCACCGATCTCCGGCGGCGGAATCTCCACGCCGGCGTACCGATCATACCACCGCTTGGGGGCATTGAGCGGAGCGTGAGGACGATGGAAGGAGACTTTCAAGAACCAGTTTGTGCCCACCGGCGTGGCGCGCAGGAATTCAATCGCCCGATCCGCCGTCCAGCGGGTCTCGTGCAGCTTCTCGTCCAAGGCGTAGTGGATGCCCCCGCGCTGGTCATTGCCGCTGCGTTGGCCCGGATACGGACTCTGTCCGCCGGTTTGCGCGGCGAACCACTGTTCGTATTCCGGAATATGCGCGCTGTTCGAGTAATTCGGCTCGCCCAGCTCCACGGATTGGTAACCGTGATAATTGGTCTGCGGTGTGAAGTGCTGTTTGCCAATGGCGTGCGTGCGATAGCCCGCTTCCGTGAAGATGCGGGGCATCTCAACCGTGAATCGCTCGGGGATGGACGTGTAACCGAGAATCCCATGACCCCATGGACTCATACCGGTGAGCAGCGCGGAACGCGCGGGCAGGCACGACGGCGTAGAACTGTATCCCCGCCGGAACAACACGCCTTCGTGCGCGAGCCGGTCCAGGTTCGGCGTAATCATCCACTTCGCACCCGCGGCGTGAATCCAATCCCCGCGATGCTGATCGTCCATCAAGAACAGGATGTTGATGTGATTGGTGGAGACTTCGGCGGCGGCAATGGTCGTAGCAATGAACAGAAAAAACCAAACCCGGGACAGTAGAGCGGATGTGAGCTTCATAGTGTTTTGCAACCTTCGTCGGCCATGGAGCCTGCTGCCGCCCGGACAGTTTCACCCGGTCCCACCGGCGGTCGCCAATCGCGCCAGGCGGTCGGCGACGGCCACACCCGGCCGGCACGATTGAATTTGGGGTTGAGCACGCAAATCAGGAGTTCCTCGCGATGGCGCGCGGCCACTTCGCTGGCGCAGATGTCCCACTCGATGCGCGTGACTTGATGCAGCAGCCGCACCATGCGGCGAGGCAGTCTGTCGGCGTCGGCGATTCGATAGCTCGCCAGGCGCCGGCGAAGATTGCGGGCCTTGCCGACATAAAGCACGCCCGCATCCGGGCCGCAGAAAAAGTAAACTCCCGGCGCGGCGGGTGCTTGCCGGAAGAAATCATCGCCAAAGCGCTCCACCAAAGGTCGCGGCTGCGGCCAAAACCATAGCTGCTTCGACGCTGCTGGTTTTAAGACCGGTTCGGCGATTGTTTCATCGTTTCCCGAAGTCCCGTGCATACACCAAGCCCAGAGTACCTCGGACAAAACATTGCGCAAATCTCAAGTAGTTACCCAGGCCCGACTGATCGCGGCGGCACACTTTCAACAGTGACGTCGAAGCCGCTTGGAACGCGGAGCACCGCCCCGGATCTCAGTTCCCCTGTGGTGACTCCCCGGGTGAACTCGTCTCTGGCGGAACGTCGGCCGCATGCCGGGAGGCGAATTCCCTGACCACACTGCAAGCCCGTTCGAACTCTTGCATCTTGTCGCAGAAGTGGTCCGCGCCCATGACCAGCGCCATTTCTCGACATTCCACGGACGCGCTGAGCATGATCACCTTGCAGGCTGGACGTTGCTTCTTGAAGGCGCGCAAGAGCGACAAACCGGAGGTGTCGGGCAGATTGATGTCCAGCACCACGACGTCGGGGACAAGGTGCCGGAATTGCATCATCGCCTCGGCGCCGGAATCGGCCGTCCCTACGATTTGAATCAACGGGTCGTTGGCCAACCCTTCACGCAATCGCGCCAACACCAGTGCCGAATCGTCCACCAGCAGGACCGCAAGGGGGCGTGGCGCGCTCATCGCCACGCCCCGGCGCCCTGCCCGGTGAACGGACGCGCGCGGTGAGCGTTCCCTGCCGCGCTGCCCTCCGCCTTCCCCGATGTCGCTTCCACACTGCCAAACGTCGGGTGCGGCTGACGGCTGTTGCGTCCAAATAACACTGACGGAATCTGCTTCCGCCGAATCCTGACCGGCCATTTCTCGATTTTGAAATCCGGAACGATGATCCGCAACGCCTGTCGTTTGTGTTTCATGCCGCCACGTTAGTCCCGGAGAACGCGGCCGAATAGATGGGGAAAACCTGAATGTTCTGTGCAAGAACGCCGCGTGGCCGTGTCGGGAATTTACCTGACCGGCTCAATCCACCAGCTTGTGCTGCAACGCGTAGCGGGTCAGTTCGACGTTTGTGGCAAGGCGCAACTTCTCCGAAATGCGCGCGCGATAAGTGCCGATGGTTTTTTCGCTGAGCGAAAGTTCGGCGGCGATTTCCTTGATCGTCCGGCCCGAAGCGATGAGCCGGAGCACCTGAAGTTCGCGATTGGAGAGCGCCTCGTGCGGCGCTCCGGAGACTTCGCCGGACAGTTGGGCGGCGAGTTTCTCGGCCAGGGTGGCCGTGACGTATTTGCCGCCGGCGAGCGATTTGCGGATGGCCGCCAGCAATTCGTCCGAGGCGCTTTGCTTGGTGAGATAACCGGACGCGCCGAGTTTGAGCACGCGCAGGGCGTAATCCTGCTCCGGCGAGGCGCTCAGGACCAGGACGGGAACGTTGGGCCGCACGCGCTTGAGGTCCGCCAGCACTTCCAATCCGCTACGCCCGGGCATGTTGATGTCGAGCAACACAATGTCCCACGGCTCACGCCGCGCCAGTTCCAGCGTTTCCCCGGCGGTGCGCGATTCGCCCACCTTGATTTTTCCGAATGCGTCGGTCAGCAGATCCTTCAGTCCCCGGCGGACGATTTCGTGGTCGTCGGCAATCAATACGCGCGTCATACGAGTTTGATGAAATTGGTGTCTTCGGCCCCGCACGGCACCCGCAGCCGCACCAACGTGCCGCCGGCCGATTCCCGCGTAAATTGAATTTCCCCGCCGAGCAGCTCCGCGCGCTCGCGCATGCCCAGCAGGCCGATGGACCTGGGATTCTCGACGTCCCCGGGTTTCAGTCCGCAACCATCGTCATGCACCTCCAACGCGACCCAGCCGGATTCCTCCCGCAACCGGATGGCCACCTTCTTAGCGCTGGCATGACGGGCGACATTGGTCAACGCCTCCTGCAAAATGCGAAAAGCGCCCGTGGCCGCCGCCCGGGACAGGGCCGGCTCGGTGTCCGGCGCTTCCACCTCCGCCGCGATGCCGGTGCGCGCCGCAAACCTCGCGGCCTCGTGGCGGCTCGCCGTCGCGAGACCAAGTGTATCTAGCGTGCCAGGTCGCAGATCGGCGGAAATCCTTTGCACGCTCGTGATGGTGGCATCAATCAACTCGGCCGCCTCCACAACCTTGTCCAGCACCGGATTGAATGCCGTGGGCAGGCCGTCGGCCGACAGGCGTTGCTCGATCCACCGCAGATCCAGTTTCAGCCCGGTCAGCATCTGGCCGAGTTCATCATGAATCTCACGGGCGATGCGCGTGCGCTCCTCCTCGCGCAACGACTCGAGCCGGACGGACAACGCGCGCAATTGCCGGCGCGACTGTTCCAGCCGGCGCTCGGCCTCGCGACGCTCCGTCACATCGCTCAACCCACCAACCATCCGCACCGCCGCCCCTTCGTCGTCGCGCAACACGTGCCCGCGCAAAACCACGTCGGCGTAGGCGCCGTTCTTGCGTTGAAAGCGGAACTCGTCGCGCACCAGGTTGCGCGAGCCTTTTTCCACCGCCCGTTCGAGATTCGCCGTGAGCCGGGCGCGGTCGTCGGGATGAACGCAATCCGACCACATCTCCATCCGTGTCCGCATGAGTTCCTGCGGGTAGTCGAACAGATTGTGCATGCCTTCGCTCCACCACACCGCGTTGGTGACCAAGTTCCAGTCAAAAATGGCGTCGCTGGTGGCGCGCGCGACCTGCTCGAAGCGCAGGTTCGCTTCCCGCGTGGCGGCCTCCGCCCGGCGCCGACGGGCGTGCGCCCGCCGGAGGATGAGGTAGAACACGAGCGTGGTGGTGACGATAAAATTGAGCCCCTTGTAGGTCTGGAGTTGCAGCGACTCGTGCGCACTGCCAACCAGACGGTTCAGTACGTTGTCGGACTCCACGATCCACAGACAACCCAGAACGAGATATATCGCGGCTGCCGTGAGTTCCTCACGGGGAAACAAGCCGACCGGCGGCGAATCGCTCGTAACGGATGACTTCGTGTTGCTCACGGATTTCGATTCTGGAATGCCGGCCTCGTAACCCCGAAGGTCGCCGGCCGCTCCGGTCCGCCAGTTCCTCGACCGGGCCTGCGGTCACAGCCTGAAACTACCGGATCGGCCTAGCGCTTCTTTTTCGCCCGACCCGCCTTCGGTGCCGGGGCCGGCGGTTTGGCGTTGAGCGCTTCGGTGATCTTCTTGACCGCCACCTCGGCCTCGGCCTGGACGCCGGGTTTGTCCAACAATGATTGCGCCAGTTTCAATGCTTCGGGATCCGCCGCGCCACCGAGCGCACCCAGGATTTGTTTCAGATCGGCCGGGTCGCGCGCGCCGTCGAGCAGCTCGCGATAATGCGCGATGAGTTGCGGGTTCGGATGCGCGTTGGCCTCGCCCAACAAGCGCACCAGACTGCGCAAGGTGATCGAGCGATACGCCTCGTTCAACGGTTTCTGGAAGACGGCATACAACGCATCCCACGCCGCCATGTCCGGCCATTCCGACAGTGCGTGAACGCCGTTGTCGCGCTCGGCCTGGTCCGGACCGTTGACCGCGGCCAGCAGCGCCTTCAGCGCCCGGTCATCGCCAACGTAGGGCAGGAAGTTCAGCAGCGCACAGCGCGCCGCCGTGGACTTGGCGCCGTCCAACGCGTCGCACACCGCTTTCGAGCGCAAGGCCACGTCATCCGTGGCCATGATGGCCTGTTGAACAAAACCTTCCACGTCGCCACGAAGATCGCCGTTGGACAATGCGGCAAACTGTTTCAACAACTGCGGCAGGTTCTGGCCGGTCCCCGCTTTCGCCAGCACCCGGTAGGCTGCGGTGGCCACCACGGTTTCCTGGCTTTCCGCTTCCGCAAAAAGCGTCTCGATGATTTGCGGGCTGCGCCGCGTGGTCAAAGTGGCGATCAATCGCGCGCGCGCTTCGGCCTGCGCGCCATTGATCTGTGCAATGATAGCCTTGTCCGTGTCGCGGTCGCTGGGAAGATCCGCCAGCGCCGCTTGCAATGCGCGCAGTTCGTCGGCGTCCTTCGCTGCAACAATGGCTTTGGCCAGCGGTTGCACCGCCGTTGCGCCACCCACCTGCCCCAGCGCGGCGGCGGCGGCCAGGCGCACGGTGACATCGCTGGAGGTCAACTGGCCCAAGATGGCCGCGCGGGCCGGAGCGTCAGCGCGACTTGCCAATGCCTCAATGAGCCACACTTGTGCTTCCGGCGATAACGCCGCCAGTTCCCGCCCGAAAACCTCGGACGCATTTGGATTGGGCAGCTTTGCCACGGCGGCAATCGCCACTGGTTTCAAAATCACATCGTTGCCGCGCATCGCTTGCAGAATACGCTGTTCGCCGCCGTCCGGGTCCAGCGGAAACAATGCGAGGAACGCCCCGCGCCGAACGTGCGCGTATTGTTGAACGCCGATCAGTTCCCTGCAAATCGCCGCGGCCGCCTTGGCTTTGCCGGCCGCAGCCAGCGCCCGGGCGCAACGCAATGAAGCGTCCGCCAGCGTGTCGCCCAACGGCGCGGTGGCCGGCTGGCGCAATTCCGCCAGGACCTTGGCCGCGGCCTCGTTTGCGATTTCGCCCAGCGCACGGACGGACGTATCCGCCACCGCCGGGTTGGCGTCATGCGCAAGTTTGGCCAGCGCCTTGACCGCTTTCGCGTCGCGACGATGGCCGAGCGCGGAGATGATTTGCACCCGCCGTGCCGCCGGCGCGTCAGCCAACGCGGCGAGCAACGCCCGGTTCGCCTTGGCCGATGGCCGGTTGCCATAGGCCAGGCACGCAATGCCGACGGTCTGGTCGTCCTTAAGCAATTCGGCGATGGCGTTCACCGACGTGTCCGAGCCGATGACGCTCAACAACTGACACGCGAAACGCCTGCCTTCGAAAGTGGCGGACGGGGCAAGGAGTTTGATCAGGGCCGATTCGAGTTCGCGCCGCTGCTTCTTGTCGCCGGCGTCACGGGCGAGTTGCTCGAGTTGCTGGAGCGGCTCGCGGCTCCGGCCGGATTCCCATTTCGCGGTTTCGGCAACGAGTTGGGAAAGATCGGCCGCGGTCGCGGTGAAGCCGGTCGTGCTCGCCGCAAGTAACAGGACGCCGAGAAGGGTGGCAACAGTGATTTTTGATTTCATGATCGGGAAAGGAAAGTTGAAGTGTTATTCTGAATTTAATGGCCGATCAGACACACCACGGCGTGCGCGGTTCGCGCCAAAGCATCCGGTTGGCGTCCTCGTCGTTGAATTGTTCCTTCACCGGATCCCACTTCAATTTCCGGTTCAGCCGGGCGCTGATCGTCATGGATTCGACGATGCTCTGCGCGCGATGCGCCACCTCGGGATTGCAGAGCGGCTGCTGGCGGCTGCGAATGCAGGACAGCAGGTTGCCGACGTGCCCGCTCGCGTTGCCCCAACCCGCGCCACCCGCGCTCTTCAATGTCAAAATGGATTTCGGTTGGGCCGTGACGATGTCCGTGTCGTCGTCCACTTGAATCCAGCCTTCGTCGCCAATGTATTTGATGTAACGATCCTTGAACGCACCCCGCTGGTAAATTACGCCGTTGATGCCGCTGGCGTAACGGCAGCGAAACGTGCCGGAGATGGCGGTTTCGCTCATGAATTTCACCGGGTCGGGCCAGACCACGTCGGAAGTTTCAAACTCCACCGGCCCGGTGTCGTCGGTGCCGAGCACCCATTGCATCTGGTCGGTGTAATGCGTGCCCATGTCCGTGTGCATGCCCTCGCCGGTGTCCCAGAAGCAGGTCCAGTTGTCCACGCGCGCCTTCACAAACGGCCGCCATTGCACCGGACCGAGCCATTGATCGTAATCCCAGCCTTCGGGAATCGGGCCAGATGCCGAGTGCGGCACGACGCCACCCGTCCACACTTGCGATTCGACGGTGTGCACGCGGCCAATTTTTCCCTGCCGCACCATCTCGCGGGCGAATTGATATGAAGCCGTGGAACGGCGCTGGGTGCCCGCCTGATAAATCGTCCCGAGCCGGCGACACATCTCGACCAGATTGCGGCCTTCTTTGATCGTCAGGCTGATCGGCTTCTCGCAATAAATGTCCTTGCCCGCGTGCGCGCAAAACATCGAGGCCATCGCGTGCCAGCGATTGCCCGTGGCGATGGACACCGCGTCAATGTCCCTCCGCGCCAGCATGTCGCGGAAATCCTTGTACGCCGCGCAATCCTTGTTGCCATAGTGCGTGTCAATCGCTTCCTTCGCCGACTGGAGGCGATCCGCCCGTGCGTCGCTGACGGCGACGTACTGAAGCTCTTTGAACGACAGAAAATTCGGCAGCGTGGCCTTGGCGCGATTGCCCAGGCCGATCCCGCCGAACACGATGCGGCTGCCGGGCGCGACCGCGCCGTTGAGTCCGAGCACCGAGCCGGGAACGATCAGCGGCAGCGCAACGGTGGCGGCGGTGCGGCGGAGAAATTGGCGGCGCGAGAGGGAGGAGGTTGAATTTGCTTTCATCGTGAATCTCATCAGTTAATCCGGGCGTGGCCCATGCGCGAACGATGTTGGCGACACGACGTCAAAAGTAAAGTCCTTCGTGCACTGCACTGAGGGTGGCTGCCAACCACCGGCGCACGCCTTGGCTTCCGCCTCCCTTTCTCCGCGAGGAACGAATGGGGAGAGAGCCGGAGCGAGGGGTGTTCGAGCCAACGTGCCTCCTCTCCCCAACCCTCTCCTCCGCTCCTCGGGGAGGAGAGGGAGCTCACTGCCCGCCGGAACTGACGCATCACGGCTTCGCCGCGGGCAGGCGATTGGCAGTCTCAAAGAAGGCGCGGAGATCGGAACTTTCGGAAATTGAAAAAGCGCGGCTTGCACGACGCAAATCGTTTCCGATGACGCTGATTCCATCCAGTTTTCCGCTCGCGCTCAGAAACTCGACGCCTGCCGCCGGCGCCACGCACCCGCGGATCAACACGTTTGAAACGTCATTGAGCCGGATGGTTTCGCAGCCACCCGCGATGGCGGTTGGCTGAAGGTTGTTGACGTTCAGGTTGCGAACGTCGTTGCAGATGAGGGCCGGTCGGTAATCGGCTTTTTCCCAATCGAGTTGCACGTTGTCCAACGTCACACCGTTTGCGTGGCGGATGTAAAGCCCGTAGGCCGGCAACCGGCCAAATTTCCAGGCGGACGGATATTCCGTTTCCAGTTCGGCCACCTGCCGGTTGGCATCGGGCAGCCGGCCGTCGCCCTCGAATGTAATGCGCACATCGCGGAGGGTGAGATTCTCGACGTCGTGTCCGGGAATTCCCGTGATGATGCAACCGTTGTGGCGGGTACCGCGGGCGATGAGGTTGCTGATGACCACATCCCGCAGCTTGCCGACAGCGGGCTTGGGCGCGTCGGGCGTATGCGGTCGGGCGCGGTTGCCCAGCCTTACGAAAATAGGAGCGATCGCACCCTCGACCGTAATGCCGGACAGGGTGACCCGTTCCAGCACACCGCCATCCACCATTTGGAGGCCGATGCCCTCGGTGTATTCGGTGGAATGCATGCCTTTCCAAAGCGGCCGGCGCACCACGCAGCCGGTAATGGTGATGTCGCGAAAGCCGCCGGTGGTTTCCGTGCCCATTTTGATGCCGCTGCACGGGCTCGACACGACGCAATTGGCGATGGTGACGCGTTCGCAAGCGCGCGGGCCGGTGGACTTGAGCGTAATGGCGTCGTCGCCGCTCTCGGCCGTGCAATTGGCGATGCGAACATCATGGCAACCATCAATGTCAAACGCGTCGTTGTTGTTGTTGCAGTGGCTGCGGATGGTCAGGCGTTCGAGGGTGACGTTGTCGCACGCCAGGTAATGTTGCACCCACATCGCGGAATCCCGGAGCGTGACGCCAGCCACGCGGATGTTTGCGCACTCGACAAAACGGATCAAATAAGGGCGTTCCAAAAACCGGTAGTTTGGAGGGACGCATTTGAACGCGTCGTCGCCGCCCTGCCCGTCAATCGTGCCGCTGCCTTCGATGGCGATGTTCTGGACCTTTTCCGCGTAGAGAAAGGCCCGGTTCACGTAAGTGTCAGTAAAGGACCTAAAAGCAGGAATGTGCTTGGGATAATCGCTGAGGTCCGTGCTGCCCAACAGCACTGCGCCATTGTCGAGGTGCAGCGTGACGTTGCGCTTGAGCACCAGCGTCCCGGAAAGAAAACGCCCGGCCGGGAAATAAACCGTGCCGCCGCCCGCCGCGCTGGCGGTATCTATGGCCTTCTGAATGGCCGTGGTGTTCTTGGCCTTGCCATCGCCGACCGCGCCAAAGCGCAAGACAGAGTAGTAGAAATCAGAGGTGGATTGCGCGGCAACCTGCTGCCCCAAGGCACTGCCGGAAATCAGCGTGATGCCAGCGATTGCCAGCCAGAGATATCTTGGAAATACCCGGCGCGTGCCGGTGTCGTGGGCGTTTTGTATTTGGGAGAGCATGGCGGTTTGGATGTTCAACCTGCTCAAAGATACGCCCGGGAGACGAATGACAAAAGCTCTTTTCTGGAGCGCGGCTTGTCCCAAGCCGCAGCACGACCGATAGCCGGTCAATCTCCGATCTTGCCGCCGATCATCCGCGTAACAGTCCGCTGCGAGTTGGGACAACTCGCGGTCTGGTTTGGCTGCGGCTTTGCCGCGCTACGCCGGCGCATCCTTGCGTTGAAAAAAATCCGTATTCATCCGTGTTGATCATTGGCTAAACTGCGCACGTGAAACCAATCCGCACCTGGGCCGTGATTCGGATTCGTTTAATCGCTTGCGCCTTGGTTCTCGCCGCACTCGGCACCTTTCTCTGGATCTTCTTCAGCCCGAGCGAACGCGAGCCCGTTTATCAGGGCAAAACCCTGCACGATTGGTTGAGCGCTTTTTGGCCTGGACGCAACCCGACTCCCGAGAAACAGGAACAAGGTAAGTTTGCCGTCCGCCAAATCGGCACGAACGCGCTCCCCACTTTGTTGCGATGGATTTCCGCCCAAGATGCCCCCTTCAAACGGAAAGTGGTCACGTGGATTCACGATCATCCCTGGGTGCCAATTCGTTTCGAAACCGCCGTGGACAAGAATATGCTGGCCACGAGAGGCTTCTGGATTCTCGGAAAATCTCAAGCCAGCTCCGCCGTCCCCGCTCTCGTTGAAATCGTAAAAACTGGTGGCGGCGAAAGAACCGGCCTCAACAACGTGACCTTTCCCATGTTGGCGCTCGCCAACCTCGATCACGAAGCCTCCATCAAAGCTGGAATTCAGTTTGGAACCAATCGGTGGTCAGGAACTAATGTCACCGTTATGGGTTGGAGCGCACCACCGGCGACCGGCTCTCCCGACCGGCTCGCGGCTCGGGCCGACGGTGCGGCGACGCGGGAAGCGGCCAAGCAGTGGTTGCGCAACGCGAAGTACGGCGTGTTCATCACGTTCCTCGGCGGCGGGACGAATTGGAACGCGACGGTCAACGCATTCGATGTGAAAACGTTTGTCCGGCAGATGGAGCAGGCTGGCGTGGGCTACGTCCTGTTTACGCTCGGACAAAACTCCGGTTATTACTGCGCTCCCAATGCCACGTATGATCGCTTCGGTGGCTTCAAACCCGGCGAACGTTGTTCCTTCCGCGACCTGCCGCTCGACCTGGCTAAAGAACTCAACAAACGGAACATTAAATTGTTCCTCTATTCGACCGCGCGCGCGCCGCAAGACGACAAACAGGCGCGCGCCGGGTTGGCCGAAATTGACGACATAATCAAGTCTCCGGCCACACAGGAATTCTCGCGCCGCTGGTGGGCGGTCTTGCGGGAATGGTCCGAGCGCTACGGCGTTCGCGTGGCGGGCTGGTGGTTCGACGGCGCTTACACGACCACCGGCTGGGACGATCCCGCGCAACCGTGCAACTGGCACACGTGGGCCGAGGCCGCCCGCGCAGGCAATCCGGGCCGGCTGCTGGCGTGGAACAAAGGCACGGGCCTCGCGGATGCGTTCGGTGCATTGTCGGACGAACAAGATTACACTGCCGGCGAACGCAACGGTTTTGACGTGACCCCACACGAGGTGCCCGGCCCGACGAATCTCGTTTGGCAACTCCTGGGATACATGGGCGACGACTGGGGCAAAACCGGCGGCCCGAAAAAGACGGATGCCGACATGATTGATTTCATCCGCCGCATCAACGAGCGCAACGGCGTCGTGACGATTGATGTGCACGTGGAGAATGGACGCGTCCATGAACCGCACTTGAAACAGTTGATTGCGATTCGGCGGGCGACGCGCAGTCCGGCCAAGAATTAAGGCCGCCCGCCGCGGACAACCCGAATTCCAACCGCCGGGAAAATCGGTTGACGCAAATTACGCCAATGCGCAAAGTGAGGGTGTGGAAGTCAACCATTCCCAATTGGCACTTCGTGTTTGGCAACCACCTGCTCGCTGTGAAAGACCAAGATCATTATTCCGTTCTCGGTGTAACGCCCGACGCAACGCCGGACGAGGTCAAAGCGCGCTTTCGTTATCTCGCTCAGGCGTATCATCCGGATAAGTTCGGCTCGGACGGACATCGGCAATCCGCAGAAGAGGATTTCAAACGCATCAACGAGGCCTATCAGGTTCTCTCTGACCCGGCCCAACGCGCACGCTTCGACCAATCACGCCAGTCGGCGTTCACACCGCCTCCTGACGAAAACGAGGCCGGCAATGCCCAGGCGGAGGCAAG
Source organism: uncultured Bifidobacteriaceae bacterium (assembly GCA_964458575.1). Classification (GTDB taxonomy): domain Bacteria; phylum Verrucomicrobiota; class Verrucomicrobiia; order Limisphaerales; family JADLHS01; genus CAYWMD01. Next base: position 47,955 of record CAYWMD010000005.1, on the reverse strand, counting down.
CACAGCGTCGGGAGAATCATCGCCACCGCAGCGCAATGCGCTATTGCCGCGGTGGCTGGTTTGGACAGCTCCTGCATTCGTGCTGGTTGGCTGCGCGACATGGTATTGGGGTTTTCATGTTCCAGCCGGAAGGGCAAAAGTCCGGGCTATTGAAGAACAGCAGCGCGAACAAGAGGTCGCCCGCGTCAAGGCGGAACAGGAGTCCGCAGCCAGGAAAGCAGATGAGGCGCGAAAGGCGGATGAAGAACCAAAGGCTGCGGCGGACGGTCACACCGCGACACCGCCGCCCGAGCCGGCGGTGAGCGTGCCCCTTCAGGGCAAGACATGGGTAAACAGTCTGGGGATGAGGTTTGTTCCGGTGGCGGGAACGAAGGTCCTGTTTTCCGTGTGCGAAACGCGGGTGCGGGATTACCGGGCTTATTTCCACGACATTGACGGAGTTGACCGGAGTTGGGAGAACCAGCGGTACGCCGGACAAATCATCGCGCCGCGGGAGGATTGCCCGATCGGGATGATGAGTTGGAACCGTGCGCAGGCGTTCTGCAAATGGCTGACGAACAAAGAGCGCGCGGAAAGAAGAATCAACGCCCGGCAACGCTATCGGCTGCCGACGGATGCGGAATGGAGCATCGCCGTGGGGTTGAACGAAAACCCGCGCGGCACACCCAAGGAAAAGGACGCGAAAACGCCGGGCGTTTATCCTTGGGGAACACAGTGGCCGCCGTCAAGGGCGGGAAATTACGCGGACGCAACCGCGAAACGATCATTGCCCAAATTGCCAGTCATTGAGCAATTTAACGATGGCTACGCCACGGCGTCCCCGGTCGGGAGTTTTCCCGCGAATCGCCACGGCCTTTACGATCTGGGTGGGAATGTGTGGGAATGGTGTGAGGATTTCTTTGACGGCCAGAGCGGCAATCGCGTGATGCGCGGCGCGTCGTGGTATAACTGCGAAACGCGGTATCTGCTGTCATCCAGCCGCTACCACATGCCGCCCGGCAATCGCTTTTGGAGTGTCGGTTTCCGGTGTGTGTTGGCGGATGATACTTCGCCGTAGTTTAAACTGGCCACTTACTGACCGTATCGCTGCACCAACCCCTCCGTGTCCCATTTTTCCCGGTATTGCATCGGATTGCCGCCGAGCTTCCATTGATCGCCCACCTTGGCCAAAGGCAACACCATCACCGCGGGAGGTCGGGCTTGAGCATTCGGGCCCAGGTCCGCATTCATCACCAGTTTGAATTCAACCCGGTTCTCATCCAGTGTCTTTTTCGCCAGCACATCCACGCTTTTGAAAACCGGTAGCGATTGCTTTCGGTTCATTTCAAAGGCGGCGTAAGCCTGTTGGTCGTTCAGCAGTTCCGGCGACAAACTGTCCTTGACCTGGTCGGCGGTGAGATTCCCGGACATCGTCGCCCAAACAACCGTCTGCAGCGCGGCTTCCGGCGTAGCGTAACCCACAAAGTTCACCTGCCCCTTCGCGAGCGTGTTGGCCGCCACGGTTGCGGACGGCGGGCGGTCCAACTGCGCCGGTTGTTGCTTCGCTTGCTGCCGGGCGGAATCAAGGTCACGACGCAACTGCCCGACTTCATTCCGCAGCCGCAACAATTCCAGATTGTCCTTCTTCGACCGGTCCAATTCGCTCGCCGTCAACTGCGCCGCACTTTGCGCCGATTGAATCTCTGTCGTCAAAGCCGCCTGCTGCGCCAGCAACTTTCCGTTTTCATCGCGCAGGCGATTCGCTTCGTTTTGTTTCACCAGATACGTTCCCGTTCCGGTCAGGACGGCCGCGCTGACAATGGCCGCGATGGCTTTTGCATTGATCCAGTTCATGGTTGTGGTGGTTACCGTGGTTAAAATCGTCCCCGCAACTGCCGTGGTTGTGATCGCACCGGCCAATCCCGCCGGCACGGCGCTGCTCGCGGTTGAAACCAATGCCGCGGCCAGCAACACCGGCGTCACGCTCACGCCCCGGCGATCGAGCAGCGCGCGCAATCGTTCCAGCGCCCGGTTCGCCCGCATGCGCGCCGCGTCTTCGCTGATGCCAAATTCCGCGCCCACTTCGCGCAGATTGCGGTCCTCGAGATAACGCAGCACCAGAGTGTCGCGATCATCCGCGTCCAATTCGGCCATGGCTGGTTCGAGTTGCTCCATGAGCCGGTCCGTGTCGGAATGAGTTTCGTGCGATTGCATGGCGACAGCGGTTTCCTCCCGCTCGCGCCGGCGACGTTCCCCGCGCACGGCGTGCATGGCGAGATTTCGGGTGGTGTTGTAAAGCCAGCCGCCCACCGTTTGCGGCGGACGAATGACACGAGCCTTTTGCGCCAGCGTCGTGAAAACATTCTGGGTCACGTCCTGCGCCAGATGATCGTCGTTCACCATCCGGCGTGCGGCGGAGAGAACCATCCGCACATGCCGCTCGACCAGCCGGCGGAACGCCGCTTCCGAGTGACCCTGCGCGAATTCACCCAACAGTTCATGGTCGTCCATATCCATATCCATCTTACAGTTCCCACCACCGGAGGAAACCGAACAAAAAGATGCGTCGCCATCATTCGGCCCCGCAAGCCACCGGTCCTGAGCACGCCCAAGTTGCGCGCCCGGCCCGGTTCTGTGCCGGTATTCTTTTGACAGCGACGCTCGGGTCTGCTTTGATTCAGGCAATCTGGAATTTGTCCGTGAAGGTTAAACATGGCTGGAAAATCCCGATTTCGCACATCAGAATCGCCGCAGCTTGTTTGGAAGCTGGCCGGTGAAAAACCGTGCCGAAAGGTGACGTTCCCGGCAGTTTCCGTCGCCGGGATCCTGGCGGCTGTCGGGCTGAGCCTTGCCTTCGGCCTCGTCGGCTGTGCGCTGTCCCCGGCTGACACCCGGCCTCGCTTCCACGAGGCCAGTCAGGCCAGTGTCGTCCTCCAATACAACTCACACGATTTCGTTTTCATGACGAGTCCATGCTACCGCGAGGACGGATTTCTCCAGCAGATCCGGCAACCGGACCTGGCGGGCGTGTTGGATCGGATGAACATCCAGCGTGACCTGGCCGTGATTTCGCTCGTCTGGCAGTTGCAAGGCAAGGACCTCCAGGCCGTTCTGGATGATTGGAAAGCCCTGCTCAAACAGTGCGGCTTTCGCCGGGTCGTCTTCGTGCGCGGGCGCGGCGACGCAAAGGTCGAGGGCGCCATCATCATCGAAGATTCCGACCTGGGTTGAAACCATCGGATGGAGAGGCGCGAAACTTGGTTGGGCAAATTCTCTCCCGGCGTTCTGGGCCGACAAACGATTCATGAATAGTTTGGTTTCGCAGCCGTCCGAGGAATCATTGATGACAACCAACTTTGTCCTCTCGCTTGCGCCCAAATCCCACCGCTTCTTGTGCGTGTTCTCGCTTGGCTGTCTATGGACCGCAACCTCCGCCTTCGGAACAACCATCTCCGGCAAGGTGTTCCACGACCGCAATGGCAATGGCGTGATGGACCCACGCGAACCGGGACTGGCCCGCGTCGCCGTTTCCGACGGCCAAAAGCTGGTGGTGACTTCACGGCATGGGGATTACGAGCTGGAAACCGAACCGGGCCGATTGGTTTTCGTGTCGTTGCCCAAAGGCTACCGGTCTGCCCATCTGCAGTCTTTCTATGCCCGCGTCGGCGCCCAAACGAACATCTCCTTCCCGCTGGTGGCGTGGCCCGAGTCGGTCAAAAGCGCGGTGCGCTTCGTGCAAATCTCGGACACGCACGTCACCGAGACCGAGGAAACGGGCCGCACGTTTGTCGAGGACATCGCCGAGATCAACAACCTTGCGCCCGCGGCGGCGTTCGCGCTGGCGAGCGGCGATCTGGTGAACATCGGCAACAAGACGAACGAATACGAGGGCTACGTTCGCGGCATCGCGAGCTTCAAGCTTCCGCTGTTCAACCTGCCAGGCAATCACGACGCGAAAAGCGCAGAAGGACTGGCGCATTACCACCGCTATCTCGGACCAAACTATTATTCATTCAACGTGGGCAACTGCCACTTCGTGCTGTTGGATGCGATGCGGTTTGACGAGGACGTTCAGAGGCAATGGATCAGCCAGGATTTGGCCGCCGCGCCCAAGGGGGCGACGCGCATCTTCGCGCTGCACTATCTGCCCACCCAGAAACAGGTTGAATATTTGTCGAAGCTCGGCGCCGCCGCGGTTCTGAGCGGCCACTGGCACGGCAACCGCGTGCGGGAAAGCCACGGCGTCCTCGACATCAACACCCCACCGTTACGCTTCGGCGGGATTGACCGGCATCCGCGCAGTTTTCGGATCGTGGACGTGCATCGCGGGAAGCTGGACCTGGAACTCCGGCTCGGCGGCTTCAACCGGCATTGCGTTGTGGTGTCGCCGCACGGAACGGTCAGCCCGGACTCCGGAAAAATCCCGGTCGTGGTGAACACCTATGATTCGCGATCTGAAATCGAGAGCGTCTATTGTGAAACCGCGCGCCGTGGTGTGCGCTTGAAGCAAGTCAGCCCGTGGACCTGGGCCGGCAACATCAGCGGGAAACACCGGTCCGGTTCGCAATCGCTGACGATTCGCGTGAACGCCGCGAACGGCCAGACGTGGGAGCAATCCGCGCAGTTCAACGTCCCATCCGGCGCTGACATCGCTTCCCCGGACTCGCCCCTGCGCTTGAAATGGGTTTCGCCCACGGGCGGCTTCATCGGCATTTCCTCGCCGCGAGCCGGGCGCAAGTACATCGCCGTGGGCGTGGACGACAAAGGCGACTTGAAGCACTGTGGCGTCGCGGCCTTCGATGTGAACGGCAAAAGAATCTGGCACTTCAAGACCGACAGCGGCATCAAGAACAACATCGCCGCCGCGAACGGGCGCTTCTTCGCCACGAGCGTCGCGGGTTGGCTTTACGCCCTCGATGAATCATCTGGCAAATTGCTTTGGCAAGCTGAACTCGATTGCAAGCGGGAGCGCTGGGAGGTGGCGGCGACCACGGTCGCGAACGGCGTGGTTTACGTCGGACGCCGCTCCTACATTGCGGCCTTCGACGTGAATACCGGCAAAAAGCTTTGGGAAGCCGGCGAGGGAAAAAGCGATTGGTGGCCCAGCAGTTACACCATCCCAACGGTGTGCGAAGACAAATTGCTGCTGCACTCCGACCAAGGCGCCGTGGCCCTGGACCTCGCCACGGGCCGGCGCGTGTGGAAAGCCGACGGAAAATTCAACGGCTGCCTCGCGGCCAACGGCGTCATCTACACGCTGAAAAACGGTGTGCTCACCGGCCTTTCCCCGACCAACGGAACGGTGCTTTGGTCCCGAACCGCAAAGATTGGCGACACCGCCTCCGTGCCGGCCATTGCGGGCGATAAAATCATCACGGGCACCGCGACGGGCGACATTCTCGCGCTTTCCGGGAACGACGGCGCCGTGCTCTGGACCTTCGAGACGGGTTCGAGCCTTTCGTCATTGCAACCCTACAAACGCGGCGAGCGCGACGTGAACAGTTCGCCCGCCATCCACGGCGACAAAGTATTCACCGGTGCCAGCGATGGGGTGGTTTACGCGCTGTCACTTGCGACCGGAGAGAAACTGGCCTGCCATCCACTCGGAGTGCCGGTTGCCTCGTCCCCGCTGATTCATAAGGGAACGCTTTACATCGGGGGTTACGATGGAAACCTGTATGCGTTCGAGGTTCATTGACAACCACGCCTTGAAAAGCGGCTGTGTGACCACATAGCCCGGGTGCTTCACGAGAGGTCGTTGTGCAAACCTTCGTAGTCACCTGCACACCAATGCGCGGCAGCTCTACAACTGCCATTCGAATCCCCGGCCGGTGACTACAACTTCCACCCTTTGCGGTAGGTGCGACGGATGAATTTATCCGCTTCCGGTGCGTTCGTTGCCTTCAGGGTTTTCGGATTCCAGGCCAATTTCTTGCCCGTCCGGTAGGCGACGTTGCCGAGATGGTTCGCCTCGGTGAGCCAGCCGGAGTACTCGAAATTCGCGCTGGTCGGCTGCCCGGTTTTGCAGGCCAGCAGCCATTCCTGGTGATGTCCCGGCGAGCGGGGAATGGTCGGCGACGGCGGTTGCGATCCGGCAAATTCCTTTTCCGGCAGGAGCAGATGCTTGCCGTAATCGGCCAGGATCATGCCTTTGTCACCGATGAACAGGCAGCCGTTGGTCCATTGCGGAATGCCACCACGCTGCCAGATTTCCGGTTTGCTCTCACCTTGATGCCACGTGAGTTTGACGGGCGGAAGGTCGCCGCGCGCGCCATACTCGTAAGTGGCGCTCATCGAGGCCGGCGCAATCTCCGGGTGCGGCGGCGGGCCGGCCGCCTCGATGGTGAGCGGCGCTTGCAACTTAAGCGCCCAGAACGGCAGGTCGTTCCAATGGCTGCCCAGATCGCTCATCGTGCCGTTGCCAAAATCCCACCAGCGATACCATTTCGGCCCGGGAAAATACACGGTGTTGAACGGCCGGGCCGGCGCCGGGCCAAGCCACAGTTCCCAAGCCAACCCTTCAGGCACGGGCTGCGCTTCCGCGGGGCGCTCGACGACCCATACGATGTCCTTGTGGCGTTTGGCGTCGGCCTCGCTTTGCCAGCCCCACGCGCGGGAGACCCAGACGTGGGCCTCGCGCACCGGGCCGATGATCCCGCTTTGCACGAGTTCCACCACCTGCCGGTAATTATCCGTGGCGTGAATCTGGATGCCCATCTGCGTGGCAACCCGGGCTTTCGCGGCCGCCTCGCGAATCTTGCGCGCCTCCCAGATGTTGTGCGTGAGCGGTTTTTCGCAATAGACGTGCTTCTGGTGCTTGAGCGCGAGCATGGTGGCGAAGGCGTGCGTGTGTTCGCACGTGCTCACAACCACGGCGTCGAAGTCCTTCGCGCGGTCAAAGACTTTGCGAAAATCCACGAACTTGCGCGCGTTCGGATATTTCGCCGCGGCCTGGTCCAGGCTCTTGCCGTTGACGTCGCACAGCGCGACGATGTTCTCGGAAGCAACCGATTGCAGGTTGGCCCCGCCGCGACCGCCCGTGCCGATGATGGCGAGGTTGAGTTTGTTGTTCAGGTTCTGTCCGCGCAAAAACGCCGGGGCCACGCCGAGCGCGCCAACGGCGGTGAACAGCGTGCGGTTGAATTGACGCCGGGAAAGCAGGGATTTCATGGATTTAATTGATGATGGTTCAGTGATTATTTTCCCTCGACGATGAGATCAAACCGCCGTTTGAATTCGGCGAGTTCCAACCCGCGGTCCTCGATGGTCGCCCAGCCCGCATAGCCGACGGCGTCCAGCGCACGCCACACGGCCGGCCAGTCAATGCTGCCGTCGCGGGGATGCACGAATTTTCCGCCGCGGCCATTCGCGTTGAGTTTAAAATCCTTGATGTGGAGTTTGGCGATCAACGGGCCAAGGGCTTTGATCCAGTCCTGGGGCGGTGCGTACTTCACGTGGTTGCCGATGTCAAAATACGACTGGACCCACGGACTGCCGAACGACGCAACGAAGTTCTGGTAGAGCGCCGGTTGCACCCAGAGGTTGTTCCAGACGTTTTCCAAGGCGATGATCACCTTCAATTGTTCCGCCAGCGGTATGAGCTTTTCCACGGCCAGGCGCGAGGTGTCCGTGGCGCGATTCTGCGCCTGGATGTAGGACTCGAACTTGCGGTTGTCGCCCGCCACCACGCGGGTGACGTGGCCGGTCGTGGCGTCGAAGGCGATGTCAAACTGCCATGGTTCCGGCATGGGAATGTCAACGACCCGGCACGGCACCAGCAGAACGGCGTCCGCGCCGTAGGCTTTCGCCGCGCGCAGGGCCAGGCGCACCTTCTCGAGCGAAGTCTCCACTTCCTGCGGATCCTCGCTGTTGAAATTCATCCAGCCGCGCAGCACCGAATGCACCCGCAGGCCGAGCTTTTCGGCAACGGCGCGACCGACCGCAGCCTCGGCTTCCGGGCAGATGTGCCGGGTTTCGACACCGTCGAAGCCGGCGGCCTTGATCGGCGCCAGCGCCTGTTCCGTGACCTCGTTCACGATCATGGCCTGGCGGATTCGTCCGCGAGATGGCACCGCGCGCGCCGTCATCCCCGGCAGCAGGGCCAGCGCGACGGTGGTGGTGCTGAGAAACTGGCGGCGGTTCATTGCGTGCAACATGCAACATTTAGTGGGACACGCGGATTTCGATGTCAAGCGATTCAAACGATTCCCACCCATCGCTCAGTGTTTGGCGCCGCGCTCCCAGAGCGCCGTGAAGAATCTTCCGGTTTCGCTCAACGACCCGTCCGGGCGCACGAGCCAGAAACCCCGGGCGTCGTCGAAGTTCTTGATCGGCGCCGGGGGCGGCGGTTGTTTGCCAGGTTCGTTGCAGTATAGCTCCCACATGGCGATGTAGGGCACTTCGGCTGCGAGCATGGTGCCGAGCAATTCGTCCCAACGCCCGGTCAGGTTTGCTGGCTTGTTGTTTTCCGGGATTCCGACTTCGCCGATGTAAACGGGGTGCTTTTTGAACAACCCGGTGGTCCGCGCGTGCTTTTTGATTTCAGCGATGCATTTCCAAAGCGTGAGGCCGTCCTTCATCCCGTCGTAACAACTGTAGGAAACCAGATCGAGTTCGACGTGTGGCAAGACATGCTCGGTCATGGTGGGAATACCCTGCCACAGATCGGCCACGCGGTTCACCTCGGCAGCGTGGGCGATGCGGCATTTGGCGCGTTTACCAAACTGCAGGCGGGCCTTGGTGACACCTTCTTGCCGGGCGGTGAGCCATTGGACCATGGCGTCGCAACGCTGCCTCCAGTCGGCGGGCGGCGGATTCCAGAGTTCGCCCCCGCGGCCGCGGAGCATCCAGTCGCCTTCCCAATGTTGAATGATCACCGTGACCTTGCGGTCGCGGAACACGGCGTAAAGGTGCGCGGCCAGATCGAAGTAGGCCTGGGTGATTTCGTTGGCAGGGCCAACGGCGGATTTGCCGTCAGCGGTCGGCCATTCGGACGGCAGCCCGGTTTCCAGCATGATGGTCGCAAACGGCATGGCGAAGAGCCGCTGGAAATAATTTGATCGCGCCAGGTCCACCAGGGTCGCGCATTTTTCCCATTGACTGTTGAAGGGGTAATAGGCCGACGCCAGGTTGGGGTAGAACCAGAACTTGCCGAGCCGGGTCCCCAGTTGCAGCAACTTCTCCGCACCTTCAATCAGGAACGGCTGGTCGGTGAGATGGTAGCGGCCGGCGACGTGGGATGCACCAACCCGTCCGTTAAAATCGCGGGGCAATTTTTTGAGGCGGCTGGGGCGGTGGGCGTCAATGAGCTTCTGGATCTTCGCCTCCACCGCCGGGTTTGACGGCAACGCGGCCGCCGGTTTGGCAACGGCGGCCAGCGGATGGAGCGCAAGGACGCCCGCGCTGCCCGCGAGCGTTTGCAGAAAATTGCGACGATTCATGATTATTCCGAAGTCTGCCCGCCGCTTTTTATTCGACATGCCGCCTCGAACGCGAACAAATTCTCGGGGATGAGCAAACGATTGCTGACGCTTGGACATTCGCCAGACCCGGACGATGCCTTCATGTTTTACGGGTTGGCGAAGGAGTTGATCCCCACGCAGGGGTTCAGGTTCGAGCACATTTTGCAGGACATCCAAACCTTGAACGAGCGCGCCACGCGCGGTGAGCTCGACATCTCCGCCGTGAGCATCCACGCCTACGCCTACGTTTCGGACAAATACGCGCTTCTGCCCAGCGGCGCGAGCATGGGCGATGGTTACGGACCGATGCTCGTGGCCAAACAAAAGTTCTCCCGGGAGGAAATCGCATCGAAGAAAATCGCGGTGCCGGGAAAAATGACGAGCGCCTTTCTGGCATTGCAACTCTGGCTGGGCAGGCCGGCGAGGGATATCAATTTCATCGTCGTGTCGTTCGATCAGATCTTCCAAGCCGTGCGCTCTGGCGCGGCGGAGGTCGGTTTGATCATTCACGAAGGTCAACTCACCTATGAAAACGAAGGGCTGGTAGTGTGCGAGGACCTCGGCGTCTGGTGGGGACGCGAGAACAACGGGCTGCCCCTGCCCCTCGGCGGCAATGTGATTCACAAGCAATTCGATCGGGCCACGCGCAAAACCATTTCCGATATCTTGACGGCGAGCATCCAGTTCAGCCTCGATCACCGCGCCGAGGCGGTGCAGCACGCGCTGCAATATGCCCGCGACATGGGACGTGATCTCGCGGACAAATTCGTCGGCATGTACGTGAACCATTGGACGCTGGACTATGGCGAACGTGGCCGCGAATCCATCCGCCGTTTTCTCGGACAGGCATTCGAGCGCAAGCTGATCCCGCATCGGCAGGAACTCGAATTCGTCTGTTGAGCCTGCCCGCATGACCGACCGGCCCCAGACCGAGCCACCTCCGACACGAGGCGCCTTGTGGAGGCGGCCCGCGATGCTCGCGGTTGCCCTGGCGTTGGCAACCTTCATTCTTTTCGCGCCGACTCTTCGCCACGATTTCGTGGATTACGACGACGGGATTTACGTCTTCGGCAACACACAGGTGCAGGCGGGATTCACCTGGGCCGGTTTGAAATGGGCGTTCACTTCCGGCGACGCCAGCAACTGGCATCCGGTGACCTGGCTTTCGCACATGCTCGACGTGACAGTGTTCGGCAAAGCGGCGGGCGGGCATCACTTCACCAGCATCGTCCTGCACAGCTTGAACGCGGCGCTGGTTCTGTTGTTGCTACACCGTCTGACCGGCCGGTTATGGCCCAGCGTGATCGTCGCGGCTTTGTTCGCCTTCCACCCATTACACGTTGAATCCGTGGCTTGGGTCTCGGAACGGAAGGATGTTCTGAGCGGATGCTTCGGGCTGCTAAGTTTGCTGGCGTATGCGGGCTACGTCGAGCAGGCCAAAGTCCGGAATCCAACCTCCAAAGCCCTGTACGCCTGGAGTCTCGTGTTGTTCGCACTGGGTTTGATGAGCAAGCCAATGCTCGTCACGTTGCCGTTCGTAATGTTGCTGCTGGATTATTGGCCGTTCAACCGGTTGTCCGCTGCGGCGGACCAAACGTCAGGTCAGAGTTCGCTGCCGGCTGGGCCGGGACCAATGATCTGGTTGGAAAAACTCCCGTTCTTCGCCCTGTCGGCCGCTTCGTGCGTCGTCACTTTTATGGTTCAAAAGCACGGCGGCGCCGTTTCCGAGGCTTTGCCGGCTTCCGCCCGCATCGCCAACGCGCTCGTGTCGTACGTTCGTTATCTCCGTAAAACGTTCTGGCCGGATGATCTCTCGGTTCTGTACCCGCATCCCGGACACTGGCCCGCGTGGCAGGTCGCGGGGACGGCGCTCGTAATCGGGGTGTTGACGATCGTCGCGATTGGCCTCTGGAAACGGATGCCTTTTGTGACGGTTGGCTGGTTCTGGTTTATCGGGATGCTGGTGCCGGTCATCGGACTGGTTCAGGTCGGAATTCAATCCATGGCGGACCGCTACACATACCTGCCGTTGCTCGGAGTGTTCGTTACCCTCGTCTGGAGTGCCGACGTGATGGCCTCGCGCTGGGTGGCGCTCAAACCCTGGTTGGGCATTCTCGCCATGCTCATGATTGGAGCGTGCATGTGGTTTACGCACCACCAAGTGCGCATCTGGGAGAACAGCGAAACCCTCTTTCGCAACGCGATCGCCGTCACACGCGACAATTATCTCGCCCAAAACAACCTGGGGTTTTACCTCGCCAAAAAGGGCCGGCAAGCGGAGGCCATGGACGCCTATCGCGAGTCGCTCCGCATCCGCCCGGACTATGCCGATGCCCAGAACAATTATGGCCACGCTCTGACCGACCAGGGCAAACATGCGGAGGCCATCCAGCATTATCAGATCGCCCTTCGTTCCAGTCCGGACAATCTGGAGGTTCACAACAATTTGGGCAATGCGTTGACCGAAGTTGGCCAGGTGGACGCGGCCATTGTGGAGTACGAGTTTGTCCTCAAACGCAATCCAAACCATGCCGACGCGCGCAACAACTACGGCATCGCGCTCGCCATGAAGGGCCGGCTCGATGATGCCATGCGCCAGTTCAAAGAGGCGCTGCGGCTCAAGCCCGAGAATGCCAGCGCCCATGGTAACCTCGGCAACGCCTTCGCCGTGCAGCGCCGGTTTCGCGAAGCCACCGAGCATTATCGCGAAGCGTTGCGGCTTTCGCCCTCGGATGCGCAAACGCGGAACAACCTCGGCAACGTTCTCGCCGAACAAGGCCGCTTCGACGAAGCCGTCACGAATTACCTCCTCGCTCTGGAACTCAGTCCCAAGAATTCTGAAACCCACTTCAATCTCGGTTGTGCCCTCGCCCGGCTCGGCAAAATCGAGAATGCTCGCGAACAATTCCGCCTGGCGCTCCAACTCAAACCAGATCACGCCGCGGCTCGAAGGCAGCTCGAGTTGCTGAATTCATCCGCAAAACCCTGATTCTCCGCAAAAAAGTTGTTGCCATCCACCGGCCGGATGCTACTATTAGCAGGCAAGAACGCATGGCAACCACCATTACTGGTGGTTGGTTGGTAAAAGTCGGGCCGTAGTAAAATCAGTGCCGGTGCAAGAAACCTTGCCGAAGCGATGAGAATTCTGCTCCAGCAGAAGAACACAGGCCTCTACTTCAAAGAACTCGGCGCTTGGGTCGCCAACGCCGCCGAAGCCTGCGACTTTCTCAGTTCCACCCAAGCTCTCGCTTTCTGCGCCGCGCATAAAATCGCAAATGTCCAGTTGGTGCTGAAATTTGAGGAGCATCACTACGACATCGTCCTGCCCACGACGTTGGGACGTCATGCGCGTGCCGCTCAGGCCACGTGAAGTTGTCTTGCCCGCCGGGGCGCGTCCGATAAGCTGTCAACCATGACCGCACGAATTGTTGACGTGACCAGCCATCAGCGTATTGCCGCCCTCGGACAACGTGTCCTCGGCGGAGGGCATGTCACGCGCGATGAAGCCATGGGACTGTTCAACCTCGAAGTCTCGGCGGACATTCTCGACCTGCTTTCCTGGGCCAACCGCATCCGCGAGAAATTCAAGGGCAACAAGATTCATCTTTGCTCCATCGTCAACGCGAAGGCCGGCGCGTGTTCCGAGAATTGCAGCTTCTGCGCCCAGTCCGCCTTTTACCAAACCGGTTCACCAAAGTATGGCTTCATTGACCCGGCGCCGGTGGCGGAAGCCGCCGAGGAAGCAAACCGGAACGGGGTTACGGCGGTCGGCCTGGTTGCGGCATGGAAAGGTCTGAACGAGGGACCGATACTCGATGAGGTTTGCGACCGCATTCGTGAATTGAAAGCTGGCGGCAAGACGCGACCGGACGCTTCCCTGGGCATTATCAAATCGCAAAAGATCGCCGACCGTTTGAAGCAGGCCGGCCTTGAATGCTACGGCCACAACCTTGAAAGCTCCCGCCGCTTTTTCCCGAAAACCTGCACAACGCACACCTACGATGACCGCCTCGAAACCATCGGCTACTTGAAGAGAGCGGGCATCAAGATTTGTTCCGGCGGCATCATTGGCATGGGCGAGACGCGCGAAGACCGTTGCGACCTGGCGTTTTCCCTCAAGGAAATCGGCGCAAGCGTCGTGCCCATCAACATTCTCAATCCCATCAAAGGCACGCCGTTTGAGAACAACCCTCCCCTGTCCGTCCTGGAAATTCTAAAGACCATCGCCTGCTTCCGCTTCATCCTGCCACGCCAGGAAATCATGATCGCCGGTGGCCGCACGGTGAATTTGCGCGACGCGCAGAGCATGATTTTCATGGCGGGCGCGAGCGCAATGATGGTTGGCAACTACCTGACCACGCTCAATCAACCGGTTGAAAAGGACCTGCAAATGTTGAAAGACCTGGGCCTCGATCCCAGCTGGGAGGACCACGGTTTCAGCGATCAGGACGAAAACGGTTGTGGCGGCGATTCGGTTTGTGCAGAACCACAAGCCGTCATGGTGGGCTGACGTGCAACGCCTCGGCAAAAACCACGGCGGCTACCACGGCGAAACCATTGACATCCGCGCGGTCCTGGACCAAGTCGGCACTGCTGCCAAGCAGCACGGCTGGATTTCGGAAGTTTTCCACGCAACGAGTGAATTCAATTGGCTCGCGTTGCAGCACGCGGGAACCGCCGGAGCATCGCGCCGGCGGATTTACCTTTCCACCGGCATCCACGGAGATGAACCAGCCGGCCCCCTGGCCGCGCTTCGGTTGCTGGAAGCAAACCGCTGGCCGGAACATTTGGACGTCTGGCTTTGCCCCTGCCTTAATCCAACGGGCTTCGCGCTGAACCGCCGCGAAAACCATCAAGGCCTCGACCTCAACCGCGATTACCGGCATTTCCGATCCGCCGAAATTCAGGCTCATGTCAAATGGCTCGAACGCCAGCCTGATTTTGCTTTGACGCTTTGCCTCCACGAAGACTGGGAGTCGCACGGTTTCTACGTTTATGAATTAAATCCGGACCAGCGCCCCTCGTTGGCCCGGCCCATCGTGGACGCGGTGGCGCGCGTTTGCCCGATTGAGCTGTCGCCGGTGATTGAAGGTCGCGCCGCCAGCGGCGGGATCATCAACCCGAACCTCGACCCCAACAGCCGTCCGGAATGGCCCGAGGCATTCTGGCTGTTGCAGAACCGAACCCGTCAGAGCTACACACTGGAAGCCCCGTCGGATTTTCCGTTGGAAACCCGGGTCAACGCGTTGATCGCAGGCGTCCATGCAGCACTCGAATCGGCGCCGTCCTAGTCGGGTCCAGCCGACCGTTACTTCATCGCCGCCTCGCGCTTCTTCAACCACGCCGCGCCCAGGTCGGAAAGCGTCTTGGCTTTCAACACGCGCTCCGCCAGCGGAAACACGATGCGCTCTTCCTTGTCAAAATGTTTGCGGCAGGCGGCCATGGCGCCGAGCAGGATTTTCTTCGCGTCCTTGACCGTCTTGGCCCGATGCACTTTCGCCAACGTCGCTTCGATATGCTCGTGCTCCGCGTGGAAGGTTTCGTTCTGGCCGATTTGCTCGAAGCAATGCTCCAGCGGCTCGATGAACAAGTCGTCCTCCGTCTTGGAATGAGGCTCGTGCAGTTTTTCCACCACCGCCGTCAGCGCCTTGACCTCCGCCAGCGTCTTGAGCCGCGGGGCGACCGCTTCAATGTGGTCGAACAAATTGTGGAACACCGCGTGTTCCGCCATCAGAATTTCCGTAATCTTCATGTGCAACAACGACAGCAAGGCAATAAACCTTTATCGCCATTTCCGCCAGCGGAAATCGAGGACAGAATCGGCGACAACTCATTCGACGCCTGCACCTAACCAGCGGAACGCGGGAATAATCTGGTCTAACTCCCCCAAGATATTGGACTCCCAATGAACGTTGCTGGCATTCAGAGGCCTTTGTCTATTGGTTAAATCTCTCATATCTTCATATCATGATATATTGATTTTTCACTTGGATTTCCCGTGGCTTTGGTTTACCTTCGCCGCCGTGAATGTAAGCCAATCAGTCGCTTCCGCGCGCCCCGACCAGCTTCGGCGCTTGCTCGCGCAACGCATCGTATTGCTCGACGGCGCCATGGGCACGATGGTGCAGCAACGGAATTTGTCCGAAGCGGACTATCGCGGCGAACGCCTGAAGCACTGGCCGCGCGACGTCAAAGGTCTTCACGATCTGCTTGCGGTCACGCAACCGCACATCGTCGAGGAAATTCACCGCGACTACCTCGAAGCGGGCGCGGATATCCTCGAAACGAATACTTTCAACGCCCAATCCTTTTCCCTCGCCGATTATGGTATCGAATCCATGGCGCTGGAAATCAACCAAGCCGCCGCCGGTTGCGCCCGGCGCGCCGCGGACGCCGTCATGGCGAAGAATCCGGGTCGCGTGTGCTTCGTTGCCGGCACCCTCGGGCCCACCAGCAAGACCGCTTCCCTGTCGCCCGACGTCAACAATCCTGGCTTCCGCGCCGTCACGTTCGATCAACTCGTCGAAGCCTACGGCGAACAAGTCCATGGCCTGCTGGCAGGTGGCGCCGATTTGCTGTTGGTCGAAACCGTTTTTGATTCGCTGAACTCGAAGGCGGCGTTGTTCGCGATTGAAAAAGCGTTCGACGAGGGCGCGCCGCGAGTGCCGGTGATGCTGTCGTTTACCATCACGGACAAGAGCGGGCGTACCCTGTCCGGCCAAACCGTCGAGGCATATTGGAACTCGGTCAAGAACCACGACCTTCTGAGTATAGGCATCAACTGTGCGTTGGGACCGCGCGAAATGCGGCCGTTCATTGCCGAACTGGCCGGGATTGCGAACGTTTGCGTCAGCACTCATCCGAACGCCGGGCTCCCGAATCCGATGTTGCCCACGGGATTTCCCGAGACGCCCGAAACGTTCGCGCCGCAACTGTGCGAGTGGGCCGAAGCCGGTTGGTTGAATATTATCGGCGGCTGTTGCGGCACAACTCCCGCGCATATTCGCGCTATTGCCGAAGCCGTGCGCGGATTGCCGCCCCGCAAGCCGGTCCCAATTGAACCGCATCTGCGCTTGAGCGGACTGGACGCCCTGACGGTTCGCCCGAACACGAACTTCGTGAACATCGGCGAGCGCACAAACGTGGCCGGCTCGCCGAAATTCGCGCAACTCATCAAGGCGGGCGATTTTGAAGCCGCCATCCCGATCGCCCGTCAACAGGTCGAGAATGGGGCACAGGTGATTGACGTGTGTATGGACGAGGGAATGATTGACGGCGTCGCGACCATGACCCGCTTCCTGAACCTCGTGGCCAGCGAGCCGGACATCGCGCGCGTGCCGGTCATGGTGGACTCCTCAAAATGGGAAGTCATCGAAGCCGGTTTGAAATGCCTTCAAGGCAAGGGCATCGTCAACTCCATCAGCCTCAAGGAAGGCGAAGCGAAGTTTCTCCAGCAGGCAAAACTCATCCGACGTTACGGCGCGGCGGTGGTCGTGATGGCCTTCGACGAGCGCGGCCAGGCCGACTCGTTCGAGCGCAAGATCGAAGTCTGCAAGCGCGCCTACGATTTGCTCACCCAAACGGCGGGCTTCCCGCCGGAGGACATTATCTTCGATCCGAACGTGCTGACTGTGGCCACCGGCATGGAGGAACACGCCAACTATGCCGTGGACTTCATTCGCGCCACCAAATGGATCAAGGAAAATCTGCCGCGCGCCAGGGTCAGCGGCGGCATCAGCAACATCTCGTTTTCCTTTCGCGGCAACAATGTCGTTCGCGAGGCGATGCACAGCGCATTTCTCTTTCACGCCATCAACGCCGGCATGGACATGGGCATCGTGAACGCCGGCATGCTGGAAGTTTACGAGGAAATTCCCAAGGACCTGCTCGAACTCGTCGAGGACGTGCTGCTCAACCGCCGCCCCGACGCCACCGAGCGCCTCATCAAGTTCGCCGATTCCGTGAAGCAAAAAGGCAAGGTGGAGGTCGTCGAGCACGAGTGGCGCAAGGCCAGCGTCGAGGAACGCCTCAGCCATTCGCTGGTCAAGGGCATCGTGGATTTCATCGAAGCCGACACCGAGGAAGCGCGCCAGAAGTTGGGCCGGCCGCTCGCCGTCATCGAAGGCCCGCTCATGGCCGGCATGAACGTCGTGGGCGATTTGTTCGGCGCCGGCAAAATGTTTCTGCCGCAGGTCGTCAAATCCGCGCGCGTGATGAAAAAGGCCGTCGCGTACCTGACGCCGTTCATGGAGGCGGAGAAACGAGCCGCCGGCGGCACGCACAAGCACGCCGGCAAAGTCCTCCTGGCCACCGTGAAGGGCGACGTTCACGACATCGGCAAGAACATCGTCGGCGTGGTTCTCGCCTGCAACAACTACGAGGTCCTCGACCTCGGCGTCATGGTGCCGTGCGAAAAAATCCTCCAGACCGCGAGGGAGCAGCAGGTGGACCTGATTGGCTTGAGCGGATTGATTACGCCCTCGTTGGATGAAATGGTCCACGTCGCGCGCGAGATGGAACGGGAAGGGTTCAAGCTGCCCTTGCTGATTGGCGGGGCTACCACGAGCAAGGCGCACACGGCGGTAAAAATCGCGCCCGGCTACAGCGAGCCGGTCGTCTATGTGCTCGACGCCAGCCGCGCCGTGCCCGCGGTCAGCAGCCTGATCAGTGCCGAGAACAAACCCGCCTTCGTAAAGCAGATGCGCGACGAATATGACCAGTTGCGCTCAAAACACGCCGGCCCGAAACAAAAACTGCTTGCCATCGAAGAAGCCCGACGACGCGCCCCCCGATTGAGTTACGATCCGCCCAGACCGGAATTCACCGGCATCCGCCACACGAACCCGGGATTGGACCGCCTGGTTCCGCTGATCGACTGGTCGCCCTTTTTCCACACCTGGGAATTGCGCGGCCGCTACCCGGCGATTCTGAATCACGAAAAACATGGCGCGGAGGCGCGCCGGCTCTTTGCCGACGCTCAAAAGCTTCTGGCGCGCCTCGTTCAGGAAAACCTGCTCGTGCCCAAGGCGGTTTATGGATTCTTCCCGGCCAACGCCATCGGCGACGACGTTGAAGTTTACACCGACGAAACGCGCCAGGAAGTTTTGACCACGTTTCACTTCCTTCGCCAGCAGCTGGTCAAGGAAGACGGTTCTC
The DNA here is from genome assembly GCA_964458575.1 of uncultured Bifidobacteriaceae bacterium. Classification (GTDB taxonomy): domain Bacteria; phylum Verrucomicrobiota; class Verrucomicrobiia; order Limisphaerales; family JADLHS01; genus CAYWMD01. The sequence goes on along the minus strand of CAYWMD010000005.1, from coordinate 29,359 downwards.
CGAACTGGTGTCTGGCGGACTTGATTGCGCCGAAAGGTTTGCCGGACTTCATCGGCGGATTTGCTGTCACGACCGGCCACGGATTGAAAGAGCTTGTGGAGAAGTTCAAAGCCGACCACGACGATTACAACGCCATCATGGCCGAAGCCCTCGCTGACCGGCTGGCCGAGGCCTTTGCTGAATGGTTGCACCGGGAAGTCCGTGTCGCGTGGGACTATGGTCGAGGAGAGAACCTGACCACCGAAGATTTGCTCGAAGAAAAATACCGCGGCATTCGCCCGGCGGCCGGTTATCCCGCCTGCCCCGACCACACGGAAAAGGGAATCCTCTGGCAGTTGCTGGACGTGGAGAGAAACACCGGCATCACGCTGACCGAAAGTTTCGCGATGTGGCCGGGCAGTTCCGTCAGCGGACTTTACTTCGCCCATCCCGAGTCGAAGTATTTCGCCGTCGGCAAACTGGATCGCGATCAAATGCTTGATTATCACCGGCGCAAAGGAATGGAGTTGTCGGAAGCCGAACGCTGGCTCGGCTCCTACTTGAACTACGAACCGGCCAATGCTTCCCCACCCGCACCGGAAGGCCGCGCCCAATGCACTTGCGGCGTTCCACACTGACCGGACTCCGCCACCCTTTGCCTTCGCCTTTCTTGATCAACTCCCCTTCGACGCGCTGGTCCTTTCTTTACTTTCCCACCGTGGTTGCGCACTTTATCGCCGCATGATCCGATTCGGTTTGAAATTTCTTGCCGCCGCTTTGGTCGCCGCGTATTCCGCCGGCGCGGCGGAGACCAATGCCACGCCGGACTTCAAAGAAGTGTATGAGCTCCTGCGTACCCATCTCACCGGTGCGACCGACTCGGATTTGAACCGCGCCGCCGTCGAGGGTTTGCTGACAAACCTGCACGGCAAGGCGACGCTCGTGGCGAACGGAACCGCCACCGCGCAGACGAATGTCGCGCTCGTCGCCAAATCCATGGTGCTGGAAAGCGAAGTGGGTTATGTGCGCGTGGGCCGCGTCGCCGAGGGACTCGCCAGTGCCGTCAGCACCGCCGTGAGGGAATTGGGCGCGACCAACCAGTTGAAAGGCCTGGTCCTCGACCTGCGATTTGCCCAGGGCGACAGCTACGCCGCCGCGGCCGCCGTTGCGGACCTGTTCGTTGCCGACCCAAAGCCGCTCCTCGATTGGGGTGAAGGCGTGGTGAAGGCGGAAAAGAAATTTGACATCATCAACCTGCCGGTAGCCGTGCTCGTAAATCGCGAGACGGGCGGCGCGGCCGAAGCGCTGGCCGCCGTGCTCCGCGAGTCGGGCGTGGGCTTGCTGCTCGGCGGTCCGACCGCCGGGAGCGCCATGATCTCGCAGGAGTTTCCCTTGCAAACCGGCCAGCGCCTGCGCATCGGCACCCAACCAGTCAAACTCGGCACCGGCACCGCTTTGTCCCCGAACGGCGTCCAGCCCGACATCGCCGTGGCGGTGAAGTCCGGCGACGAACGGCTGTATTTTGAAAATCCCTACGCCCAACTCGGCCGGAGCAATCTCGTCGCCGCCGTTGGCCCCACGGGCACCAATCAGATCGCCGGCACCAACCGTCCCGCCCGCCGGCCCCGCGCCACCGAAGCCGACCTGGTGCGCGCCCGGCGCAACGGCACCAGCCTGGACGAGGAATCGGTCTTTGTTCGTGACACCGAGCCGGAAAAACCCCTCATCCGCGACCCGGTCCTGGCGCGCGCGGTGGACCTCCTCAAAGCCCTGGCCGTCGTACGCCATTCGCGGCCTTGATTTCAAATCCCGCTTCCGGCAACTTTGTCCCTGACGCTTTTGCCACTGCGACCACGGTTCGCCGTGATGACGGCTTTTCCTTTGGAATGAAAACGATTCTGTTTGTCTGCACCGGTAATGTTTGCCGCAGCCCGATGGCTGAGGGCCTGTTCCGACATGCCACGGCAGGCGATGTCTATCGCGTCCTCTCGGCCGGCCTGGGCGCCGCGGATGGCCAGCCGCCCAGCCCCTTCGCAGTCCAGGCCATGCAGGAACTCGGCATTGACATCTCCCGCCAGCGCAGCCGGATGCTCACCGCGGAGATCGTGCGCCAGGCCGACTACATTTTCGGCATGACCCACAGTCACGTGGATACCGTCACCCTCCTCTACCCGCAGGTGGCCGACAAAACTTTCCTCCTCCGCGAATTTGACGATACCTTGGACCCGTTTGAAAAGGACATCAGCGATCCCATTGGCGGTTCGTATGAAGTCTATTTGAATTGCCGCGATCAAATCGAACAAGGCATCGCGTCACTGCTCGGTTTCCTCGGCCAGACCGAAACCAGCCGCGTCACGAAAGCCGTCGCCGCCGGCCAGACAACGACGGTGGCCCTCGGCGCCGACCACGGCGGTTTCGAGTTGAAGGAGGCCCTCAAGAGACATTTGCAGGACCGCGGTGTCGCGTTCACCGACTTTGGCGCGCACTCGAAAGAACCCACCGATTATCCCGACTACGCGCAGTTGGTGGCCAACAGCGTGGCTTCCCACAAAGCCGAATTCGGTTTGCTGGTCTGCACCACCGGCGTCGGCATGAGCATCGCCGCGAACAAGGTTCCCGGCGTGCGGGCCGCGATGGTGTGCGACCCGCAGGCGGGCGCGCTGACGCGCCAGCACAACAACGCGAACGTCCTGTGCCTCTCCGGAAAATTTACGTCCGTGGACGAAGGCAAAAAAATCCTCGATGCGTTCCTGGGCACGACCTTCGAGGGCGGCCGCCACGAACGCCGGGTGCAGAAGCTCGAACCCCGCATCACCCGGCCGGAGTTGCGCCTGCGCAACGTGGACTCCGCCGTGGCTGAGGCCGTGGCCCACGAACGCCTCCGCCAGCAGGAAAACATCGAGCTGATCGCCAGTGAAAACTTCACCAGCCCGGCCGTCATGGAAGCGCAAGGCTCGGTGCTCACCAACAAATACGCCGAGGGCTATCCCAAGAAACGCTGGTACGGCGGTTGCGAAAACGTGGACACCGTCGAACAACTCGCCGTCGAACGCGCCCGGAAACTTTTCGGCGCCGAACACGCGAACGTCCAGCCCCACTCCGGCAGCCAGGCCAACATGGCCGTCTATTTCGCCTTCCTCAAACCCGGCGACAAGATGCTCACCATGGACTTGAGCCACGGCGGCCATCTCACCCACGGCAACAAGGCCAATTTCTCCGGCAAATTCTTTGAAATCGTCCACTACGGCGTGCGCCAGGACGACGAGCGGATTGATTACGACCAGCTCGCCGCCATGGCGCGCGAGCACAAGCCCAAAATGATCACGGTGGGCGCGAGCGCGTATCCCCGCATCATTGACTTCCAGCGCATGGGCGAGATCGCGCGCGAAGTCGGCGCCATGCTGCTGGCGGACATCGCCCACATCGCCGGTTTGGTGGCAACCGGTTTGCATCCCAGCCCGGTGGCGCACGCCGATTTCGTGACCACCACCACCCACAAGACGTTGCGCGGACCGCGCGGCGGACTGGTCCTGTGCCGCGAAAAATACGCGAAGGAGATTGACTCCCAAACCTTCCCCGGCATCCAGGGCGGGCCGCTCATGCACGTCATCGCGGGCAAGGCCGTTTGTTTCCACGAAGCCCTGCAGCCCGCGTTCAAAACTTATCAGGAACAAATCCTCAAGAACGCAAAAGCCCTTGCCGACGGCATGAAACGCAACAACTACCGCCTCGTCAGCGGCGGCACGGACAACCATCTCATGCTCGTGGACGTGGGCGCGAAGAACTTGACCGGCAAGGATTGCCAGATCGCTTTGGACGACGCCGGCATCACGGTGAACAAGAATACCATCCCCTTCGAGACCCGTTCGCCGTTCCAGGCCAGCGGCATCCGCCTGGGCACGCCCGCGGTGACAACGCGCGGCATGAAAGAAACCGAAATGGCCGCCATCGCCGACATGATCAGCGAAGTGCTCCTGGACATCAAAAACCTCGACACGATCGCCAAGGTCCGCCAGCGCGTCCGCGAATTGACCGCCCGTTATCCGCTGCCCTATTGAGCCTGTCCCGAAGTCGCCGGCGAAGTTGAGGGTGGAGAATTGAGGGCGTCAAACGGGTTCATTGCTTAACCAACAACCTTCATCCGGTCTGGTCCAGCGGACTCCGCACCCCAATCCCCGGCTTGGCCATCACATGCGTGTAAATCTGCGTGGTGCTCACGTCTTTTACCCCGTGAGATAGCTTCTTAAGCCGACCCTTGGGTATCGTCTATGAGCGAGCGCATATACTGAGCAGTAAGTGGCCGGTTCTCTTATCTCATGGGGTGAATGCCCGAGCAAATCCTGGATCGTCCGTTTGCCGGCCCGGAACAAGTGCTGGCTTACTTGAGCCGCTACACGGCGCCGGCGCCGGCGCCCGCCGATCCGAAACCCGCGCCCAGCGAACCCCAACGCCGTTGTCCCTTTTGCGGCGTCTTGACGCTGGTCCTGGTGGCGGCTGTGCCCCCCGTCTGGCCCAGGGGCTTCGACGACTCTTCATGAACCCACCGACCGCCCCTCAACTGGCGCGAGTTCCGGCGGCCCGACCGTCACCGACGCGGTGGGCCCACGTTGGCCTTTGCACCGGTTCGGACGTCCCGTTGCGGCGTTCACTTCCCCTCGCCCGTTCTGCTTGGCCCGGCGAACCCTGCGGCTTGGGCCTCCGGACCAAAAATCCAAAGCGACGATTGACACTGCGGGTTGGATACTTTCTCCTGTACTTCGGATGTCAGCAACTCAGCGGTTCAGTTCAACAGGCAGTTTATCCGCCATGCCCCCGGCGTCCCGCGTTAATTCGACCGCTGCCTGGCTTCGGCATGGCGGATACACTGCTACCTGTTAGGCCGCTACGCCAATAAGTATGGACCCCTCACCAAATGCCTCCGAGAAAACCTCGTTCTCCGCCTTTCTGTTCGTATTCGGGCTTGGTTGCATCGTGCTGGCCCTGATCGCCCCAGTTTCCGGATCACCGCTGGTTGGCTTGTTCAGCGCTGGATTCGCTGTCGTGTTCCTCGCGTTGCGACGGATTATTAATTGCAACCAGGATAGGGCACTTCTCCCACGCTCCGCACTTTGGCTGCTCGGAGTTTTATTCTTGGGTAGCGGCATTGTGTGTGTAGTCTCGCTCGGTCTCAGCGTCTATATGTTGGCTGTGGGCATTTCGGACGAGGTTCGATTCCACACGCCAGACAACCTCGCCTTGGGCATCGCTTTTGGTTTATTCATCACCGGCGCAGTCCCTTCGTTTCTCGTCGCATTCTTTACTGGACGCGCCCTCTGGAAGGACAGAAAGGAGCGAACTCGTGGTCACGCGGCCTAACCTCCAAGGTTAGCTTTGACCGGAGCACGCGCGTGCTGGAGGTGGGAAGGGCGTGAGCGGTGATCGGAAGTCGGAGGACGGAGGGCGGCGCTGGATTTGTCGCTTGCGCGGTCGGGGTGGTTGGGGGAAGGTCAAAAGTGCACTCCTGTGAAAAGAATTGTACGAACGATCTCGATTGTTTTTTTGGCGGTAATAGTTCTTGTGCTGGGTTACTTGGGAGTGGAGGCCGTTTTCGGAGGTGACCACATTACCCTGCGAGGCAAAGCTTATGGGTTTGAAATCGGCATGACAAAGCAGGAGGCGTTCGATCAATACCGCAATCTTAATGAAGACGCGAATATAGCTTGTTACGGTTCGCAGCCGTCACAACGCGGCTTCGAACTCGAGAAGCGGTCGGCGGATCTTAAGTTTACCGATGAGTTTCGAGCGAGCGATCATTGGCATGCGTATCGCAAAAAGTACCCCATATATTACCAAGAGTTCTATTTTCGGGATGGAAAGTTGTGGAAGATAAATACGCATCTTCGCTTCTACGAACTTCCATAAGTAATGGGGTCGCTCCTTACTGGCCAGTAAGGAGCGACCTCTTTACGTCGGTTCGCAACCCAGGTTTACTCCGGAGAGCGGACACCGGTTCGGCTTTCATGTTAAGCCATACTGTCATCACGGAAGCGAGAGCTTGAGTTGTTGTTCGCGCCGACGCTCGTGCTCTCACAATCCAGCATGGCGTTGCCGTCTTCCTTCTGGTAAATCGTCCGCCGTGTTGACTCAAACGCACTTGATCTGCATGTCATCATTGCTGCGCCTGGTTGCGTGCCTCGGCGCGGGGTTCGGGTTATGCCCTGCGCTAACGGCAAGCGAGCCATTGCCCGCCGTCAAACCCAACCTCATCCTCGTGTTGCTCGATGATGTGTCGGCCAAGGAATTCGCATGTTACGGCGGGCGCGGCATCGAGACGCCCAATCTCGACCGCATGGCGCGCGGAGGTGTGCAGTTTCAGACGGCGTGGAGCACGCCGTTGTGCGGACCCTCGCGCGCCTTGCTGCACACGGGCCGCTACGGCGGACGCACCGGTTACCTGGACAACGGCATCAACCCCCGACAGCCGTTCTGGAAGGGAAACCAGGTGCTGGGTCAGGTGCTGCAATCCGCCGGTTACGCGACGGGGATGTTCGGCAAGAGTCATTTCAGCAACAACCCGAAGGCAGACCTGGGTTTTGACGAGTATTGCATCGCGCGTTACTGGCCAGGTTACGACGGGCCGCCGCAGGCCGCCGCCCACAAAGGAACGTCCAGCATGTATGCCGTGCAATGGTACTGGCATCCGGGTTTGGTGGCCGATGGCAAGGGGTTGCCGACCAGGGCCGATGATTTTGGTCCGGACCTCGAAGTGGAACGCATCAACAGTTTCATCGGGCGTCACAAGGCGCAGCCGTTCTTCGTTTATTACCCGATGAATCTGCCGCACATGATGGTGCAAAGCACCAACTCCCCCACCAGTCCCGGCGCGCGTTGGAAGTACACCGAGGTGCCCGAACGCGACGCCGCCGGCAGCAAAACCGGGAAACGCATCAAGGGCAGTCTCAAAACCGACCTGGAATACGCGGACTTCCTGATCGGACAAATCTGGGCGCAAGTCGTGGCGGAGGGATTGGCGCAGCAAACGATCCTGATCGTCACGGGAGACAACGGCACCGCGGGTTACGGCAAAGGGAAGTTGAACTCGGAGGTGGCTTTGCGCGTGCCGTTCGTCGTTTACGGCCCGGGACGGGTAGAAGCCATCGGATCGAGTGACGCGCTGGTTGATTTCGCCGACATGCTGCCGACGCTGGCGGAACTGGCCGGAGCGAAGTTCCCGGAAGGCTACGCCCTCGACGGGAAGAGTTTTGCGCCGTTGCTGGCGGGCAAGCCGTTTGCGGGACGCGAATGGATTCACAGTTACCTGGGCACGGCGCGCTGGCTGCGCGACCAACGTTGGTTGCGGGATGGCAACGGCCGGTTCTACGACTGCGGAAATCGCCGCGACGAAACCGCCGGTTACCGCGACGTGACGGATTCCACGGACCCGGAAGTGGTCGCCTCCCGCCAGCGGTTTGACGCGCTTTTGCAAACCATCCCGGCGGCCGACCTCAATGATCCCGAAATCGGACCGGCCTTGAAGCGGTTCGAGCAAAGGACCAAAGCGGGACTACGCACTCGAACAGCTGTCAGTCCGCCATCCACGGGACGGATGGAGACGAAGAGCAAGGACGTTGAAGTTCAAGCTATAGCTTCTTCAGAGGACACGCTAAAGCGTGAACTCCAACAAAGTCCGGCTCGACCGCTGATCGGCGCGATTCGCTGGGACGGTTGGTTCAACAATAATCCGTGGCAAACAAATCTCGCGGATCCGAAGTGGCGTGATCGCCTGCCCTTTTTCGCCAAGGTCGGCAAAGCCGGTGCAGTGAGCGTCGGGGGAGATTCGCAGGCGGTGATGGATGAGGAGATCGCATACGCGAAGTCGGGCGGACTCGGTTACTGGGCGTTCTGCTATTACCACCCCAAGGCTAACGCGCGCCTCAATCCTTACAACTACGGTTGGGAACGATACCTCGCCAGCAAACACAAGCAGGACCTCAATTTTTGTCTCCTGTTGCAAGGCCAGCATCTCGGGACGACCAACGACTGGACCGCGACCGTCGCGCAATTTGTGAAGCTGTTCCAGGAGCCGACCTACCAACGTGTGTGTGGCGACCGGCCGCTGTTGTACATTTACTCGGGCGACAAGTTGATCCCGACCTTCGGCTCGGCCACGGCCGCGAGCAACGCCCTTCACCAATTGCGCGCCACGAGCGAACTGCGTGGAGCGGGCAATCCCTACATCGTGGCCCAAATCTGGCCGAACCAGGTCGCGGCGGATTTTCTGAAGGCAATTCCGTTCGACGCACTCGGCGCTTACAGCGCGCAGGGCGACAAGAACCCCGGCGGCGCTTACGCGGCGCTGGCCGGGGCGAACCGCTGGTATTGGGAACAATTCAAGGCCACCGGACGCGAGGTCGTGCCGCTGGTCAACGCGGGTTGGGACGGACGACCGCGAAATTATCCGGGCGCATGGTATGAACCGGGCACGCCGGCCGAGATTGCGGCCTCCATCAAATCGGCGCTGGACTGGAATCGGGCGAACCCGGAAACGGCGCGCGCCGACACGGTGCTGGTTTACGCCTGGAACGAATACGACGAAGGCGGCTGGCTTTGCCCGACCCTGGCGGAAGGCGACGCGCGCCTGCAAGCGCTGCGAACCATGCTGGATGCCTACCCCTGACAATTGGGACAGAAGAACGTGCTGCGCGCCGCCTGCACGATTCGCTTGATCGGTCGCCCGCAATTCCAACACGGTTCACCGGCCCGGTCGTAAACGCGCAATCGCTCGTCGTAATAGTCCGGAGCGCCGTCCGCCCGGCCGAAATAAAAGAGGCCATCGCGCTGACCGCCCGCGCCGAAGTTCACGGGCATGGTGCTGCCGCACTGGATGGCTTCCCGCAGCACGAGTCGGATCGCCCGCCACAACCGTTTGACCTGCGCCTTCGTCAGTTTCGCCGCCGACAGCTTCGGCGAGATGCGGGCGCGAAATAAAGCCTCGCTCGCGTAAATGTTGCCAATCCCCGCAACGAGCGTTTGATCGAGCAGTTTCACTTTGATCGCCTGGCGTGAGCGTTTCAGGGCGTGAGCGAATGCCGGCCAGGCAAATTCCGCCCCCAAAGGTTCGGGCCCGAGTTTCGACGCGGCGGAAGCATCCAGGGTCAAGCGCCCAAAATATCGCGGGTCTTCGTAAACAAACCTGCCCCGGTCCAGTTCAAGCACGACCGCCGAGTGTTTGGGCAGCACCGCGCCGTTTCGCGCCAGGAACATCCGCCCGGTCATGCCGAGGTGGCCCAGCAAGGTTGTGGCTTTGCGCCGAGGCCCTGAGCGCAGCTTGAACAGCAGGTATTTGCCACGGCGATCAAGCCCCACAACCTTCGCCCTGCGCAAAGTCTGTTGAAACTTCCGGACGGACGAAGGATGCAACACCTTGGCGCGTTTGACGACGACGCTGCGAATGGTCCGTCCCCGGATCAAAGGGCGCAGGTGACGCACGAGAATTTCAACTTCGGGTAATTCGGGCATGTTGAAATGGGACACAGTTCAAATTACGGGGCACTCCCGGCTTGCGAAATTGGCGCGTCGCCGGAAACCCTTGCCTCACGCAGGACCGCCTGCACCTCCGCGTCCGTTGTCTGTTCGAAGCTGGTGTAGTATTGCCCAACCGCCTCGAAGCCTTCGTCCACCAGGAGTGCTGTCACGTGATCGGCCGAGCTTTTGAGCCGGTCGAACGCCCCGTCGGACGCCACTGGTGCAGCCACCATGATTTTTGTTGCGCCCCGCTTCCTGGCAGCGAGGACGGCCGCTGCGGTCGTCGCGCCGGTGGCCAGACCGTCATCCACGAGCACGACCGATTTGCCGTGGAGGTCGGGCACGCCGCCCATGTGAAATTTTGCGCGGTATTCGTTCAGTCGGCTGGTTTCTTCCGCGATGATCGCGTCCAGTTCCGCCCGGGCGACCGGGTTCCGCCCCAGGGAATCCTCATCCAGGATCACGACGTCGGGCTCGGCCAGCGCACCCACGGCAAACTCCCGATGAAACGGATGGCCGATTTTCCGTACAATCAGCACATCCAACGGCCGCCGCAGTTCGCGGGCGACCTCCGCGGCCACAATCACGCCGCCGCGTGGCAGGCCGAGCACGAGATCCACGGCCACTCCTTCGTTCCGCAAGAATTGCCCGAGTCGACGGCCTGCGTCATCGCGCGATGCGAACTTCATACCTAACCAATGCCTCTTTTCCGGAAATGATTCAATCCGTGAACCGGGGGTTCGTTGAGTCGTTCAATCGTTGAACCGTGGCTAACGTTCAACAGCTCAACGAATCAACGTTCATGCGCTCATCACTCCGTGACCAAAGTTCCAACCGGTTCGCCCATCACGACCCGCTTCAGGTTGTGCGCCTTGAAGAAATCGAACACGATGATCGGCATCTTGTTGTCCATGCACAGCGAGAAAGCCGTCGAATCCATCACCTTGAGGCGCTTCTGCAGCGCGTCGAAGTAGCTGATGCGCGCGAAGCGTTTCGCCTTCGCATTCTTCTTCGGGTCGCTGTCATAAACGCCGTCCACTTTGGTCGCCTTCAAGATTACTTCCGCGCCGATTTCGTTGGCGCGCAAGGCCGCCGCCGTGTCGGTGGAGAAAAACGGATTGCCCGTGCCGCCGGCGAAAAGCACCACGCGGCCCTTTTCGAGATGCCGCACTGCGCGTCGTCGAATGAACGCCTCGGCCACTTGCGCCATGGTGATGGCGCTTTGCACGCGCGTCGGCACACCGAGCTTTTCCAGGGAATCCTGCAATGCCAGCGCGTTGATGACCGTGGCCAGCATGCCCATGTAATCGCCCGTGGCCCGCTCGACGCCGCGTTCGCTGCCCGACAGGCCGCGGAAGATGTTGCCGCCGCCGACCACGAGCACGACCTCCACGCCCAATTCGCGCACTTCACGGATCTGCTCCGCCATGTCCTGCACGGCTTCCGGACAAATGCCAATGCCGCTCGGCCCGCCCAGGGCCTCGCCGCTGAGTTTGAGGAGGATTCGACGATATTTGGGTTGCGGTTTCTTCTTCATGGTTGGCAAGGGCGGGACGAGTTCATCGGGCAGCGTTGTAGCAATCCGCGCCCGTCACGTCAAATCAAAGCCGCGCGTCTGACTTGTCGGATTGTGACAAGACAGGGTGACGTGCCTTGCCCAAGCATTCGACAAGCAAAAAAGGCGTCCGTTGGGACGCCTTGGTGCAAATTGACTGTGGAGCTTACGCAGCTTCGCCCACCTGAAAACGGACGAACCGGCGGATCGTTACCTCGTCACCGATTTGTTTGGCGACCTGGGCGATGTGTTCCTTCACACTGATCTCGGAGTTCTTTTTCACAAACCCCTGATCCACGAGGCAGTAGGTCTGATAGAACTTGTCCAGGATGCCTTGCAGAATCTTCTCCATCGCTTGCGGCGGCTTGCCTTTGAGGCGATCCGATTGCGCGGCGATTTCACGTTCCTTGGCGATCACATCCGCAGGCACCTGCTCGCGCGACACGGCGTAGGGATGGCCGGCGGCGATTTGCAACGTGATGTCCTTGACGAGTTGCTTGAAATCCTCGTTCGTGACCGTACTGTCCTTGCCCGCGCCGACCTCAACCAACACGCCCACCTTCGCGCCGGTGTGAATGTAGGCGGCGACCAGCCCGTGACCCTGCACTTCCATGCGGGCGTGTCGGGCGATTTTGATGTTCTCGCGTATCTTGGCCACGATCGCCTCGCGGTCGGCTTCGAAATTCGCGCCGGGGTCCGAGGCCAGCTTCTTCGCGACGTCGTCACAGAACGCCTTGAACATGTCGTTGCGAGCGACAAAGTCGGATTCAGAATTCACTTCAACCAGCACGCCCAGGCGACCGCCCGGTGCGATGAACTGGGCGATGACGCCTTCTTTGGCCTGGCGCGCGGCTTTTACCGCCGCGGTGGCCTGGCCCTTCTTGCGGAGGAACTCCACCGCTTTTTCAATGTCCCCACCCGATTCAACGAGCGCCTTTTTGCAATCCATCATGCCGGCGTTGGTCATTTCACGCAGTTTCCCCACGGCGGCAGCAGTAATTTCAGCCATACGATTTGTTGAGAGTTGAGAGTTGTGGTTGAAGGCGAAACGGCAATCCCGCATTCGGGATCAAACCCGTCCCGCCCCGGGAAAAATCATGCCGGCGGCGCGACCTGCGTAATCACGGGTGGCGCCTCTACGCTGGCAATGATCGGCGGCGCGTCTTGAACCGCCGCTTCCTCTTCGGGTTTGCGACGCGACGCCCGGCTGTCGAATTCCGCCTGCGCCTGCATGACCACCTGGCCAATCGTCGCCAGAATCATGCGCACCGAACGGATCGCGTCGTCGTTGCCGGCGATGGGATAATCCACCAGGTCCGGGTCGCAATTCGTGTCCACGATGGCCACGACGGGAATCTTCATGCGGCGCGCCTCGGCGACCGCGTTGTGCTCGCGCTTGATGTCCACCACGAACATCGCGCCGGGCAGCTTGTCGTGCTTGTCCATCGTGCGGATGCCGTCGAAATACTTGACCAACCGCGCCGCCTCGCGCCGGATCACAGCCTGCTCTTGTTTGACGTAGGCGGCCAGCGAGCCATCGGCGTCCATCTTTTCGATTTCCTTCAGTCGGAGGACCGATTTCTTGATGGTGTTAAAATTCGTGAGCGTGCCGCCGAGCCAGCGTTCGACAACAAAGTATTGCCCGCATTCCTTCGCCGTTTCCTTGATGGCCTGCTGGGCCTGCTTCTTGGTGCCGACGAACAGCACCTTGCCGCCCTTGCGGACGGTCTTGCTCAAAAAATCGCAGGCGGCTTCGAGCTGCGCGAGCGACTTGCTCAGGTCAATGATGTGAATCCCGTTGCGCGCGTCGAAGATGAACGGTTTCATCTTGGGATTCCAACGCCGCGTCTGGTGTCCAAAATGAACACCGGCTTCCAACAATTCCTTTACGCCAATACTAATCACAATTTTCCTTTGGTTAGCGATTCTTCGATGGGGATTAAGATTACGATTACGATTATGATTAAGAGCAAGAACCCGCCCACCTTGCGCCGCGCTTAATCTTAATCTTTTTTCTTAATCTTAATCCGACCTGCGAAAAACCATCCCGCGGAACACGGGATTCAGTTTAATGTTGTTGTGGCCAGCCCGCGTTCACACGAACGCGGAATTGGATGGCCGTTTGCCTTTTCGCCGGCGACCCCGCCTGGTGAAAAAGGAGCGGAAAGTTATCAGACCCGCGACCGTTGGCAATCGTTTATTTTCGGGCGTGCGATGCCCGAAGGTAAAACGGAATTGACAGACCCGGACGCACGCGAGGTAATGGAAGCATGACAACATGGTCCATTCGAACATGCCTGCCGCTCGCAACCGCCTTGGTGGCGCTCGCAACGACGGGCATCCGCGCCAACGTAACGTGGGACGGCTTCTCGGGCTTCGTTCCCGCTGAGGTCGTGATCAACGTCGGCGAAACCGTTTATTGGGTGAATAACGACGAACTCTTTCCGGTGCAGGTGACCAGCGATGCTGACATCCTGGATCCAAACTATTTTTCGTTCATCCTCGCCGAATTTGAGGAAAGCCAAGGCATCACGTTCAACAACCCGGGCACTTACGGCTATCACAGCACCTACGACGACCTTGGGACGGTCGTGGTAAACCCGCCCACCGTCATGACCAACATCGCCCTGAGCGCGCCACGAGTCGCCGGGGGTCAATTCCTGTTCGACGCGATTGGCCTGACGATTGGCAAAACCAATGTCGTGCAAGCCTCAACCAACCTCACGAATTGGACCGCCAGCCAGACGAATGTCGCCACCAGCGCTTCCACTACCGTCACCAATGCCGTCGGATCCGGTCCGCGTTTTTACCGGGTTTTTGAGATGCGTTAAGCATGCCGTTGCAAGCCCGCCCGCGCATTGCCGTGGCGCGGCGGTCGGGCCGGCTCAAGCTTCCGTCCCGAACACGCGCTCGTATTCCCGCATGACGTAACGATCCGTCATACCGGCGAGATAATCGCAAACTGCCCGGGGCCGACCATCTTTGCGAATGCGCTTCCGCGCCTGCTCGCCGATTTCGTCGGTGTGCGCGAGGTAAAACCGGAACATCCGTTCCAGAACGCGAACGGCACGGGTGTTGGGCCCACTTACGTCCGCATTGTAATAAAGATTCCGGTAAAGATATTTTCGCAATTGAAGATTGTCGGCCCGCCGCCCGGAGCTGTATTGGATCAGCACCTTTGGGCACAACCGCACCGCGTCGGCCGATTGAACCCCGGATTGCGCGAGGAGCCGTTCGCTGGTCTGCACCACGTCGCGGACCTGCGAGTCGGTGATGGTGCGAATCGTGAAGTAGCGCCGCGATTCATCCGGCAGCCGGTCATGTTCGCGTTGCACCGTGCGAGCCGCCTGCGCCCAGACGCGGACGCGGCGGGCCAGCTCCCGTTCGGAAAGCAGCCCCGCGTCCAACCCGTCATCAAGGTCGTGGCTGTAATAGGCGATTTCGTCAGCGAGGTTGGCGACCTGCGCTTCAAGCGAGGAGTTCTTCGCATTGAATCCTCGTCGTTTGCTGGGGTGATCCCACGCCGTGAAATGTTTCACGAGGCCCTCGCGCACCTCCCAGGTGAGATTCAAGCCCGGGAAGTCCGGATACTTTTGTTCGAGCTCCTCGACGATGCGGAGGCTCTGGCGATTGTGTTCAAATCCGCCGTGGCCCTTCATTAAACGACTCAGCACCGTTTCGCCGCGATGGCCGAAAGGCGAATGCCCCAGGTCATGGGCGAGCGCGATGGTCTCGGTCAGGTCTTCATTGAGCCGCAGCGCGCGGGCGATGCCGCGGGCAATGGCGGCAACTTCCATCGTGTGCGTGAGCCGGGTACGCAGATGGTCGCCCGTCCCATTGAGGAAAACCTGCGTCTTGTATTCCAGCCGTCGAAACGCGCGCGAGTGGATGACGCGGTCACGGTCACGCTGGTATTCTGCGCGCAGGTCGGACGGCGGTTCGGAATATTTCCGACCGCGCGTGTCGGCGCTGAACTGGGCGTAAGGCGCGAGGTTCTGACGCTCAATCTGCTCAAGGTCTGGTCGGAGGCGCGGCATAAGTCAGGTGCGCCAGCGTATGCGGCGAGGCGCGCCAGAGCAATGAGCGAAAGCGCCAGCCAGCGCGTTGGAGTCCAAGCTCTAGTTTGTTCCTCACTGGCCGCGCTTGGCCCGTGAGATAAACGGCCCTTTCGCCAGCCCCGGGGCTCCCTTCGCCGATCTCACGGGCCGAGCCGGGGCACGCTGAAGCGAGAACTCCAGCCAACCGTCACCGTCCCTTCGGGTCAGACAATGAACCCGGACCACCGCGTTCGCGGATATTACACCCAGCCGGGCCGGTAGGCCGGGCGCTTCAGGTAACGGTTGGCCGAGGCGACATTGGTCACCGTCTGTTTGGCCGTGTCCCACTCGATGGTCTGGCCGGAGCGAATGGCGAGATTGCCCAGCAGCACGAATTCGCTCAAGGGCGCGGCGTAATCGAAGTTCGAACTGGGCTGGCCGCCTTCGACGATGCAACTGGCCCATTCCAATTGTGGATTTCCCGCATGACGGCTGCGGGGTTCGGTCTTCTTGATCTTCCCGCTGCTCATCGCCTCGCGCACTTCGTCATCCTTGGGATCAGGATAAACCGCCGGCCGGTTGCAATACGTGTCGGCGTAAATGACGCCCTCGGCGCCAATGAACATCATGCCGCTCGAATCGCGGTTGAAAGCTTCCGCCGGCACGCGCTCGTCGCGCTTGGGTTTGTTGGGTTCGCCGTCCTTTCGGCCGTCATCCCAACTGACCGTCAGCGCCGGAAACTGCTTCGTTGCGGGCATGTGATAAACCAACTTGCTCCATACCGGCGCCGTGAGTTCGGTCACCGGCCCGCTGCTGACTTCGATCTTGGACGGCAGCCGCCGGCCCAGGACGTTGAACGCCGCGTCCATGATGTGACAGCCCATGTCGCCCAGCGCCCCCGCGCCGAATTGCCACCAACCGCGCCAGTTGAACGGATGCACCGAGTTGCCCCGCTTGCTTTTTTTGGCTTGGGCTGCGTCGGGATTTTCAAACTCGAAATAGGGCTCGTCCGCCTCGGAAGTCAGCCACACGTCCCAATTCAAACTTGCCGGACATGGGGCGGATTTCTTGTTCAACGGCCCCTGCGGCCAGATGGGACGGTTGGTCCACAAACGGACCTCCTGGAGCTGGCCGATGACGCCCTGCTCGATCCATTCCTTCGCCAGACGATGGCCTTCCGACGTGCGGCCCTGATTGCCCATCTGGGTCACCACGCCGGCGGTTTTGGCGGCGGCGTGAAGCCGGCGCACCTCATCAATCGTGTTGCACAACGGCTTCTGCACGCAGACATGTTTCCCATTCCGCACCGCCCACAGCGCCGCCACAAAGTGCGTGTGGTCCGGGGTGGAAACAATCACCGCGTCAATTTCCTTCGCCATGGTGTCGAACATCTTCCGGAAATCAGCGAAGCCGCGCGGCGCACGGGCGTTGGGATTGCCTTCCTGCGCTTGTTTCAGCGTGGCCGCCACGGCCGAATCCAGACGCTCGCTGTCCACATCCACCAACGCCACGATGTTGTGGTCTTTGGCCACGTTCTGCCGGTCGGATTGCCCTTTGCCCATCGCGCCAATGACGGCGATGTTCAATCGCTTGCTGGCGGCCTCCCGGCCGTGCAACAAGAGATTCGGGCCGGCCAAGGCCAGCCCGGTGAGGGCGGCGGAGCGAACGAGGAAAGTGCGGCGATCAAGTTTCAATGTGAGAGCAGAGCGGTTGGTTTTCATGAATCGTAAATCAAGTCCCCGGTATAGACGGACGAAAGCAAAGTCTCATTCAGGCGTCCAATTCAGCGCGAAGCATAATCCCATCGGCTCGAACCAGCGTCTCAATTCGCCAGGAGCGCTTGCACGGAAATTCCCCGGAGTTCGCAGAGTTTGCGGATGACATCCTCGATCAGGTTGTTCGGGCAGCTTGCGCCGGCTGTGATACCCACGGTGACCTTTCCCGAAGGTAGCCAGTTGGCGGTCTCCACTTCCTCCTTCTTGTGCTGGTCGAAATGAACGATGAGTTTGTCCGAAACCATCTTCGCGGCGTTCTTGATGAAGAATGTCGGCAATTTTGCCTCACCCATCTCCGCCAGGTGAGAAGTATTGGAGGAATTGTAGCCACCGACGACCAGCAGCAGGTCCAGTGGGTCGGCTAGCAGCTTCTGCAACGCATCCTGCCGGTCCTGGGTTGCGCCGCAGATGGTGTCGAAAAAGCGGAAGTGCTGGTCCAGTTCCGCCGCGCCATATTTCTTGATCATCGCCGCGCGCAACCGCCGCTGCACATCCTCGGTTTCGCCGCGCAGCATCGTCGTCTGATTCGCCACGCCGATGGCCTGCAAATGCACGTCGGGATCGAAGCCCTCTGAATACGCCCCGTCGAATTTTTGGAGAAACTGGGTTTTATTGCCGCCGTTCAGAATGTAATCACAGACGTAATCCGTTTCCGCGAGCGTGAACACAACCAGATAGTGTCCGTTGCCGTAGGCTCGCGCCTGCGAGCTGGTTGCCTTGGTTTCCTCATGCCACGCTTTGCCGTGGATGATGCTCGTGACGCTTTCCTTGGAGTATTGCCGCACGCGTTTCCAGACGCTCATCACGTCGCCGCATGTGGTGTCCACAAACCGGCAGCCTTTTTCTTCGAGCTGTCGTCGCGTGGCGACCTCGGTGCCGAACGCCGGGATGATGACCACGTCGTCCTTTTGCAGTTCTTCGATGTCGGCGTTCTTTTCCTTGCCCGTGAGGAACTTGATGTCCATGGCCCGGATCTGATCGTTGACCTCGGGGTTATGAATGATTTCGCCCAGGATGTAGAGCGGTTTATCGGGGAAAACCTTGCGCGCGGCGTAAGCCAGGTCTATCGCCCGCTCCACGCCGTAACAAAAACCGAATTCCTTGGCCAGCTTGATGGTCAAACCGTCGGCCGAAAGGACATGGCCGTTGGCGCGAACGCGTTCCACCAGTTCACTGCGGTAATGCGACAACACCTGGGCCTGCACCGCTTCCATGATG
Organism: uncultured Bifidobacteriaceae bacterium; assembly: GCA_964458575.1. Classification (GTDB taxonomy): domain Bacteria; phylum Verrucomicrobiota; class Verrucomicrobiia; order Limisphaerales; family JADLHS01; genus CAYWMD01. Next base: position 11,291 of record CAYWMD010000005.1, on the reverse strand, counting down.
TCAGGCCGGCGCAGATTGATTTTTTGGGGCGCAACGGGGGCTTCGGTTGTCATGATGAATAAACTCTAACATCGCCGCTGGCGGCGTCGAGGAGAAAGCTCCCATGAACAAACGCTACCAGAGCAGCCCTCTCACCCGCTCGAGCGTGCGCACCCAAGGCACGGGGGAACTCTACGCGCGCTTCGCGCCGAGTCTCTCCCGCCGCCAACTCGGGGCGCTGGTGCAGGACTTTCGGCGGGATCAACTCGCCGCCATGCGACACCTCCACTGCCTCCGGGCCGGACTGGCCTGGTCCTGCGACGCCACCGAATACGGCCCCGACGGGGCCTTGATCATCCCGGTGCAGGACCTGGCTTCACGTTATCGCTTCACGCCGCTGGTCACCGACCAGCTCGACGGCTGCCACATCGCCGCCCATCTCGAAGTCTTGTTCCGCCGGCACGGCGCGCCGCTGTTCTTGAAACGCGACAACGGTTCGCCCTTCAACTGCCAGGAGGTGGACGACGTCATGGCCCGCTTCGGTGTGCTGCCTTTAAATAATCCGCCCCGCTGTCCGCGCTACAATGGCGCCATCGAGAAGAGCATTCGCGACTTCAAAGCCGCCCTCCGGGAACGCCTCCAATGCAGGCGTTCAGTCCCGGCGAACTTCACCCTCACGGTGGAACTCACCGCCCACGATCTCAATCACCGCACGCGCCGCTGCCTCCATGGCCGCACCGCCTGCGCCACATTCCACGACGCCGCTCAACGACGCCGCTGGAACCGTCGCGAACACAAAGTCATTTTCCGGTTGCTGCTCCGTGCGTTTGGGCAGAGAATCGGATTGCTGTCGGATGAGGATCGCCGCCGCCGCCACGCTGCCGCGTGGCGGAGCACGGTGGAACACTGGCTCCGCTGCCAGCACCTGATCACCATCCGGCAAAACCACAAACCAAAAGTGTCAACCACTTCCCAAAAAATATGGTCTCAGAATTAAGTTGGGCACACAACCATTGGCGCTCAGGCGAATGTGGGCGGCTCCGGGAACTTCAGCGCTTTGATCCCCGTTGAGGTTGATCACGCAGCCATGTGCTGAAGCTGATGAATGTTCTAAAAACAATCACCGGTTTTGTGAACGTGAATTTTGGGAGGTTATTTGTCGCGCTAGGTTGTGGCCTGGGTTTGGGAGGCTGCGCTTATCGGACCAACTTTCCGGAGCAAAAACTTCCAGACAAAGCCAGCGCCATCGCGCCCGGCAGCATGAACAGCGAGGCTGTGAGCAACCGCCTGGGACAACCGCTGATCACCAGCCGCTACTGGGGCGTGGACATCTACCGCGATACCAGCTCCCAATCGGAAGTTCCATTGGCAATCGTCATCCCGACAGGGTGCATAACGGATACGATCTACCGCTATACCTTGGTCGCATACGATACCAACGGGGTGGCCACCTCAACGGCGACCGGGATACATCGCCGTTCCAGTTCCTTTCGAAGGGGTACTCCCATTTCATACGATCACCTGACAACGCAACTGGAGGCCGGGGACTTCACCTTCGTGAATGATTGGCAGGATCGCCAGGAGACCCTGCTGGCCAATCCCGCCCGGCGCGATGCTTATCTAGAACGAATCCGAACCCCGGCGCGATGCACGGTCGTCATCGGGTGCGGCACGGGAGAATCCTCCGGCCAGTTGCAGGTGGATGGCGGGCCCACGCTTCCGATTCCCTGCCGTCTCAGGGTGCAGAATTTTGATCAGGAGGCCATCGACTTGTATCGACAAGGCAAGATGGCGGAGTATGAAAGGAATTATCCCATAGTTAACCATGACACCTTGGCGGTGCTTAGCCTCGAGCCAGGATCACACACGCTGAAAGCCTGGGGTGGTCGCTGGTGGTATGAAGGAAAGATGTCGCGACATTTTAGCGGTGAGCAATCCCTCAAGTTTACCTGCCAAGCGGGCGAGACTCTCTACATCGTCATCGACGTATCCATGAAAGGTTACGACAAAGATTGGTTTTGGGGTTGGGTGCCCGCGGGGGTGGAATGGAAAATTAATCAATACAAAGAGATGCCAGCGTTCTTTGCCAACCGTCCGTTGCTGCTCTACCGGGGTGATCAATGGCTGGTAAGTCCTGAACCAGCGGATTGATTCTATGCCTCCAGCCCCTGACGGTCCTCGCGGTGACTTCAGAACGGCGTTCCTTGAACTGGTTTGGCTGCCCGCCACCTTGCGCAGCACCTTCTGCGCAAGAACACCATCGAGAAACTCTTGCCGCTGCGAAATCCGGCATTCATCAGGCACTTCAGGAAGTCTTTCCAGTGCGGAGATTCAGCGCACACGACTGCGCTTCTTGCAGCCGGGCAAACTGCGCCACCCGCCGCTCGTCGCTGAACTCGCCCGTTTCCAAATCCTTTCCACGCAGCAACGAGTAAACATCCTGCAACCGGCCTCGCTTGAAGCCGTGCCGACCGCCGCGCGTAAGAGTTGGTCAGGCGATGGCTGTAAACGGGTCATAAACGTAAACGGGTCAGTTCTGGGTCAGTCCGGGGTCAGTCCGCAGTATTGCCACAACTCCTACGTGACGATTGAACGCGCGCGTTCCCCATCTAATTCTGATTTTGTCTCGAGGCGTTTGCAAGGCGCCTTAAATCCGTCCGCCCACAGCGCGCGCCAGACCGAAGGAGGCGCATTGAATTTATCATCGCCTTCTCGCTAACTCACAGCCGGTTCAACTCTGAAGTGCGCCCAATTGCAGCAACTGCTTAAATTGTGCGTTGGTCATCGGCGCGACCGAAAGGCGCGATTGTTTCACGAACGGCATGTCGCGCAGTTCCTTGTCGGCTTTGATCGCGGCAAGCGAGACGGGTTTGGTCAACGGCTGCACCGGCGCGAGGTCCACGCACGACCAATCCCCTTCCTTCGCAGTTGGGTCGGGATAGGCTTCCTTCACCACTCGCGCCAGGCCGACGATCTGCTTTTCTTCGCCGCTGTGATAGTAGAAAACGAGGTCGCCGCGTTTCATGGCGCGCAAATAGTTTCGCGCGGCAAAGTTTCGCACACCGGTCCAGGCGGTCTGGCCGTCCTTGACGAGCTGCGCCCACGAGTAGGTTTCGGGTTCAGATTTTACGAGCCAGTAGTTCATCGTGATTTACGATTGACGATTTACGATTTACAATTGCCTCGTGAGTTTGGCCGAGAACCTTGAAACGATTCAACGACAGATTGACGCCGCCTGCCAGCGCGCGGGCCGGTCGCCGGATTCCGTGACCCTGCTTGCGGTGGCGAAGACGCAACCGCCCGACGCGGTTCAAGCCGCCGCGGACGCGGGCTTGACCTTGTTCGGCGAGAACAAGGTGCAGGAGGCAAAGGCGAAAATCCCGCTCTGCCCGGGAAAATTGCGCTGGCATTTCATCGGTCATTTGCAGAGCAACAAATGCCGCGATGCCATTGAACTGTTCGAGATGATCCAAAGCGTGGACAGCCTGTCGCTCGCGCAGGAGTTGAATAAGCGGGCGGAGCAGGCATCGAAGACCATGCCGGTTCTGCTGGAGGTCAACGTGGCGGGTGAGGGCAGCAAGTTTGGCTACGCGCCGGAGCAGTTGCTCGCCGAAATCAAAGCGCTTAACTCGCTGCCGCGGTTGGAAATTCACGGCTTGATGTCCGTGCCGCCGTGGAGTCCGGAGGCGGAAAAGTCCCGGCCGCACTTCCGACGGCTACGGGAGTTGAAGGAACAGGCCGAGACGGCGCTCGGCGCTCCCCTGCCCCACTTGAGCATGGGCATGAGCGGCGATTTCGAGGTCGCCATCGAGGAGGGCGCGACCATCGTGCGCATCGGCACGGCGTTGTTTGGGCCAAGGACGAGTTCCAAGCCAAAACTTTAGCGAAATGACATGTCGTCGCGCGCGGTAAAATCAAGAATTTCCCCCCAGCGGGAGAGGGTAAGGGTGAGGGAGAAAAGCCAGGTTTCAATGCGCCCTGACGAGTTTCCGAACTGCGAATCGCACGTGGTCAAATCCTCATCCATTGACGGCTCCGGCCTATTTGCGTGTCGCCACATCCCAGCCGGCGCTCGTATCATTCAATACGTCGGCGAACGCATCTCGAAAGCGGAGTCGCTTCGCCGATGCGAGCAAGGCAATGTGTGCATTTTTTCGCTCGATGAGAATGATGATCTCGACGGGAACGTTGCGAGGAACGCGGCCCGCTTCCTGAACCACAGTTGCGCGCCGAATTGCGAGGCGACGCTGGCGGACGGGGAAATCTGGATTGTGGCGCGGCGCGACCTCACGGCCGGCGAGGAGTTGACGTTCAATTACGGTTACGACCTGGTGGATTACCGCGAGCACCCGTGTCGTTGCGGGGCGAAGGAGTGTGTGGGATTCATCGTAGCGGAGGAATTCTTCGCAGACGTACGAAAGCAGAGCGTCCTCCACCAACGCTGACGTTCGCCTTCGTCAAATTCCGTCGGACCATTGGGACTTATTTCTTGCCGTCCGCCTTCTTCAGTCCGAAATGCTTCAGGAAGAACTTTACAATCTCGTCCTGCACATTGCCGCCGTTTTGCAGATCGTTCCGGTGCACCATCACACATTCGATGTTCAACGCGTCCATTTTTTCTTTCAGCTTCCGGCCGAAGACCGGATGGTGAATGCCCGCACCCGGAGGGACGTCCGGCGGCATGGGAATATCCGGTTGGTCGTAGTATAGGAACACCGGCGGATCGTCGGCGGTCAGGTAGTTAATCGCAGACGCCTCTTCGTAGAGTTTGTACGCCTTGGGCGTGTTCATTTCGTTGGTCGTTATCCCGTAGAAACCCTCGAAAGCCGGATGTCGGGCCGTAGCTTCGCCGATCCATTCCGCGATGACGCGCAAGTCATAAGTGCTTTGCGCGCCCAGCACGGCCATGCACGTCAGGCGCGTGGATTCGCGCAGAACCGGATCGGCGTTTTTCGGGTCGGCCATGTCGTCGTGAAAACCGATCCATAACGATGTGCCCGCGCCCGCGGAGCCGCCGCTGGCGCCGATGCGTTTGGGGTCAATGTTCCATTCCTTCGCGTGAAACCGCGCAAACTGGATTGCGCGGGCGCAATCCATGTAATGCGCCGGAAAATGCACCGCCGGGGAAAGGCGATAATTGATTGCCATTACCGAAACGCCATTGGTGAGCAAACCGTTGAGCAGCGGCGCGGCCAGCATCTCCTTGCTACCCGCTTTGAATCCGCCGCCGTGAATGAACACCACCAGCGGCGTGGGCGTGTCGGACTTCGCCTTCCACAAGTCCAGCACGTTGCGTTCGTAAGGGCCGTATTTTTCATTGGCCAAGTCCGGAGCCGGCTTGGCGGCTTGGTTCTGCCGGCTCATTTGAGCGTGCGCGACGCCCGGCCCGTCGGGCCAACCGACTACAACGGCTAGTACGGCGAGTGGGAGCAAGGTTCGAAGTTTCATTTTGCGTTTTTGGTTCAGTTGGAAGTTTCGGCGTCTTGCTTTGGCGACGGCAGCAATTTCTTCAACTCCGCAACCGTCTCCGTGAATTTCTCGTCCTGGGCCAGGTTGCGCCATTCGTGCGGGTCGTTGTCGTGGTCGTAAAGCTCCACGCCGGCCTGGCCGCCGGTCCATTCGGTGTAACGCCAGCGTTCGGTGCGCACGCTGTAACCCATGCTGCGCTCGCGGCCCTCACCGCGCAGCACCTGCGTAATCGCCGGTTTGTCCCACTTGGCATCGGGGTTTTCCAGCAGCGGACGCAGGCTGCGGCCCGCCAGATTCGCGGGCGGCGGCAATCCGCACAGATCGGCCAGCGTCGGATACACGTCCACAAACTCGACGGTGCGACGGCACGCGCCTTTTGCTTTGGCTTTCGGCAACGCGATGATGAGCGGCACGCGCGCGGACTCTTCGAACAGCAGCCGTTTCTGCCATTGGCCATGCTCGCCCAAAGCCCAACCGTGGTCGCCCCAAAACACCACGATGGTCTTGTCCGCCAACCCGAGGCGGTCCAGCGCGTTGAGCACCTTGCCGACTTGCGCGTCCATGAAACTCGTGCTGGCGAAGTATGCGCGTTTGAAAATGCGCAAGTTTTCCGCTTCAAGCCCGTAGTTGAGCGGTTTGCACGTCAACGCGATGGGCGGGACATTGGCGAGATGGTCCGCCGGCTCCACGGGCAAATTGATTTTCTCCAGCGGGTAAAGGTCAAAATACCTTTTGGTCGCGATGTCGGGAACGTGCGGGCGATAAAAACCCGCCGCGATGAAAAACGGCTTGTCTCCATGCGCCTCCAGCAGGCGAATGGTTTCCGCAGCGACCTTTCCGTCCGTTTGTTCCTCGTCCATCCCCTTTGCCTCCATCCAGGACAACGCCGCGCCCAATCCCTTTTGCGGCGTGAAGTTGATCACGTCCGCTTCGTCATCTCGGTCGCGGCCGCGCGGGTTCACGACCTGGTTCCAGGACGGCGCATCGTCGAGGCCGCTTGTGCCGATTTCACGCGGGACGCCGTAATGATAAATCTTGCCCACGCGGGCCGAGAAATACCCGTGGTTCTTGAAGAGCTGCGGTAGCGTGACGATGTTGGGGAAAACCCTTCGCACGGGTGTGGCGTTCGCGAAGATCCGCGTCGTGTCCGGGCGCAAGCCACTGAGCAAGGAGGAGCGGCTCGGGTTGCACAACGGGTACTGGCAGTAGGCACGATCAAAGCGAACCCCGCGCGCAGCCAACCGGTCAATGTTTGGCGATTTCACCAGCGGATGACCGTAGCAGCCCAGGCAGGTGTTCAAGTCGTCCGCGGCAATGAAGAGAACATTGTATTTGTTGACCGCAGTTGTGTCCTGGGCGGGCGCAGCCAGGGCGATGGCGCAGCACAAAAGCGCTTGAAGACTCGTCTTCATGGTGGTGGCATTTGACCCGATCCCCCGGTCCATCGCGAGCAGATTTTTGCCGGCGCGGCAACGACTTCGAATCACCAGTCCTGCAACGGCCGGTCCCGTTTTCCTGGCTGGCCTTCCGGGACAAACTGCAAAACCTGTTCCTCGCCCTTTTGCGCATCGAGCAACTGCTGCGCCTCTTGTGGTGTCATGGCGTGCGCGGTGACTTGCTGCTGGCCCGGCTGATCCTCTTCGGGTTTCGAGTTCGACGGCTGGCCCGCGGACTTCGCGTGTTGCTGTTCCTGTTTTTGATCCTGCTGCTGCTGTTCCTGCTGCTCGGACGGGTTTGATTGCTTCTGCTCGTCCTGCTTCTTGTCTTCGTTCCCCGCCTGCTGTTGTTGCGATTGCTGATCCTTATTCTTTTCCTGTTTCTGATCCTTCTGCTGTTGGCCCTGCTGCTGGTCTTGCTGCTGATCCTTCTGCTCCTTCGGATCGTTCTTGTCCTGTTGGTCCTGTTTTTGGTCCTGATTTTGTTGCTGTTGTTGCTTCAGCTCCTCCAGCCGCTGCTTCACAAAATCGCGATTGAACCTGGCATCGGCGTTGTTCGTGTTCAGTTTGATCGCATTTTCATACTGCTTCACCGCGCTTTCCCAGGATTCCATCTGCTTTTGAGGATCCGGCAGGGCTTCCCCGGACCGATACAGTGTGTTGCCGAGGTTGTAGTAAGCCTGCTCCTGGAGTTTGAGGTCCGGTGCGACTGCAGCCCCACCAAAGTACTTCGCCGCGTCGTCAAACCGCCGGTCGCGATACGCCGCGGCACCGGCGTTGAATTGCAGCCGGGGGTCGTCCTGTTTTTTCGCCAATGACCGCTGGTATTCCTCCAGTGCCTTGTCGAACTTGCCGGCGTTGTAGTCCCGCAAGGCAGTTGAAGGGGAGGCCGGGCTGGGCAGCGGCAACAGCAACAGCAGCACCACCGCGCCGGTCACGGGCGCACCGAGGCCGGACTCCGCCGGTTTGGCATTCGCTCCCCGGCGGGCCGCCGAGCCCCGCTCCGGCAAGAGTGAGTCCACAAGCAACAAAATGATCGCCAGGGCCAGCGGCCAGTAAAAGCGCTCGTGGTAGCGTTTGATCAGCTTTTCCTGCCCTTCGGTTTTCGGCAGGGGCGCAAGGCCCTTCTCGTACAAAGTGTCAATGGTCTTCGCTCCACGGAGCGGCAGATAAAAACCGCCGTCCGTCGCGCCGGCGATTTTCTGAAGCAATGACTCGTTCAGGTGCGACTTCACCACGTTGCCCTCGTTGTCGCGGATGTAATCGGTCCGTCCTTTTGCATCCTTGACGCGCAGCAATTCGCCATCCGCCGTCCCCACACCGATGGTGAAAATCTTCATGCCCTCCTTTGCCGCGGTCTCGGCGGCTTCCAACGCGCCCGCGTCGTTGTCCTCGCCATCGGAGAACAGCACGAGCACCTTGAAATTGTCCCCTTCCTTGAAGGCGGCCAGCGCCGTTCTGATGGCCTCGGCCAACGCCGTGCCGCCTTGCGGGATGATGCTCACGTCCAACGCCAGGACGCTTTGCCGGAACGCGTTGTCATCAATCGTCAGCGGGCACTGCAAAAACGCGCCGCCCGCAAACGCCACCAAGCCCAGCCGGTCCGACTGCGCCTGTTGCATCAAATCCAGCGCCGCCAGCTTCGCGCGTTCCAACCGATTGGGCGTGATGTCCTCGGCCAGCATGCTTTTCGAGGTGTCAATCGCCACGACGATGTCCAGGCCCTTCTGTTTGGTTTCCTCCCAGGTGAAGCCCCATTGCGGCCTCGCCAAAGTGACGATGACCAGCGCCACCGCCGCGACCAGACAGGCCATGCGCACTTTCCGTCGCGCGGGAGAAACCCCCGAAACCAGACCAGGCAGCAACCGCGCCTCGATGAATTGCGCCATCAACCGCCGGCGCTCGCGCAGCGACCACCAGAAAAACAGCCCCAGCGCCGGCGGCAGCACCAGCAACAGCCAGAGAATATGTGGGTGCGCAAAATTCATGGCAGTCTCCGAAACACCGTTTGCCCCAGCGCCACTTCGACCAGCAGCAGCGCCAATCCCAGCGAGACGAGCCCCGCGAATAATTCCTTGTGTTGCGCGAACTTCTTCACCTCAGCCTCGGTTTTTTCGAGCTTGTCAATCTCGGCGTAAATCTTTTCGAACCGCTCGGCGTTGTCGGCGCGGTAATATTTGCCATCGGTCAGCTTGGAAATTTGTTGCAGCGTGTCTTCGTCAATGTCCACCTGCATGGGCCGGGTGCCGACCCGCCGCCCGCCCATGTAAACCGGCATGGGCGCCACGCCGCGCGTGCCGACGCCGATGGTATAGACCTTCACATTCAACGCGTGCGCGGCCTCGGCCGCGGTGAGCGGCGCGATTTTGCCCGCATTATTCTGCCCGTCCGTCATCAGAATGACGATTTTACTTTTCGACTTCACCTCGCGCAACCGGTTCACTGCGGTACTCAGCGCCGAGCCGACGGCGGTGGAATTTCCGTTGATGGCATTGAGGTTGAGGCGTTCCAGGTTCTTCAAAAGGAAATCATGGTCGAGGGTCAAGGGCGAGGCGATGTAGGCCTCGGTGCCAAACGCAACCAACCCGAGGCGATCGCTGGGACGCTTGGCAATGAACTCCTTCAACACGGCCCGCGCCATTTCCACCCGATTGACCGGTTTACCGCGAATCTCAAAATCCTCCGCCGCCATGCTGCCCGAAAGGTCGAATGCCACCACAATGTCCACGCCGCTGGCCGTGGCTTTCGTGGAGTCAAACTTCGTCAACCGCGGCTGCGCCAGCGCGATGATGAACAACGCCAGCACCAACCAGCGCAAGGACGACAGCCAACCGCCGGCGCGGGAACGGGTGACATTCGTGACCGCCCGCAGCAATTGCACCGAAGAATAGATGAACGCCGGCGACTGTCCGCGCCGCCCCTTCAACCACGCCGCCAGCGGCAGCAGCAGCAACAACAACAAGACGTATGGATGCGCGAAGGTCATGCAGGCGCTGGACTCTGGACGCTGGCCTCCGGACCTGGCACTTCGACCGGTTCGGTTTCTTCAACCAGCCGGAGTGCCGAATCGTGCAAGTCGCGCAACTCGGGCTCGCCCGGTTCGTATTTGGCAAACTTCACGAGGTCGCAGTTCTGCAGAAAATTACCCAGGCTTTCCTTCTGATCGCGCGTGAGGCGGTCCGTGCCCTGAAGTTCGTAAAGGAATTCCTCGGTCGTCCGCTCCGGCGCGCGGAATTCAAATCGCTCCTCCAGATAAACCCGCAGCGTGTCGGACACGGCAATGCAAAATGGTTTGGGAGCGGCAAGCAAAGCGAGCGCTTCTTGCAGTTTCAACTTCGCACGGACGTGGGCCGGGACCGGAACCACCACGGGAACTTCCGCGCGCTTTCTCAGCCACCATCTCCACAGCGAATAGAGGACCGCCGCCAACACCAGCCCCGCCAGCGTCCACCAAAGCCATTCCCAAGCGCTCGCGATCGCCACCGGCGGCGCAATGTCGCGAATGTCGTTCGCGTTCGTCTTCGCGAATGAGGGTGTTGGATTCGTGGCCATGAGTCAGTTGGAAAGCTCACCCTCACCCCGGCCCGCTCCCATCCGATGAGAGCGGGGAAATCTTTGGACGGTTGTTTGACAAACCGATGCCCGTCCGAGGCTGTGTGCTCTCCGGCAAGGAACAGCCGCTCGACTGCTGTTCCCTCTCCTATCGGATGGGAGAGGGTGAGGGCGGATTTGAGAAATTGCTTCGCTCAAAGATTTCATCCTCGCAACCTCCGCTTCTCCCGCGTCTCAAAAAACTTCGCCAGTTCCGCCCCGTAAGGCCGGTCGGTGCGCAGTTGAATCGAATCAATGCCGGCGGAACGGAATACCCGCGCCGTGTCCGCCTGGGCTTTGGCTTGGCGTTCGGCAAAAGCACCGCGCTTGCGGCCATCGCCGGTGTGGATCTCGACCACTTCGCCGGTTTCGGCATCCCGAAGCACCAAACGCCCCAAGTCGGGCAGTTCCAGTTCGTAACGGTCTGTGATTTGCACCGCCACCACATCGTGGCGGCGGTTGGCCTGCCGCAGCATGGTGAACGAGGCCTGCGCCAGGGATTCGAGCAGCATCATTTGTGGGCGCAGCTTCCGACCGCCGTCGCGCTTCGGCTCCGCGGGCGAACCGATGAAATCCGAGATCACCACCGACACCGCCCGATGTCGCGTGACGTGCATCAGAAATTCCAGCGCGGCATTCAAATCCGTCCCGCGCCGCTTCGGCTCGAAGAAGAGGACTTCACGAATGACACGCAGGACATGGCTGCGGCCTTTGCGCGGCGGGATGAATTTCTCCACCTCGTCGCTGAAAAGGATGAGGCCGACCTTGTCGTTGTTGCGGATGGCGGAGAAGGCGAGCACGGAGGCGATCTCGGCG
>CAYWMD010000004.1:0-199521 GCA_964458575.1 uncultured Bifidobacteriaceae bacterium | reverse complement strand
GATGTAAATACAATGTACAGACAATTCTTACAAAAAGTTAAGTACAGGCTCTAGGCCACGACAATCTCACGATGCGAATGTCAGCCTGATTGCGCACAACACTTTGGTTGGGGCTGGTGTTGCGATTGTCAGCCCAAGTGTAGAAAACATGATTATCATCCGAACTTGCGAGGTCGTAATCTCCCATGTGATGACTGTAGATTCCGAAGAAAGAACCCGGTCCCCTTGGATCATCACAGGAAATGCCCGCCGGGTACACCGGGTCGTATGTCCCAGCTACCTTGTTCGTCCCGGTAAAAACGGGCGGAAAGTGGGCGGTGCTGATAACGAAATTCGTCGCGAAAGTATTCGTGCTCGTGATCGGAAGGCTTGCGAACGTCCCATAGATTTGAATCAGGAAATTGTTTGTGGGGTCGTTTCGACGGTCGTACCATGCTACAAATAATTTTGTACCGTCGGGTTTTACAGTAATAGCAGGTTGCCATTGATCGGTCGGAACGCTGTTGCTTTCGGCGTTTACCTGAATCCGACCGGACCAGTTCGTGCCGCCGTTTGAGGACTGAATGAAATAAATATTGGGCTGGTTGACATTGTTGCTCGGTGCATCCGCGTAAACGAGATAGAGATGGTTTGTAATCGGGTTGGCAACCAAAGCGGGCATGAATCCAGCGCGGAAAGAGTCCTCAGCTGCTGCTGAATTCGATCGGTACAATGTGAACGCATTGCTAAATGTCAGGATCGAGACCGGTGAAGTGAAATTTGTCCCTCGGTCCGTTGACTTACTGAAGAAAACAGACTGAGGATTGCCTTCAATCCAAGTGAGACAAATCTCGTGTTGTTCCGTGAGATCGTTAGTAAAGATTGCAAAGTATGGCGTGTTCGCACCTAGACCGCCAAGTGCCGTTTGCAAAACCTGCCAGTTCGTCCCGCCAGCGTCGGAGCGAGAAACAATCAAAGCGTTCGGTCCACCTTGCCACTTGATTGCCGAGTAAACATCGCCCTGCCCGACACCAGGAAAGTTATCTACGATCAACGCCGGCTTATCCGCCCAGTCTGTTATGGCATTCGATGGGGTTAAGCCGGCTATGGCATTGACGGGAGGGAGAAACGTCTCACCATTGTTTGTCGAGCGCCATAGGGGAACAAAGAGGTTGGCCGGGTGATTAGTGCCATCCGGATAATACACGCTCGGACGCTGCGGATTGCCAGTAAGATAAATCGTCCCCAAGGCCTTGTCTCCGGCGAGTACCGGATCCCCTGCATTTCCAAGATTTGTTGTCGCAAAAAAGCCATGGTATTCCGTATTTGTTATCTGAAATGCCCACACATTCGATAACAACGGCGGGCCACCTTTATCCTCAAAGGTCACCCCGCCATTGTGCGAAACTGACCAGCCAATGAATTCCGGCGGTCGAGGCGGAAACCACAGGTTCAGCAATCCGCAGGAAGCGTCTAAATTGCCATACCCCGGAACACCTTGGTTCGAGTCCACCCAGGCGACGACCACCGTGTCGTCAAGCGCAATCAGGGTGGTTTCGTCCTGCGTGTTCTGCTCCGTTTCACAATCCTGTTCCGGGTCGTTCACCAGAATGTTGGAACGCAGCCACCATTCCAGGTCCGTCAACTCCGCGCTGTAAGTGTGATTCGTGGCAGGCGAGGTCTTGCTCGAAAGCACCTCGAACGCATCGCTGAGATTGTCCCCGTCGCTGTCCACGCGGGAGCCTAACATGTAGAACGCCGCCCGGCAACGCGCGTTGGGGAAACTCAAGTGCTGGCTGTTGGTCCCCTGTCCCACCCAGCGCCAAGACGAGTTGGTGGCATAATTCCCGATCAACTCGAACGTCCAGTAGAGGTCATACACGTTGGTGTCCGGCGCATGGATGACCAGCGACACGCTGTTGTTCGTGACGAGAATGATTTCCACCCACAAGTCATTCGTGGAAAAATTATACGCTGGTGGACCGCTTTCGCCACCGCCCTCGCCCTCTCCTTCGCCCGGCTCCGGTGGCCCGCCTTCGGAATCCATGAGCGCTTGCCGCCGGGCGGCGCGCAATTGGACGTAATCCACGTCCAGGTCATCGTAGGCGAACATGCCGCCGCCCAAATCGTAAACCGGGACATCGAACGGGACGACCGGCATGGGCGGCCAGTCCGGGTTTTGCATCGAGTAGTAATTCGCCGCCGTCGCGCGCAAGGCGCAAAGCGCCATGCCAACGAGCAAGCTGGTCAGCCACATTTTCCTTCTGAACGTCATCACAATGCCCTCCGGATTTTCGTTTTCGGAAACGATTGTTCCCAATCCAAGTCTGTGCTGATTATTCTCCCTTTAGTGGCCTTCCGTCTATCCACGCTTTTTGGCACCGGAGAGGCAAGCATTGGCCGTCGCCGCTGCGACAAGAACCAGAGAGCAGCTCCAGCAAACACCAGCAGCGCCAGAGCAGATGGCTCAGGCACGGCTTCCCGCAAGCTGAAGGATTGCACTCTAATAAGGCGAAGCGGGGAGCATGGGAGGTTCCGCGAATGGATTACTTCCCTGGGTATAAAATAGCTCATCTAAACCGCCATTTGTTTCAACCCGCCCAGCCATTCAGCCGTTCCCGTGCCTTGAAATCCTTTTGACACTCCGCCGCCGCCCGCTACCCTGTGCATCCCGGATTGGGAAGATTTCTTTGACGGGATTTGTTATGGCCAAACTTACAGTTCGAGACCTGGATGTTCATGGGAAGCGCGTGTTCATGCGCGTGGATTACAACGTCCCTTTGGAGGAAAAGGACGGCGCGATGGTCATTACCGATGAGACGCGCATCAAGGAAACACTGCCTACCCTGAAGCTGTTGATCGAGAAAGGCGGTCGGCTCATTCTCACCGCGCATTTAGGCCGGCCCAAGGGCAAACGCGAGCCCTCCATGTCGTTGCGGCCCGTGGCCGCGCGGCTGGCGGAGTTGCTCCAACGGCCCGTGGCGTTCGTGGATGATTGCATCGGCGAAAAGGTCGAAAAGACCGCCGACGCCCTGAAGCCCGGTGACGTGCTGCTGCTCGAGAACGTCCGTTACTACAAGGAAGAGGAAGCCAACGACCCGGCATTCGCGGAGAAGCTGGCGAAGGTGGCTGATGTGTATGTGAACGACGCTTTTGGCGCGGCGCATCGCGCCCATGCTTCAACGGAAGGCGTGGCCCGCGTGGTGGCCAAGCGCGGTGGCCAATGCGCGGCGGGCCTGCTCATGGAGCGGGAATTGAAATTTCTGGGTGACGAATTGGAAAACCCGGCACGGCCGTTCGTGGTGATTCTCGGCGGCGCGAAGGTTTCGGACAAAATCAAGGTCATTGACCGGTTGCTGGAAAAGGCGGACACGATTTTGATCGGCGGCGCGATGGCGTACACGTTCCGGCTGGCGCAGGGTTTCAAGACCGGCAAGTCACTGGTCGAGCCGGACGCGAAGGACACCGCCAATTCTGCGCTGGCCAAGGCCAAGGCGAAGAACGTGCAGTTCCTGCTGCCCAGCGACGACGTGGTGGCGACGCCGGTGAAGACCGACAAGCTCGACAAGAAAGGCAAGCCGGTCATCGAGTATCAGAACCCAAAGACAAATTCGACGATGGATTGCCCTGACGACGCGGCGGGCCTCGACATCGGGCCGGCAACGGTGAAGGCGTATGCGGACGTCATCGCGAAAGCGAAGACGATTTTGTGGAATGGACCGATGGGGCTGTTCGAGAACAAACAGTTCGCCGCCGGCACCAACGCCATCGCCCAAGCCGTAGCCGACGCGACCCAAAAGCACGGCGCCAAGAGCATCATTGGCGGCGGCGACAGCGTGAAGGCGCTCAACAAGGCCAAGCTCGGGGACAAGGTGACGTTTATGAGCACGGGCGGCGGGGCGAGCCTGGAATTTTTGGAAGGTGCGGTGCTGCCGGGCGTGGCGGCGTTGTCGGAAAAATAATCCCGGTTATACTCAAGACATGCCCGCGCTGACCATCAAGTTGCCACCGCACGAAGCGCAAACGGAATTCAACCTGCGCCGATGGGATGAAGTACTCGCCGACCCCGAGCTTGCCAAGATCGAGGGTCGCGTTGAAACCGACCGTTTCGGTCATGTCATTATGAGTCCACCGCCTGCCGCAAACCATGGAGCTTATCAATTCGAAATAGCCCGTCTGCTTCACATGTTCATGCGCCGAGGCCGGGTGTTCACCGAATGTCCCATTGCCACCGCCGACGGGGTGCGGGCAGCGGACGTGGCCTGGGCTTCGCCGCAGCGCATCACCGAACTGGGCAATCGCCAGTGTTTTCCCCATGCGCCGGAGATCTGCGTGGAGGTGCTCTCGCCGGGCAACAGCGACGCGGAGATTGAAGAAAAAAAGGCGCTTTATTTCGAGGCCGGGGCCGGCGAGGTCTGGGTCTGCGGCATCCTGGGCGACATGAAACTCTTTGCGGCGGTTGAAGCCCCGCCGCTGGCCGCGTCCACACTCTGCCCGGAATTTCCCGCGCGGATCGAACTTCGGATGGATTCCTAAAATGAACAAAGAACGCAAACTGATCATTGCCGGCAATTGGAAGATGAACAAAACGGTCGCGGAGGCGCTGGCCCTCGTGAGCGATCTCAAGCTCGACCTCGCCAACGTGCGCGAGGTGGATCTGGTGGTGTGCCCGCCGTTTACCGCATTGGAGTCCGTGTCGAAGGCGGTCCTCGACTCGAACCTCCGCCTCGGCGCGCAAAACATGAGCGAGAACAATTTTGGGGCTTTCACCGGCGAAATTTGCGCCGGTATGCTCAAGGAGTTTTCCGTGCGCTACGTCATCCTCGGCCACTCCGAGCGACGCCAGTACCAGAAGGAAAGCGACGCGTTGATCGCCAAGAAAGCCCTGGCGGCGCATGCGGCCTCACTCAAACCGATTGTGTGCGTGGGCGAGACGCTGGCTGAGCGGGAAGCGGGTCAGACGGAGAAAGTCCTTGAAACCCAGGTGCACGGCAGCTTGGCCGGTCTCACCGCGGATCAGATGCTCGAAACGGTCATTGCCTACGAACCGGTGTGGGCCATTGGGACGGGCAAAACTGCCACCACACAACAGGCCCAGGACGCCCACGCGTTCATCCGGGGATTGCTCGTGAAAATGTTCGATGAAGGCACGGCGAAGAAGGTCCGGATTCAATACGGTGGCAGCGTGAAACCGGCCAACGCCCGCGAATTAATGGGCCAGCCGGACGTGGATGGGGCACTGGTGGGCGGGGCGTCCCTGGAGGCACGAAGTTTTGCTGACATCGTCAAGAATTCCATATAGATTGAGGCCATGAGTTTCCTGATTGGAATGTTGACGGTCGTGCTGGTGTTGGATTGCGTGCTGTTGATTTTGCTGGTGCTGATTCAACTGCCGAAGAAAGAGGCGGGCGCCGGCGTGGCCTTTGGCGGCGCGGCCACCGACGCGTTGTTTGGCGCCGGCACGGGCAACGTGCTGACCAAGGTTACCAAGTACGCAACGATTGGATTCTTCGTGCTGGCGATCCTGCTGGGGATGTTGCAAAGCAATTACTTCCACAAACCGCAAAAGGAATTTATACGCGACGTGCAGCAGCAGGAGAAGGAACTGCCGGGAGCCGGGGCCACGCCCGCGCCCGCGGCGGCACCCAATCCAAACGCGCTGCTCCAGTCGGGCGCGACCAATTTGGCCGCGCCCGCCGCGCCCGCGGCGACGACCAACCACTAGAACCAGCGATGATTCCGCGAGCGACCGCCCCGGGCAAAACGGATTCGGGCGGCGCATTTATTTGACCGGGCGTTGCCCGAACCGGGCGGCGCTGGTCCATCACCGGCAGAAGCGACACCGGCGACATGGCCGAAAAAGACCAGGCTTCGGGATTCTTGAGCAAGTTCACCGTGCTTCAGGGCGCGGCGCGCGAGCTGTGGATCACCTTCATCGTCAAGTTTCTCGGCGTCATGGCCTACAAGGTCACCACGCTCACGCTGGTGCTGTGGTTGACCTCGGATTTCGGCTACGGCGATCAAAGCGCGCTCGGCCTGGTCGCGGCGTGGTCGTTGACGATGACGGTCGCGACGCTGCTGGTCGGCTCGTTGACCGATGCCATCGGGTTGCGGCGAACCTTTTTCCTTGGGGTGTGGCTGTGCATTATCGCGCGCGCCGTGATGGCGTTAACGACGGTGCAATGGGTCGCGCTGGCGTGCGGGTTGTTTCCCCTCGCAGTGGGAGAGGCGTTGGGAACGCCCGTATTGGTGGCCGCGGTTCGCAAGTACTCCAACACCCAGCAGCGTTCCATTTCCTTCTCCTTGTTCTACACGATCATGAATCTGGGCTTCCTGTGCGCCGCATTCCTGTTCGATTATCTGCGCCAGGGCTTCGGCGAAACCGGCCGGGTGACGTTGCCCATCATCGCCACCAGTTTGTCCACATACCGGATGTTGTTCTTCGCCGCCTTTATCATCGAGGTGGCCATCCTGCCGGTCCTCTACTTTATCCGCAAAGGCGCGGAGGTGACCGACGAGGGGCTGAAGATCCTGCCCGACGCACCGAAGTACCCACAGGCGGGGCTGGCCCAGTCCGTGATGCTCACCGTGCGCGACAGCGTGCGGGAAACGGTGAAGCTGTTTGCCGGGCTACTGCAACAGGCGGGATTCTATCGGCTGCTGGCGTTCCTCATGTTCATCGCGTTTCTGAAATTGATCTTCATGCAAATGGACTATGTGTTTCCCAAGTTCGGCATCCGCGAGCTGGGCGCGGGCGCGCCGGTGGGCCGGCTCACGGCCATCAACAACATTCTGATCGTGGCGATCGTGCCCATCATTGGCGCGCTCACGCAGCGGTTCTCGGCGTATCGCATGGTAGTGGTGGGCGGGATGATCTCGGCGTTTTCGGTTTTTTTCATGGCCCTGCCCACGGTCTGGTTTCAACCATTGGCGGACAGTTTTGTGGGACGCTGGATCGCGCACGGTTATCTGGGGTTGAGCGGGGCGGTGCATCCGTATTATGTGATGATCACGTTCTTCGTCGTGTTGATGTCGTTCGGCGAAGCCTTCTATTCGCCACGCGTCTACGAATATGCCGCCGCCATCGCGCCGAAAGGCCAGGAAGCCTCGTATGCAGCTTTGTCCTACGTGCCGTTCCTGCTGGCGAAGCTGCTGGTGGGCACGGTGTCAGGCACATTGCTGGCCAAATACTGCCCGGAGGTCGGCGAGCGGCATTCGGGTACGATGTGGCTGGTCATCGGGCTGCTGGCCGCGATCTGCCCGGTGGGATTGTTGGTGTTCCGCCGATACATTCGCGTCCATGAGGTGGGACGCGAGGATTCCTGAAATCCGACAATTCAGCGTTTGTGGAACGCGAGGGCGGTTCAGAATTCCGGAAAGGGCACAGCTTGTCTGGTCACCATCCAAGTCAAATCCTGAGTTGCCGAGGCATCGAATGGTTGTGCATCCGGTTGAGCCATCCGCGAGGAGCCCGATTGGTAAATAACCGGCACCTTTGTTTTGCCACTCTTCCAAACATGAATTTCTGAATGGCCGTCTGCGAATGAGATACCCGCGCCACCACCATGGAAGGAAGCAGGGGCATCAGACCATTGCGTTCCGATGGCTTGGCCCTGCGCGTTCAATTGGGGGTTGTTGTTGAAAAGGCCGTCGTTGCAGGTGTCAGGATGCTCGTCACAGGTGACAAAGATGTTGGACGGTCGCTTGATCTCACCCAGCTTGAGCCACTGGCGATAGTCGGGACTGGTGGGTTGACGCCAGTTGTTGTTTTTACCGTCGTAGTATTTGGCCACGCTTTTACTCGGACCATAGGGCCCCAAAAAACTGTTCATGGCCATGCTGCGCGTGCGCTCGGTGAAATTGGCGGCGACTTGAGCTGGACTAAGAAATTTATCCGCCGGACATTTGTAAACACCAAGGTTCTTCCCCAAGTAGGGAGCCATAATCCCGTTCTGAATCAATGTCAGATCAGAATTGAGCGTGGAGCTTGTCCAGTCTATGGAGTTATTGACCCAGTTCCGAAAAGTGCCGCCGGTGATTTCGGTGAGGGTATTATTGAGGCCAAAGTTGTTAATGAGCAAATCACCGTTCTCATCCGGGTACATGCGCCAAGCCAGCATGAGTTGTTTGGTGTTGGCCATGCACGAGATGCCGTAAGCCCGCTGTTTTGCTTTGCCCAGCACCGGCAGCAGCATCGCCGCCAGAATGGCAATAATGGCAATCACCACCAGTAGTTCAATAAGAGTAAAAGCGCGGTCAGCCCTGATTTCGACGCGATGTGATTTCATGGATACCTGTGTCTTTGACTGCCCAGCAAAATGCCTTGAAACCACGGGTTTTGTCAAGGCTTGTATCCAAAAAGCCCTCCCCAAAATGCTTCCGCGCGGGAAATAAAGCGAGGATGGCAAGGGTTAAAACTCCAGAAACGGGCGATTTGCCTCATGGGCCAGGCGCCGTCTTACAAAGGATCGCTCCGGAGAACAGCGGACGAGATCCAAAACGCCTGCGAGCCGCGGTGTCAAAAAGGGGAAAGGATTTTACAAGAATCGCAAAGAAACCGGTCGCGGGAGGGCGCAGGGTGGAGTTCTTCGTTGACGATGCGCGATGCGCGGATACCATGCGCGTCTGGATTTTAACGAGAAACGAAAGCAAAAACTATGGCAGTGAAAGTTGCAATCAACGGGTTCGGCCGCATTGGACGCCTGGTCTTCCGGGCGCTGGTCGAACAGGGCATGGTGGGCAAGGACATCGAAGTGGTCGCCGTCGGGGATATCGTTCCGGCGGACAACCTGGCCTATCTTCTGAAATATGATTCCATCCAGGGCCGGTTTGCCGGCACGGTCGGATCAAAAAAGTCCGCCGCCGACAAACCCGAAGAAGATGTCCTCGTGGTCAACGGCAAGGACGTCAAGGTTGTCAGCGCCAAGTCGCCCGCCGAACTGCCCTGGCAGGCGTTGGGGGTGGAGTTGGTGATCGAATCCACGGGGTTGTTCACCGACGTGGAAAAGGCCAAGGGCCATCTCGCCGCGGGCGCGAAGAAAGTCATCATCAGCGCGCCGGCCAAGGGCGATTGCCTGACGATGGTAATGGGTGTGAATGAGGGCAAATATGATCCCCAACAGCACCACGTGGTTTCCAATGCTTCCTGCACCACCAATTGTCTCGCGCCCGTCGTGCATGTGTTGCTCAAGGAAGGTTTCGGGGTTGAGGAAGGCTTGATGACGACGGTCCACAGCTACACCGCGACGCAGAAAACCGTGGACGGCCCCAGCAAGAAAGATTGGAAGGGCGGTCGTACGGCGGCGTTGAATTTGATTCCCTCGACCACCGGCGCCGCCAAGGCGGTGGGCCTGGTGTTGCCGGAAGTCAAAGGCAAACTCACCGGCATGGCGTTCCGCGTGCCGACGCCGACGGTTTCGGTCGTGGACTTGACCGTGCGCACGGTCAAGGAAACGAGCTACGCCGAAATCAGCGCCGCGATGAAGAAAGCCAGCGAAACCTACCTCAAGGGCATCCTGGAATACACCGAGGACGAAGTGGTGAGCAGCGATTTCATTCATTGCAAAGCCTCCTCGATTTTCGACCAGGGCGCGGGCATCGAATTGAACAAGCGCTTCTTCAAGCTCGTGAGTTGGTACGACAACGAGTGGGGTTACAGTTGCCGGGTGGCCGACTTGGTCAAATTCATGATCCAAAAGGGAATTTAACCAGTTTCCATTTCATTCAGCCGGCGGCCTGAAACAGGGTCGCCGGCTTTTTGCCTTCATAGCCGCAAAGAACAGATTTGATTTAGGGCGAATTTCGGGTTATGGGTTGAAAGCGAAAATGGCCCGGTCCCGTTTCCAACACACTTAAAACATCCGCAAGGCAGAGAAAACATTGTGATCAAGGTGAAACATCATTGCGTCGCAGTCGCAACGGCATTGCTGCTCGGGGCGATGCCACTGCTGGCGGCCCCGGTTATATCTTCCTTCGACCCGGTTTTCGGGGCATACGGGGATCCCGGGATCATCAACATCAACGGCGGTGGATTCAGTCCCGGGGCATTGATCGTGAAATTCAACGGGGTCACGGCGCCGGCGTCAGCCCCGTCCCCCACTCAAATCCAGACGGTAGTGCCTGCGGGTGCGCCGCTGGGACCGGGCCCGATCTATGTCTCGGTTGCCGGGCAGGAAACTTACAGCGCGGATGACTTTACAGTCATCGGCCCCGGTCCTTACGTCACCGGATTTTCCAACTCGATTGGGAACGTCAACACCCCGGTGACTTTCTCGGGCGCGCATTTTTCTGGTCCACTAACGGTGAGATTCACCGGCGCCAGTGCATTTGTCGTAAACCCGCCATCGACGACGCAGTTCACAGTGAATGCGCCGGCTGGTGTAATGTCGGGGCCGATCACGCTTTCAAACTTGCTGGGATCGTACACAACCACCACGAACTTCCATGTGCCGCCGACCATCACCGGGTTTTCTCCCTCCAAAGGTCGCCCGGGAACGAACGTCATCATCACCGGCACCAGTTTCCTGGAGGCAAGCGCCGTGCGTTTCGGGACGATTGATGCGACGACCTTCAATGTCCTGAGCAATACGGCGATCCAGGCCACCGTGCCGGCCAACGCCATTAACGCGCAGATTCGGGTCATCGCGCCTGCTGGCTCGGCGTTCTCGGGCAGCAACTATGTCGTGCTACCGACCATCACTGGTTTCACGCCCGGCTTCGGGCCGGTGGGCACCGGCGTCACCATCAACGGCCTGAACTTCACCAATGGCACGCCGGTGGTAAGGTTCAACGGAGTGACCGCTTCCGCCGGCACCCCGACCTACAACCAGATCACCGCGACCGTGCCGGCCGGAGCGACCACGGGTTTCATCACCTTCAGCAACCTGAGCGGGGTGGCCACCAGCGCGACCTTTTTCTATTTGCCGGCGCGGATCACCAGCATCACGCCGAATCAAAGCGGCGCGGGCACCTGGATCAAGTTGACCGGCGAAAACTTCACGGACGCGTCCGCGGTCAATTTCAGCGGTGGCCCGGCGGTTTCCTTTGTCGTAAGCAACAACACGACCATCGGCGCGCAGGTGCCCTTCAATGCGGAGAGCGGACCCATGAGCGTCACCACGCCAGCCGGCACGACGAACAGCACGGTTCGATTTTACGTTCCGCCGGCCATTAGCGTCTTCAATCCCACGCACGGCTTGCCCGGAACGAACGTAACCATCACCGGCGTCAATTTCCTGGACGCAAGTTCGGTGAAGTTCAACGGTTCGAACGCGGTCTTTGGCGTGGTCAACAACACCACCATCACCTCCAGCGTGCCCAACAGCGCCCTGACCGGGCCCATTACGGTCATCGCCCCGGCCGGCTCGAACACCACGGCGCAGAACTTCGTGCTCGATTACACGGCCAACCTGGGCATCACGGTCTCGGACACACCCGACCCGGTGATGGTGACCAGCAACCTGACCTACATCATCCAGGTGGCCAATAGCAGCGGGTTTTCCGCGCCGGGGGTCATGCTGACCAACCTGCTCCCCGCAAATGTGAATTTGAAATCCGCGACCACTACGGCAGGCAGTCTGAACACCAACGGCAACCCCATCATCGGTTCGCTGGGTCAACTCAACGTCGGCGGTAATATCACGGTGACGCTTGTGGTGGCGCCGCAAACGTCCGGTACGATCAGCAACTTCGCCGCGGTCGGCAGCCTGTACTCCGACCCGGCGCCGGCCAACAACATAGCGAGCAACACCACGCTGGTGCTGCCATTGCCGCTGTTGTCCATCCAAAAACCGGCGGCGGGGTATGTTCGCGTGTCATGGCCGTCGGCCCTCACCAATTACGTGCTGCAATTCGTGCCCGCGTTCAGCAATACCATTTACTGGTCGAACGATCTCACGCTGCCCACGATTTCGGGCAACGAAAAATTTATCGTGGAACCCGCCAGCAACACGATGCGGTATTACCGGTTGAAGAACTAGCCGGACACCGCCGCATGGCGGTTACGGAACGCGGTGCACGCGAAAGAAGCGAATATCCCCCGTCACGTTCGTTGCCAGCGTGACGGTGTTGCTGGTGGCAGTGAGATTGGAAGCGAGCACGCTCCAGGAGTTGAGGTTGGAGGAAACCTCCACCTGGTACGGCTGGCCAAAAACGGATTCCCACTGCAACGCCACGTTCAGATTGCTCCGGGTGAGGGAAGTTATGTGGAACGGTTTGCTGTAGGGATTCTGGAACACCATCATCACCGGCAGATGGTCGGAGGCGGTTTTCTCATCGTTGGTCAGGAGCGGCGGCGGCGGCGCCGGGTTGGTCAGGACCATGGAGCGAAACACCTGGCCGGCAGCGATGTTGGCGGAGAGCAGGCCGCAGGGGAAAATGTAATCAATCCGCGAACTGGGATTGGGCGTGGAAGTGGAGAAGGTGTTGATGCGGCCGGTGACCGGATTGGACGGATTGGTGAGGTGCGAATTCATCGCCGGACTGAGCAACCGCTGGATGGCCAGCGTGTCGGTGTCCGCCTCGTTCATGTCGCCCGACAAAGTGTAGGGGTCGTTCGGGTACAGGACGAAGAAGTTGGTGGCAAACCAGTTGGTGATGGCCGCGGCCTCGGCCGCGCGTTTGAGCGCCGCGTCGGCATGGTTCGTTCCGCTCGATTTCAAATGGACGGTAAAAACGTGGAGCGGGCGTGAGAATGACGGAATGACAATCTCCGCCTCCAGCAAATCCCGGGTGAAGTTCGCCTCGGTGTAGCCCCACGGCTCCAGTTGTGCGCCGTCCAGCCAGTTCTGGAATCGCGCAATCGGGTGTCGGCTCATGATCGCCGTATGAATGTGCAGGTCTGATCCGGGACTGATGACGATCTGGTAGCCGGGAAAAAACGCGGTGATCCAGTTGGGCATCTGATTGGTGTGGGGATGGGGGATTTCGTTGAAGGTGACAATGTCCGGGTTGAGATGCTGGAGCATCCGCGCAATGGCCCGGACCTGGGGCGCGTTGGTGCTCCAATCGGCCGCGTCGTTTCCGCCGACGTTGTAGGTCACCAGGGAGAAACCCACGTCCGGCTGGGGTTGCACCTCCAAAGAGGCCGGCTGACTGTTGGTGGTGCCCGCCGGGTTGGTAATCATCACGAAATAGTCGCCGCTTTGGGCGGGGGTCACGTTCGTGAGCGTGAGGGTGGACGACGTTGCGCCGGCCAGGTTCGTGTTGAAGAAACGCCATTGGTAAACCGGCGGCGGCGTGCCGCCGGCCACGACCGTGAAGGTCACGTTATCACCTTGCGCCACGGTCCGGCTCTGCGGCTGTTCCGTGATGAAAGGCGGGACGGGCGGAACCGTCCCGAAGGCGACCGTCAAGTCGTCCAGCGCCAGCGCATCATCAAAACCGCTGTTGTCCACGTCGAGCCAGCGCAGGAACAACTCCTGTCCGGGATGCACCACCACGCCGGTCAGCACGACGCTGGAGAAAACCACCCGGTTGGTCGCCGCGTTGCCGTCGAGCGCCGTCGCTGCAGTGGTGGGCGTGGGCGAAACGAAATTCAGCGCGGGGAAGTTGGACCAGTTCCCTCCGGCGTAGCTGTTGGTGATGGGCAGCGAATCAACCCGGCAGGAGAACGCGAGGATGTGCGGCGTGTTTTCGCCCCCGGAGCGCCATTGCTCGCCGGTGTAGGAGACGCTGATGTTGGAAACCGAGGAAGCCGTGTCGTTGCTGAATCGCACGCCAAAGGCATAATTCACGGAACTGCCGGCCAGCGAACCGAGCGCACGTTCCGAGTTGGGATGGGTGCCGGCGACGCCGAAACTGTAAATGCCACCCGCGGTCCCGGCGCCAGTGCCGGCAATGTAATTCGTGGCGTTGCCGTTCCCCTTGGAGGCATACCAGCCGGCCAGGGTGACATTGTTCGTCCAGTTGCTGCTGGTCGTGGCGAGGGTGTCAAAGTTGATGGAGTAATTTCCCGTGCTGAACGAGATCTGAGCGGGGCCGCGCAGGCAACTTGCGGCTAACAACCCGATTGCAACGGCGCGAACGACCGAAGAGGACTTTTTCACGACAATTAAAAAACAAATGGCTGCCCCAAATCACCCGGCGGGGGCGATTGGAAGGCCAAGATGCCACGGCAAAACCAGGAAGTAAAATCCGCCGGACGGCGGAGGACCAAATTTACGGGGATTCGCTCTCCGCCTCGGGTTTGTCCAGCGCCGCGCCCGGCGGGAGCTCGGCGTATTTTTCAAAATGTTCCGGACGCAACGGCTCGGAAATGACCTGCTCGCCGCCGAGCCACTTGCCGAGGTCAATCAACTTGCACCGGTGCGAACAAAACGGGCCGTAACGCCCGGCAAACCAGTCGCCGGTTTTCCGGCAGGTGGGACATGGGAGCTTCCGATGGGGAGAGGACATCAGCCGGGCCGCTCAGGGCGCCGCGCCCCGCCGCACTTCCGAACCGATGGTCTTGAGCCGGTTGGCGGCGGCGACGGCCAGACTTCGCTTGGCGCCGCCCACCTGAAGAATGGCCTGCACGTCGGCGATGATGGCATCAAACTGTGTGGTCGAAAGGGAGGCGCTGTTCAAAACCGACTCGATGTCGCGCGCCAACCGGGCTTGATTGGCGGCGTCGAGCGGTTTGTCCGTCAACGCGGCGGCGAGGTCATTAACGAAGGACGTAACGGACGGCAGCATCGGCTTCGTGCCGCGACAAGCCACGGCGATGTCCTTGGTCAACTGCTGCTTTTGTTGCGCGGTGACGGCGGTGCCGGGCTTGAACCCGGCGAGGTCGGCCTGAATCCTTGCGATGCTTTGCTGCGTGGTCGTCGGGGTCGCCGTCGCGGGTTGGCTGGCGTTTGGCGCCGCCGGCGGGGCGGGCTGGCCCTGTTGCAAATTTCCCTGGCGGACATTGTTCTGGTTGACGAGTTCCTTGGCGCGGCGCTTGACCTGATCGGCCTGACCGAAGGCGTGGCCCCCCAGCAGGCCGAGAACGATGGTGGCGGCGAGGATGGCTTTCATGGTTGTGTCGAGGGACAATCCGGCGTTTCCGGCCGGTCAAAATCAATGGTTTACCGTCACCAAGTTCTTTTGCGACAGGAGCCCAATGTAATCCATGAGGATGCGTTCCGCTTCCTCGAGGGTCGCGTCTACGGCCGGCGACTTTTCTTCGTCTGCAGCTTCAGCCGGGTGGACGGGGCTTTTCGCTGACGAAAGCAGGTTCGTTTTAGCCAAACTGACGCTGGGCAAGCCATTGGACATCGCCGCCTCCACGCGGGCGATTTCCTTCTCAGAAAACTCTTTTACGAAATTGGTGTCGTAGGAGAAAGTCACACGCGTTTCCCCATCGGTTGTGGAAACGGAATTGGTTTCTCCCACCGCCGGCGGGAGACCGGGCTGCTCCGCCTGCTTCAAGCTGAGTTCGTAAACTTTTCGTTGATTTTCCTTACGCGCGCGGCGTTCCTCATCCCGCGCCTTTTGGCGGGCGTCCGCTTCGTCCTTCTCTTTGAGGCGCTCTTTTTCATTGAGCGAGACGGTTTTGTCCTCCTGGTTTTTGCGGAACAACGCAATGTCCTCACGAATGTAGGCAAAATCCTGGTTCGTTGCCACACGGTCGCTGGAGCGTTTGAGGAGTTCGGCCAGGCAGGGGGCCACGAGGTTGACCTTGTCATACTTGGCCCCCGGAATGGTGTCCCACGGCAATGGATTTTCCAACGCGTCTTCGCCGATGTCCTTCGAGTAATTCAACACCGAGGGCAGCACGATGTCCGGCATCACGCCCTTCAACTGCGTCGAGGCGCCGCTGGCGCGGTAAAACTTCTGGATGGTGACCTTGAGTTGCCCCGGGTCATTGGTGGCCGTGCCCGGCTCGACGTAGGGCGCCAAAGGATTCAGGTTTTGCACGGTGCCCTTGCCGTGGGTGGAAATATCGCCAACCACCAACGCCCGACCATAGTCCTGCAGGGCACCGGCAACTATCTCCGACGCCGAAGCGCTGAATCGGCTGGTGAGCACGATCAAGGGGCCGTCGTAGGTAACGCCCGGATCGGTGTCCTCGCGCACAAAATTCCGTCCGTCGGAAACCCGCACCTGCACCACCGGACCTTCTTTGATGAACAAACCGGTGAGTTTGATGGCTTCCTCGAGCGACCCGCCGCCGTTGCGTCGCAAATCGAGAACCACGCCCGCGACATTTTCCGCTTTCAGCTTGTTCAGCATCTTGGCCACGTCCACGGAGGTGAAATGGGGCGTGGTCCGGCCTTCCTTGCCTTCGTCGCGCGCCAGTTGGACGGGGGGACTGATAGGCGCGTAAAAAGCCGGCAAGTCAATCACCCCGAGCCGGATGGTTTTGCCATCGGGGCCGGGCTGTTCGATGATTTTCGCCTTCACTTCCTGGTCTTCCAGTTTGATTTCGTCGCGAATCAACGAAACCACCTTTCGTTCCGACGGGCAATCCACTGGGATGATGGTGAGCCGCACTTCCGTGCCTTTCGGCCCGCGAATCAACTGCACGGCTTTGTTGAGATTCATTTCCACCACATCCACGGGCGGAGCCTCGCCCTGGGCCACCGCCACGATGCGGTCACCGACCTTGATCTGTTTGCTCTTCATCGCCGGGCCGGGTTTCAACTCTTGAATCTTGCAATAACCATCCAGATCGGTTGTCAGCACCGCACCGATCCCAAACAGGGCCAGGTTCATGCTGATCGCGAAGTTCTTCGCGCCGTCGGCGTTCTGGTAGTCGGAGTGCGGATCATACACGTGGGCCAGCGCCGTCAGATACTTTTCCATCACGTCCTCGTGGTCCCATTCCTGAAACATGTGCAGGGTCCGGTGATAACGGCGCGAGAGCAAATCCACAATCTCCTCGGCGTCGGTTTTCGTTTTCGCCGCCGCCTCGGTGGCCTTCGGCTTGCCGGGCTCTTTCGCAATGACCACGGGGACATTGGTGCCCGCCGGCTTGGCCTCGCTGGCTTTCTTCTTCGTTTCGAGGCGGGCGAGCTTTTCCTGGAGATACTCGTAGCGGAGGCGCTGCCGCCAGAGTTGTTTCGCCTCCTCCAGGTCCTTCGGATAGGGGGATTCGCGGCGGTTGGCGAGCATGCGATCGTCCGCGGAAAAATCGAACTGATTGGTCTTCAACAAATCATCCACATAAGCGATCCGCTCGGAAAGCCGCTGGACGAAACGGTTGAAGATTTCATAGGCGGGCGACGTATCGGCCACGCCTTTTCGCGTCAGCGTCAGGTTGTCCAGCCGGTCGCGGTAGCTCTCAAACTCCGCCAGATCATCCTGGGTGAAATGCAGATGCTGCGGGTCGAGCGTTTCCAGATAGCGATGGAAGAACTTCTCGGACAGTTCATCGTTCAACCGGTGGTGCAGATAATGGAATTGGTGCAACATGCCCGCAGTGACATAGGCGATCCGGCCGTCATTGGGGCCGGGTGTGACCGGATGCGTCGCGGTCCGGGTGGAGTTGGTGGTCGCGGCGCCGGCGTCACTCGTGGTCGTGACCGTCCGCGCGTTTGGCGGAGATTGGACGGCGCAATAGGCCATGAATGCCACCAACAGCAGCGTCGGCAGCGACAAAAGGAGGTTCAACTTGCGTAACATTGCTTTCAGCGCGCTAAACTTAGCACAGCTTTGACCGAGTATAACCCGGATTGTTCAGCAATGGAAACAAGCAATTGTCCGGGCTTTTACGGGCGCGCGGTTGCATTTCCCCCTCATTCCCTGATAATGGCGCTCCCGTGACCGAGCCAAGCCTATTGCTCCTCATCCCGGCCTACAACGAAGAGCACCGCATCGAACCGGTGCTCCGCGACTATGCCCGCTATTTCCGGGAGCAGTATCACGGCAAATTCCAACTCGTGGTCGTGCTCAACGGCTGTCGCGACAACACCCGCGGCGTGGTCGAGCGCGTGGCGAAGGACTTTCCCAGCATCGGTCTGCTGGATTTTCCCGAAGCCATCGGCAAGGGCGGCGCGTTGATCGAAGGGTTGAAACTGGCGCCGATGGCGGACGTGATCGGCTACGTGGATGCCGACGGCGCGACCCCGCCCGCGGCGTTGCACGACCTGGTCAGGCGCATCGGCGAAGCGGACTGCGTCATCGGTTCGCGCTGGGTGCCGGGGGCGCGCTTGCACGTGGAGCAAAGCGGGAAACGGCAGTTCGCCAGCCGCGTGTTCCACCTCATCATCCAGACGCTCTTCAACATGCACATCCGGGACACGCAATGCGGCGCGAAGGTCATACGCCGCCAGGCCGTGGAGAAAATCCATTCCGCCCTGCGGATCGCGGACATGGCGTTCGACATCAACCTGCTTTACTCGCTGAAACGCGCCGGCTTTCGGACGCTGGAAGTTCCAACCGAATGGACCGACAAGATCGGGTCCAAGGTCCATTTGTTCCGCACGTCGCTCACCATGTTCCTCTCGGCCGTCCGCATCCGCTTGATTTACTCGCCGTTTTACAAATGGCTCTCGCCGCTGCGGCCGCTCGAAACGTGGATTTACAAAAAGCTTCGCGCGCCGCTGCCGAAGTCCGGCCCGCCGCCTGATCACGGCCCGGAAGACAAGGATTGAATCCATGGCGTTGCCTTACAAAATCGCCACGCTCCTCTATGGCTTCAACGCCCGTGACGAAATCCTGCTGCTCGAACGCGCGCAGGAGCCCAACCGCGGCTGCTGGAGTCCGTGTGGTGGCAAGCTCAAGACGGAGATGGGTGAATCCCCCTATGCCTGCGCGGCCCGCGAAGCGCACGAGGAGCTGGGGTTGAGATTTTTGCCGAACGATTTCCATCTCACCGGCTTGGTGAGCGAGCACGGTTACCAAGGCAACGCGCACTGGCTCATGTTTCTCTTTGAACTGAAGCCGAAGCTCCAGCAACTCCCGCCGCCGATGAACGAAGGGCGGTTTCAATTTTTCCCGCGCGCCGCGCTGGACGGATTGCGGCTGCCGCAAACCGACCGGGAAAGCATCTGGCCGTGGTTCTGGCAACATCGCGGCGGGTTTTTCGCCGCCCACTGTCATTGTCATCCGGATGGCCGGAATGCATGGACGTTGGAACAGTCTTCGATTCAGAATCCGCAATCTTGAATCAAAAGTCTCATGGCGGAGCCGATCATTGACCTGCAAAGCGACGCGCACTTCATGGGCGAGGCGTTGCGGCAGGCGGCCCGCGCCTACGCGGCGGAGGAAGTGCCCGTCGGCGCGGTGGTCGTGCGGGCAGGCCGCATCATCGCCCGGGCGTTCAACCAGGTCGAATTGCTCAAGGATGCCACCGCGCATGCCGAAATGCTCGCGCTGACGCAGGCCGAGGCGGCGACAGGCGACTGGCGGCTCACCGACTGCACGCTCTACGTCACCAAGGAACCGTGTCCCATGTGCGCGGGCGCCATCGTCCACACGCGGCTCGCACGGGTGGTGTTTGGCGTGAGCGATCCCAAAGGCGGTGCGGCGGGCAGTGCGGTGAACCTTTTGCAGTTTCCCACCCTCAATCATCGCTGCGAAATCACCGCCGGCGTGCGGGAGGCGGAGTGCCGGGCGTTGTTAAAGGAATTTTTCGCCGGACAACGGGCGAAGCAGAAGTAGGCGCAAACGCCAAAGCTCCAGCGTCCGAATGATGCGGACGAGGGCAGGAGAGCCGGGAATTCCGTCAGCTCACCGCGATTAATGAAGCCTTGTTCCCCTCCAGATCGCGGGCCACGCCGGAGGCCCGTGGATCCAGTTCGGCTTTGCCGTCCACAAGGAAGCGGTAGTGATGATGCCCGTGGCTGAGCGGCAGGTGGATTTGCCACGCGCCGTCCGGCTGGCGGTGCATCGGGTGCGACGTCGGATGCCAATCGTTGAAGTCGCCGGTGATGAAAACTTCCTTCGCGTCCGGCGCGCGGCAGATGAAGTTCACCGGTTTGGCCATATTCTTGGCGGAATACCGGTTTTGAGAGACAGCAAAATGAGCGCGAGGGTGTGGGTGCGCGTGAGGATGATTGGGAGTGTGTGACCGGTGCATTACGACAGTACAAATTTGCGTTAAAACATTGATGCGATTTTGGCCGCGCCTCAGCGCGTGCGAAAAGGAAGACCATAAACGTATTTCGCGCAACAGAAATTTTGGTCCGAAAAATTACCGGCGACCGGCCCGGCATTCGCCCGGCTCTCGACGCGATTCCGGTCTCAACGGCTTGCGGGCAGGGTCACAAATCCGAGCTTCATGAATCGGTCCCGCGAATATTTGAGCCGCGCCTCCACAAATTGCGGGGGGACTTCCGCGGCGCGGACATTTCGGAGCCGGGCGACGAATTCAGCCAAGGATTCCGGCATCGGGGTTTGTTTGGTCGCGTCCCAGACCGCCAGCCAGGCGCCCGTGTCGGACGCGGGCGGGGTCGGCAATTCCGGAGACACCACGGAGGCGGACTTGAAGAACATTCGTAAATTACCGCCCACGATGCGGTTTTCGGCTACAATAACGTCCGGCTTCAGCCCGAGATTCTTCAATTCCGCTGCCAGCGTGGAATACGGCGCATTCAGCCGTGTGTATTTGCCCGTAAGCGGCGCCAAGGGCGGCGCGGCGGGCAGCGCGATCAAGACGGCGATCGCGGCTGACCCGGCCACCCACAACAGGCGTCTTGTCCGGACGGCATCCATGCGGCGTAGAAATAACAACGTCAGGTAAGCGGGCGTTACCATCAGCAGGGGCAGAACCCAGCGTGCCTTGAAGCGCATCTGGAGAACAAAAACCATGGCCACGCAGAGAACCAGGCCAAACATCAGGGTTCGCCGCAGAAGCGCGCGCGGCTCCGCGATGTTCTCCTTGGCGGCGGCATCCGCCGGTGCGCGGAGAAAAACCACGAAATAAACCAGGGCCAGGATGACCGTAACCGAGAGGGAGGCCACCAGGAGACTTTCCAGCCCGACGGTCCATGTACCCACCACGCCGGACGAATTCGGCACGCGGAGTTTGACGGCGCCAGCTTCCAAAACCGCCGTGTGGGTCAGCGCCCAGGTCAGATGCATGAAGGTGGCCCCGACGAACAACGCCAGGCTCAGGAACATTCTGCGGTTGAACAGGACGGCGCGGAAATGTTTTGACGCCAGGCCGGCGAGGAGAAAAGCGGCGAGAAACACCGGATAATTATACTTGCCGAGCAACCCCAGCCCCGCGCTCAAGCCGAAGCCGGCGTAATCCCGGGCGCGGCCGAACTTCAACATCCGCATCAGAAAATACAGCGCGGCGGCAACCATTGCCATGGCCAGCACGGTGTGCGACAGGTCCCGGCGCGCTTCCCAGGCAAAATGGGGAAGTAAAAACAAGGCAGCCGTCGTCGCCAGCGCCACCTTTTCCTGCGCGGTGACTTCCAAAACGGTGAGATACGAGAACCCGAGCGTGACAAAGATCAACGCACTTTTGAGCAATGCCAGCGAGAAAACATTCGTGCCGAACACCCAGAACACAGCCATTTGCAGCCAGGTGTACAGCGGCGGCTGGTTGACGTAGCCCCATTGGAAATGCTGCGTCAGGATCAACTGTTCGGACTCGTCCATCTCGGCGCTGTCCGATGTCGCCACGCGGAAAAACAGTTGCAGCAAGCAGTAAACGAGGAATGCGCCCATCGTCAGCCAGATCGTGCGTCGCGTGGCGGCGGTCAAGGGTTGCGTCTGGCCGGCAGGAGCGGGGATGCGTTCTGTTGGCCGTTCCTTCACGAATCGGTGCGCTCCGCAATTTCATAGCGGAAGCAGCGGTTCTTCATCCAGCGCACCGCCAGCAGGTCCGCGAAGGATTTGAACAGGCGGTTGCCGATGCCGTAGTGGGTCTTGCCCCCCGCGCGCGGATGATGCCGGATCGGCACCTCCACGACCGAGAAACCCTCCATTTTGACCAGCGTGGGCAGGAATCGGTGGGCGCCGCGGAAGAATTTTACGTCGGCCACGCACGCGCGCTTGAAGGCGCGAAAACAACAACCCGCGTCGCTGATGGTTTCTTCTGAAAGTTTGTTCCGCACGCAGTTGGCGATGCGCGACGAAGCCACGCGCACCCAGCTGTCGCCCTGGCGCCGCGCCTCGACACGTGAACCGCAGACGCAATCCGCCCGCTGCAGCGCCTCCAGCAATTTTGGAATATCGGCGGGATCGTTTTGCAGATCGGCATCCAGGGTCACGATCACCCGGCCGCGCGCGGCGCGAATGCCCGCCCACATCGCTGCCGATTGACCGCTGCGTTGCGCCAGCCGTTGGGCGCGCAGGCGCGGTTGCGCGGCGGCCATTTCCCGCAACGTCGTCCAACTGCCGTCGTCACTGCAATCGTCCGTGAAGATGATTTCGTATTCCACCCCCAGTGGTTCGACCGCGGCGTGAATCGCCTGCGCGAGCGGGCGCAAGTTCGCCAGTTCGTTGTGGCAGGGCAGGACGACGCTGATGTCAATGGCGGTGGCCGTCATTCAGAACTTTCTCGGACGGCACTTTGGCAGTTCATGGCCGGCACTGCAACGGTGAAGCAGCCGGGATCGAAATCCGTTTGTTCGCATGAGTTGAGCGCGGGCGATCGCACTTTGCCCTGCGGGCTTTTGGGGTTAGACTGCTGCCGTCCCGGATGAAAGTCGCGGCCAATTGTTTGCTTGCACTGTCGCTGTCGCTCGTGTTGGCCGCGTGCGATGGAAAAATGAACCATAATCAAGCAACCATGACCTTGCCCACGACCACCGAACCTGTGCCGCGAGCACATACCAACCGCCTCGTGCGCGAAAAATCTCCCTACCTCCTGCAACACGCGCACAACCCGGTGGATTGGTTTCCCTGGGGCGACGAGGCGTTTGCGAAGGCGCGGCGCGAGAACAAACCCATCTTCCTGAGCATCGGCTACTCGACCTGCCATTGGTGTCACGTTATGGAGCGCGAGTCATTTGAGAGCGAGGAAACAGCGAAGTTTCTCAGCGAACATTTCGTGAGCATCAAGGTGGATCGCGAGGAGCGACCCGACGTGGACAAGATTTACATGACGTTTGTCCAATCCACGACCGGTTCGGGCGGCTGGCCGTTGAACGTCTTTCTCACCCCCGAGCGGAAGCCGTTTTTTGGCGGCACCTATTTTCCGCCGGATAATCGTTATGGGCGCGGGAGCTTTCGATCGGTGCTCGAACAGATCGTCAACGTCTGGCGCGAGCGCCACGGCGAAGTCACGGCCTCGGCGGATGAAATTCACGCGCGGCTTGAAGCCGCGACGTCGAGTGCCTCCGCCAGCAACGTGTTGCTCTCGGCCGAAACCCTGCGACGTGCGGCTGGATTGTTCAAGGACGCCTACGACCCGCAGCATGGCGGCTTTGGCGGCGCGCCGAAATTTCCCCAGCCAAGCCAACCCGCGTTTCTGCTGCGCTACGCGAGAGGTTTCCACGATGATGAGGCGACGAAGATGGTGCTGCACACCTGCGACGCGATGGCCGCCGGTGGCATTCACGACCAACTGGGTGGCGGCTTTGCGCGTTACTCCGTGGATGCCGAATGGCTCGTGCCGCACTTCGAGAAAATGCTCTATGACAACGCGCAGCTCACACAGCTTTACCTCGACGCATATCTCGTGAGCGGCGACCAACGCCACGCTGCCGTGGCCCGTGACATTCTCACCTACATCCTGCGCGATATGACGCACCCTGAAGGCGGCTTCTATTCCGCCGAGGACGCCGACAGCGAAGGACATGAAGGAAAGTTCTACTGTTGGACGTGGGATGAACTTTCGAAATCGCTCACCGTGGATGAGTTCAATGTTGCGACACGCTACTTCGGCGCGACTAAACGAGGTAACTTCGTCGATCACAGTCATCCAAGTCCCTTGCCGGGGCAGAATGTCTTGAGCATTGCAAACGCAAAGGTTGCGGATGGCGACAAACCATTGCTTGCCGGCGCCATAAAAAAAATGTTAGCGGTGCGAGCAAAACGAATTCGCCCGCACCGCGACGACAAAATCCTCGCCTCATGGAACGGCTTGATGCTCGGCGCAATGGCCCGCGCATGCGCAGTGCTGGATGACGCGACATACCGTGCGGCAGCGGAGAAGAATCTGGCGTTCATTCAAACAAAGCTTTGGGATGCGAAATCAAAGATGCTTTATCACCGCTGGCGCGACGGCGAGCGTGACAACGTGCAATTGCTCGAAAGCTACGCCTTCCTGCTTGATGGTGTGATTCAGCTCTACGAAGCCACGCTCGAACCGAAACACCTGGATTTCGCCATCGCGCTGGCCGAGGCGATGATGGCGAAATTTTACGACGCGGAAAATGGCGGCTTCTGGCAAAGCGGCGCCGAGGCAAAAGACCTCATCCTGCGCGTGAAAGACGATTACGACGGCGCCGAGCCGTCCGGTAACTCCGTTGCCACGCTGGCGCTGTTGAAACTGGCCGCGATCACCGACCGTGCAGATTTCAAGGAGACCGCGGAAACCACATTGCGATTGTTCGCAACTCGGCTGGAAAAGATTCCACAAGCCGTGCCTTATATGCTGCACGCGCTGGATCTCTGGCTCGAAGAACCGCGCCGCGTTGTCATCGCGGGCAACGTGAATGCCGTGAATGGCCGCGAATTGCTTCACGCCGCCCACGCAGTTTATCAACCGAACAAGGTGGTGCTCGGCAACGCCGGGGCGGTCGGGGAATTTGACCGAACCTTGCCATCAAAGAACGGTCCGGTGGTTTACCACTGCACGGGCAAGGCGTGTCAGCCCCCCACCAGCGAACCGGCCAGGGTGAAATCGAATTTGCGTTAAACCTACCGTGGCAACGAACCGCCGGGGGCGTTGGTGACCGCGCTTTTGGGCGGCGAGCTGTCCAGGAGAAAGCGGTCGAGGATGGAAAGATAAAGGTCGGCGGTTAAACCGCCCTCCTCGCCGGATTCACTTTGCAGTTGGCGCAACTGATTCGCCGCGTCTCTCGCCTGGGCGCGCAGATCCGCGATGTTCATTTTGCCGGACGTAAGATCGTTCAACATCTGGCTGAACTTCGCATTCGCCTCCGGCCCGGCGGCGGCGAGGAACTGGGATTGCACCGTTTGGATGAGATTGGTGTACGCTCCGAGTTGCCGCAGCATCGCGGAAAGCTCATCGGCCTCCTTGGTTTTCCCGGCCAACACAGTCTGGTTGGTCGCGGGCGACGACAAAACCACCGGAGCCTGATTAGATGCGGAATTCGCGCCGATGCCGACCTGGGCAACTTTCGTGCGCGGCAGGGTAACGACGCCGAGAACGTCGCTGTGAAAAACGAGATTGCTAGTGGTTACGGACAGGACCTTGCCGTTGTAATGGTCGCCGTTTTGCATGACGACGGAATCGGCGCGCAAGGAAATCGCCAGGAGGCAACCTGCACTCACCACAAAGAGTCTTTTGCTCATGTGGCCATTCTATCCCGCAAACATGGGTTCGGCCAGTACAGACAGTTTAACTTCATGAAGCCGGGGCGACAAAAAGAGGCGCACTTCCACCCTTCGCGCGAGTGCGCCGACGATAGCGGAGCTTGGAGCACACCCAGCCTACCGGAACTGCGCCAGAATGGTCGCCTTGCCGACATCACCCGGCAACTTCACCCATTCTCCGTCGAACTTCTTCCACTTCCTGCCATTCACCATCACGGATTTCAACTGGCGCCCGTTCGGCTCACGGAAGCGCAGGCGGATTTCCTTGGGCGGATTGCGCGTTGGGCCGTCGAGCGTCGCGGTGATTTCATTTTCGCCGCC
Organism: uncultured Bifidobacteriaceae bacterium; assembly: GCA_964458575.1. Taxonomy (GTDB): domain Bacteria; phylum Verrucomicrobiota; class Verrucomicrobiia; order Limisphaerales; family JADLHS01; genus CAYWMD01. The sequence goes on along the minus strand of CAYWMD010000004.1, from coordinate 173,856 downwards.
GCTGTAAAGCACGCTGGTCGGGCCGAACCAGGTGGAGGTTCGTTCGATGCCACATTTTTGGCCGGGGCGCAACCAGTCTCGCAGCACGGCTTGGCCGATGAGCAACATGTCGCCTTCCTCGCGCACGAACAGGTAGCGCAGCCAGCCGGCGATGTTGGCTTCGTCGCTGCTCTTGTAATGGTCGCCCTTCCAATCGCCCATTTCCGGCAGCGCGTGCTCGGTGTTCAGGCGCACGTCGGGGAAATAACTCACCGCCTGGCCGTTGAACATCGCGCGTAAGGCGTGTTTCACGTCGTCGCGGTAAAGATACGGCTCAACATCGAGCAGCAAACACGCTTGCATGGACATCCCGCCGCGACTGAACCAGTGCTTCTCGAAATCGTCGAGCGTGTAGCCGTATTGGTTCGAGAGATAACGGTTGTCCTCGTAATCTTTCAAAATCCACGCCGCTTCGGGTGAACGCGGGTCAATCACGCCGGCGATGAGCAAATGCAGCGAGCCTTCGAGCGTCTCGCAAATCCAGCCAAAGTAGCGTCCGCGCCGATGAACCATCGAAGGAATATGCGGGACGGCCGTGCCGTCGCGCAGGCGGACCACGGGCGAGCGTTCGCTGGCTTTACGGAAGTTTTTAACCAGCGCCTGGTGGTAAGCGGTCGCTTCGGCGCGAACGCGTTTGGCGTCGGGATGTTCGATCTGCTCCAGCGCCCACGCGGCGGAATCCAGACCGCGCCAGGTGTAGCAACTCGTCGAAAGCCACGTCCACCAATCGCCAATGTCTTCGAGGCTGCCGGCAGGCAGGAGGCCGCGTTCGAGTTCGTGGCGGTTCGCGGTGCGTTTGGTTTCGTTGATGATCCAGTCCGCGCCCACGAGAATTCCGGGAGCGGATTTCCGCAGCCAAGCCTCGTCGCGCGTGAAACGGTAATGCTCGGCGAGCATCCAAAGAATCCAGCCGTGATGCTGGTTGTAACCGCCGGCCTCAAGACCGCCCGCACCGTAGAGCACGCCCTTCTTCGTGGAGAAATCGCCCGGCAACTCCACCTTGCCCTGATAATGCAGCCACGCGTCGAGACATTCCTGCGCTTCCTGGTGGTAGCCGCGACGTTCGAGATCCACGACCATCATGCACGATTCGTTGCCGTAGGCGCCGTAGATGAACGATCCAACCCGCGCGAACCGCCGTTCCGCGCTCTCCGGGTCGCCCTCGCAGTTGATGAGCAAATGCCCCGCATGCGCCCGGTAGAATTCGTTGAGCATCGGTTCGGGCGTGACGATCCGCGCGCCTTCGTTCAACCGTCGTCGCCAATAGCCGGCGATTTCGCGGTGCTCGGTGGCGAAATCCAGTTTCGTGAGCGCGTCATGTTCGGTTTTATTCGTCAGCACAAGGTAGGGAATTTTGACGACAACGCTCATGCTCTCGCCGGGCGCGAGCGACGACGACCACCGAAAGGCGTCCTTCTCTACGGTCGGCGCCACTCTGCTGATAACCTGGGCTCGCAAATTGTCGCCAAGCCAGAGCGTGCCGCGCTCGCCGGGGCGCAACCACTCAGGTTTTCGATCTGCGGTGTAGGCGAGAGGAAGCGATGCGGTTCGCGGGGTGTTGGCGATATTGCTCAGGACAAACTTCGCCATGAACACGGCGAAACCATCCGCTGCCGGCACGGGGCCGTTGGCTTTTGCCCCGGCGAGTTCGGTGACAAACGCGGTTTGAGTGGTGCGGACGCCGTTCGTTTCCCAGGTTGTGTGGCAGATCGGCAGGCTTTCCTCTTCGATGGTGCGAAAGACCGGCGCGTTGCTGGGTTGAAAACGGAATTGCACGGGTGACGGCTCCAGCGGCAGACGAGGCTTGTCGCGCCCCGGACGCTTTCGAATGTTGAAGTCTTGAATGCGGAAACTCACCGCCCCGTCGGCATCGAGCCGAAATCGTTGCCGTCCGCCATCGAGTCCGAGCGGCAGGTAGATGTGGGATTTCTTGGGCGGCATCCCTTCCCAGGCTGCGCGCCAGGTTTGCTCCGGCATCTCGCCAACGCGGTCGTAAAGCGTTTTCGCACTGCGGGCCTTGACCGCCGCGGCGACGGCGGCGTAATCACGATCATCGCCGTCCGGCAAAACCACCGCGCCGAACTCCGGCAGGTAAAGCGGCCCTTGCGCGAGGTCGTCAAACTTGAAGGTAAAAGTCTTGTCGCCGTTTTTTACCGTGACCAACGTGCGATCAAAAGTGTTCGGGTCGGAGTTCGCGACCGCACGGAAGCTGACACGGAAGTGCTTATCCGAAGTTTTTCGCTTTGCCGACATCCCTGGCCTATTCGACGACTCTCCCTCACCCCGGCCCTCTCCCGCTGGGAGAGGGAGAATCGGCGGCTGGTTTTTGGAATGATCTGAGTCTGAATTAGCCGGACGCGCATAGGAGGAATTCTGACGCCCGGCTGCTGTTCCCTCTCCCAGCGGGAGAGGGTCAGGGTGAGGGAGAACCTTGCTGCCTTCAGACGCCGCCGTTTTTTTCAACACTCCGACTCCTTCGACCTTCTCAATCACGCCGTTAAAAGCCGTCACGTCGAGCTTTCCTTTCGGCGGCTTGTCGAACACCAAACGCACGGCGCGATCCTCCACCACTGAATCCGTGAACGCCGCCAGCTTTTCAATTTTCGGGAGCGGTGAATCCGCCATTACACGCAGCTTGAGCGTGAACCGGAAATCAGCCGGATAGTTGGTGAGAGTTGGAAATTCCTTCGCATTGACTGGACGAAAAGTGAAACTGAGCTTGTTCCCGCCGGCCTGAGTCTCGGCATCGGCGACGCGCCATTCGTAGGTGTACCAATTACCCAACTCAAACCAGCCGATGCTGCCGCCGCCCGGCTCACTGTCCTTGGGCAGATGCTTCTGCGGCCAGCGGCTGCCCCAGTATTCGAGCCGCACATTCGGCGGCGGGTTGCTCGCAAATTGGACGACGACACGATGAATCTCGCGCGGGTCTTCCCACATCACGCCGTTGCCTTCGGGCAGCGGCAGGCCAAACCGTGCGGCGTCAAAGGGCATGCCGGCGCGCGCAGTGAAAGCCGCGCACAGTATCAGCAACGTGGCAAGGCTATGGACAGCGAGCAGATTCAAATTACTCCTTTTCACGATTCCCCAGCGACTCGATGACGTTCCCTTTGTGCCGGACGACTTGCGAATTCTGGAGAACGTTTCCGTGAATGAGAATCGGCTTGTCGGCGCCAGTCTGGTCGTCCACTTCAAGCACAATGTTCTCGAGTACGTTGGCCGTTACAACCGCGTTCCCAGCAGTGAGGCGAAGGCGGGTGGCGTTGGTGGAGTTGAGCGCTTGAAGGTTGTTGCCGTTGATCGTGGTTTCGGTGCCGCGCACGTCCATGGCGAGCCCGCATTGGCCGCCTTCTTCGACGGTCAAAACATTGTTGGCGATGACGTGGCGTTTCGAACCAGCCCAGGAGCGATAACCAATGTCAAGCTGGCCGCCCTTCTTCACGCGCACGATGTTGTCGGCCATGATGATCGAGTTCCCGCGATCCGAACCGAAGGCGACGTGCGTCTGACCGGTGATTTCGGCAACGTTGCCGCGAATCATCCCCGGGCCGGTGAGAATTTCGACGGAATCCGAACCGGCGTTGCCGAGGACGTTGTCCAGCACGCGCATGCTTGGACCTTCGAGCATGATGCCAAGCCGCTGCGAGTTCTTCACGATGCAATTGCGGATGGTGATGTCGTGCGTGTCCCCGGTGGCGCTCGGGCCGCGTGGCGCCTGGCGAAAGGCCTTGATGCCACAAAACTCGAAGCGGTCGTGGGAAATGTTGGGGTCGCCCTTGCCCGTGAAGTTCTGCTCGCGATTGCCGTCCACGCAGAGGTCGCGGATGGTGATGTGCCCGACCCCGGAGCCAATGATGCGAATGACATTTACGTTCTGGTTCGACGCCAGCACGAGGCGCGTGGCCGCACCCTGACCTGCCAGTGTCATGTAACTGCGCTCAATGAGCACCCCGCCCAGTGTTCCCTCGATGCGCCGAATGTCATACGTGCCTTCCATCAATTGAACGGTTCCCCCGGCCGGTGGCAGTGCGCGAATCGCGGCATTGATTTGTTCCTGGTCGCCTTCGCCATCAGCCAAAAATTGGGCGGCGGCTTTCGCCCGAGCGGACGAATCCTTGGCAGCGACATTGATCGTGACCTCTGCGGCTGGCGCGAGATTCGTGACCGCAAGCAGGAGACCGGCGATGTAGTTCAAAAGTCTGGCAACGCGAAATATCGGAACGTGACATTTCATCGCGGGGATTGAATGGGGAATATCGCGACAAGGCGAGCACGAACTGGCGCGGGCCCACGCGACCCCGCCCGCAAAACAGCCGACCCGTCCCCGGTATTATCCAATTGCTGTCACTGAAACTTTGTTGCGTTTTTTGCCGGGGGAAAACCGGGAGAACTTCGCGCAGACGCCCGCCCTGCAGGTTTGACTTGCGCCGGCTGGATCGCCGGCTATTTTTGGCGTCCTTTTTTTGCCGGCGGACCCGAGTGGAAAGGTTTTTCGGCACAAAAGAGAACAGCAGCGCGGAAAACAACATGCAAACAACGACAATGATTTGGCTTCGTAAACGGCAGTGGCTGGCCACCATGAGTATTTTGTGTTCGGCTTCCGTATGGGTCTGTGCCCAGGATAAACCGGAAGAAAAAAAGGGCTGGGAAACCAGCGCCTTTGCGGGGGCAACCCTGACCCGGGGCAACAGCGATTCCTTCCTCGGAAACCTGACGCTGGACACGAAGCGTAAGTGGGAAAAGGACGAACTGGCCTTTGGGGCCAGCGGCGGTTACGGCGAATCAACCGTGGATCACGAAACCCAGAAGAATGCGCAATACGTGCGCGGTTACGGGCAGTACAACCGGCTGGTCACGGAACGCGTCTATGGCGGTTTGCGGCTGGACGGCGATTACGATGAAATCGCGGGCGTGGATTATCGGGTGCGCATCAGCCCGCTGGCGGGTTATTATTTCATCAAGCAGCCGAAGACCACGCTCAGCGGTGAAGTCGGTCCGTCGGTCGTGTTTGAAAAACTCAAGTCCGAGTCGTCGGAATCGTATCTCGGTTTCCGCGTGGGCGAGAAGTTCGAACATAAGCTGACCGACACCACCCGAATCTGGCAGAGCATCGAATACATTCCCAAGGTGGAGGACTGGAGCGAAGATTACCTGATCAACGCGGAGGTTGGCATTGACGCCGCCATCACCAAGAAGACCAGTTTGAGCCTCGTGTGCCAGGACAATTTCAACAGCAACCCGGCGCCGGGCCGCAAGGAAAACGATTTCCGGATGATTGCCGGCATCCGCTACAAGTTCTAGGGGAAGTTTGCGGATAGACTCACTGCGCCAACCCGGCCGGCTTGCGTGATCGCGAGCCGGCCTTTTTCTTTGGCAATGGACCGATCGCGCCTCGGAATGCGCCGGTTAATGTCCCTTCAACCCCATCACCAACACCACCAGATCAATGATGAACAACAACACAATGGTCGCTTCCAGCACGAGCATCCAGCGGTTGTTCTGGTCGTGTTTCAGCAACTGGTAGAGGTCATCAAGCGTCCTGAGCTTGCCGTCCACGATGCGATGCCAGTCGCCCAGGTGAAACCGCTGCGCGATTCTTTCATAAATGCGCGCCAGGTGCCAGTCGCCGAAGAATTTGGTGATGTTGGACAGTTCGTCGTTGAAACGCGCCAGGTCAATGCGCAGATCGCGCAGTTCGCCCAGGATGTCGCCGCGCGGGCGGCGGCGCGGTTCGCCGAGGCCGCGATACGAACGGTCCAGCGTCTCGTCGAGAATGCGGTCGTAGGCTTCCAATTCCGCCAGTTGCAGATTCGCCAGCTCCATGATGTAGAGCGTTTCGTCCATGTCCTCCGGCTCGTCAATGATGAGCGCCGCGTCCCAGTCCACTACGACCAGATCATTTTCGTAGTAACTGAGATACCGCCCCGTGGATTCGTCGGATTCCTGCTTCGACAGGCGGCCGATGTCCGGCTCCTGCGTTAACAGCGCGGCGACCTGCCGGCGGTGGGATTGAAACCAGGCTTCCGCGCTGATCGTTTCGCCGGTGTCCGCGACCAATGGCGACGCGAGGCAAAACACCGTGTAGGCTTCCTCCTCGGGGAGTTGCGGATGCGGGCGCACGAGATGTGGATTCAATTCCCGCACCAGTTCGTGCGCCAGTTCCCGGATCTCATCATGCAATGAACCATTCCGGAATTGGAGGTCATGGAAGTCCACGAGCTGCTCGAGGTGATCCACCGCAAACGGCACCCGCGCCGTGATGTTGATGGCGCCGACGGGAAGGAGTTTCACCGCGCGCTCGACCCGGACCGGGCCATGCGGGGCGATGCGGTCCAGCGGCGGCAAGCGGACCATCTGCGGTTTGAAAAAGAACAGTTGTTTGGGACTGCGCTTGCTCGCGTCCACGGCGAATTGCGCAATCGGCTGGCCCAACAGCGTGCCGGCGGGCTGACTGGCCATGTCGTACGCCACATCGAAGGCATAGATGTAAACCACCTCGCCGGTGTAACGCTTTATCCGGGGTGGGGAGGTTTTGCTTGAACTGGGTTTGGCTTGTTCGGTGACCATAAAAGACTCCGCTCAAAGTTAGTCCAAGGTTGGCGGAATGTCGAAACGACCGCGGCAACCGCACGCTAACGCCGGAAACACACGGCGGTTGACCGGAGGAAGAGAGGCGAAGGGGCATCACCAGGCGTCAGCAACGGCGCGGCCAGCGCACACCTCAGCGACGCGGCGAGGGGTTTCGCGCTGAGGGGCTGGTGGAGAAAAGTCGAACTCCGGCCGGCCTGACCAGACGCGGGCTAATATTCCCGGTCGGTCTTGATGCCCGGCTCAGGGACGGGATACTTGCCATTCGCGGCCAGTTGCAACGGCGCGGGGGAATTCATGGTCAACTGGTCCACGGTGGGGGCAAATTCGTGCGGGCACTCGAGCATGTCCTCGTACGTGATCACCTGGCCCGTATGCGCCGCCATCCGGCCCATGGAGGTGACCAGGCTGGCGATGGCGCCGCGTTTGGCCTCGTTGTAGGGCTTGTCCGCGCGGATCGCGGTGACCAGATCGTCCCATTCCAACTGGTAAGGATTCGGCTCGGTCTCGTTCGGTTGGGAAAACGACCAGGCCACGTTCGCGCTGCGAAAGTCGCGCAGGTTGGGCAGTTGGTTTTTGAAGATGCGAACGCGACCGGGCGTGTGCACATGGGTTGAGATGATTGCCGAACCCCTGGTGCCATGTGCGTAGCTGGCGAATTCGTCGAAGCAACCCTTTTCGCTCCGCCCGACAAAGAAGAATCTCATGCCGTCGGCAAAGGTGAATTCGACCGAATAGTTGTCAAAGTTCTGGTCCAGGCTGTCGCCGCGATAATGCCGGCCGCCGGTGGCGTGGGCTTTCACCGGCCAGGCATTCTTCATCCAGCAACACTCGTCAATTTGGTGGATGTTGTAGTCACTGAACAAGCCGCCGCTGGCCCAGAGAAAACCGTGGAAGCGTTGGACCTGATAGAGCAGTTCGTTCATGCCGGCCGGTTTCGGACCGGCGTTGCCAGCCGGCCCGCCCATGCGATACGCCCGCAGCAACGTCAGGTCGCCGATTTCACCCTGTTGAATGCGCTCGTGCAGTTGCTGCCGGCCCTGGCAGTGCCGGACCATCAGGCCGACACCCACCTTCAGGTTCTTTTTCTCGGACGCCTCGGCGAGCGCCAGCAGTTTCTTCGTGGTCGGGCCGTCCACCGTGACGGGTTTTTCCATGAAAACATTCAAGCCCTTCTGAATGGCGTAACCAAAATGAACCCAGCGAAACGCCGGTGGCGTGGTAAAAATCGCGATGTCGCCCGGTTTCAGGCAGTCCATCGCCTTCTGATACCCGTCGAAGCCGATGAATTTCCGCTCCTCCGGCACCTGGACCTGGTCGGCGTGACGCTTCTTCAGTTCCTGGTAACTGTTCTTCAGCTTGCCGTCGAAGACATCCGCCATGGCGACCAGCTTGATCGGGCCGGACTTGGTCGAAAGCGCCTGCGACGCCGCGCCCGTCCCGCGTCCGCCACAACCAATCAAGACCACCTGGATGGTGTCGCTCCCTGCTGCGTGGACATAGGGAATGGCCGTGCCCGCCAAGGCAGAGACCGCGGCCAGGCGGCCGGTGGTTTTCAGGAAATCGCGACGGGTGGTGCTGTTCGATGGTTTGTTCATATCAGAGATCTTTCCGACTGCGGCCGGTCGGTTTCAATTCAAAAAAACTGAGTTGGCCAGGCGTGCGAACCGCCGGGTCCGCGAGTGCCGTTGGAGTTCAGGCTTTAGCCTGTCCGCCCGGAACAAGCTGAAGCTTGGACGCCAACCCGCGCTCCGCTCATTGGCCCAACGCATCGAACACAAACTGAAACGCTTCCATCGCATCCCGGTAATTCGTCGAGTGCCCCCCTGATTCGCGGTAAATGACCTTCACGGGTCGCCCAAGGGATTGCAGCACTTTTCCCAATCGTAAAGCGCTGTCTGGGGGAACGCTCCGGTCCTGCCCGCCAAGCGTCATCGCCAGGGGCATCGTCAACCGCTCGGGCCAATATTCGGCACTGCGCTTCTTGTATTCCTGAAACACCTGACGCTTCGTCCCGCCGAAGGAAGCCTGGATCGCATCTTGAAAATTTTCATACTCCACCAAGTTTGCCGTGCCATTCATCGCCACGACGCCATCAATCAATTCGGGATGCAGGGTCGCAAACGTCAACGCGCCCGTCCCGCCCATAGAGCCGCCGCACAGGATAGTTTTGCTGATTTGATATTGCTGCTTGAGGTCGGCAATGATCTGAACCAAATCCGCTTCCGCCGCCGGTCCCATCCAGGAAGTCTTCGCCCGGTAATCTGGCGACACGTAAATGCACCGATTGCTTCGCGCCACGTCCAGCGCCGCCTGCGTCTCATCGCGCGATGGATTCATGAACTGGTGACGGTCCGAACCATGACCGTGCAAGGCGACCAAGAGCGCAGCGGGTTTCGGTAATTCGCCTTCAGGCAATTTGATCAGGTAACGCTGGGTGGATCGGTCGTGGTTGGAGGTAAAAGCGACGTCCGCCGCTTTTTCCTCCGCGGCAAGTAGACATAATGTTGTGGTGCAAAGTATCCCAATTGCCGCCAGGCGAAGCTTCTGCATGGTGTGCCTCAAGTCGCGAAGAATTTTTGGATTTCTCTGACAACTTGAACAAATCGGTCCACCTCGTCCTTGGTGTTGTAAAAATAGAAACTTGCCCGGGCGGTGGATTCAACTCCCAATTTGTGCATCAAAGGCTGGGTGCAATGATGGCCACCGCGCAACGCCACACCGGCCTGGTCGGCCAACGTCACTACGTCGTGCGCATGAACGTCCTTCAGCAAAAAGCTCACGAGGCCGGCGCGGTTTCGTCTCGGGCCGAAGAGGCGGATGTTTTGTAACGCGGCAAGTTTCTCGTAAGCGTAGTTCGCGAGTTCCTGATCGTGCCGGAAAATATTTTCGCGGCCAATGGCGTCGAGATAATCCATCGCGGCGTGCAGACCGATGGGGCCGGAGATGTCCGGCGTGCCGGCTTCGAACCGGTGCGGCGCCTTCTTGAACTCGGTCTTCTGGTATTCGACGGTCAAAATCATTTCGCCACCGCCCTGATACGGTGGCATGGCGTCGAGCAATTCCTGCCGTCCCCACAGCACGCCGATGCCGGTGGGCCCGCAGATTTTGTGGCCGGAGAACGCAAAGAAATCGCAGTCGATGGCCTGCACGTCCACCGGCATGTGCCCGGCGCTTTGGGCGCCGTCCACCAGCGTAGTGATACCAAGCGTGCGCGCGCGGGCACAAAGGTCCGCGACAGGATTGACTGTGCCCATCGAGTTCGAGATGTGAACCATCGCGAAGAGTTTCACCTGTTTGGTGAGAACTGAGTCCAGCTTGGTCAAATCGAGCAACGCGTCATCGCCGGTGACGGGCACATAGGTGAGCTTGGCCCCGGTGCGTTGGGCGAGCAATTGCCACGGCACGAGGTTGCTGTGGTGCTCCATCTCCGTGAGCAGAATCACGTCACCGGGCTTGAGGTTTTTCGTGCCCCAGGAATTGGCGACGAGGTTGATGCCTTCGGTCGTGCCGCGAGTGAAGACGATTTCGTCGGTGCTGGGAGCGTTAATAAATTTCGCGGCACGAACGCGGGCAGCTTCGTAAGCCATGGTGGCTCGATTGCTCAACTCGTGGATGCCGCGATGGACGTTGGCGTTGTCGTACTCGTAGTAATGAACCAGCGCCTCAATGACCGCGCGCGGCTTTTGCGACGTGGCGGCGTTGTCGAAATAGATCAGCGGCTGGCCGTGGACTTTCTGGTCGAGGATCGGAAAGTCCTGCCGGAGGGCAAACCAGTCTGGAGTGGGGCGGCTCATGCAGTTCTGCGGCGTAAGTGGGTGAGTGGGTGGGCCGGTGAGTGGGAGATCCCAGGTTCGATGCAGAAACTCCGACTCACCCACTCACCGGCTGACTCACTCACATCGTTCATTTCCGTCAGAGCCTCCTCACGTCGGCTGCTACATCAAACCGAGCTGGAGCTTCGCCGCCTCGGTCATCATGCTTTGATTCCACGGCGGGTCCCAGACCAGTTCCACGTTGGCTTCGTCAATCGGTTCGAGATTCAGCAATTTGGTTTGCACGTCCTGCGCCAGTACCGGCCCCATGCCGCATCCGGGCGCGGTGAGGGTCATCTTCACATCGGCCTTGTAGTTGTTCGCGCCGATGGGCGTGAGGTGGCAATCGTAAATCAGCCCGAGGTCCACGATGTTGACCGGGATTTCCGGGTCGTAGCAGGTCTTGAGCGAATCCCAGACCTGCTTCTCCAACTGCTCCTGGGTCACCGGGCCGGTGGTGGCGGCGGCGGGTCTGGCCTGCACTTCCAAGCCGAGCGCGTCCGCGTCCTTGGATTCGATGCGGAACATGTTGCCGTTGACGATGACGGTGTAAGTGCCGCCAAGCGACTGGGTGATGTGGGCCGTCTCGCCCTTCATCAGGGTGACCTTCGTGCCCACCGGCACGACGGAGGCCTCGACGTCGCGCGTCAGAGTTTTGGGTTCATGGTTCATGGCAAAAAGATAGCTGGTTTTTTGTCGGCTGTCTCCGAGGAAAATGGTCAGTTGGCTTCCGACTCGGTGGTCACCGAGCCGGTATCGCCTTTGAGTGCGGCCATCACGGCGTGCCAGGAGAGAATGGCGCACTTCACCCGGGCGGGATATTTGTAAACGCCGGCAAACACCGCGAGCTTGCCCACGTCCTCGGCGATTTTGCCGGTGGTCACCATGTCGTGCACGTGCGCGAACATCCTTTCCACGTCGGCTTTGGTTTTGCCCCGGGCGAATTCCGTCAGCAACGATGCCGAAGCTTTCGAGATGCAACAGCCCGAGCCGACGAAGCTGATGTCTTTGATCGCGCCGTTCTCGAGGATGAGGAAGAGCTTGAGCTGGTCGCCACAAAGTGGGTTGTGTCCTTGAGCGGAGCAGGACGCCTCGGGCATTTCGCGGAAATTCCGCGGCTTCTTGCAGTGATCCAGGATCGTCTGCTGATAAAGATCGCTCAAGTCGTCGAACATACATGGAATCTAACCATGAAACACACGAAACGAGACACAAGAGTCTGACTTTCCGCCTTCGTCTGCTTTTCGTGTGTTTCGTGTATTTCGTGGTTCAAAATCATTTCTCGGCCAGATGTGGATTTGCTTCCAACCTTTCCCAAACCAGCTTGTCCAACTCCTGGCGTGCCGGTTCGTGCTGGATACGTTCGATGATTTCGCCGGCGAAGGCATGAATCAACATCCGCCGCGCCGTCTCCGGGCCAATGCCGCGGGTGCGGAGGTAAAAAATGGATTCCTCGTTCAACTGGCCGATGGTCGCGCCGTGCGTGCATTTCACGTCGTCCGCGTAAATCTCCAATTGCGGTTTGGTGTCGGCGGTGGCGTCGTCAGAGAGCAGCAGGTTCTTGTTGGTTTGTTTGGCGTCGGTCTTTTGCGCGATGGGCCGCACGAGGATGCGGCCGTGAAAGACGCCCTTGGATTTATCGTCGAGGATACCGTTGAAATACTCGTGGCTGGCGCAATGCGGCTGCGCGTGCTCGACCACCATGTGGTGATCCGCCAATTGCTCGCCGCGCGTGAGGTAAAGTCCGTTCAGGATGCACTCCAACCCTTCGCCGGCGAGCTTCGTGCGGATGTTGTTGCGGGAAAGCTTCGCGCCGAGTGCGAAAGAGTGGACGTTCACCTGACTGGCCCGACCGAACTCCCCATGGAAGGCGGCGATATGAAACGCGTCGTCCGCTTCATCTTGAAACTTCACGAACTCCAAACGCGCGTTGTCGCCGGCGAACAACTCCGTGACGGCGTTGGTGAAATAGTGCGAACCGCCCAGCGCGACGTAGCTTTCCAGAATCGTCACCTGGCTGTTCGACTCGGCGATGACGAGATTGCGCGGATGAAACGTCGTGCCGTTTTGTTTCGCCGTGGAAACATAGACGAACTGGATCGGTTCTTCGACGGTCTGGCCCGCCGGGACATGAACGAATCCGCCGTCCAGGAAGAAGGCCTGGTTGAGCGCGGTGAAGCCGTTGTCCGCGTTCTGCGCGTAACGGCCCAGATGCTTTTCCAGAAACGCCGCGTCGTTCGCCAGCGCGGCCGCGAGGCTGCCGGCCTTCACGCCGGCGGGGAGATTTTTCACCGACGAAAGCTCCGCGGTGAAATGGCCGTTGACAAAAACCAGCCGCGGACCGGGGAGCCGGGCGAAGGCAAGACCCGCGACGGCTTCGAGTGCAACGCCGGAGGTCGGATCAAACGCGGGCTTGAACGGCAGCTTCGCGATGGGCGCGACGTTCGTGAAGCGCCAGTCCTCGTCCTGCAACGTGGGCAGGCCGAGTTCGCCAAAGCGCGCCAGGCCCGCGTTGCGGATGGGCAGCAGCCACTTCGGCTGGCCGGCTTCGCGCTCGAAGCGGCTGAACTTTTCCAAATACGCGGCCGCCGGTGCAGAACTCTTTTGTGCCGTCGAAGTCATTTTGCTTTGCTAACAGGTTCGGATTCGAGGGGTATTCTGCCATCAAAAGGCTTTGGCGCAAGCTCCCTTGAGCGGATCGTTCGGGGCGAATTATTCGTGCCGCAAGGCTTCGACGGGGTCCATTCTTGCCGCCCGGAGCGCGGGATAAAGCCCGAAGACAACGCCCACCAGTCCCGAAATGGTGAAGGCCAGCGGCGGCGACCAGAAGGCGATGATGGTCTTCATGCCAGCCGTCCAGGTAACGATAAATGGAATCGCCACACCGAGAAATACGCCAATGATTCCGCCCGCGCCGGCGAGCAGGACGGTTTCGATCAGGAATTGCAGCACGATGTCGTGTCGGCGCGCGCCGAGCGCCCGGCGGATGCCGATTTCACGCGTCCGTTCGGTGACGCTCGCGAGCATAATGTTCATGATACCAATGCCGCCGACCAGTAGCGAAATGGCGGCGATGGAGCCGAGGACGATGTTGAAGATGCGTTTGGTTTCCTCGGCCCGCTTGAGCAACTCCAGCGGCACGACGATTTCGTAATCCTTCTTCTTGTGGTTGTGTTCGAGCAACTGCTTGATGGCGCCGGCCACGCTCATGACTTTTTCCAGCGAAGCGACCTTGACTGTGACTTCGTGCAATTGCACGCGCTCGACCTCGAAACTGCCGGTGCGCCGCCGCATCAGCACCTCGCCAAAACGCATCCTCGCCGTTTCCAGCGGGATGAACATCTGATGACTCGCGCCTTTGGCCGAATTGCCGGTCGCATCGTCAGCACTGGCGGTGGTGCTGCGCGGCTCCATGACGCCGATGACCTGATAGTATTCGCCACCGACGCGAACGTGTTTGCCCAGCGGCGAATCCATCGGGAAAAGAATCGGCGCCATTTCCGCGCCCAGCACGCAGACGCTGGCTTTCGCGTCCATGTCGGCCTCGGTGAAGAACCGGCCGCTGGCCACCTGGTGGTTGCGCAGTTCGGGATACCAGGGAACGGTGCCGACCACGTCGCAATCCACGCGGCGGCTGATGTGCCAGACGTATTCGCGGATCACGCGGGCGGGCAGCACAATGGTGACGCCGGGAATCGTGGCGCGGATGGTTTGCACATCGGGATAGGTGAGGCCGTATTGGATGACGTAGCTCTGGCTGCCCTTGTCGGAAACCTTTTGTTCCTCGGGCGGCTTGGTGCTGCGCAGGATGATGTTCTGGCTGCCGAGACTTTTGATCCGTTCCTGCGCCTCGAAACTGGCCCCCTCGCCGATGGCGAGCATGGCAATGACCGAGCAGACGCCGAACACAATGCCCAACACGGTGAGCAGCGAACGGAGGCGGTGCAGCCAGAGGCTCTTGATGCCCAGCCGCACGGTGCGCTTGAGCCGGCCGGAGAAAAGCCCGTGCAGGATGCTGATGAGCGCGAGCTTCATTGGGGCACGTCACTTTCGATCAGGCCGTCGCGGAGGCGGATCGCACGGCGGGCGCGGCACGACACGGTCGTGTCGTGGGTCACCATGATCAAGGTCTTGCCCTGCGCGTTGAGCCCGTCAAACAAGGCGAGAATCTCGGCGCCGGAGGCGGAATCGAGATTCCCGGTTGGTTCATCGGCGAGGATGACCAGCGGGTCGTTGACCAGCGCGCGCGCAATGGCCACGCGCTGTTGCTGGCCGCCGGAAAGCTCGAACGGCTTGTGCCCGATCCGGTCTTCCAGTCCGACCCGCGCCGCGAGTTTTCGGGCAATTTCACGGCTCTCGTCTTCGGGCCGGCCCTGGTAGTAAAGCGGGATCTCGATGTTCTCCAACACCGTGAGCTGTTGAATCAGGTTGTAGGATTGGAAAACGAAACCGAGCCGCGCGCCGCGCACCGCCGAGAGCGCGTCGTCCGGCATTTGCGAAACGTCCTCGTCCCCGAGCAGGTAGCGGCCCGAGGTCGGCCGGTCGAGACAGCCGAGCAGATTCAGCAGGGTGGATTTGCCGCAACCGGACGGGCCCATGATGCTGATGTAATCGCCGGCGGCGATGCCGAACGTCACGCCGCGCAACGCCTCCACCGTCACCAGACCCATCTGGTAGTGCTTGCGGACGTCTTCAAATTGAACGATCGGCGACGACATATCCAAATTCAGAACTCAAAGCACAAACGGATGACCAACCTTCAGCTTGCCTCCCATCTGGGAAAACTCGTCGCGCGCCGGTGTTTCAGGGACGGGATTTAAATCCGTTCCGATCGGGCCAGAGCCCCGGCGGGGCTGTGCACTTGATGGCTTGATCATGGGTGCTTCCTTGGAACTTTGAGTTTCGTGCGGATTACACCTTGGCCGGTTTGACATTGGGCTTCGGTTGATCGGCGGTATTGGCCGGTTTTGCGGGTTCGGGCTTGGCCGGTGCCGGTTGCGATTCCTTGGCCTTGCCACCCGCCTTTTCCGCGCCGGCGGGCATGCTCAACAGAACGCGTTCGCCCTCCTTCAAACCGTTTTTGACTTCGATGAAATCATTGTTGAATTCACCGACCTCGATTTCGCGCCGGTCGGATTTGAAGCCGTTCGCGACGTAGCACACCTGTTTGCCATCGGACGCCGATACGGCCTGAACCGGAATCTGGACCACATCGTTGAGCTGGTTGACCATGATTTCCGCCTTGGCGCTCATGCCGGGTTTCACCCAGTCGTAAGTCCCGTCAATGGTGATGGTCACGGCATAAACCTTGAGGTCGGGATTCATCCAGCGGTTTTGCGAGTCGGGCAGGACGCCGACTTTGGAGACTTCGCCCGTGAGGATTTTGTCCGGGAACGCGTCCACCGTGATACGTGCCTTCTGGCTCTTCTTCACCTTCTTGATGTAGCTCTCGTGGATTTTGACGTTGACGGACATGCGGGTCATGTCGGGGATCGTGATAATGGTTTGCCGCTCGCGCACGGTCGCCCCTTCGCGCATCGGCTCCTGGTTGCCCCAATACTCATCGCGCCCACTGCCATAGACGACCAGCCCGGTTTTTTTGGCGCGGATGAAACACTTCTCCTTTTGTTCGGCCAGGTCCTTGCGCTGGCGGCTTTGCACCTCGTACTGGCCCTGGCCGGATTTGAGGCGCGCTTCCGCCTGGGCCAGCTTGGAGATCGCCTGTCGCCGTGTTTTGTCCAACTCGCGAACCGCGTCGAGGTATTTGGAAAGGGATTCCTCGGCGGACTTCGGAAAATCGTATTTCAAAAACAGGTCGCGCGCGGTTTCGGCGGTCTGCACCTTGAGCCGGCTGTTGTCGTGGGCGATTTCGTCGCGCTGCAGGTCATTCTTGGTGACGAAGCCCTTTTCAAACAACCGGCGTGTGCCGTCCACCGTGACCTTCGCCTGCCCCAATTCCTTTTGCGCGATCTGCAAATCATCTTCGAACTTGCGCACTTTCTGTTTTGCCTCGCCGTCGCCGAGGACCTCGATGCGCGCGTATTGCGAGAAATCAATTTCCGCCGTGGACGGCAATTGAAAACTGGCCTGGGGTGGCTCGGACGCGGCTTCGGCTGGTGGCGCCTGGGTCGCGGCCATGGGCGGCCGTCCATTCCCGCCGGGTGGACCGGAGGTAACCTTGACGACCGACGGATTTGTCCCTTCGGTCGCGCGCGCGGTAGCCGGCGGCCGGTTCGTCAAATTCACCAGCGGAGAAGCCTTTGGCGGCGCATTGCCCGGACCGGGTTTGGTTGCAGCCTCGCTTTCCTTGTCCGGGATCGACGCGGCGGAAACATCGTTCGTGGTTGCGGCCGCAAGGAGTTCGTCCAACCGCAGTTTCTTCACGATGTCATCAGTCGCGGCGTCGCCGAGGAATTTGTCAAAGTCCATTCGCGCGAAGCGGACTTTCTGTTCCGCCGCCTTCACGTCGCTCAGGTTTTGGTTGATCTGGATCTCATAGTTCTGCTGCGCGTCCGTCAGGCTCGCGAGGGCGGACTGGTACTGGATTTCCTGCTGGACGATTTGTTTTTCCAGGTCCGAGGAGTCCAGTTCCACGAGCACCTTGTTGGTTTTCACGTCTTCCTCGGTGACGAGATACCCTTCGTCCACGATTTTCAAAATCTTCGTTCCCTGATAACCAACGCGCACCTCGCATTTGCTTTCCTGCGATTCGAGCGCCTGCAAACTGCCGCCTTCGAGCACGGTGATTTCCAGCGGGCCGCGCTTGGCGGCAAACGTGGCGATCTTGCCGGTGGAACTTTTGCCGCCGCGCCACCAGAGCAGCGCGCCGATGAGGACAAGCGCCGCCATGAGGACAAGCCGCCAGGGCGGCTGACGACGGATAAAACCGATGAGCTTATTGAACTTTTGCATTTTTGATTTCCTCCCACTGGCCGTTGTCCTTGATGTACAGAATGCCAAGGTTGTTCCAAAATTGCAGCCGCGCGATGGTGTGGGTGACGAGCGCCTGAGTGCGATCGTTCATGGAGTTGGCCAGATCGTTCTGGGCGTCCACCTGGTCCTGCGCCTTGGCGCGGCCCAGTTCGGCCAGCAGATTCTGCTCCTCGACGCGCCGCTCGGCGATGTCCACGCCGAGTTCGCTGATCTCGAAATTGCGTTTCGCCTGTTCGAGTGAACGCCAACTGTCGCGGACTTCCAGTTTGATTTCGTCCTCCTGCTGGTCCACCTGCCGGGCCGCGCGGTCGCGCGTGATCAATGAGGTGCGATAGGCGTCCCGCTCGGCCTGCTTGTCGAGGCCCGGGTCCACCGCCAGGCCGGCGCTGTAGCGGTAGCGGTCCGTTTGGGGCAGAGGCAGGCCGGTGTTTTTATCGGGATCGCTGTTGATCATCACCGAGGACGAGAGATCCACCTGGGGCAGCAGGAAATTGGCGGCCAGCTTCACCTTGCGGTTCGCGTCCTCCAATTGCTCCTTCGAGGTGATGAGATTGAGCCGCGCCTCCAGCGCCACTTTGATGGAATCCTCGGGATTGATGTCCGGATGCCGGATGCGCAATTCGCGCAACTCCGCGTCGTCGAGGATCAGGTTCTCGTCAATGTTCAAGCCGAGTTGGAATTTGAAATTGTCGAGCGCCTGTCGGTAGCTGCGGATGCTGTTGATCCAGGAGCTTTCCGAGGTCAACACCTGCTGTGCGAGCCGGCCCAGGTCCGATTGGGTGACGCGCCCTTCCTCGGCCAGCGCACGGGTGCGGTCGGCGTTGCGGCGCGAGCTTTCCAGGTTCAGGAAATTGTTGCGCACGGCGTCGCGCAGGCCCAGCACGTTGTAGTAGGTCGTGGCAATCTGCACGCTGAACTCGCGGCGGTATTGCACGAAATCGCGCAAGTCATAAACCATCTGTCGTTCGGCCTGGGTGAGCACCTCCATCTGGGCCTTGTAACCGGCGTTGCGCAACAGCGGCCGCGTGAGCGTTGCTCCCAGGGCTGATGACGTGGTGGTGCGTGGGTCGCCGGTGACGAAACGCAGGAAGTCCATCGAGAAGGCGGTGGTCAATCTGCCTACGCCGCCAATCAACCAACTCACGCCGATGCGACCATCGGCGTTGACATGCTGTTGCTCAACCAGATTGTCGCTGAGCACGGGCTCGAGTTCGCCGGTGGCGGAATCAATTTCGTAACGCACGACCTGCTCGGTCTGTCCGGAGAAGGTCCCGTTGCCGCTGGCGGAAAAAATCGGCGCGAATTGATGCCGCGCCAGCATCAGCGCGAGACCTTCAAGATAAAGCTGTTCCTTGCGCGACTGGTAAGCCCGGCTGTGCCGCACCGCGATGGCCAGCGCGTCCTCCAATCGCAGGATGCGCGCATCACGCTCGCGTTCGCCGTACGGGCCCAGCGCGACCAGGACGTTGGTGGCGACAGGATAACCTTCGAGGGAAAGCACGTTGGTTTGCTCGATCGTGAAATGCGGGTCCGTGTTGGGCACCAGCGGCGATTTTTGCTGGATGGCGCGATACGCATCCCGGTCGGCGCTCTTGCGATAGTACGCATTGGTACAGCCCGCCAAAACAAGCACGAGCGTCAACCCAACCCAGAACTGGAGTGGTTTTTTCCCGTTCATCCTCGAAAACGCCGAAATCAGCTTAACTTCCAACCGCGAACCGCAGTTACATCTAATTAACAGACTACGACGCAAAACGTTTCGTGGAAGTTCAATTTTTCCGCGAAACCGGCTCAAACCGTTGTTCTTGCGGTGACCCCGCCACGCCGATAAGGTGAATCGTCAACACCCGTGTGAAACGACGCATCCCAGGCGATTACAGAACAGCCGCCGGCTGGCCGGAGATCTTTTGCCTTCTGCTGCTTATCCAGGTCATGGGCGGGGGTTTCGCCTCCGCCGGCAGCGCGGACATTTCGCGCGAGGAACTGCGCGACCGCATCTACGGCGGCTGGGTGGGCATGCTGATCGGCGGGTTGGAAGGTTTGCCGCACGAGTTCAAATACACGAACGCTCCGCGCGCCACCTTGCCGGACTTCGCGTTCCTCCCCAACGGTGCGCGGTCGGACGACGACAACGACTTCGAATGGACGCACCTTTGGTTCATGGACAAGGAGGCCATGGTCAAATTGCCCTATGGCCGCGTAGTTGAAATCTGGAAAGCCAACATGAACAAAGGCATCTGGGTCGCCAACCGGCAGGCGCGCAAATTGATGGATCAGGGAGTGATCCCGCCGGACACCGGCAGCCCGGAACGCAATCCGCACGCCGGGTATAATCTCTCCGGCCAGTTTTGTGTCGAGTCCTACGGCCTTATCGCGCCGGGCATGCCACAGACTGCCGCCGACATCGGACTTCATTACGCACGCATCGCCGTGGCCGAAGAACCGCTGCAAGCGACGCAGTTCTGGACGAGCCTCATCAGCCTGATGCCGTTTCACCAAGGTACGATGGAGGAAGCCATGGCACGCGCCCTCCAGGCGGTGGACCGGAAGAGCGCGATGGCTGAAGTCGTCGGGGACGCGCGCAAGTTGTTCAAGCAACATCCGGAAGATTGGAAGACCGCGCGACAGGTATTCCATGACAAATGGCGGCGCGAACGCGGTTGGAATGGAAACTCCACCCCGGTCAACGGCGGTTTTGTGCTGCTGGCGTTGCTCTACGGGCGGGATGACTTTTATCGGACGTTGCAATACGCCATGGCGCTGGGTGAGGACGCCGATTGCAACGCGGCCACCGCCGGGGCCGTGCTGGGTTGCCAGCTGGGCTTCAAACACATTGCCGCGTTGCCGCAATACCAGATGCCCGACCTTTACGTGAACAAGACCCGGCCGTCGCTGCCGGCGGAAAGCAAGGTTTCCGACCAGGTGGCGACGATGCTCCGCGTCAGCGAGCGGATCATCCTGTCGAACGGTGGCCAGCGCATTGAGGTGAATGGTCAACCCGGTTTCCGCATCCGGCTTGAGAAACCGCGCGTGATGACGCATTTGACCGAAGCGCCGAAATCGAAGCCATGAGCTGCGGCGCAAATTAACTTTTGCCGGAGGCGAGACGGTGGTTTAATCATTGGCAACGGCGGGAAGGGTGGCTGAGTGGTTGAAGGCACCTGACTCGAAATCAGGCTTAGGAGCAATCCTAACGTGGGTTCGAATCCCACCCCTTCCGCCAGCTTGAATTCTGACCAATGCGAATCAGGTCAATCATTTTCTGAAAAACGCTGCTCAATGCACGCGGCGCTCTGCTGAGATACGCCGCGCCTTGGGAAACGCGCTTGTGCTGTCATAGACCACAGTCTTGCCGAGCAACAGCTCGATGCGCAGAAGTGGGTTGCATTTCGCCACCCGATCCGAGCCGCTCAACGATCCGCATTTTGATCTAACCGCACGCCGTCGTGGCAGCGTTCGCGGCTCTGGTCGATTCTCTCCAATGTCGCTAATACGTCGGGCAAGCTGGTCAACTTCTTATTTCCCAAGTAGCCGCACTAAAATCGCGCTTTGCGGCTGAGTTCAGTATTGGCGCCACACGCGGCGTGGGCGTAAAAGCAAGATCAGGCGCTCCCACAGGCCATCGGAAGCGGTAGCGAAAGCCCAGCCTATGCGTTTCAGTTCCGCCCTTCTGCATCACCCACCCACCAATTGCGCCCTCGTCCAGCTTCGACCCGGCGCGAAGCTCAGCAAGCGGTGCATCCAGCAACCGTTTTCATTCGTGCCGATTCCCTTGACAAGCGAGCCGCTTCTGTTCGCAGAAAAACATTCCTGAACTTCGGGTTTTGA
The DNA here is from genome assembly GCA_964458575.1 of uncultured Bifidobacteriaceae bacterium. Classification (GTDB taxonomy): domain Bacteria; phylum Verrucomicrobiota; class Verrucomicrobiia; order Limisphaerales; family JADLHS01; genus CAYWMD01. Next base: position 152,653 of record CAYWMD010000004.1, on the reverse strand, counting down.
TTTTATGAAAACATTGCCAGGCACTTCGTGGAAGTTTTGTCTCCTTGCGAGCATCGTGCTTTGTGCCGGCACGCTGTCGTTCCGGGCGACCGCAGGGATGATGGACGGACTGGCCGGATATTGGAGTTTCGACGAAACCAATGGGCTGGTGGCAGTTGATAGCTCCGGCCTGGGGCACTACGGCATGTTGTGCGGGTTCACGGGCGACAATTCCCAATGGATCGCCAGTCAACTGCGGGGCGCGTTGTGGTTCGGTGGCGCGACTGCCGGTGAACATGTGCGGGTGACGGATTATCCGAAGGCCACCGCAACGTTGAGCGCGTCCGCGTGGGTATGGGCGGACGGGCCGCCGCAACCGTCAGCCGCCATCGTGAACAACTGGGGTGACACGCAAGCGGGTCAGTTTGAATTCGGCCTGCTCGGAGGTGCGGGCCAACTGGGGGTTCGGTTGCAGCCACAGGCCGGATCACCGGTTTCCGTGCTTGAGTCTACTCCGATGCCGACCGGCAGTTACCAACACGTGGCTTTCGTGGCGGACGGCAGCTTCCTCCACCTTTACCGCAACGGCGCGGAGGTCGGCACGCCGCAGCCGTACACCGGCCCGATTCGCAGCAACGCAAATTTGCACGCGCTGGTCTTGGGCGCACGGCTCAACGACGCGGGCACGAGTCCGGCTTCCATCACCCCGGGGTTATGGACGGGGATGATTGACGACGTGGCAGTCTGGACGCGGGCGCTTTCGGCTGGAGAAATTCAGTCGCTTTACCGGGCCGGAGTGTCGGGTTTGGGTTTGTCGGCCATGCCGCCCAACGCAAACATCCGGATCCTCGGCATCACCGATCAGGGAGGGTATCAATTCAAGATCAGCTTCGAGGATCTGGTCGGGGACGCGGGCGCGTACCAATTGCAATCCCGACCGGATTTGCAACCTGCCACAGGCTGGACCGTCGTCAGCAACGCGCAATTCTCCTTCAGCGCCGGTCAATTTCATTTCGGGACGAGCGGATCCGCGACCGGGTCGCGCTTTTACCGCGTGGCGGCGGTCGGGGATCAGGACACCGACGGCGACGGTTTGACCGATATTGAGGAAATCGCCCTCGGCACGAATCCGCTGGTGGCGGACACCGACGGCGACGGTTACAGCGATGGTTTGGAAGTGGCGGGAGGCGCCAATCCGTTAAACAACACCAACCGCCTCGCGCGCGCCCAGCAACCGGAGGCGAGCTTTCTCGAACCCACCTCAACCACGCAGGAGGGCGTGGGCATGTACTGGGTGCCGGTTTCCTTCAGCCAGCCCTGTGCGGGCCAGTTGCGTTACTCAATTTCGGTCATGAGCACCGCCACCAACGGAGTGGATTTCTCCGATCCACAAAATGGCCTGCTGCCCGTGAACGGCACCTCGGCGGCGATTCCGTTGACGCTGGTGGACGATTTGGCGGTGGAGAATATCGAAGCCATCGTGCTCGAACTCCACGAAGACCCGGTCGGCGACTATCACACTGGAGCCAACCCGACACATTCCGTTCTAATCTTCGACAACGATGCGGATTGGAGCGGCGTTTTGCGGAATCAATCTGGTGAAAACAGTTTTCGCCTGCGCCTCCTCCGGAACGGCGCCCAAACATCCGCGTCGCTGATTCCGAGTCCCAAGAGCACGACGAATCATTTCGGCGGCCAGATTGTTCCGCCGCCGCCCGCGGGACAGGTGGGGTGGCCGGTCACCAATCTTGTCTTTACCAGCAACCGTTTCGAGGGCGTGTCGGCGACGTTGCCGATGGGTTCGTCCCGCATGTTGGGTGGTGTGCCACTGACGCGAACGCTGGCCTTCGCCGCCGTTCCGCCGCCGACGCCGCATGACACGAACGTGTTTTACGTTTTCAAAACCAACGCGCTCGCCGGGCCGCTGGGGCTCGCCGGAGATTACAGCGAAGCAATCCAGCCCGTGACGCCCGGGATGGGCCATCTGCAATTCACGAATCGCGGAATCTTCGTCCTGACCCGCGAAGCAGCGGTGATGACACCGTTGCAAATCCCAACCACCCCAGCGCCATGAAAGGAGGTGCGCCCATGAAAACCAACTTCAATCTCTCGAACCGCCTCCCGATTCTCGCTGCCACTCTGGTCTCCCTTTTGCAGGCCATCGCGGCTGCCGCACAGACTGCGTTTGTCGTGTATCCGGAGTTTCAGAACGTTCTGACGAATTCTCAAAACAACCCCGCCACCGCGAACTCACTGGCGTTGTTCAGCGGCTATTGGGACGAAGCGAACCCGCCCGCCGGCGGTACCAATCGCCTGATCGGGTGCGGATTTGGCCAGATGTTCGCGCGCGATGTGCCGTATCCAGACTTCGTCCCGACAACTGTCGCGGAGGCCGCCGCGCTACTTTATCCGCCTGCGAATGCAACGAGTGTGGATGAGGTAAAAGCGACCGGGACGGCGTTTCGTTACAAGAAGTTGCTCTACCAGATGACCGGCGACGGCAAGGTGCGCGCGCAATTTGAGACAATTACCAACCTCTTCACAGACGTGGAGCGAGGTCTCGTCACGAACGCCATCGGGAAGATGCGGCACGGACTAAAGTATGCGCCGCTGGACCGCGGGTTGCGCCATGCGCTGTTGGACGCCTACTACGATTGGATGGTGGCGGAGACGCAACTGGTCAAGAGCGACATGGCGGAAGTTGCGAAGTACCGGCTCGAACTGATCTTCGTTCAGTCCGACGAGTTCATCATTGATAAAGAGATCGAAGGTTACAGTCGGATCCTGACCAACTATCAAGGCGTGCTCGAGGAATACGGCAATCTGTTCAGCGAACAAAGCGGCATTGACGTGAGTCAGATTGATCCCACGGCCACGCCCGGCATGACTCTGGGCACTTACATCTTTCAGCGAGAACAACCGTATCGCAACCAACTCGCGCCAAGCTACTGCTCCGCCGACGGTTCCTCGGTCACGAATCTTCTTTCGATGACCAATCAAACCGTGTTCCAAGGCTACAAGGACTACGTCGCCTTGCTGGGCGTGTTGCGCGACTACGGACAAAGCGCAGCCGATCTGGCGCGATTTCTCGGAATGCGCAGCCGGGGACCACAAGACGGCCAGCCGGATGATCGGACTCGCGCGTTCAAGCTGATTCAAGACGTGAGCCAGGAAGCAATGCTCAATTGCAGTTTCCTGAACGCCTTGCTTCCGAACGGACAACCGACAAACAGCGCGTCGGACACCGCTGGCGTGCTCGCGGCCTTGGGCGGTGTTCAAAACGCGATGGCCGAACTGGACAAGGCCGGCGGCTTTCTCTCCGGTGACAAGAATGTGCTGGGCTTCGATCCGGATTTCCTGGTGCTGATGCAGACGTTTGTCACCTCGGACCAGCAGCACCTTTGGGACAGCTACGATGCGTTGTGCGGCTGGCTGGACCCCACGCGACCCTCGAGCGTATTACATCATGCGGAACAGGCGTTCATCGCGGCCAATGCCAGCTACAACAGCTACCGGGGATATCAGGATCAACTCGCCACGCAATTGAGCGACAACGACGACACTTACCGCCAGCGTTACCGGGAGATCACTGGCTACTGGCCCGATGACCCGGCCGATCCGTGGCCGACTCCTGTGCCGGCCAATCGTTACCCGCCGGTGAACACGAATTTGCCGCCGTCGCACGCGACGAATCCCCGTCCCAACAGCGAACTGCGGCAGGCTTACCAGTCCATCGAGCAATCCAACCAGAAGCAAGCGGAGTTGAAGGACTACGGCAGCCTTTTGAAAGACCAGGCTGCGGAAACTTACTCCCGAATGTCCGCCGGGAGCAATGCTCTGGACGCAATCAGCGATGCAACGAAGAAATACAAGAATGTCATCGGTAGAGAGCGCGACACGATCACGACCTGGAACGCCGCTCAGGCAGGTGCCCAGGCGTACTACGACATGATATCCGATGCCGCTGGATTATCGGGATCCATCAACCCCGCAGCGGTCGTGGGCATGGGGGCGATTGGGGTCGTGGGCTGGGCCAACGTCGCAGTTCAAACCACAGGCGAAGCCATGAAGGGCAACGCCGAGAAACAATTGGACCTCGCCTCGGCGGACTTCGAGCGCGACGTCGAATTGGCGGAGACATCGGAACTGGTCCACAGCGCCGCGGAAGAAGTTCGGTCCGTTGAACGTGAAACCGCCTCGCTGGGTTTGACGATGACCGACAATTCCTTCCTCCGAAACCAGGACCTCGAGCGGGTGGACGGTCTTGTACGCGAAATGGAACAGGCCAACGCTTTTCGCATGGCCAACAACAGTGCGTTGGGTGAACGCTATTTCGCCGATCCCATTCATTTCCTGCGCGCGCAAAACGACCTGGTGCGCGCCGACCTTTTCTTCCGCGAGGCCCAGCGCTGGGTGTTCATCACCGGGCGCGCTCTCGAATACAAATACAACAAACCATTCATTTACACGTTTGGCGGCACGACCTGGCAGCTCGCTTCGCTGTTCAAACTCCGCAGCTACCGCGAATTGGCTGACCTGCTCGCGGCCATGGACGCGTACAATGTCGCCAACCTTCCCACCATCAACGGTCGCGTGGCGGTAACCGACACCATCTCGGTCAAGAACGATGTTTGGGCGGATGCGCTGTCCCTGACCAACGCCGCCGCGCGCCTGGCGCGTTTCCGTCAGGAATTCGCCAACTGTCTGAATCCCGAAACGGGACAATACGAAATCAAACTTAACCTGCACGCGCTCGCGGCGGAGTTGACGACCGGAAATCTTTTTCGCGGACCTCGCTACGGACCGAGCGGCACCCTGACGAGTCCTGGCTACTACATTGACAAGATCGAGTGGATCAAAATCAAGCTGCTCGACAGCACGGTGTCGCCCGACTTCGACGTGCCGGATTGTTCGCTCCACTACGGGGGCACGTGTTACATCCGCTCGTTTTGCGCACCGTCGCAAGATCCCGGCATCGAGTGGCCCGCCCAGTTGCGCGCGTTTCCGTTCCGTTACTACGTCACATACACAGACACAAACGGCGTGATGCGGGCGCATTCCTCCCCCGAACAGTGGGCCAATGTTCGCGTGAAGTGCACGAACCTGCCGGGCGAGCCGACGATGGAACCCAACGACTTCTGGCAGGAACGATCCGTCGCCGCCACGGCATGGACGCTCACCATCCCGGATACGGTGCTTATCAATCCCAACACGCTCGATGACATTCAGATTTATGTCCGCCACCGCTTCGCCCCGTCGCAACCGTGTCAGTAAACAAACCCTCAACCACCGCATATGAAGACGAACTTGAAAAACATCTGGACGCTCAGCATCAGCATTGGTCTTTGCGCGTGGTCTGCCTCTGACGGATGGGCCGCGCCTCCGTACGTCAACTATCAGGGCCTGCTCAACGGCGCAGATGGCCAGCCGTTGCCCACCGGCAATTACACGATGCAATTCAGCATCTACGACCAAGCCCAGTCGGGTTCCCGGGTTTGGGGGCCGTTCATCTTCGATGGCGCCGTGCTGACCGGTCACGGCCCGCAAGTGCCGGTGGCCAACGGTCGCTTCAACGTGATCATCGGCCCGCAGGATACCAATGGCGTGCCCATCAGCACGGCGTTCGGAAGTTCCAATCGTTTCATGGAAATCACGGTGGCCGGCGGTCCGGCCATCCAGCCGCGCCAGCAGTTTCTCAGCACGGCGTACGCCTTTGCGGTGGGCAATGCCAACTTCGAACTGTCGGCCGGCGGACTGATGGCCAGAGGCACCAACGCCCTCTTGCTGGGAGTTGGAGCCGCTCCGGCCCCCGCATCCATTTCTTACCGATCGAATTCCCCCAGCCTGCTTATTCAGGGCGCCGGCACGAACGACTCCAGCCGGAACATCACGCTCTCCGGCGCGGTCTCGGTGACTAATGCGCCCGCAGGCTCTCCGGCTCTGACTGTGGCGGGCAACGCCTCCCTCGCAGGCAATCTGACGTGTAATGGCAACGCGACCATCACGGGCACCCTGCAAGCCACGTCATTGACTGACGGAACCCGAACCATGGCGCTTACGAACGTCATCCGTAGCGACCCGCCCATGGTCATTTGGGCTACCAACTTCTCTGATACTGTGAATTGGGTAATCGCGAACGTAGATCTGAGCGTCCTGGGTAACGACGAGGACGGCTGCAAGGTCCGGGTGTATATGCAACATGAAGTTGACCACCGGTTAAGGCCCATCACGATGGATATATGGTTTGAACAGCCCGGCTTTGCCAACGACGCGAGTTTCCCCTCAACGAACGTTAAAATGTCCGTGCAAATGTTTTCCGCCGCTGACGGAGCCTACTACTACGGCGCTTATGACCTGGATAATACCTCGAGCCTGCTGTTCGAACTTGTGAGTGGCCCGTGGCTCCAGGTTTACGGTGGCGATCCTGTAAATAAGTACAAACTGCAGTTTCGCGTTCACCCAAATATCGGTGCAAAGATCATGGTTTTCGATAACTGACACTCCACACGAATCCCGTTCGCCAAGTACGATGTGACCCGCATCATCAAATACTGAAGCGAATCCTGAAATAGCAACCAGAACTTGATTTCAACTATGAAGACAAAAATCGTTGCCGCTTTCGTCCTTTGCTTGTGGTCGGCGGCGCTGGCCGCCCCTGCATACGTAAATTATCAGGGCCTGCTCAACGGCGCCAACGGCCAGCCATTACCCACGGGAAACTACACCATGGAATTCAACATCTACGACCAGGCCCAGTTGGGCTCGCGGGTATGGGGGCCATTCATTTTCGACGGCGCGGTCGCCGTCGGCCATGGTCCGCTGGTGCCGGTGGCCAACGGCCGGTTCAATGTCATCATCGGGCCGCAGGACACGAACGGCGTGCTCATTAGCGCGGCATTTGGAGGAACGAATCGCTACATGGAGCTTGCGGTGGCCGGCGGTCCGCCCATCCTCCCGCGCCAACAGTTTCTCAGCACGGCCTACGCCTTTCAGGCCATAAATGCCGGTAGCGCCGACAGCGCAGCATCGGTCACCGATACGAACGTGGCTCGACGGCTTGGCGGCAATGCGTTTACTGGAAACCAGACGGTCACCGGTGGCGTCACCGTCTCCGGCGACGCCACGATACAAGGCAATGTCACGGCCAGCGGACTGAACTTGCCTTTATCTCTTATCGCAACGAATGGATATCAGGAATTGCCAGGTGGGATCTTAATCCAGTGGGGGACAAACACGTCAACCTTGGATGAAGCACAGGATTTCGTTTTCCCCCGTGCCTTTACAACGACTTATTCGGTTGTCATCAGCCGCATGGGTGTCGGTATGAGCTGGCCTCTCGGCCCGAGGGATTGGACTACCAATAAGTTTACTATTGATCGGTATAACGAATTGGATGGTAACTCAGATTTCTCATGGATTGCCGTCGGAACGAAATGAGGCAACGGCGGGTTGGACTCGAATAGGGACGCGGAGAATCCGCCCAATCCCCCCACAGGTTTTATCTGCCGGACCGGGGAGGGCATCAACTATTGAAACCTTGGGCCAGCCGAACACGGAAACCCCGGAAGCCAGCCGTCTGACTTTCGGGGTTGAGTTGTGGCTGCCGTCGTGAGACGGCGGCGGCTTTTATACCCGCGTTCTCACGAACGCAGCCACAGAATTACGCCGCGCCTTGGGAAACGCGCTCGTCCCGTCATGGACCGCGTTCTCACCGAGAATCTGTCCAATTGCACGGGAGTTAGTCCTGCATCGTTAGACGGTCGAGTCAGGCGGAACACTCCCATTCGCACCGGCGATGTCCCTCGTTCCCGCACGCCGCCGGTCACGAGCCTTGGCTGGATGATTTGTTATCACCAAAAGCAGCCGGACTGAAATCGTGGTTCGCCCGGCAGTTCAGCCTTGTCTGCCACTGGGCGCGGGCGTAAGCGTTGGACGACAGGCGCTCGAACAGGCCCGGGCATTCGTAATGGATAGGCCAGCGCATGCGCTCTCACTCGCACTTCGATCACCACAGAAGGACTCTGCTCTGGGGCAATCCTCGTCGTCCGCGTGCCTTAAACCCGCCTGCAATGGAAGGATAATCATGGACTCGACCGCTTCCAAATTCCCTCGCTCGCTACCGCGATCCATCAGGCGGCTGCACATGGTTGTTGTTGGGCTCGTGCTGCACGCCGCGAGCTGTTCGCCCGGTTTCAGCCAGACTGCCAGCGATGGCTTTGCGCCTGAGTTGGACGGGCCCGTTCATGCCATCGCAATCCAAGCCGACGGCAGCATGATCATCGGCGGCGATTTCACAACGGTTGCCGGTAAACCTCGCACGAACCTCGCCCGGCTCGATGCCGATGGAAATGTGGACGCAACTTTCAATCCCGGGGTGAACGACATCGTGTCGTGTCTGGTTGTGCAGGCGGACGGGAAAATTCTTGTGGGCGGTTCGTTCACCAATCTGGCGGGGCAGCCGCGCAGTCGCATCGGCCGGTTGAACTCCAACGGCAGTCTCGACGACGCGTTCAATCCCGGAGCGGATGGCCCGGTTTACGATCTGGCTTTGCAGCCGCACGACAAAATTCTCGTGGCCGGGCTTTTCAACAAGGTGAACGGCCAATCGCACACGAATCTCGCTCGCCTCAATGCCAATGGCAGCCCAGACACCGACTTCACGGCGGCGGCGAAAGGCGCTGTGCAGACGCTCGTCGTGCAACCCGATGGGAAAATTCTCATCGGCGGATTCTTTACCAATCTCAACGGTGTGGCGCGCAGTCGGCTCGCACGACTGAATACGGACGGCAGCTTGGACGCGGGTTTTAATCCCGGCGCGAGCGGCGGCGGCTATCCGTTTGTGTATCGCCTGGCTTTGCAAGCCGACCGGAGAATTCTCGTCGGCGGCAGTTTCACCACCGTCGCTGGCCAGGCACGCACAAATCTCGCCCGACTCAACCCGGACGGGAGTCTGGACAGTTCGTTCGCATCGAGCGCCGACGGTCCGGCTTATTCCTTCGCGGTTCAACTTGACGGAAAAGTGGTCGTAGGCGGTTTGTTCAACACCGTCGGCGGACAACCGCGCGCCAATCTCACGCGCATTAGGCCCAACGGCGAACTCGACCCCACTTTCGATCCCGGCGCCAGCGGACCAGTCTTAAGCCTCGCGGTGCAATCCGATGGAAAGCTCCTGGCCGGCGGACTGTTCTCCGAGCTGGCCGGGCAATCGCGGAGTTACCTTGGCCGTTTGTATTCGGACGGAAGTCTTGATGCCACGCTCAATCCCGGCGAGGAGCAAACGATCGAATGCGTCGCGCTCCAAGCCGACGAAAAGATTCTGGTTGGCGGAACGTTCACTCGTCTGGTCGGCTTGACGCGCACCAATCTCGGCCGGTTGGAAAGCAACGGGGCGTTGGATGCGGCATTTCATCCGGCACTTGATGGTCCGGTCAGTGCGTTGGCGTTGCAGGCCGGCGGGAAAATTCTGGTCGGCGGTGAATTCACGGAACTCGAAGGCGAGTTGCGCAACAACCTTGGCCGCTTGAACAGCGATGGCAGTCTCGACGATGCCTTTGTTGCCGATGCCGACGGGCCGGTTCACTGCCTCGTCGTTCAAACGAACGGCCAGGTTTTGGTGGGCGGCGCGTTCACGACACTTGCCGGCCAACCGTGCGAGCACATCGGTCGTCTGAACGCCAACGGCAGCTTCGACACGAACTTCACGGCGGCGGCGGACGGCCCCGTTTACGCGATGGTGGTGCAGTCGGATGGCCGGATTGTCGTGGGCGGTGGCTTCGACACGCTGGACGGGCAGGCGCGCGCAAACCTTGGGCGACTCGAACCCAACGGCGATCTCGACGCAGCTTTCAATCCCGGCGCGAACGACACGGTTGAATGCCTGGCGCTGCAAACCGACGGCCAGATTCTGGTGGGCGGCGCATTCACGAATCTCGCCGGACAAGCGCGCGAACGCATCGGCCGGTTGCAAACCAACGGCGTGCTCGACATCGCTTTCACTCCGGGCGCAGACGCTACGGTCAAGTCTCTCGCCGTCCAGTCCGGTGCAAAAATTCTTGTCGCCGGCGAGTTCGCCACTTTGGCCGGACAACTCCGATCAAGACTCGGGCGATTGGAATCCAGCGGCGTGTTGGACACGAATTTTAATTCCAGTGCCAATGCCTCGGTGCTGGCGCTCGCGGTTCAAGCGGACGAACGCATCATCACCGCCGGCCGGTTCAGCACTTTGAACGAGCAGCCTTGCGACCGCATTGGCCGGTTGGAATCAAGCGGGGAGCGCGACGCAACTTTCAACGCCAGCGCGGGCGCGGCGGTTTCTGCTCTGGCGATTCAGGCCGATGGAAAGATTTTGGTCGGCGGCACATTCCTCAATCTGCGCGGCCAGTCGCGCACAAATCTGGCCCGCGTGCTGCCGGACGGAACGATTGACCCGGAATTTGCTTCGCAGGCAAACGATGCCGTCACGTGCGTGGCGGTGCAAAGCGACGGCCAAATCCTGGTCGGCGGTGCGTTCACCAGTTTGGCCGGACAAACTCGCAATCGCCTCGGCCGCTTGAGCGCCAGCGGAATAATTGACGGCGCGTTCAATCCCAACGCGGACGGCGTCGTTGCGTGCGTGGCTCGGCAAGGCGACGGCATGATTCTGGTGGGCGGCGATTTTGCGAAGCTCGGCAACACGCCGCGCCAACACCTTGCCCGGCTCGATCACAACGGCAATCTGGATGCCGTCTTCAACCCCGGCGCGGACGGTCCGATAACCACGCTGGCCGTCCAAACCAACGGCAGCATTTTGGTGGGCGGTTCGTTTACCAATCTCGCGGGACAACTTTGCAGTCGCATCGGCCGACTTACCGCCACGGGCAACTTCGATTCTGCATTTGTCGCCGGCGCGAATGACACGGTCCATGCGCTGCTGGTTCAGCCCGACGGCAAAATCCTGGTCGGCGGTGCATTCACCAACCTCAGTGGTCAATTCTGTAACCGCATTGGCCGGCTCAACTCCAACGGAAGCATGGACACGAACTTCGGTTCGGGCGCAAACGGTCCGATCCGCAGTCTCGCCCTGCAAGCCGATGGCAAGATTCTCGTGGCCGGCGAATTCACCACGCTAGCGGGCCAACCGTGCAACAATCTCGGCCGCTTCAATCCAGATGGCAGCTTGGACACCACCTTCAATCCCGGGGCGGACAGCACCGTGCTCGCGCTGGCCGTTCAGTCGGACGGAAAACTCATCGCGGGCGGCCAGTTCACTACGCTCGGCGGTCAACCGCGCGATCTGCTTGGTCGTTTGACGCCCGGTGTTGCCGCCTTGCAATCGCTCACGCTCGATGCGAACAGCGGCACACTGCACTGGTTGCGAAGCGATGCCGGCCCCGAGATTGAACAAGTCACTTTCGAGCAATCCACGGACGGCATCCACTTCAACGCGCTTGGATCCAGCACGCGGATTGGCGGCGGCTGGTTACTGGCGGGGCAATCGCTGCCGTTCGGCCAGACCTTTTACATCCGCGCCTCCGGACGCGCGACGAGTGGAAGCGCGGATGGATCGAGCAGCATTCTCGAATCCGTGCGGCAGTTCCATTCCATCCCGGAATCGCCGGTTCTGCAAATCACCAGACCATCCAACCCTGCGTTCCTGCTCCAAAGCCACGTCCCGCCGGGCCTGACCTGCACCTTGCAGTTTTCGACCGACCTGTTGACGTGGATGAACCGCACCAACCTGACCGCCGACGCCAGTGGTTTGATGGAATTTCTCGAAGTTGCCCCTGCCGGTGAACCCGTGCGCGCGTATCGCCTGCGCTGGCCCTGAATTGAAACCGAGGCATCCAAAAATTGAACCGACTATGAAGACTTCATTTGCTTCCGCGTTTCGTGCCGCGTCTCCAGTCTCGATCCTGCTGGCGACGTTTTTGATCGGTTGCGTCTGGTCACCGCTCGTCGTCACGGGGCAGACGGGCACCAACATCGTCACGGCCGTCACTGGCACCGTCACCAACGATGTCCTGCGCCTCCTGACCGCCACCAACGTGTCCGCCACATTGACCTTCACCACCAACACCCCGCATAGGGTTTTGACCGCGGCGACCGGGATTGCGGGCCTGGCCGGCGACGACGAGATCACTAGCGCGGCGACTCTGCAAACCGAGGCCAGCTCGACGATTGATCTGATGTTCGATCAGTATGATTACCGCGGTCAGGAAGCCGTCGCCGAGAGCACGGGCTTCTCGGGCGGTCCCGGCCAAAACACGATCACCAACGCCGCTGCCCTCACCTCCACAGCGCGGGCCACAACGGATATTGATTCCGTGTTCTGCACCGTGGTGTTTGGCGTGTCGGGTCTCCCAACCATCGCCACGGCTTCGGCGGTGGGCATCTTGGGCGGCGACGCACCAGACAGCCTGATCAACTTCGCGCCGCTCAACGTCAATGCCAGCGCGACGAATGCCGTCTTCAAGCTGCGACTCAGCACCATTGAGTTTCCGATAGATGTCTGGCAGCTCTCGGATGCCCGGACCATCGCAAGCGCGGCGGCGTTGGGCATCAGCGGAGGCACGAACGCGAGCGCAAGCGGAAAGCAGGAAATCCAGAACCATTCCGCGTTGAGCGTGCAAGCCGCCGCCGATGTTCACGTGACCGATGTGAAACTGGAATTGTACGGCGCGGCGCACGTGGACGACACCACCACCGCCACCACGACGGCTCTCGGCATAACTGGGGATGGGTCGGATGACCACATCAGTCATTTCGGAACGTTGGATGTGGATTCCGTTTCCGTCGCTGGCCTGACCTCAGTTGAAATCAAACAAAAGGGCTTCATGGCCAAGGGAATCTTCGAATACATCTTCGGCTTCGGCACGAACGTCGGCCAGTTCAGCACCGTCGCCGATGCGTTTGCGTTGGGCATTGATGGCGGCGCCGGCAATGACACGATCCTCAATGCGCAGACCAACGGAGTGTTCGACGTCCACGCGGGCGCGGAGGCCAGCTCCACGTCCGTCAACTTGAGCATCAATCCGCCTTTGGGCGGAGGCGGAAAAACGCCGCCCGCGCCCAGCGCCCTGGCTGCCACCGCGTCGAACGGTCTCGGCCTGCTGCCCGATGCTTCGGGCACTGCCTACGGCGCCGCCGACACCCGGGCATCCACTGCCGCCGCAGGTATCACCGGCGGACAGGGCGATGATTGGATTCAGAACTTGGGAAAACAATTGATCACGGCGAACGCCGTGGCGAACTCCATCGGGGTCAGCGCGGACATTTCGATTTCACTTTCGAACAGTTGGAATCCATTCCCCGGTGCGGCGATTGCAAGTGCGGCCACTAGTGCTCGTGCGGAGACGATCGGCTTGGACGCGGGAAGCGGCAATGACACGTTGCTCAACTCCGGACGCATTGACGCCAACGCGACCGCCGAAGCGGATTCCACGACCGTCGGATTCGCGTTCAAAGCGATCTTCAAAGGCGATGCCAAGGGCCTCAGCACCGCCGTCACCTGGATTGACACATCCTCGGAGGCAATGGCCGCCAGCCTCGGGCTCGCGGGTGGCGCGGGCGACGACGCGATCACGAACACCGCCACCGTCGCTGTCACCTCGACCGCCATTGCCAACTCAATTGGCGTCAGCGCGGAAGTTGCCGGCAATAAGACCGGCCTTTCTGGCGGCGCGGCCATTGCCAAAGGCACCACTGTAACCAGTGGCACGGCGGTCGGCATCAGCGGCGGGACGGGAAACGACGTGGTGAGCAATTCTGCGTCGGTGCTGGCAACGGGTTCATCCAGTCTGCTGAACGCGAGCGGCAATCTTTCGCTGAACGTGTCACTGGAAGGTCTCTCCGGCAGCGTCACGCTCATGGATTTGTCGTCGCACGCGACGAATGTTGCCGTGGGTCTCGTGGACATTGGCGGCGATACCCTGATCAACAGCGGCGTGATCGGTGCCGCCGCGACGGCGACGGCGGAGTCTTGGGGAATCAACGCAAGCATTGGCGGTGGCAAGAAGGGCATGGCGTTCGGAGTGTCGCTCTCGGACCTGAGCATCAACACCCGGGCCGAAGCGTACGGGGTGGACCTCGCCAACGAAGCGTCGGCCAGCGGATTTCTCGGCGACACCAACCTCAACACCGGCTCCATTTTTGCCATCGCCGGCTCCACCAACTACAACCTGGGCATCTCCGCCACGATCTCGGCTGAGCTTGAAGGCGTGGTGGGTGGCGTATCCGCCACGCGCAGCGACGTCGTTTCGGAGGCCATGGCCGCGGCCTTGCGCACCGGATCGGGAGACGATCTGGTCGTCAATGATGGCCCGGGCTCGTTGATCGCGCGGGCGACGGCGGACACGGACAGCACTTCCGTCGCCGCCACGTTCAGCGGCGCGTGGAAGGGCGTGTCGTTGAGTGCCGCGCTCGCGGACGCCACCACGAAAGCGACCGCCGCCTCCGCCGGCATCAGCACCGGCGCCGGGCGGGATCGGATTGAGAACGGCACGGCGCTCACCAACAGCGCGATCGCGAATGCGGATTCGCTCACCGTCGGCCTCTCCATCGCCGGCGGAAAGATGGGCGCGGCCTTTGCCGTTTCACTGGTGGATGGGCGAACCCTCGCGAGCGCCAATGCGGCAGGCATTGACTCGGGCGGCGACAGCGATTCGATCACCAACCGGGCGGCCGTTTCAACTTCCGCCGCGGCCAATGTGACGTCCGATGACGTTTCCGTCTCCGTCGCCTTTGTCCCGAAAGGCGTCAGCGGCGGCCTCGCGCTGGCCCGCGCGGGCATTGAATCCACGGCGGGCGCGGTGGGCATCGCCAGCGGTGCCGGTGATGACACGATTGAGAACAGTGGCGCGGTGGACGTGGATGCGAGCGCTTACTCCAAGTCGCATATCATCGCGATCAATGCCGCCGAATTCGGCGCCGCCGGGGTTGACGTGACCACCACCGCCGCAGCAGGCGCGATCGGCCTGGATGGCGCGGGCGGAATTGACACCCTCCGCAACTCAGGTCAGGTGGATGTGGCGGCGATGACGACCTTGAACGCCCTGGATGCCGCGGCCAACTTCATCGGTTACGCGTTCGGGAACGTGCGCATGACCAACAACGTGAGCGCGGTCGGCATTCGCAGCTCGGATTTCTCTCGCGTCCAGACCAATGGCGAAACGATTGAGAACGCCGCAGGCGGTTCGGTGAAAGCAACCGCGACCGGGACCACCGACCTGAAGCATTATCTGGTTCAAGGCGGTGGCGGAATTGTGGCCGAAGCTGGAGCGGAAGGCCGCGCACTGGCCATTGGTCTTTGGGGCAGCCAGGGCGGAGACACGATCTTGAACGCCGGCACGAACGTCGCCTCAGCGAGCATGGAGATCAGTTCCAGCGGGGCCAGTTTTCAGTTGAGCGGGGCCACACTCGACACGGCGGGCCTGAACGTCTGGAGTGAAGCCGCCGGAATTGAAGCGGCCGGCGGCCGGAATTTTGTCACGAACAGTGCGACCGGCCGGATTTCGAGTTTTGCCAGCGCCTCAACGTTGGCCGCTGATTTCAATGTGAGTTTTCTCGCCACGTTTGGATTGCTCGGAGTGGAAGCCGAAGCGGTGGCGCGCGGGATTCACACCGGGGCCGACGCGGACAAGATTGCGAATTACGGCAGCATTGATGTCTCCGGCAAATCAGAAGGGACGGCAGGTGCACTCTCCACCGGGTTGGTGGGTTTCGATCTGGCGCATTCGCTGGCAAGCACCATCGTGGAAGGCATCAGCGCCGGCGAGGGCGACGATTGGATTTTCAACAGCGGTTCGATCAATGCCGGACAGGTCGTCAGCGGCGATGCGTTGTCGAGCGCGACCAGCGCGGCCATGACCGCGGACATTTTCTTCTCCTTGAGCCTGGTGACGCCGGGTGCGAAAGCGCAGGCCACCGGCGTCGCGGCCGCCGGCGGTGACGATGTGATCCTGAACTCCGGTTCGATCACGGCCGGCGACAGCGACAGTTGGCTGGCATGGGGAAACGCTTATGCCATCGGCGGTCAACTCGCGGGCACGGCGGATGTGCTGGGCATCGGCAGCGCGACGGCGACCGCGATCGGCATTGATGGCGGGAACGGGAATGATGGAATGACCAACCGCGCTTCCGGCGTGATCACGGCCAGCGCGCGGGCGAAAGCGGAATCGTCCGCCGAGGCCTATAACCTCGCGGCGTTTCTCCTGCCCTCGCTCGCGGACGCAACCGCCACCGCGACCGCCACGGCCATCGGCATCAACGGCGGCGCGGGGGCTGACTCGGTGGACAACGCCGGTCGCGTGAATGCCACGGCTTACGCGTTGGCCACGACCGAATCCGAAGGAACGATCACATTCGACATCGCCACCAAGATGTTCGCCGAAACCAATCCGAAACCCACGGCCACCGCGACGGGCATTGACCTCGGCGCGGGGCTGAATTTCGCCGTGAACTCGGGCACGAACACCGCGACGGCCACGGCTCAAGGCTGGGGCGAGACGACAACCGGCGCCTCGTTTGAATCCACGGAATCGGAGTCTTACCCCCTGCCAATCGCCACGGCCACGGGCATCGCCGGCGGCAACGATGGGAACACGGTTGTTAATACCGCGAGTGGTTTGATCGCCGCGAGCGCGTCCACGACGACCTCCGATCCGGATGACGGTGATCCCAGTTATGCGAACAGCGACGACGGGCGCGATGCGACGGCGCGAGCCACCGCCACCGCCACGGCCGCGGGCATTGCCACGGGCAGCGGCGCGGATACGGTGCTGAACGCTGGCAGCATCACCGCCAGCGCGAACTCGGCGGCGAATGTCAAAGCCAACACGCACGTGTGGTATCGGTATCCGCTCGCGAAAGCCGAGGCAATTGTCGGGGCGACGGCCAAAGGGATTGCGGCGGGCGCCGGTTGGAACACCGTCGTCAACGATGGGAATATCACCGTCAACAGTCTCGGCAGCGCGGTGACCAAATCCTATTCCTGGTCGCGCGACTACCGGGCGACGGCCTATTCCACCGACAAGATCACCGCCGTGGCGATGGGCATCGAGGCCGATGGCGCGGTAACCAACGCAGCAACCGGCAATCTCAGCGTGAATGCGCGCGCGACGACCTATGCGGAATCCTGGACCCGCGCGGAGAACACCTACGTCACCGGCAACAACACCGCCATCGCCGTCGGAATCACGCCAGCCTCGGGCGGGACGACCGCGAGCCCCGACCTCATCGTCAACGACGGCGTCATCGGCGTCCGGGCTGCCGCGGGTGAAGACGCAAATGGTGCGGCGGTGTGGAGTGCTTACACCGATACGTGGATTAGTGTCCGCAGCATCCGCGGCGAAAGTGGGAGCACCAACTCCACCGATGCGATTGGTCTTCGCCTGCTCGATCACGGCGGGACGATCATCAACAACAGCAACCTCACCGTGACCAGCCGGGCGCAGGCCGAAGCCTACGCGAAGGCGCATTCGCGCGATTATCATCCCGCGGCTCTCGCCACGGCATCGGCGGACTCGCTTGCGCGCGGAATCCTCGTCGGCAACGGAACTAATTATCTGCAGAACAATGGCGACATCTCGGTGTTGTCCTACGCCAACGGCTATGCCAGCGCGTATTCGGACGAGAACGTCGGCGGTTTCCGCGATGAGGAGGCGTGGGGCAGTGCCTACGCGAACGCGCGGGCCTTTGGTATCCAGACGGGCAACGGCAAAAACGTGGTCACCAACACCGGCAGCATTGCCGTCACGGCCATCTCGACCGCATCGGTGTGGGTGGAAACCGAGGACAACGACGACGAGCATCGCGCCACGCGCGCCACCGGTTCGGTGGTCGGCATCCAAACCGGCTCGGGCAACGATACCATCGTCAATCTCGGCCGGATCACCACGACGAACCAGATCGGCACGCAAATCACCTCGGGCATCGGCATTGACGCAGGCGCGGGCAGCGACACGGTCGCGTTGCTGGGCAACTCCTACGTGCGCGGCGATGTGCTGCTGGGCACGGGCGACGACACGTTATTGTTGTCGGGCACACCGACTTTGGCCAGCGTCATCAACGCCGGCACCGGGACGGACACGTTGCACTTGAGCGGCGCCGGCCGCCTGAATTCCAGCGGTGGACTTTTCGGTTTCGAGCGCGCCATCAAGACCGGCGCAGGCACGTTCGTCCTGCCCCAACTCGCAAGCGTCCAGTGGTTGGAGATTCAGGAGGGCACGTTGCAGACCGTCGGCAGCTACCAATTCGGCGGCAGCAGCACCTTTGAATCGCATGTGTATCGCGATGGAAGTTGCGGACAGTTCGCGGTGATGGGCGACGCCGTTCTCGCCGGAAACCTGACGGTGCTGCGCGCGGCCGGGCCGTTCACCGTCGGCACGACCCGTTATGATCTCGTCCTCACGACCAACAGTTTGACCGGCGTGTTCACGGCAACAAGCCTGCCGGCGGCGCGTCCGTTGTTGAGCTTCGGTTTGAAGTACCTGCCGGACCGATTGCAAGTGGAAGCCGTCGCGCTCAGTTTCGCCACCTACGCGAATAACCGGGTTCAACGGGCCGTCGGCGGCTATCTGGACCGCATCGTCGCGGACAGCAGCGGCGACCTCGCTCATGTGCTTGACACGTTTCAGCAATTGTCGTTGCCGGAATTTCCTGAAGCTTTTTCCAGCCTGAGCCCGGATTCGTATGACGACTACACCCGCGCCACGCATGATCTGGTCCGGCAATACAGCCGGAACATACGACAACGGCTCGATACTTTGCGTCTGAGCTCGGCAGCCATGACCGGCAATCCCTCCGACGCCCTGCTCCCTGGCCAAAACCCCGTGCTGCTGGCCTACGCCGGCTCAACATCCGACCTCGGGGGACTCATCGCTCACGATCAACAACAGGAAGAGAACCGACCCAATGGAGTCTGGGCCAGCGGCTTCGGCCAATGGAGCGACCAACACGGCGACGATGGTTATACCGGTTACAACTTCAGTCCGTGGGGCATGGCCATCGGTTACGACCGCGCGCTGAACAATGAACTGACACTCGGCATCAGCGCCGCCTACGCGGACAGCCAATTGAACCTCGACGACAATCGCGGCGGCGGCGAAATCACCAGTTACTCAGGCGCGGCCTACGGCGGGTGGGCGAAGAACAACTTCCACTTCGAGAGTGTGCTTTCCTACGGCTACAACGACTACGACAACCACCGCAACCTGGAGATTGGCTCGATTACCCGCCGGGCAACGAGCAGCCACGATGGCCAGGCTTTTGGTGGTCTGGTTTCCGGTGGCTACATCTGGCAGCTAAAGAGCTGGGCGCTCGAACCGTTCGCGTCCTTGCAATACACCTACCTCGATGAGGACAGCTTTGCGGAATCCGGTGCCGGCAGCGTGGATCTGTCGGTGGCTGACCGGCAGACTCAAGCGCTCGTGTCCGAGCTGGGACTGCGGTTGGCCCATGTGTGGAAGCAAGCGAACTTCACCTTGATTCCCGAATTGAGCGCGGCGTGGAGTCACGACTTCGACATTGATGACCGTGACATTGTCTCATCCTTCGCCGGTTCGCCGGGCGTCACCTTCACCCTGCCCGGCCAGGACATCGCTCCGGACGGACTGGTCACGGGCGCAGGCGTGACGCTGATTCTGACCCACGGGATTTCGACATCGGTGATTTACAACGGCGAACTGCGCGACAACTATACAGCGCACGCCATCCAGGGCGAACTCCGCTTCTCGTTTTAGCGCGTTAAAGAACGCGACCCAGCCGCGGCGAATCCGTGCGACCGAATGTTCGCAGCTAGGGAGACAGCTGTTTTCCCTCGTCGGGCCGGCGTTTCTTGCCGTATTCGAGCGCCACGCGGATCAGTTGCCGGGCCTCGCTGTCCAGGCGCTTTTTGCCGAGGTAGAGTTTCACGAACTTCAGGCGCTCGCCCCGGGTGCAAAGTTGCGACCCAAGCTTGTCCAGCGAGGTGAGGTCGCGCAAGCGCGACCAGCGTCGCCAGGGTGACCAGCGGTCGAACCGGCCGCGCGGACAGTCAATCCACCACAGCTTCGGTTCACCGGGGGGTGACCCCGTCACGAGAATGTTCCGCCAGACCAGGTCGTGATGGAAGAAATCCGCCTGATGAATTCGCCGGGTCATGTCGGCCAGTTGTCGTAAAAAATGTTCACGCGTGCAGCGGCCGGCTTGCTCGCCACGGCTGGCGCAACGTTGTTGAAAAAACTCCACCAGTGTCATCGCTTGTGGTATCGCGCGGGTGACAATGAAGGCGCGACGCAACCGGCCCAGGCCGTCCCGCTCCTCGCCGCACGCGACCGGTGTGGCGGCCGGAATGCCGAGCCGGGCGAACACTTCGTAGTTGCGGAATTCGCATCGCGCCTTCGACGCGCGGCCAATGAATTTCCACGCCGACGGTGCATACACGTATTGCTTGAAGAAGACGGCCACGCACGAACCGTCCGGCATGGCCAGGGTCGTGGCGTGGACCGTGCGTTGCGCCGCCGCTGCCGGATCGCCGGCGAAATGCCGCACGACGGCGTCGCACGACTTCAACCCCAGTCGTTGAAACGCCGGCTGAAACTCAGGACGGACAAGCAACATCGGCCACAGCCTTAGCGGAAATTGAATCCTTCGTAAATTCAAACCCGCCGGGCCAGGCGCGGCTTGGTGGATGAACCCATTAACCGGGACCACGCGAAACTCCCCTCCGGATTTCGCTTCGCTTTCATTTGGTTTGTCATCGTGTCAGAATCCACCTGATGAACAGGCCAATCCCGCGCCGCGAGTTTTTGCGGTTGAGCACAACTTCCGCAGCGGCGGTCGCAGCCGGTATGGGCTGCCGGTTGTTATCAACAGCCCATGGCAAGCCGGACGGAATCATCAAAGTGACCCGCAGCAGCGCCCGGTTGCGAATTCCGCCCAGCACGCCACCGGGCGACCTCTGGCGTTATTGCATCACGTTTCCCTTCCAGATTGCGCCGCGTCAGGCCGCGGCCATTTGCAACATCCGGGGCCATCATCCCGGTGACTTTGAAGTCGGCGTGGACGTCGTCGAGTTCGATGATTTGTCTCATTTCAAGGTGGACAAGGCGATTCCAGTTACGCGCATCGAAAGAAGCGCCAACCCAAACTCCCGACCTCCGGGCAAGCCCTGCTGGTTGATCAAACAATGGCATCGCGTGGGATTCATTCCCCTGCGCGCCAGACGTGCGGATGGCTCGCCGCATCCCCACGCCGGCACCGGTTTTGGCATCAATCAGGTGATCGGCTGGCCGATGCGCGTCCCGCCGGCGACGCCGGGCGCCGATGATCGGCCCTCCGATCCTTTCGGCGGCGAGGAGAGTTATAGCTTTCACGAAGTGCACCAGTTTGCTTACGACGGAAAGGAATTCCGCGTGCTGTCAATGGAGACAGTTCCGCACGAACGCCTGCTGCCGGGTTGGTTTCTGGGTTCAGGCGGCATGACGAGCGCCCTTCCGGAAGGGGATGATCTGATCATTCCCTTCACCGGCCACCGGGACAAAGGTCGAGGCAGCGTCGGCCTCCTGCGTTGGCGTCGCAGCGGCGGCCAGTGGCGACCGGAAGATTTTGCGCCCGCGCTGGTGGGCGACGATGCGCACGGGTTTGAACCCAGTTTGGTGCGCGACCGTGACGGCGCGTGGTTGCTGGCCCTCCGCGGCGGCGGAGCATACAAGCGGAGCATCCGGGTCTGGCGTTCGACCGACGCCGTCCGGTGGAAACGCCTGCTTTACCTGCCCGGGGTTTTGCCGTTGTCCCCGGTGGCGCTCCATCGCGCAACGGATGGCAACTTGTTCATCGCGGCCAACTTGATCAGCGAACTTCCGGCGGAAATGGCGAAACGTTTTCCGCTGCCCAGGGATGCAACCGGACAACCACTCAAGGGTCGCATCCGCGAAACGCTTTGCCTGTGGCCGCTGGATGTCAAAAACGCCCGGCTCAAATCGCCGCTGGTGATTCGCGACGGCCGCGCGGATTTTGGCCCGCCGCCCGGGGGCATCACCTGGACGCTTGATCATCCCATCGCCGCGAATCTGCAACTGTCCGACGGGAATTGGCATACCATCCTCGGTTATCGGGTGGTGGATCGGGCCGAGACGGATCGCGGCTTTGCGCCGCCGCCGGAGACGGGGGCTTACCTGGAAGAAGTCATGACAGCGGGCGCGGCAATCCCTGCATGGCGATTCTGACCCCACCGAAGCCTGGTTCATTTTCTGTTCTTCATCTTGTGCCAGAAGAAAAAGACTGTGATGATGCGCAGCGGAATTTAGAAATGCGTCATGCGCCGAACTCCTGCCACTGCCGTTATGAAAAAACTTCACCGTCGCAAATTTCTCCAACGCACCCTTGCCGCCGCCTCCGGAATGGCGGTGGCGCCCGTCATCATGCCGGCATCGGCCCTCGGACGCGACGGGGCGGTGGCGCCGAGCGAGCGCATCGTGCTGGCTGGCCTCGGCCTGGGCGGTCGGGGAACACAGGATTTGCGCGCGATGCTGCCCGAAAAGGACGTGCAGTTCGTCGCCATCTGCGACCCGCAGAAGACGCGGCGCGAGGCCGTCAAGAAGCTGGTGGACGAGCATTACGCGAACACGGATTGCCGGCTTTATCTGGACATTCGTGAGTTTCTCGCCGAGCGCACGGACATTGACGCGATCTTGTGCGCCACCGGCGATCGCTGGCACGCGCTGGCCGCGATCTGGGTGATGCGCGCGGGAAAGGACATTTATGTGGAGAAGCCGTCTTCGATGACCATCGCCGAAGGGCGCGCCGTGCTCGACACGGCGAAACGTTACGGGCGGGTTTATCAAACCGGCACGCAGCGCCTGAGCGAGGCCAACCATGTTTATGCCATCGAGGCCGCGCTCAACGGCCAGCTCGGACCGGTGCACACCGCCTACGCGCACATTGCGCCGTGGGATGCGGCCGAGATGCGGCACGACTGGCTGCCCGCCGAACCCGAGCCGTCCAAGGACGAATCTGACTGGGACTTGTGGCTCGGCCCATGTCCGTGGCGGCCTTACAACGTGGCTTACACGCGCGGCGCCTGGCGCGGGCATTACGATTTCCACACGAGTTGCATCGGCGAATGGGGCGCGCACACGTTTGCCCAATGCCAGGCGGGCCTTGGCACGTTGCACACCTCGCCCGTCCACTACGAATACGTCAACAACATCAGCGGCGACGGGATGGTGACGACGTTTGCCAACGGTGTGAAAATGATCCTCTCCCGCGGCGATAAATACTGGCACGGCTCCTGTGGCGAACGGTTCGACGGACCGGGAGGCTGGATTGCCGCCGCTGATGGTTATCGGAAAACGGAAGCGTCGTCGCCCGGTTTGCTCGCGGATTTCGACAAGGTGGTGCACGAATATCAAACCCGCACCCAGCGGGCGATGAGCCACACGCGCAATTTCCTCGACTGCGTGAAGTCCCGCCAGCAACCGGTCGCCAACGCGGAGGTGATGCATCGCTCCATGAGCACGGTGCATGCGGCCAACATCTGCATGTGGCTCAAACGCGATCTGACCTACGACCCGGTGAAGGAGGAATTCGTGAAGGATGAGGAGGCCAACCGGCTTCGTTCCCGCGCGATGCGCGAGCCGTTTATCATTTAATCAGCGGTTAATTCTCCCCCAGACATGAACACCAAAAACATTTTCGTTGGTACATTGCTGTTGTATGCGGCTTCGGTCTTGTTCGCCGCTGATTCCACGGCCCCTACACCCTTGATCACCAAATCCGCCGAACAGTGGATTGCGGTGCTTAAATCCGACACGGGCCGCAAGGAAAAGGCCGATGCCTGCCGCGAACTCGCCGTCATCGGCAACCGCAAGGCCGTGCCGGTGCTGGTCAGCTACCTGGCCAACCCGGAACTCAGCCACATGGCGCGTTACGCGTTGGAAACAATGCCCGGCTCGTCCGTGGACCGCGCGCTGCGTGATGAACTCAAGCGGGTTAAAGGCCGGCTGCTCGTCGGCGTCATCGGCAGCATCGGCGTACGCAAAGATGCCGGGGCGGTAAAACCATTGTTAGCCTTGCTCGGCGACGCTGATCCGGCCGTCGCGCAGGCGGCGGCCCGCGCCCTGGGCAGCATCGGCACAACCAAATCCGCCCGTGCCATCGAGGCGGCCCTTCCCGGAACAGCCCCGGCCAACCGGCTTGCCTTCGGTGAAGGCTTGCTGCGTTGCGCCGAAACTATGGCCGCGAAGGGAAAAGCGAAGGACACCCTCGCGATTTACGACCGGCTGCGGGGAATGGCTGACATTCCGAATCAAACTCGCGCCGCGGCTTTGCGCGGGGCCATCCTGACGCGTGGCAACGACGGGTTGGAGTTGCTCAAAGAATCGCTCGTGAGCAACGACCGGATTCAGTTCAACACCGCCGTCCGCGCGTCGCTCGAAATGTCCGGTCCGGAAGTGACGCGCGTGTTGAGCGGCGTTCTGTCGCAGCTTCAATCCGAAAAGCAGATTGTAGTGATGCAAACGCTCGGGGCGCGCGGAGATGCTTCGGCCGTGCCGGCCCTTTCCGTTCAAACAAAACAGGGAGCGAAGGACAATCGCCTCGCGGCGATCCGCGCGCTGGCGGCCATCGGCGATGCCGCGTCCGTGACCGCGCTTGTCCAATTGATCGGGGACGCGGACCCCGCAGTCGCCGAGGCGTCCGTGGACGGACTGGCCGGCATTCCCGGTCGCGACGCAAATGTCAGCGCGCTCAACCTGCTCAAGAGCCCGAACGCAAGCCGACGCATCACCGGCATTGACCTCATTGGGCGACGACGGATGGTTTCCGCCGTTCCGGAATTGCTGAACGCGGCATCCGACCCGGACGCCAAAGTGCGTTCCAGCGTGCTGCAACGGCTCGGCAAACTCGGCACGCCCACGGAAATTCCGGCGTTGATCAAGTTGTTGCTCCGGTCCGCGGACGAGCAAGACCTCGATGGTCTGGCCGCGGCGTTGAGTTCCATTTGCACGGGAGCGGGTTCGCCCGCTTCAGCCACCGGACAAATCATCGCCGCCTTGCCGGAAGCGAAGCCGGAGCAAAAAGGCGCGCTGCTGGGCGTTCTCAGCGCGGTCGGCGGAGAAAACGCGCTCGCTGCTGTGCGCGGTGCGCTGGCCGATTCCACCCCAGCCGTTCGCGAAGCCGCCGTGCGTGCGCTGGCTGACTGGCCGGATGCGGCAAGCGCGCCGGACCTCGTGCAAATCGTGCGCACGGCGAAGAACAACGAACGCGACATCGCTTTTCGTGGTTACGTGCGGCTGGCCCGCGAGTCGGAAGCGAAGGCGCCGGCGAAGCTCGAAATGTTGCGCGAAGCTTCAACCCTGGCGACCAGTCCGGCGGAAAAGAAACTCGTGCTCGCCGGGTTGGGAGATGTGCTCACGGTCAATTCGCTGCAACTAGTGACGCCGTACCTGTCAGATGCGGAAGTCGCCGACGAGGCGGGCGCCGTAGCGGTCAAGATTGCCGAGAAGCTGGACGCCAAAAATTCCGCAGAGATTGGGACGGCGCTGAATCTCGTGTTGAAATCGGCGAAGTCGTCGCCAGTTCTTGACCAGGCCCGCAAGCGGCTGAACGAACTGAAACTGCCGGTACAATAAACGGTTCCGCGGCGGCGGATAACGCTGGCATTGAATTACTTGACGACCTTTTGTTGCATATGCAAGAAAAGATTGCACGGCCGTGCGCACAAGTTCATGGGCGCGGAGAGTGGCAGGTGGTCCAAAGGGGACTACGGTACAATTTGAACACTTGAGCCGGATCAGCTCTTCGCGTTCGGTTCGCGGACGCTGATTAGCGGGGCCTGGCGGCGGGCCTGATTTTCCTGAAGCACCTGCGTGCATTCCTTCACGCCAATGCGGCTCTTCGCCAGCGAACCATCCTCAGCCTTGATCGCGCGCATGGCGTCTTCGATGGCAGGTTGCGCCGCAAACAAGCACGGCGTGCTGTAAATAATGAGGCGCGCGCCGGCTTGCTTGAGTTCGGTCAACGTGCAGGCGGGCGATTTCCCGCCGGCGATCTGGTTGAAACAAAACGGCACTTTTACTTTCTGGCTCAACGCGCGCACGGTGTCGAGGCTCTTCAAGCCGTCCACCAACACCGCGTCCGCGCCGGCTTCGGCGAAGGCCACCACTCGCCGTTCGATGTCCGCGGGGTCGGAACTGTCCGTACGCGCGACGACGAACAAATCCCGTCGTGTGGCCAGCACCTGCTTCAGTTTGGCGAGATACTCGTCCATGTCCATGATCTGCTTGCCCTCGAAATGCCCGCAGCGCCGCGGACGTTTCTGGTCTTCCAGCACCACGCCCGACGCGCCCGAGGCTTCCAGGATCGAAACGACGTGACACGCGACTTCCGGGTCGCAATAGCCGTCGTCAATGTCCACGAGGATGTGGTGTTGCGGCAGGACGGTGCGGATGCGTTGGACGTAATAAACGATCTCCGACCACGTGATGAACCCGATGTCCGGCAGACCATAATGGCTCGCGGCAAAACCAAAGCCGCTGATGAACAACGCATCAAAATGGCGCCCTGCCAGCGCGGCCGAAAAAACGTCATAGGTGCCGATGAACGGCATGATGTCGCGGGAATACAAGGCCGCTTTCATGCGGCTGCCGGGGGATTGGTTGGTGGGCTGGGTGGCGCTCATTTTTTTTCCTGTTCAATCACGTCGAGGATACCGCCGATGGAGCCAAGTTCCTCCGGCGACACGCCGCGAATTGAAAAATCAATGCCGTAGGTACTTTCGAGCCAGGAAACGATTTGCAGGATGGCCAGCGAATCAATCAAGCCCGACGCGATGAGCCGGTCGGTGTCCTTGAGCGATTCGACGGGCATGCCCGCCTTCTGGATGCTGCGCAGGAACTGGAGCAGGGCCTGCCGGCGTTGTTCGCGAATTTCACTCATGCGCCGGGTTTCCTCGAAAGAATGGCAGGCAGGTCGAGCGCGGGCTGTTTGTCGCACGCATTTTTCACGGCCTCGCGGTTGATTTTGCCGCGCGACGTGCGCGGGATGGCGTCAATGGCCCACCATTTCGACGGCATTTTGTGTTCGGCCAGTTGCGTTTTCATCCACGCATGAAGTCCCTGGATGGTTTCATCCTTGGTGTCGTTCAACACCACCGCCATGCCGACGGATTGCCCGTAAATCGGATCATCGAGCGCAAAGGCGCAAACGTCGGTCGCGGCCTTGAAGCGTTCGACTACCGTGTCAATGTCCGACGGATAAATCTTCATGCCGCCCTTGTTGATCTCGTCGCGTTCGCGCCCGCGCAACAGGAGGCGGCCTTGTTCGTCGAGGAAACCGATGTCGCCCGTCATGAACCAGCCGTCCACCACCGCCTTCGCGGTCAAATCGTCGCGGCGGAAATATCCCTTCATCAACGCGGGCGTGTTCAGCCAGACGTAGCCGGATTCGCCGGTCTTGCACTCCATTTCCTGGCTGAGCGGCTGATTGGTTTCGTCGGTCTTGAGCACTTTGATAACCGATCCCCAGCCAACGCCGATCAATCCATCCTCCGCGGGCACGTCGGCCTTTTCGAGTCCGGCCACCCAACTGCCGGTCTCTGTGATGCCGTAGGCGTTGCAAACATGCTGCGTCCCGGTCCATTTGCGAATGTCCGTCCACGCGGCGGCCGAAAGCGGGGCCGAGCCGACATGAACACGCTGGAGCGTGCCCTTCTGCGGCGGCTTGGCGAGTTTGAGCGCGAGCTTCCAGATCGGCGGCACGGATGACATGAACGTGATGCTGTGTTCGTCAATCACCCCACCCACGCGCGTCACGAGGTCGGGCCGGAACGGCGGCGAGATGTAGAGATCGTTGCCGGACAGCCAGGGAAAGAGGCAGTTGCAGATCAACCCGTGGCCGAAATGCGTGGGCAACATGCACAGCGTCCGGGCAAACGCCGCCGCGGGCAGATGATCGTGCAACCCCGTCCAACGCGCTCGCAGCGAACGGTGCGTGTGCAACACACCTTTCGGATCGCCCGTCGAGCCGGACGTGAACAACATCAACGCATCGCCATCGAGCCGGATGGCGCAGGCCGCGGCTTCGGTGTTGCCGGTGTCGGTTGTGAGCACGGTGCGAACGCCGGCTTTGTTCAACACGGCGATCACATCGGCGTGCGTGGCGTCGTCCGCGACGGCGAGTTTCGGGCTGGCGGCGCGGGAAAGATTCTCGACCTCGAACGCCGTGAGCCGGGCATCAATCGGGATGGCGCACGCGCCGAGTTTCCAGATGGCCAGCAGTTCGGCGAAGAATTCGAGCCGGTTGCCGAACGGCAGGAACACGCGATCTTCCGGCGCAAGACCGAGTTTTTGAAAGCGGCCGACGCGCAAGGCGATTTGCCGGTGGATTTCCGCGCGCTGCCAGCGGCGCCCCCCGAAGGGCTCCACGAGTTCTCCAACGTTCAGTTTGATGAGCATGAGTTACGCGGCGACACGATTTCAGCCGAGGCCGAAAAGTCCAAGCAAAAAGTGAATCCGCTGACCGTACGTGCCGCCCGGTTCGTGCCACAGTCGGATGAACCCGAAAAAGGTCCACACGCCAAACATCGCCAATGCCCGGCGGGCAAACGGACGCGGCACGCCCTTGGGCCGGCGTTGTTCGCGCTGCATCGAGATGTAGATTCCCAGGGCGAGCGCAACCCAATACACGAGGCGCGGACCAAAGCCGGCCCACAACAGGGCCCACTGCCCCTGCATGAAGGTGGAATTCTTGATGACGTGATAATACATGTTCCCGAACAGCGCGGCGGCAAAGACCGCGGCGAACATGCGGAAACGCGGGTGGCGCTTGAAGTGCCGCGTGAACACCGGGAAGAAGAAAAAGTTCACCAGCAGCTCCTTGAAGTAGTAGTAGTAGCGGTTCCAAAACTCGACGATCGTTTCGGCCAGCAACGGTTTGTAGGTGTTGCGGAACACATGGAAGCCGCCGAGCCGCAGGTAGCCGACAATCACATGGCCTTTCGACCCCCAACCCAGCACGAGGCGGAACAACTCGCAGTAAATCGCCACCCAGCATTTCCAGACGGGCTGGCTGCCGGGATTTTGGATCAGGTCATTGGCCGACCCCAGGCCCAGTGTCGTGCCGCCCCACGCGCGACGGTAACCGTTGTTCTCGCCAAAAATAAAACCGTCAATCAGATCCTTGCCCACCGCGCACATCGCCGCGAGGAAAAACAGCTTGATGCCGGCGAGCTGGGATTTGGCGAGCGCTTCGGGATCTTTGGCTTCGCAGTTGGTGAGGTAATCGAAACCCTTGCCATAGGGCACACTCGAACCGCCCCAGGGCGGCCACAGGTACAACCAGTGATCCGCCAGGCGGGTGCCGGCCAGCTTGCCGCGCTGGGCGGTGAACAGCATGAACCCCAGCCGCCACAGCACCAGCGGGAACACCAGCGCGCAACCCATCAATACGGTTCGCACCGTTGTGCTGGCGGGTGCAGTCGTCCAGAGCACGATCAGCAAGGCCCAGTAACACGCATGGAGGCAGATTTGCGGATGTCGCTTCACGAACATGGGCAGCGTGGCGAAACGCCGCGCCAGCCAATACCACGCCAGCGTGAATGCGACCATCGCGGCGATCACCAGAATCGTGCCCAGCGTGTCCGGTGTGAAACCAAACGCCTTGGGAATGGACTTCACCTCCTTCCGCGGGTCATTGATGCAAATGAAAATCGCGCCGAGCGAAAACAACCACCGCCGCCGGACGGGCGTCAACCACGGCAGCACCGGTCCCCACAACCGCCGCCACAAAGCGATGATGGCCGGTTGCCGGTGAAAATGTCGAATCTGGTCATAGGTCACGGTGGCAAAAGACTAGGCGGCGAGGCGGCGAGTTCAAGTGCGGAGAACGAACTCCTTCACCTGCGAGCAGCAGATCACGGCATGGCTCCGGACTTCTGGATCGGAAAAACAAAACACGGTTCACGTTGCTTGTTCTCGTCCGTGGTTTTCAAACTGTCCGCTGGACACGCTCCAAACTCCCTTTTAGGTTCGATGGGGGCGAGCGATTGAGGGTTACTTTATTGCGCGTACTCAAGTTGATATGAAACATCGCCTATTCCCGCTGCTCTTGGTGCTCGCGGTCACTTTCACGCCTCAAGCCGCGGTCGCAAATGCGGGGACGCCGTTGATGTGGGCTGGCATGCTCCACCTGGTCGTGGGAAACGCCTTGATCGGGATTGGGGAGGGGCTCTTGCTGACGTGGTGGTTCGGTGTGTCCAAAAGGAAGAGTGTTACGCTCATGATTC
This sequence comes from uncultured Bifidobacteriaceae bacterium, assembly GCA_964458575.1. Lineage (GTDB taxonomy): Bacteria > Verrucomicrobiota > Verrucomicrobiia > Limisphaerales > JADLHS01 > CAYWMD01. Next base: position 122,436 of record CAYWMD010000004.1, on the reverse strand, counting down.
TCGCCAACTACGCCTCGGCCTGGTTGGGTGGCTTGTTTCTGCGCGGGATGATCGTGCGGGTGCTGCCGCTGAATTTGAACAATGGTTGGAGTTGGTTTTGGGTGATGGTGGTGGTGACCTACGGCATGACACTCCTGCTCGAGTTGCCTTTCATTGCCTCGTGCTTTCGTGGATCGGCCGATCGCTGGCGAACAAGCTGGCGGGCGGCGTTGGCCATCCAGAGCGTATCTTACCTTTTCTTGTTCGGCTGGTACTGGCTGGCCAGCGGCATGTCCCTTTACACGAGGATGCATATTGTCGAACCGGCAGAACTGTCCCTGCCGGAGTCGGTGATTGTATATTTCATTGCCCCACGCGACGGACATGCTTACATGCGGTCGTTATCCGGTCGGGGGGAGCAGAAGGCAGGCGAGTTATACTCCACTGACCCGAATGATCGGCTGTTCGTCCGCTGGAATCAGGCGGATACAAACCGCTGGGATTTGGTGGCACGGCTCGAAACCGACAAGCGGTCCGAACCACGGTTCGTGGAGATACAGACCAACATGCTGGTGGAAGCGGTGGCAGACTGGCGTAGCACTCATACTGACCCGCCGCAGTACAAGGGAACGTGGTTCAACTTCGGCCGGGTGTCAGCCTTGGGAATGGCGACCAACAGTCAGTGGGAGTGTTGGGCTGGATTCTGGGCTATGGAAGGGTTGCGAGCCACTCACACGGCCAGCAGAGAGCGCGTTCGTTTTTCCTACGAGACACCCTTCGGGAGCTGGGCCGTGCGAAACGCGGTGCTGTTGCCTTCAGACAAAGTTCTTTTTCAGCTTGGCGATGATCAGATCTGTGCGTTCGATCCGGAACGCCAGCGCGTGGCCTTGCTGTGGCGCGGAAGAGGACCGGTGGCGATCATTCCCAAGGTGGACGAGCCTTGAACATTGACAAACCGGGTGACTGTCCGCCCTAATCCCCACCCGAAATTACGTCTGGCCGCAAACAGGAGCAGCGCTTCTTTTGCCGGCCAGGTTTCGGTCGCACCCAACAAATGCACCAACAACTTCTCGGGCTGGTCGCCGTCTTCGTCGCGTTGAACGCGGCGTTGTTCTGCATTTACCGCGTGGTTTTTCTGAGACGGTTCGCAAGACCGGCGGCCCAAGCTGACACCGCGCGCGTGCTTCTGGCCGGACTGCGACTGGACGCCGCGTGGCTGGGTTTCGTGCTCGCGGTCACGGGCCTGGTGCTGTTCGCGTGCGGTGGCGGATCGTTGCGCATCTGGCTGGTCGTGCTCTGGCTGTTGACCGGCGTTCATTTATTTGTTTGCGTCTCGAACGTCTGCACCTTTGCCGAACGCAACCAGGGCGCGGGCGAGTTGCTGCTGCCTTACATCACGTCGCCCTACCAGGTGTATCTGGCCGTGATGCCGTTCGTGCTGGAACGCTGGGGGTTCATGCTGCTGTTGACGCTGGGTAACGTAGGCTACGTCGCGTTGGGAATCTGGCTGGCGCGATTCGTCAGCGGGGAAAGCCTTGCCTTCTGGGCCAACGCCAAAGGCGTCGCCTTCGGCCTGGTGCTGATGTTGTTGCCGGTTCTGCCGATGCTGTATCTGGTGCCGCGCCGCAAGGCGGACCGCTCCGGCAAGGCCCGCAGCGGCTGGCGGCTGACCAACGCCAAGGCCAAGTATTATATGAAGTTCAGCGACTACGCCTGCAACCAGGCCGTGATGAACCCGCTGCTGGAATTTGTCTTCCAACAAGTGCCGTCGCATTTCCGGCGCACGGTGAAATACCGGCTGTCCGAAACCGAGGCGCTGACCGTCTGGCGTGGCATCAGCGGTGGCGCATCGGCCGATCCGCGTTATCCGTTGCTTCAACGAATTCAAGGGCGCGCCGGTTCGCCGGTCGAGAATCTCATCATCCTTCAGGTGGAGGGTTTTTCCCAATCCGTGCTCGACCAGCAACGGCACGGGCGGTTCGTGATGCCGTTTGTCCGGCAACTGGCGCGCGACGGCTATTATTTCCCGAACACGATTCAGTCCGCCAACTTCACGTCGGGCGGGGTGTTCTCCACGCTGGCCAGCATGCCGCGGGCAACCTACGACGAACCGGGCAGCCGGTTCACGTCCTACGAACTGAACGGCTACTACGGCTCGCCGGCCCGCCTCTTCGGCGCGGATGACTACACGCATTTTTTCCTGTTCGGTTTCCGCCAAAGCTGCGGCGATTTCACGGCGTTCACGGCCAACCAGGGTTGCCAGGTCGCCGGCTACTTCGAGTTCGCCGATATTTTCCGGCGGCGAAAACAGCTCGCCGAGGTGGACACGCTGCTGGGCATTTTCGACGGCTACTTTCTCGATGAATGCGCGCGGATGCTGCTCGCGTGTCCCACGCGGCTCACCGCGCATCTGGTGACGACCACGACGCATTCACCCTGGACCACGCCCGCGTCGTTCCCGAAGCAGTTTGACGAGCCGGAGCTGAACACCTTTGCCTACCTTGACGCCGCCATCCAAAAATTCTGCGCTCAACTCAAAACCAAACCCGGGCTGTGGGAAAAAACCCTGCTGGTCATCTTGGGCGACCACACGAGCGTGACGTTTGGCGACACGTGGCTGGAACGGTTTCGCATTCCGCTGATTTTTCATCATCCAGGGCTGCCGCCCCGCCCCCATCCGGACCTGCGCCGCGCCAGCCAGATGGACGTTTTGCCCACGGCGCTGGCGTTGTTCCCCGGCGAACATCTATACGCCGGCATGGGCCGCAATCTCCTCGCGCCGGACATTCCTGACACTGGCTTCGTCACCGGCACGGCCAACGAAGGCTATTTTGTGAAGGACCATTTCGTCCTGAGTTTCGACCCGGCGGAGCGGCATTCCAAAATGTTCGTCCTGGCCAACGAAACCATGACGTCCGAGGACGGGGCCGGCCGGCATGCGGAAATCAACGCGCGCTTGCGCAACGAATACTTCGCCACCGTGGAACTCGCCAAACGGCTGGCGCTGAACAAGCAGATTTTTCCCATGGCGGGCGCGAAGTGACGATGGCACAGGGCCAGCCGGATATGACAATTTCCATTTCGCCGGCGCGCGATCCAATCTAAGCTGCGCGCGTATGTTGCGGGACCTTTCCAGCTACCGGACACGATTACGGAACGAAGCGCAGGCGGAGAAATACGCCGCGCGGTTCGACCGCGGCTCGCGGGCGCGCATTGACCGGCGCGAACAGCGCGCGGTAAGAAAGGTGTTTGCCGGGCTGGCGGACTGCCGGAGCGTGCTCGATGTGCCGTGCGGCGCGGGGCGTTTTGCCCGGACGCTCGGCCAGGGCGGGCGGCGGGTCCTGGGCGTGGACTCGGCGCTGGAAATCCTGTTCCACGCCCAAAAGCGCGCGGGGCGTCCGGGTTTTCGACCGCATTTCCTCCAGGGCGATGCCTCGAGACTGCCGTTTCCGGACAATGCGGTGGACGCGATTTTCTGCAACCGGCTGCTGCATCACATTCTCAAACCGGAGGAGCGGGCGATGATCCTGCGCGAACTGCGGCGCGTCAGCCGGCGGCACGTGGTGGTTTCCTTTTTTGATTACCAAGGATTCGCCGGAGTGCGGCGACTGCTGAAATCGCTCAAGGGCAGCAAACCCAAATACTCGGGCCAGCCCACGCGGGAACAGTTCGAGCGGGAGTTGAGCGCCTGCGGCCTGCGCCTATGCGAACGGGTGTCCGTCGGCGCGGCGTGGGTTTCGCAGAAATATTACGTCCTGGAAAAAGCCCGTTGCGCCTGACCGGAACGCGGCCGGGCTTACATGCCGCTGCCCTTCATCACGCGCCACCAGCTCAACGCGTGCAGTTGCTGATAACGCAATTGCAAGGCCTCGACCGCCACCCGGTCGCGGACCGAGTGGCCTTGCATGTCCTCGACCGCGCCGTTGGGTTTGACCTCCAAAATGTAATCCGGCGTGACCACGGCCTGGTTGCCAAACCCGATCTGGGGCTGGCTCGGGTCAAGCAGGTTGCGGCCAAAAGCGTGGTATTCGAATCCGGCCGGGGCGCTCAATTCAACCAACGTGGGGATGATGTCCGTATGGCTGCCGGCAATGCGTGGCGGGCGCGGCACCCCGCGCAGGGTTTCCGGCCCGTAGAGGACGAAGGGCACCGCGCGGCGGCCAAATAAAATCGGCCGCGTGGCAAAAGCGCGCCGCGACCAGTGATCGCCCGTGATCGCAAACAAGGTTCGCGGTTGGGCTCGAATCGTCTCCTCGACAAATTCCCCCAAGGCGTCGTCCGCGTACCACAAGTGGCCGAGGATTCTGGTTTCTTTGGCGGAAAATCCCCGCGCATCCAGTTCGGCTTGGATGTTTTCCTGCGGGAAACCTTCGGTTTTGAGGTCCACGCTGAAGGGCGGGTGATAGGACGTGGTCATGATCATGCTAAACGTGGGTTCGTCCCCCAGCCGATTCCTCACGGCGTTGAAGATCGCCTCGTCATCCACGCCCCACTCGTTGCCGGTGAGCCGATCGGTCATCTGCGGGCCGCCATGCACCTCATCGAAACCCTGGTCGGTGCAGAAATCACCCAGCCGCTGCCAGCTCAGATAACCGCCGTAAAAAAATCGCGTCCGGTAACCCAGACGCTTAAAAATGGGTGCGATGGATGTGGGAAACGGGCGCTGGGCCGCGGGCTGGTAGTTCACGTTGATCCCCGTGTCCGGCAGGCCGGTGATGAGCGCCGCGAGACTGGGCATCGTGCCATCGGCGGCGGAGACAAACGCATCCGCCATGATGCCGGCGCGGCCCAGGGCGGCGAGTTGGTCGGTTGCGTGCAAGGCCGCGCACTCCGGCCGCAACCCCCAGGCGTCATAGCTTTCTTCCACCACGAGAATGATGTGTTGTGGCCGGAGGCCCGGCGCGCCGGCGGCCAGGCGTTTGGTGCACTCGTCCAGATTGGTCACCGTGGCCGATTGCGGAAACCACGCCCGCGCGGCCGCCCGCACGTCGCCGTCCGGCAGAATCACCCGCAGTCCCGTCGCGCGCGCGAGCTTGTGATGATAGATGACGGCGTATTTGAACGCGGCAAACGGGTTCATCACCAGTTTGTTGAGGAACGAGTCGGTGGTGACCGCGGCGTCCTTCATCTGGATGGGACGCTGGCCCAACGACGCCCGCACGCCCACAACCGCCAGGCCGGCGATCAGGACGGGCGTGATGAACCGGCCGGTGCCGGTCGCCAGGAAGGCCGGCAGCAGCATCCGGGGCGCGATCCGCCGCCACAGGACGCGTCCGGCGAAAAAGGTTGAAAGGATCACCGCGACGACTGACAACAGCACCCACATAACGGGATAGCTTTTCCAGATCGTCTTCGCGATGGCCGAGCGGTCGTCGAACACCAGGCCGAAGACCCAGTGATTGAACTGGTCGTGGTATTCGCGGAAGTACCCCACATCAATCGCGAAGGTCAGCACGCACAGCACCGTCAAAAACGCGGCCAGCGACCAGCGCACGCGCCTGTGCGCCTTGCCGAGCGGCCGGAAAAAGGACACCAGCGTCAGCAGCAGCGACGGCAGGATCGCATACGTGGCCATGGAAATGTCGAACCGCAGGCCCGCGTTGAAACAACGGAAGAACTGGATGAGATCGGTTTCCGGGGACAATTCGCTCCGGAACATCCACAACAAAACCACGCGGAAGCCCTGTAAGGCCGCAATCATCCCCAGCCAAAGGGCCGCGTCGGCCGTCAGATTACGAACGGCCATCTGCGCCCGCGCGTTGGTAAAATCCGCGCCAACGGGGGTTGGTCCTTTTTCCAGGGACATCGCTGCGGACTCTAATCGAAGGAAGCGGTCGGCCAAAGAAAAAATCCGTCACCCAGGCCAGCCGGGCGGTGGCACGATTCAGCGCCGCGCGTAAAAGTTGGCGGCAGCGGACGCCAGTTCAGTGCGCGTCAAAAACTTCGCGAACAAGGCATGGCCTTCCGGTCCGAAATGGTTGTCGGGATCGTTGAAGGGACGGCCCCCGGCGGATGCGGCTTGCAGAAAGGCGGCGTAGGGTTCCCGGTAGGAAATACCCTCGCGCGCCAGCCCCGCGGCGATCAGCGGAACGAGCGGATGATTCCAGGCGAGCCGCTTGTCAACGTGCGGCTTGTAGGGGACGAAGACCACCGTAAACTCCGCGCGCCGGGCGACGGCCGCATCCCGGAGGCGTTTCAAGATCGCGACCGTCAATTCAACTCCCTGCCGGTCACGCTCCGTGATGTCCTCGGGGCGATATTCCCAACCCCGGGCTTCGGCCGTGCTGGGATGCGCTTGTCGTTTTTCGCGGAGTTCGTTCAAGGCATGGTGGGCTTCCCCCAGCAGATTCCAAACGCGGCAATGCCGGCTCAAGGCCGAGGTGAGCCAATGAACCACGTTGCGGTGAACATGGTCCTTGTGGAGCACCAATTGATTCTGTTCCGCCGTAAAATACGGTTTGAGAAATCCATATTGCTTTGACGCCAGATTGTTGGCGATGTCGTTGTAAGGCGTCAGCGCCACAACGACCTCATCCACGACGAAGTTGGTGCCCCGGAGCAAATACAAAAGACATTCCTGATCGGTGCCGTACCCGGACACGCCGAAGTTCAGGATTTCGTCATCCGTGCCGTGAACCTCCGGGGCGCTGAACAACTCCTTCTGGTTGACGCCGAAACCCCAGGCGTAGGAATCGCCCAGCACCAGCACACGCCGCCGCCCGTCCGCCGGCCGATACTGCACGTCATCGGGACCGCGCATTCCGAACTGGTTCTGATGGACTACAGCCGTCCGGCCGTCTTTTTGGTGCCGGGCCGTGACGTTTTCCAGGGGGGCCCAACCGAGGTCCGCATCGTAACGGCAAAAGTATTCGCGCTCCCGGCCGGAACTGGCGAGACGATGGGGCAGGAACACCCGCAAAATCATCTCCCCCAGCAACAGGGCGACCATCACGCCAATCACCAACGCGGCAAGCTTGAATTTAAGACGTTTCACGGTGGGCGTGGTGTTAGCGATGAGCGGCATCCCGCGACTGGACCCGATGTTCCGGGGTCATGCCGCGGATTTAAACGAAACGCGGCGACGGTCGAAAGCTAAATCTGCACGGAAACGCGACACCGTTACGAGTGCATTGGCGAACCGCCGCCACGGTGGTGACGGTGCAATCGTTGACCCGGCCAGATTTGCGTCGTCACCCGTCGGGCGCTGCATTAGCCTGCGCCCGTGCTTGGCGCGAGACCATGGAAGACCGAGGCAATCATGCGATTGCTGTTGAGTCTGTTGACGTGCCAGTTCCTCGCCGCCGCCGCCCTCGCCGTGGTGCGGTTCTGCCAGACCAGCCCCGCAGTGAATCCGTGGCTTTTCGGGGCGCTGGTCGGCGGCGGTGGCATCGCGCTGGGAGTAACGCTGTTCGTGTTGCGCCAACCCTGGACGCTGGATCGTTTCGCGCGCCGGATGGTCGAGTTGCTGGTTTTCCTTTACCTCGGCATGACCCTGGTGGCGTTCGCGCAACATCTGGCCGGCCAGGCCGGACCGAAGTATTCAATCCTCCGCACGATCGTGGCCGCGCTGAGTTTCCAGGGCATGGTGCTGGTGTTCGCCTGGCGTTTCGTGCGCGAGCACCAGACCAGTTGGAATGAAGGATTCGGTTTCGCGGAGAACCGGCAGCGCGCGGTGCTTTTCGGCCTGTCGGTGGGGGGGCTGTTCCTGCCCGTGAGCCTGATTTTGCAGATGGCCTCCGCCGAACTCTTGACGCGCCTGAATTTTAAGCCCGAAATGCAACCGGCCATCCAGGCCCTCAGCGACACGGCCAGTTGGGTGGACAGCGTGGTGATCGGCATCGCGGCCATCGGCCTGGCGCCCGTTGCCGAGGAAATCCTCTTTCGCGGCATCCTGTATCCGGGCATCAAGCAGGCGGGTTTCCCCCGCGCGGCGCTTTGGATTTCATCGTTGCTCTTCGCGGCCGTGCACCGGAATTTGCCCACGTTCCTGCCGCTGCTGCTGCTGGCCATCACCTTGACCGTGCTTTACGAAAAAACCAACAATCTGCTCGCCTGCATCAGCGCGCATGCCTCGTTCAACGCGCTGAACTTCGCGATGTTCTACCTTTTCGAATCCAAGTTCGGCCCGCCGGCGTAGTCATGAACGAGTTTGATCTCATCCGCCGCCTGACCGGCGACCTGCCCACGAATGACTCCGTCGTGGTCGGCGCGGGCGACGATTGCGCCGTACTGGATGTCGGCGTGCCGGACCGGGTGCTGCTGTTCAAAACCGACGCCGTGGTGCAGGGGATTCATTTCACCAACGATACCGCGCCGGAAAAAATCGGCCACAAGGCGCTGGCCCGTTGCTTGAGCGACATCGCGGCGATGGGCGGCACCCCCACGGCGGCCTTGGTCACGATCGGCCTGCCGCGGAAATTCGACGCGGCCCTGGTCGAGACAATTTACGCGGGAATGAACGCGCTGGCGCGGCGGCACGGCGTGGCCATTGCCGGCGGCGAGACGACAACGAATCCCGAGCGCATCCTGATTTCCGTGGCGTTGATTGGATTTGCGCCGCGCAACAAGGTCCTGCTTCGCAACGGGGCCAAGGCAGGCGACGCGATTTTCGTGACGGGCGAACTCGGCGGTTCGCTGGCGGGCCGGCATCTTGAATTCGAACCGCGCCTGGCGGAAGCACGCTGGCTGGCGGATCGTTGTTCCGTGCACGCCATGATTGATTTGAGCGACGGCCTGGCCGGCGATCTCCGCCATGTTTTGAACGCGAGCCACGTTGGGGCCGAACTCCTGAAAAGCGCGATTCCCATCAGCCGCGCCGCGAAGGAGATATCCAAGCGCGGTGACGCCGCCAAGCCGGCCTTGGTGGCGGCGCTGACCGATGGCGAGGATTTTGAACTACTTTTTACGGTGGCCGGCAAGGACGCCGTGCCGCTGCTCGACGCCTGGAAGAAAAAGTTTCCCAAGCTCAAGCTCAGTTGCATCGGCAAGATTGTTCCCGGCCAGGGACTCGTCCTCCGCGACCAGCGCGGCGCCCACCCGTTCAACGCTCCGGGCTACGTTCATTTCACCTGAAACCTCACCCCAAAAAGCCCACATGAAAACCACCGATCGCCGAACCTTTCTCCAAACCACCCTCAGCGCCGCCGCCGGGGCCGCGCTCGCGCCACGGACGCTGGCCGCCGCCGCCGAACAACCGACCGCCGCGCTGCCGCTGCCCTGCGCGTCCAGCGCCTGGAAAAAGCACGGCATCGTCCTCGAAGCCACCGAGCCGTGGGAGGGCAAGGGGATTCAAAATTTCACCTCAGCCGCGGAGCCGCTGCCCGACGGCCGCTGGCGGCTTTGGTACACGACCTCCGGTTCGCGTTACGGGGGAATTGCCTACGCCGAAGGTGTGCCAGGCCAGGCCATGCAGCGGGTCCTGGCGCGGTGCTCGTCGGGCCCGCCGGAAGACGCTCCCTTCTCCATCGGCAATCTGCCCGAGAAATGGCGTCCGGTGCAGGTGATCCACATCCTCATGCGCAACGGAAAGCATCGCATCTATTTCTGGGTGCATGGCCAGGATATCATCCGTTATCTGGCCGCCGACAGCGATGACGGACGACGCTACCGTGTGGTGAATGCCTTCGATCCGGTGTTGTATCATCCCAACGACCGCGCGGCCCAGGGCGTGGCTTCGCCTGACGGCATGCTCTTCCGCAAAGGATTGCACAAGGACCGGCCGCCGGGCGAACGGCTCGCGCCTTCCCGGTTGATTTCCAACGACGCAACGAACGTTTACCAGTTGCCGGATGGCACGTTCGAAATGTATTCCGTGGGTCTGGTGCCCGTCCCGAAGGATGATCCGGCTTATATGGCGCACGACAATGCGCCGGGATTGCTCCGTGTCATTGACCGCTACACCTCGGCTGACGGCCTGCACTTCGAGACGCGCAAGCGGATCATCGTGCGCGATGCCAAAGACCCGGTGGATCAGCAGTTTTATTATCTGGCGGTCACGCGGACGTCGAAAGGTTGCGTGGGGATGCTCGGCCATTACCGTTGCCAGGCCCAGACGATGGACCTGGAATGGTGTTATTCGCGCGACGGCACCGAATGGCAGCGTCCGGTTCGGCAGGCCTGGGTGGCCCGCGGCGAACCGCCGGCGGTGGACAGCTACGGGATTTACGGCAACAACCGGCTCGTCGAGCACGACGGGAAATGGCACTTGTTCTACACCGCCGTCAACAGCTCGCACAACGGCAAGGAATCCCACGGCGAACCGCGCCAGGTGATCATGCTCGCCACCACAAACTCGATCTGGGCGTAAGCGACGACCGAACTCCACGACCGCCGTGCCCGTTCAAATCACCCATACTCCCGCCGAAACCGAAGCGCTCGGCGAACGTTGGGGGCGCGCGGCCCGACACGGATGGGTGATTGGGCTGTCCGGTGATCTGGGCGCGGGCAAAACGCAACTCGTCAAAGGCCTGGCGCGCGGCCTGGGCGTGACGATGCGGGTGCATTCGCCCACGTTCGCGCTCGTCAACGAATATGGCGGCGGGCGGCTGCGGGTATTCCACCTCGATTTGTATCGCCTGGAATCGCGCGAACAAATCATCACGGCCGGGTTGGACGAGTACCTTCAACCCGACGGCGTGGCGGTGATCGAATGGGCGGAACGATGGTTCGGTACGGAACATCCAACCTCCGACATTCAACATCCAACGCCCAATGCCGGAACGAAACTGCGCCGGGTAAACATCGAAATTCTTGGAGCAACGGAACGGCGCATCACCTATGAAGATTCTGGCGCTTGAATTTTCCTCGCCGCAACGGAGCGTGGCGGTCGTGGACGCCGATCCATCCGGCCAAGTGTTGGCCGTCAGCGAGGTCGTCGAATCCGCGGCGGGCTTTACGATGAAGCCGTTGAGCATGGTGGAATCGGCGTTGAAGGAAGCCCGGCTGGAACGCGAACAGATTGAAATCCTCGCGGTCGGATTGGGCCCCGGCTCCTACAACGGCGTCCGCACCGCCATCGCGCTGGCCCAAGGCTGGCAACTCGCGTCTGGCGTGAAGCTGACCGGCGTCAGCAGCACGGAATGCGTAGCCGCCCGGGTGTTCGCCGACGGCGTCGCGCGCCATTGGAGCGTGGTCCTCGACGCGCAACGCGGCGAATTTTACCTCGCGGGTTACGAATCCGTTGCGGCTGGCTGGCGCGAGGTTTCACCGTTGCGATTGACAACGCGGGAGGAGGTTCAAGCACGGGAACAGGCCGGCGAGATGCTGGTTGGACCGGAAGTGACGCGCTGGTTTCCGGAAGGCCGCGTGGTGTTTCCCCGCGCCGAAGTCCTGGCCCGCCTGGCGCTCCAGCGCAACGCTTTTATCCCGGGCGACAAGCTGGAGCCGATTTATCTGCGCCAGACCAGTTTTGTGAAGGCGCCGCCGCCGCGGACCTTTTGAATTCTACCGGGGACTGCTTCAACGGTCAGACGGTTCACTGCCTTTCGCCTTCATATGCCGGTGCACGAAGAAGTAATACATCGCGCCCACAGCCGCGAGAAAGCCCAGCAGCCAGAAAGTGACCTTGTGCATCTCGCCTTTGCTGATGTCGCCGCCGACTTTTACGCCCAGCCAGCACAGCACCGCGCACCAGATGGCGGAACCGATCAGCGTGTAGAGGGAGTATTGCCCGAAGTTCATCCGAACGATGCCGGCGGGAATGCCAATCAGATGGCGGACCACCGGCAGGAGACGTGAGGCAAAGATTCCAAATGACCCGTAATGCGCCGCCCAGCGTTCCGCGCCTTCCACCTTGTCCGGTGAAATGAAAAAATATTTTCCGTAGCGCAACACCAACGGCCGGCCGGCCAGCCGCGATGCCCAGTACATCACCGTCGCGCCCGCCCACGAGCCCACGGCGCCCGCGATCACCAGTCCGATTTGGGCCGTCCAGCCGGTGAGATGAAACCCGAGAAAATGCAAACCATCGCCCGTCCAGGCCAGATGCGCCGCCGGCGGAATGACGACTTCGCTGGGGAGCGGCACGATGGAACTCTCGATCGCCATCAACAAGGCCACTAACCAGTAGCCACCCGCTTCGAGCGAACGCAGGTACCAATCCAGCAGCGGCTTCAACATTTCTTTCATGAGTCGGGAGGTTATAGCGGAAAGCCCGGGCGGGAGCAAAGCCATCCTTTCGGGAATTCACCATCGCGAACGGAGCGCGCCCGTCCCGGTCGCAGCATGCCGCCGAAGGTCAATCGCTGCATCTCGCGACGCTAGCCGTCTTTCTGAGTGTCCGCGTTCATGGCTGCCTGACTGCGTTGTTGGTTAGCGTGAAATGATAAGACTGCGCCAGTCGTTCCAATTCCTCAATGACGTCGGGCGACAGACCGTTCGTCACGACGACCCGTGAGCGAATCTGCTGTTTGTCACGGTTGCCTTCCTCCTCCAGTTCAAAGATCAGTGTTGCTTGCGCCGAGGCCGGTTGTGGCCAGACGACGTCGCGACCTTTGAGCCATTGCCATCGCGGCGTTTCGGTTTCGGGCGGTAACGGATTGCCGCCGTCATCCGTGCCGTTCTCACCGACCGAGTAGAGCAGAAACGAACTGTCCGGCTGCGGCCGATAGCGCAAGGGCTGGCCGTCCACCGGGTCGCGCGGCACTTCGCGGCAGAACTCCGGCACGAGGGCCGTCAAGGAATCGGGATAAACGCCGTGCCGGAGTTGAAATCGCCTGATGGCAATCGCGGCCACAAGCAATTCACGCTGGGTCTCAACGTCACGCAGGCGGGTGACAAAATGCTGGAAGGTCGAGCCAAGATCGTAATCAATCCAGGCGCCCGCTTTGGGATGCTGCTTTCGGATCGCGGCCATCGTTTGATCGCATCGGGCGAGCGCGGGCCCAAAACTTCTTTCCGTTCGCGCCTCGCGCACGGCGACCAAATCGGCCTGTTGAAATTTCATTTGCGCCAGTTCGTCTGCATACGACCACCACCACTTCCACGCCCAATAGCCCGGATAGCGGCGGAAAAGCTCCTTCATGCCCTTGGCCGGATCTTGTAGAACCCCCTGACCCAATTCCATCAGTTCCGCCAAGCCCGAGGTCGCAGTTCCTCCCATCGGATTGAACGTGGCCATGGCGCTTTGCGGCGAGGTGCGCATCTCAGCGATGGTATGCCCGGCCATAACACGTTCCATGGATAGGGCGGCTTCAGCGGGAGTCAGAAAATCCACGCTTTCCCAACCGGTCTGAAGTTGCGCCAATTGTTCGTCCATCACATTCGGCGATTGCAGCGCCTCCCAAGTTGCCGTGATGGCAATTGCGGCGATGGCAAATCGCACCAGCGAGGAAATCATTAGCGGCTCGTCCTTGTAGTTTGAAACGAGCGCCAACATGGCTTGAAGGTTGTCCGCCGCGTTGGTTGCCCGGCCCTCGTGCAATTCGAGCACCGTGCCAGCGGAGAACCATTGGGCTGCCCGTTTCAAATCCGCCACGTGCGCCAGATTGATCGAGAACCCCTGTGCGTAATCAAGGGGGAAGACCAGCGCGGGACTTTTGATCGCGTCGCGCATGGCGGCCAACGCATCGCTCTTCACCTCAAAATCCTCCCGCAGGCCGGGCCAGGCATTGGTGGTTTTCCAAGTGGGCAGGACCGGCTGTTGCCACACCACCACGGCGCGCCCGGGGACAACCCGCTTCATGGCCGGTGGTTGGTTGGTGGAATTGATAATGCCCACCCGCCAGACGGCGGCCAAGAAGTCGGCCGCACCATTGTCGCGGTCTGCCGGCAACAGGGGCGTGAGTTCGGCGACCGTCATCTTTTCGCCCTGCGCGATCAGTTGTTGCCGGTATTTGGCAACTCTGTGCTTGAGGCGGAAGTGCAAGAGCACTGGCCAGGCAATGATCACCGCCAAAAGAATCAGGGCGCCAAGGATGATTGTGCGGCGGCGCATGGTGGATCGGCCCGCGCGGTTTCGCGCAGTCAGCTTTTTAAGAAAAACTTCCGCTGCTTCTCGCTGATGGACATTTGCAGTTTTTCCATCACTTGCAACATGTCCTCCCAGACCTTGCGCTTCTCGCTCATGGCTTGGTTGCGCAGCAGATACGCGGGATGATACGTGGGCATGAGCGGAATGTTCCGATAGGTTTTCCAGGTCCCCCGCAGCTTGGTGATGCCGATGGTTTTGCCCAGCAATCCCTCCACCGCCGTCGCCCCCAACGCCACGAGCACCTTCGGCCGGATCAAATCAATCTGTTCGTGCAGGTAGGGAATGCACGTCTTCATTTCATCCGGCGTGGGCTTGCGGTTGCCGGCGGACTGGCCGGGCGTGTCGGGCCGGCATTTCAAAATGTTGCCAATGTAAACATCGCCGCGCTTCAGGCCCATCGTCTCGATGATTTTCGTGAGCAACTGGCCGGCCTTGCCGACGAACGGTTCGCCCTGTTCGTCTTCATCCGCGCCTGGCGCTTCGCCCACGAACATCAACGGGGCGTCAATGTTGCCGACCCCGAACACGACCGTCTTGCGCGACGACGCCAGGTGCGGACATTTGACGCAGGCCAGCACCCGGGTGCGCAACTCGGCGAACGCTGCGGTCTTGGCTTCGGGACTGAGCGGGGCGGTTGGGGCCGGCGCTTCACCGGGCAACGCCAGCGGCAGGGCGATCTCGGTGGACGGAGCGGGTTCAGATTTCATGGTGCGGATGGCGGAGGTCGGAGCGGCGGGGATTGGTTTCTGAATCGTAGTAGCTGGAGTAACGAGGCCCTGACGGACTGCAGTCTGCGGGATTTGAGCCTCCTCACGTCGGCTGCTACCCGGAGAAATCGGCTGTCGCGGCGCGGGTTGGGCGAGCGCTCCCAGGGTTTCCGGCGAAACCGGCACGAAGCGGACGCCGCGCGCCTTCAAATCCTCGAGGTGTTGAATGGTCGCGTCGAGAAGTTGGTCATAGGCCATTGGCATGAAGGCATCGTAGTCGCGCCGGGTTCAAGCGCACGAAAAATCTCGGAGCGCGGACCGCCGATTCCGCGGCTCCTGGTTGGAGTTCACGCTTCAGCGTGCTTCGGGCTGTGTTCGCGAGTTCGGAACAAGCTGAAGCTTGAACTCCAACCCACGGACTCGGCGGTCCGCGCTCCTGGCGCTCTTTTGCCAGTTGCTTTTTTGCGGCGGGCTTGTTGAATGTGCGCCATGCAAAAATGCATCATGCTTTTGGCCGCGCTGCTCGGCGCGGGTCTGGTTTCCACCCTCGCAGCGCCCAAGAAAGGCGAACCCAAGATAAACCCCATGTTGCCCGATCAACCGTGGCGCGTTCACGACACCAACCGGCCCGTGCCGCACGTTGTCGTCCCGGGTGCGACCTTCAGCCAGGGAGCGCCCGCACCCTCGGACGCTGTGGTGTTGTTCGATGGCAAGGACCTCTCGAAATGGAAGAGCGACAAGGGCGAGGCGGGTTGGAAGGTGGAGAATGGTTACATGGAGGTGGTGAAAAAAACCGGCAGCATTCGCACGAAGGATGAGTTCGGCGATTTCCAATTACACCTGGAGTTCGCCACGCCCGCAAAGGTGGATGGCAACAGCCAGGGACGCGGCAACAGTGGCGTGTATATTTTCGGCAAATACGAGGTGCAGGTGCTCGACTCTTACAACAACCCGACGTATCCCGACGGTCAATGCGGCGCGCTCTACGGTCAGACCCCGCCGCTTGCCACCGCTGTGAAGAAACCCGGTGAATGGCAGACCTACGACATCATCTTTGAAGCGCCGCAGTGGGACGATGCCGGCAAACTCGTCAAAAAGGCATGCGTGACCGTGATTCTCAACGGGGTGGTGATGCATCATCACAAGGAATTCATTGGCGAGACGCGGCACGCGGAGGTCGCCACCTACGGCAAGCCGCAGTCGCGCGGGCCGATTGGTTTGCAGGACCACGGCAATCCGATGCGCTTCCGCAACATCTGGATTCGCAACCTCGGCGAATACGACAAGCCGTGATGAGGTGACAACCAGGCCTTCAGGTCTCGGAAGTGTTGTGCGTGCTCGTCCTCTCCGAAGGTTGAGGTTTCTCCCTCAACCTGACCCTCTCCCGCTGGGAGAGGGAACAGCCGGTGTCCGACTCATTTTCAGCAAGCTCGTTTTAAGAATACCGTCTCACGACATCCTGTAAGACGGACAACGATTCTCCCTCTCCCGGCGGGAGAGGGCTGGGGTGAGGGGGAAAGCTCTGGTTATGAAAATGGAGCCGGGTCGTGAAACCTGTGCCGGAAGGTTTACTTCTTTGTCGCCTTGCCCGCGGGTTCGTCCGCCTTGGCGCGCGCCGGGCTGATAGCCAACGTCACTTCTGCTACCCGCACGGGCGAACTCAGCGCAATCCCGATTCGCACCGGCTTGGCCGGCGAATGAACGTCCTCATCCAGCGTCTCCGCGCTGACGGTGAAAGGTAATCCACCGGTTTCGATCTTCACGCGCACAGCGGCATCGCCGTCACTGACCAGCAGCTCGTTCTTGGAAACCTGCTTCCACTGCCCCCAGGTGACAAGCGCGGACGTAAATGATTTCGGTTCGGTGAAAGCCACTTCATCGCGCACCGTCAGTGAGGTGGTCGAAGCGCGCCGGAAGACAAACATGCGTTCGAGCTTTTGCAACTCCGGCACGCCGTAGGCGGAGCGAATGTCCAATACCAGCGTGTCGGCTTGGTCAGTGAACTTCGTGCGCAGAACTACCGCCCGCGCGTCGGCGCCGGTTCGTTGCAATTGGCCCGCCACCACCGGCACGGCGTGGCCGAATGAGTTCAGCACCTTGCTCTCGTAGCGCTGTGGACTGAACGTGCGCCGCGTGTAAACCTCCGCGCCCGGATCGCACAGCACCATCGTCTTGCCCAGCACGACGCTGAAGCTGCCCACGTCGTTGTGATTGTGATGTTCCGCGTTGTGACCGCCTTTCAGTGCGACTGCGAATTTTGTTTTCGACTTGGGCGCAGGACGACAAATCAGCACGCCGGCATTCGTGAACCACGTGCGCAACGGCGAATCCTCCGTGCGAGGGGCGCGTTGTGCCACGGGCAGCGGATCGGGCAGAAAGGCGTACAGCGCGGTTGAGGCCAGACTGCGATCGGGACGGCAGAAAACGTCCTCACGTTTGCCTGTCACCGGCAGCCCCAGCCGCTCCGCCAGGTAACGGCTGATCTTGTCGCCGGGCTTCGAACCGGGCCAGCAATCGGCGATGATGGGCCACACCCCGTTGATGATTTCCGAGCGCGGCGGAAACAGCGCCGGCGCCAACGCGGCCGGATTCGCCAGCAGGTCCACGCCGCCAGCCGTTGCCTGCCGGACCGTCTCGCCCAGCATTGTGAAGTGGCCAAAACCGTAATTCCAGTAACCCAACCCCTCGCTGCAATAACCGTCCGGGGTGAAGCCTTTCAAAAAGTTCCGGATGTAAAATTCCGCCGCCGCGATGAACCACGCGCGTTCCTCCGGCGATTCTTCCAACGCCAGTGCCGAGCCCGTGACGCCGGCGAGACAGACGGCATTCCAATTGTGTGTGGCCCGCAACCAAAACATTCCTTCGCGCCTGCCCTCCACCATGTCGTGGTAGGGTTGAAACACGCGTCGTTTCAGGTTTTCGCGAATCATGCGCCGTGTGTCCGCCGGAAATTTGTCGCCCAGCAGAAAATCCGCCGTCGCCAGCTCCCACGCAACGTGTGTAGCGCGCAGGTCAATTTCCACCGTCCTTCCGTAAAAGTTGTTCAATGCCCCGTCGTGCGCGGGATAAACCCACGTGCGCTCGGCGCACATCGCCGCGATGGTTGCCGCGATGGGCTTGATGAAACGTCCCTGATCTTCCAGACATTCGGCGAGCGTCAAGGTGGAGAGCCGTTCGTTGCGGGCGAAAAGGACGGCCTGGCAGCGGTCACGATTTCCGGTCCGGGAATAGTCGAGATACAAATCGTCGGTTAATTCGGGCACCGGTTCGGCGGCCAGTTTCTGTGCCTCGGAAACAACCGACGCAAAGGCCGCGCGCCGGGCGAGTTTGTCCCAAGCGAGGCGATTGGTGGCGGCCTGGCCCAAGCCGGCGGGATTGGCGGACAACATCGCGGTGATTTCCCTCACGCGTGTCTCGGAAATTCCTGCCGCCGCGTGCGCGGTCGGTTCAAACGCGCAGACAACGAAAGTGAAAACCAGCACTCGAAGCTTCGAAAAACTGGCTGCGATTCCCCCTCTCCCAGCGGGAGAGGGCCAGGGTGAGGGAGAAAATGTGCTCACATGCATGACATTCCGTCGCACCGGCTAACCCGTCCGTTCAATCGCCACCGCGATGCCCATGCCGCCGCCCACACAAAGCGCGGCAATCCCGCGACGAAGTTTTTGATCCTCCAAAATGTGGAGCAACGTCACCAGCACGCGGGCACCGCTGCAACCCACGGGATGTCCCAACGCGATTGCCCCGCCGCGTTGGTTCAGTTTGTTGAAATCAAGTTTCAGCTCCTGCGCGCACGCCAGCGTTTGCGCGGCGAACGCTTCGTTGATTTCCACGGCGTCAACCTCGTTCAGTTTCCAGCCCGTCTCGTCGCAAAGCCGGCGAATCGCGTGGACCGGGCCCAAACCCATCATCGCCGGGTCACAGCCGACGGACGTGGTAGCGACAATCTTTGCGCGTGGCTGTAAAGCGTGTTGCTTCAGCGCGTCTTCACTCGCGACCAGCGCGAGCGCCGCACCGTCATTGATGCCCGAGGCATTGCCGGCCGTAACGGTGCCGTTCGGGCGGAAGGCGGGCTTGAGCTTGGCCAGTTTTTCCAACGTGGTATCGGCACGCGGATGCTCGTCGTTCTCGACAAGCCCGTCAGCGGTTTTGATGGGAACAATTTCGCGGCGGAACGCATCGCGACTGGCGACGGCGCGTTGCTGGCTGCGCAGCGCAAATTCATCCTGCGCCGGGCGGCTGATGTTGAAGTTTTCGGCGATGCGCTCGGCGGTTTCACCCATTTCGAGCTTCAATACGGGATCGGTTAACCCATCCGCGATTATGGCATCGGTTAACATGGCGGCGCCCAGCTTCTTGCCCGAACGCAAATCGCTTGCGTAATGCGGGGCGCGGCTCATGCACTCGACACCGCCCGCCAGCACCAGCAACGATTCACCGCTGGCCACCGCATCGGCCGCGAGCGTGATGGCTTTCAAACCGGATGCACAAACCATGTTGACCGTGTAGGCCGGTGTGGATTGTGGCAAACCGAGTTTCAATCCCAACTGCCGCGCGACGTTCATGCCGCTGCCGGCTTGCAATACCTGGCCAAGCACAACCTGGTTGATCGCCGGCTTGAGGGCCGTCGGCACAACCCTCTCAGCGATCTGCAAAGCAAGCTCGGTCGGCATGAGCGATTTCAGCACGCCACCGAGGCGGCCAATGGGTGAACGACGGGCAGCGACGAGGTAAATGGGTTTGGGATATTTCATGGTCTATCGCGTAATTTCTCCCTCACCCTGACCCTCTCCCGCTGGGAGAGGGAACAGCCGTCGCCGCATGCGTCTTTTGAGGTCCGTCCGACAAATTCCGTCGCCCGGTTATTGATGAGACAGACTACGATTCTCCCTCTCCCAGCGGGAGAGGGCCGGGGTGAGGGAGAACACACCGAAGTATTGCTGGCGGCAGCGAATTTCATGGATTGGAAAAACATTCAGCTGGCATCGCTTTGGGCGAATTCATAATCGGCGCGAAGTCCATCAGCGGCAAAATATCTTTCGCCACGATGCCCGGCGCAAGTTCGCTCAGGACCAATCCTTCGGGCGTCAGTTCAAACACCGCGCGTTCAGTGACGTACTTCACCTTTTGCCTGCGGGTCAAGGCCGTCGGGCCGTGGAAGCAAACCTGTTTCACGCGTTTCACGAACTTCGAGTGCCGGCCTTCACGGACGACGCGCAGCCGGCCACCTTCCACGGCGATCTCCAGGTCGCCTGCCGAGAACGTGCAGGCGAAAATCAGGCGCCGAGCGTTGGTGGAAATGTTCACGAACCCGCCCACGCCGGCAAACCGTCCGCCGAAGCTGCTCACGTTCACGTTGCCCTCCGCATCAATCTCCGACGCGCCGAGCACGGCCAGGTCAAGCCCGCCACCGTCGTAAAAATCAAATTGCGACGGCTGGTCGGTGACCGCTTCGGGGAAATGACTGCAACCAAAACTCAACCCCGACGCCGGCACGCCACC
The DNA here is from genome assembly GCA_964458575.1 of uncultured Bifidobacteriaceae bacterium. GTDB lineage: Bacteria > Verrucomicrobiota > Verrucomicrobiia > Limisphaerales > JADLHS01 > CAYWMD01. The sequence continues at coordinate 102,282 of CAYWMD010000004.1, read as the reverse complement.
GGTTGGTCCGGCTTCAACCGTGAGGGTGAAATCTTTCAGTCGTCCGGTTTCGGCGGCCACACGCGCCACGGCTTCGGGCACGCCGATGCCGAGGTTGACCAGTTCCCCGGGTTGGACTTCCATCAACGCACGCCGGCCGATGATTTTGCGTTCGGAAAAGGGAATCGGCTTGAGTGTTCCATGCCCGTCGGCGGCGGTGATGAAATCGGTCGTGAACGGTTCCGCGAAAGTTTGGTGATGATGCACCGGGTCGCTGACAACGATGTAATCCACCAATACACCCGGCACGCGCACAGCCTTCGGGTCGGAAATGTTGTCCACGATTCGCTCCACCTGCGCAATGACGATGCCACCATGGTTCTTCGCCGCCTGGGCGATGGGCAGCACTTCGCCGACGAGGGCTTCGCGTTCCATGCTCAAGTTGCCGCGACGATCCGCGCTGCTGGCGCGAATCAAGCCCACGTGAATTGGGAATGTGCGGTAACGCAGCCAATCCTCGCCGTCGAGCGTGAGGCGTTCCACAAGCGGTTCGGTGGTGCGTTCGTTGAGCCGGCCGCCGGTGTTCTTCGGGTCAATGAATGTGTTCAGCCCGACGTTGGTGATGACACCGGAGCGTTTCGCGGCAATCTCACGGAACAGGACGCACACGACGCCCTGCGGCAGATTGTAGGCCTCGATTTTGTTTTCCAACGCCAGCTTGCCGAGCTTGGGCGCGAGATTCCAATGGCCGCCCACAACGCGTTTAACCAGCGGCGTGTACGCCAGGTGGTTCAATCCGCGTTCGGCGCGGTCGCCCTGACCGGCCGCGTAAAGCAACGTGAGATCGGTTGGCGATTTGGTCCGCAGGAAATGTTGTTCCAACGCCGCCGTGAGCGTCTCGGGATGCCCCGCACCGACAAAGCCGCTGATGGCCACCGTCGTGCCGCTCGGAATTGCGGTGACGGCCTCCTCGGCGGAAACGATGCGCGCGGCGCCTCTCATAACGTAGGACAGGCGTCGCGCCTGTCTCTGAAATTAAAGAACAGAATTCCTGCGGCCGAACGGCGGTTGCGCAGCAGTTTTGTCCAAGCACCATCGCGATTCTTAAAAATGGAGACAGGCGCGACGCCTGTCCTACGCAATGTTCTCATCCGCGCCAGCCTCCGTTGACTTCGAGGGTCTGGCCCGTGACGTAAGACGCCAGTGGTGAACAGAGGAACAAGGCGACATTCGCGATTTCCTCCGGCTTGCCAAAACGCCCAAGCGCGACCTGTTTTAACATTTCGGCGCGCGCGGCTTCGGGAATCGTCGCGGCCATCGGCGTTTCGATCACCCCCGGCGCAATGGAATTGACGCGGATGTTGCGCTTGGCGCACTCGCGGCTCAACACGCGCATCATCGCCAGCACACCGCCCTTGGCCGCCGCGTAATTCGTCTGGCCAAAAAACCCGAGGATCGCCGAGATGCTGCCCAGGCTGACGATGGCCCCGCCGTCGCGCATGATTTCGAGACCGAACTTGCAGCAATGAAAAACGCCGGTGAGGTTCACATTCAACGCGGTGTGCCAGTCGTCGAGCGACAGCTTGGCGATGGTCCGGTCACGGAGGATGGCGGCGTTGTTGATGAGGAAATCAATGCCGCCCGAGCGCGTTTTGATCTCGGCCATCATGCGTTGAACGGCGTCGGCTTTTCCAACGTCCGCCGCGATGACAAAAGCGCTGCCGGCTCGCGCCGTGTTTAATTCCACGGCAATCTTTTCGGTGTCAGCCCGCGTCGAGCCCTGATCGGGATGATTGAGCCAGACATTCGCGCCGGCGGCGTGGAAGGTACGCGCGATTTGCGCGCCGATGCCCTGGGACGCGCCGGTGATGAGCGCGGTCCTGCCGGAAAGATCCAGGGGGAGGCTCATGCCACAGAGGTTTTCGTTCTCGGCGGGTTCATACGCGTGGATCGGCCGCCGCTATTTCGGTGTTGAGGTGAAATCCTTCAGATTCAGCCACCCTTCGTCCTCTGATCGCAATCGTCCGGCGGGCGCCGCCCCATAAAGCAAACTCTTGATGCGATACTCGAAGCTCGTTGATTCGAGGATGGGCTTGATGCGGGTGACCATCCGCAGGTTGCTGAGGTGAACGGTTACCTCCTGGGTCGCCGTTGCCAGCCGCGGCAAATTCATCGTTTCGTTGTTCAAACCTTCCCCGACATAAAGTCCGTTCAGGTAAATCTTGTACACGCCTCCCTCCAGTTGCATCGGCTGCGGGGTTTGATTGCTCAGTCGCAGTGTGAAGGTTGCCGTGGTTTCAAACGCGGTGCTCTGGTGGAGCCGGACATTGACCAGACTCACCGCCGGCCCGGGCGGTGTTTTACAGCCGCAAAGCAGCATCAGACCCGCGGACAGGAAGAGCAACGCTTTCATAGTTTAGGTGCGCAAAGCTTAAAGCCAGTCGTCCTCCCGGTGCAATGGCGATTCCGTGCGCGCTTCTACGGGATTCGATGGAGGGCAGATGGCTCCAGTCCGGCTTATTGCGAGTCGTAATACGCATCCACCTTCGCCGCCACGTCCTTGTAGCCGATGTCCGCCTTGTAGATGATTTTGAACTGTTCGATCGCCGGTTCCTTCTGGCCCATGTTTTCCAGCACGCACCCGAGCTGATAGGTGAGTTCCTTTTTCTCCTCGTCAAACGCCGTCTTCTCCTTGATGGCGTTTTGCAGCGTCTCGGCAGCGAGGTCGTACATCTTCCGTTTGGCGAAGCACTGCGCGAGATACCCCAGCGCCGCGACCTTTTTGTTCGGATTGTGCTGCGCCGTCTGAAATTCCTTGATGGCCTCGCCGATCTTGCCGGCCGAGAAATACAACGCCCCCATTTCAAAACGGATCGTCAGGTCGGTTGGATATTTCTCGACGCGCTTCTGACATTCGGCCAGTTGGTAGGCCGCTTTCTCGGCCTGCAACCGCGCCAGTTGCTCGGCGTAATCGGACGCCCCGGGATTGAGCTGCTCGATCAAATGATCGAAGCGGCGCACCGCGGTCTGGGCGATGGCGCGTTCGAGCGACGGGTCGTTGCCCATCTCGGAGGACTTCACCTGATCGTAAAGCTTGAGCGCGTGGTCGAATTGTTTCTTCTGCGTGTAAAGCTCGGCCAGCGAGCGAATCAGTTTCAGGTTCGTCGGTTCGGTCTTGAGCCGCGTTTCGTATTCCTGGATGAGGCGCTCGGCGCCGTCCTCGGTCTTCTGCACGCGCGCTTCCTGTTCGAGCGCGACGGCTTTCTTCTCGTCCTTGAGGATGTCGCGATAAGAGCCTTCCCCGGCGGCAATCTTCTGGTAACCGCCCTCGCCCATGGTTCGTTTGGCGGAAAGGTCCTTCAACGCCTGGGACAATTCGGCGTCGTTGGGGGCGGAACGCGAGAAGTCCACCAGGATTTTTTCCGCGCGCCGGACTTCGCCGGACTCGGCGAGCGCGTTGGCAAATTCGATGGCCAGCTTTTTGTCCTTGGGCGAGTTTTGCTGGATGATCTCCAGCGACATCACCGCGGTTTGGGGCAATTGCAGCGTCGTGGCGGCGGAAATGATGATACGATGGGCGAGCGAATTGGCCGGGTCGCTGTTGAGCACCTGTTCGGCAACGGCCATGGCTTCGGCGGGGTCTTTGCGGAGCGCCATTTGGGCCCGGGCGACCTGTGGCGAGGAACTGGCGCTGCTCCAGGCCTTCTTGAAGAAGCCGCCGCCGCCCGATTTGCGCTGCTGGGCGATGCGGAGCGCCCGACGGCATTCCACGAGCGCCGGTTCGCGCGTCAACACTTGGCAAAAAAGATCAATGGCGTAGTCAAAGTTGTCCCGCGCCAGGGCGTCATTGCCTTTGGTGAACATGACCCGCACGTCGCGCGGAATGTCATTGAGGGTTTTTTCCGACATGGCAAAGTAAATTTAAGCGCACGAGCGGGCAAAAATCCACTCCGATTTTTTGCGGACACGCGGCCGCCGGTGGGTATGGCTTGTTCCCCGCCGCGCCTCGGCCTAACTTGGGAAACGAAACGGTCAACGCACCATGAATACCGTCATCAAATCTTTTTTCGCCTTTGGAATGGTTGTCGCAGCTTCCGCCACCGCGGCGCCACCCGTGGCGCTCTCACCCTTTCGCGTCCCGGCAAAAATGCCGGATGCACTCAACCTGTTGTCGCCTTCCGCCATTCATTTGGAGGGCTGGCTCGGCGCGCGGGTGCTGGCCAACGAAACCAACCGGCTCCTGCACGTGGACACTGAACCCCTGCTGGCCGGTTTCCGGCAGAAGCCCGGCAGTCACGCGTGGATCGGCGAGCACGTCGGCAAATGGATGCACGCCGCCACGCTGGCTTGGGCCAACACCGGCGACCCCGCGTTGCGCGCCAAGCTCGACCGCGTCGCGGCGGAGTTGATTTCCTGTCAGGAGCCGGATGGTTATCTCGGTACTTATCTGCCGGAGAAACGTTTCACCCAAGAGCGGGACAATGACTGGGACGTATGGTCGCACAAATACAATCTCATCGGCCTGCTGACCTACTACCAGTTCACCGGCAACGAAGCCGCGTTGAACGCCTGCCGCAAAATGGCCGACCTGCTGCTCGCCACCTTCCCGGCGAAGAAAAGCATCCTCGCCGCGGGCACCCACAAAGGCATGGCTTCGACCAGCGTGCTCGAACCGATGGTGTTGCTTTACCGGTTCACTGGCGACGAACGCTATCTCGATTTCTGCCGCTACCTCGTGAAGTCGTGGGATGAGCCGAAAGGGCCGAAGATCATCCAATCGTTGCTCAAGGAGAAGCAGGTCAGCAAAACCGCCAACCGCAAAGCGTACGAAATGCTCTCGAATCTGGTCGGCTTGTGCGAACTCGCCCGCGCGACCGGTGACCGCAGCCTGCTCGAACCGGTGCTCATGGCCTGGCAGGACATCACCGACAAGCGGCTGTACCTGACCGGCGGCACGAGCCAGGAGGAACATTTCGGCGCGGACTACGCGTTGCCAAACGACGCCAAAGCGCGCGTGGCCGAGACGTGCGTCACGACGACGTGGATCCAGTTGAACCTGCAATTGCTCCGGCTCACGGGCGAGGCGCGGTTCGCGAACGAACTCGAGAAATCCCTCTACAACCACCTCGCCGCGGCGCAGCATCCGCACGGCGATGACTGGTGTTATTTCACGCCGTTGCAGGACCAGAAAATCTATCGGACCAATATCAATTGCTGTCACTCCAGCGGCCCGCGCGGGATGGCGCTCGCGCCTTTGCAGACGTATCTGCAAACCCGCATCGGCGAACATGACGCGCTGGTCGTGTCCACGTTTGAAACCTCATCGGTGCTGCTGGCCCTGGCCGGCACACCGGTGACGCTCACCCAGAAGAGCGGTTTCCCGTTCGTCGGCAAATCCGAGTTGCGCTTGCAACTGGCCGAACCGGCCACCTTCGCGGTTCAAGTGCGCGTGCCACCCTGGGCATCGCCGCTGGATTTGAAACTGAACGGCAAGCGAGTCAGGGTCGAGCTTCGCGATGGGTGGGTGATCTTTCCCGCGCGTGCCTGGAGCAACGGCGACCACATCTCGCTGGCCTTCCATCTCGCGGCACGGCTGGTCGCGGGCGACCACGGCAATGCGGGTCGCGCCGCGTTGACCTACGGCCCGTTTGTGATGGCGTGCGACATCGAGCGAAATCCCGGGCTGCCGCCGCCGGCGACGTTGTCATTCGTTGGCAACAAGACTCCGCAACTGCGGATAGGCCCGGGGAAACTGCTGACGCTCACGAGTTCGGTGACCGCGCCGGAACTCCAAGCACCGCGCTCCGCCACGTTTGTGACCTTTGCCGACGCCGGCTCGGACGGCAAAGATTTCTGCGTCTGGCTGGGGGCGCCGCAACAGTAGGGTCGCTGACGCGCGTCTGCGTCGGGCTTTCAATCACCTGACGATTTACCGTCGGGGTCGTTGGCCCGAATGTACGTGTCAGTCGTCTGGTCCGGAAGCCGCCAATCCGGTCGCAGGCGGACGTCGTCTTGTCCCGCGAGTTGGCCCGACTTGGAGGCGCTGGTCGAGTCGGTTGCCTGGCGAATTTCCCACCAGCACTGGCCGCGGTGATTGTGCTGATGGTCCACGACAAAATTCCCACGCTTGAGCAATGGCCCAATCCAACCCATGCAGTGGTCGCAGTAATCACGATACTGTTCGAGTCCGTTGCGAATCAGAAATCCCTTGGACGGACAATTGTGCATGTCGATGCGGAAAACGTTTTCCGTGGCGGTGGTGTGATAGCCGGCACCTTCGGCTTGGAGCGTGTGCCCCCAGTATTGCTTCATGCCTTCGATGCCCTTTTTCAAAATCAATTCAGCGGCGTGAGCTTGGGAATCCTGGCAAATGGCTTCGTCCCAAAACTGGCGCACCAACGGCTCGCCACCTTGCTGGCGCAACCATTCAAACGTCCACTCGTAGTGACCGCAAAAATCATAGACACCTAGCATGTCGCCTCCTTGATCGCAGTGAGTTCTTGTTCAGGAATGGCGGCGCTACGGTTCAAAAATGTTTGCCGACAACGACCATTGCCGCCTTGCACGCGGACGGTTAGCCCGGCCGGAGATGCCGTCGCCTCGCCGAGAAAGTAGCAGTGCTGGCAAAAACACGGAACGATCTCACGCTTATGTCTGCGCAGATGAGCGATCGCGGGGCATTGTTTCACTTCAAGCACCACCGCTTCCTTTGTGCAAGTGACTTCTACTTCCGCGCCGGGTTCGGCCCGGAAGAATGCGCGCCAGTATTCCGCCACGCCCGGCAGGCCGCGTTGCTTCCAAGCGGCGGACACCGGCGCCATGTAATTCGAGCCGAGGTCCGTCCAATAACGCCGCAGTTGTGCAAGGCCGAAGCGCTTCAAGATGAACCGAAACGTGGCGTTGATGGCGAAATAGAAATCGGGCGCCCCGACGGATTTGGAATCGGAATACGGCAATGTTCCTGAAGGATGCACGAGGTATTCTTCAAACCGAAAATCCAAAACGGCAAATACATTTTGGTTGGTCTAGTCTGGCGGAATGGTGAAACTTCGGCGAACCATCGGAATTACATGGGTGTTTTTGGCATAACCGGCTATTTCGTTCTGGCGACCTACATGGCGGCCACCGTGTTGCTCGGGCTTTCCTTCACGCGCAAGCAAAAGAACCTGACCGGCTATTTTCTCGCCGAACGATCCGCTCCGTGGTGGGCGGTCGGCATTTCTGTTCTGGCCTGTGACCTCTCGGCGGTTTCCTACATGGGCGTGCCGGCGTGGACGTATTACAATGACCTTCGCTACGCGCTGACCATTTTCATGTTTCCATTCATAGCGATTATTGTCGCGTATCTTTTCATCCCGTTCCTGGCGCGGCTCAAGGTGTTTACCATTTACGAATATCTGGAACACCGCTTCGGACTGGAGAGCCGGTTGTTTGCCTCGGCTTTGTTTTTGTTGCAACGCGCGTCGCACATCGCCATCGCCATTTACGCCGTCGCGCTCGCCTTGCAGCAAATTGTCGGCTGGCCGGTTTGGGCGTGCGTGGGTGTGGTCGGCGCGTTGACAACGCTCTACACCGTGCTCGGCGGCATGAAAGCGGTGCTCTGGACCGATGTCATGCAGTTCTTTGTTTTGGTTGGCGGCATCGTGGTGATGGCGGCCATCATCCTTTGGTTTTTTCACGGCGACGTGCGGCACATCTGGCAGGCCGCCGCTGCTACGGGCCACACGAAGATGCTTAGCGCCTCGTTCCACCCCGCTGACGCGGCTTCGTGGAAAGAGATGACCATTTGGGGTTTGTTCATCGGCACGCTGCTTTACCAGGTCGGCGCCTACGGTAGCGATCAGGTGCTCGTTCAACGCTACCTCGCGGCGGGCTCTGGCCGGTTCATGGCACGCTCATTGATGTTTTGCGGACTCCTGGTCATCCCGGTGATCGGGATCCTCTATCTGCTGGGGCTTGGATTTTTCGCTTACTACCATGCGCCGGAGAATGCCGCATTGCTGGCCTCGCTGGAAAACCTCGTTGCGCAAACCAAGGATACCAACATGGTACTGCCTCACTTTGTCCGAAATGTCCTGCCGTCCGGGTTGGCCGGACTCGTCTTCGCCGGTTTGTTCGCCGCAACAATGTCGGTATTTTCCTCCGGCTTGAATTCCTTGAGCACAGCCACGTGCATGGATTTCATCCAGCGTTTGCGCCAACGGCGATCCGACGCGAGGGAATTGACACTCACCAACGCACGCTGGATTACCCTAGCTTGGGGACTCCTGGTCACTTTGGCCGCGGTGGGCGTGTATTTCGCCGGCATGGGTTCGCTATTGCAGGTGGCCGCCACGATCATCGGCTTTTTCGCCGGGCCATTGCTCGGGATGTTTCTCCTCGGCATCTTTACCATGCGGGCAAATTCTCTTGGTGCGATCCTCGGCGCGATTTCGGGATTTGCGGTCGCGTTGCTGCTGCGCAACCACGTCTCATTCATCTGGTATCCCGTTGCTGGTTGCGTGCCGACGGTTCTGTTCGGCTTGGCTTTCAGTTTCCTCAAAGCGCAACGTCGCCGCGAAGAGGTTTATCCGATGACGATTTGGGGCCGTCAAAACGATGCCCAATAACAAAACGCATTTATGAAAACTAAACTCTGGTTCCCACTGTCATTGCTGTTCACCGCCAAAGTCCTCGCTGGTTGGGAACCCATCGCGCCGCTGCCCGAACCCAACGGCGGATTCGCCTGCGGAACAGTGGAAGGGAAAATCGTCGTCATTGGCGGCACAAATTGGAGGGACGAAAAGAAACACTGGTTGGATGCCATCTGGGTGTTCGACCTTAAGTCACAAAAGTGGAACGTGCATGGGAAACTGCCGCATCCACTGGCTTACGCGGCGACGGCGGAATGGAAAGGCGACCTCATCATCGCCGGCGGCACCACCGGCTCACAACCGCGCAAGGAAGTGTGGCGCATGGATCACTCTTTGAAACTCACGCGCATCGGTGAACTGAAAGAAGATGCAGTGCTCGCGGCGGGCAGCGTGGTTGGCAACGACCTGCTGCTCGTCGGCGGCTGCGCCGATCCCTCGGCACTCACCGGCTTTCATGGGCGCGGAGTCCGGCTGAATTTTGAGCGCGGTGAAATGTCGGCGTTGCAACCGCCGGGAGATGTTTCCTTCGCGCTGGCGGCGAGCGCGGTCGTGGGACGCGAATGGTTTGTCTTCGGCGGCGTGACGACGAATGCCGCCACTGAGATTGCCAATTTGAACGCTGCTTGGGCTTTCGATGCACCCAAAAACAAATGGCGCGGCTTGCACCCGTTTCCCATCGCCGTGCGCGGAGCGGCGGCGGTGAAATTGGACGAACATCGCGTCCTCATTGCGGGCGGCTACGGCGGTCAACCGGAAGGGTTCACGGCGGCGGCGTTCATCTACGACACGAAGCGTGATGCTTACGTGAAGACAATGGATTTGCCGGTCGGCGCGCTGCTTGGCGTGGTGCGCCTAGGTGATTTTGTTTATGCCCTCGGCGGCGAGGACAGAGGCAAGCACCGCACCGATCAGTGCTTTCGGGTGAAAGTGGCTGAACTGTTGAAGCCAGCGAAGGCAATGCGTTGAACCAAGTGAGCAAGGGAGCATGGTAGCGCCGTTGCCGTCTGATAATGTTATGCAAATGAAGCAAGCGCGTTTGAGTGGAATAACCTTGTTGCTCTCGTTTGCTGAAGGCAGCGTGCTTGGGGCAGAAACAATCGAGGGTTTTGTGAAGCGAAACTTCGCGGCCCGGAGTTACACCAATTCAGACGGCGCGCTTCCCGCGCTACCCGCTCGTGCTGTTCCTGCATGGCATCGGTAATCGTGGCCAGGACAACCTTATTCAGTTGACCGCATCCGCGGGATCGCTCGTGTTTGCCTCGCAGAACCATCAGAAGAAGTATCCTTCTTTAATTGTCGCGCCCCAATCTCCGACGAAAGGTGGCTGGGAGGACCAACCACAGCAAACCCAGGTGTTCGGACTGCTCAACGCGCTCAGGAAGGAATTCAGCATTGATGCCGACCGGCTGGATTGACTCCGGTTTTCTTCGACGAGAACTGGGTGGACGTGTGGCCCGAAGAAACGGACAAACCTTACACAAATCTCTACACGGGCCATCGGGTTCAATACAAGTTTGGAACGATTTTGCTTCATGTTGTTATTGACGAACACGACAAGATCGCCGTTTGGAAAGTGGAGGATGTGGACGTGAAATGACCGTCGGCGCGATGTCGAGCACGTCGACACCAATTCGTTCCATTTGGATTGGAACATTCCGCAGATGATTGAGATTGAAACAGGTTATTCTCCTTTCCCTGTCGGATTTTGGCGGTGGCGGCTACTATTGGATGAGTGAACGACCAAACCGACTCACAACTTCTCGGCGCCTGGGCTAAAACCCGTTTCGAACCGGCATTTGCCGAACTGGTTGGGTAACCACGGATGCGAGTCAACGTATCAGCGGACACCTCGTCCACCTCCCCGTCCCGGTAACATTTAATTTGAGGCAACGCGGGTCAAAGTTTAGTCGGCAAAACTCCTTGAACCAAAGTCGCGCTTGGCTAGTCTTGGCGCGAAACGCGCGGCGTTTCCCAGGTTGAATCTCCAAACGGTTCCCGGCGGATGAATCAAGCAGTGCAGACAAATTAACGAACAACCAAAGGCAGAATCTATGTCGAACAAACCAATCAATGTCGGTCTGGTGGGCGGTGGCAAAGGCGCGTTCATCGTCAATCCCCATCAAAAAGCCATCCACTTCGACGGCACCCGCCGCGTGACCGCGGGCGCGCTGTTCCCCGATCCCAAGATCGCGCTCGAAGAAGCGGCCAACTGGCCTTACCCCATCAAAGGCTACGGTTCCTACGACGAAATGATCGCGGCCAACGCCAAGCTGCCCGAGGACCAGAAACTCAGTTACATCGTCATCGTGACGCCGAACCACGTGCATTTCGATCCGGCGATGAAAGCCATGAAGGCCGGCATCCCGGTCTTCTGCGAAAAACCGCTCTGCATGAACCTCGATGAGGCGAACGAGATCGTGAAGGCCGTCCGCAAACACAAGATTCCCTTCGGCGTCGCGCACACTTACCTTGGCCATTGGACCAGCCGTTTCTCTCGCTACATCGTTCGCGCCGGGTTGCTGGGCGATGTTCGCTGGGTGGATTCGCGATATCTTCAGGGCTGGCTCGCGACCAGGCTCGAAGCCACCGGCCAGCAACAGGCATCCTGGCGCACCAACCCGAAACTCGCCGGCGGCTCGGGTTGCGGCGGCGACATCGGCACGCACGCGCTCATGCAATTGCGCTACGTGACCGGGTTGGATGTCACGGAAGTTTCCGCGCATCTCGAAACCTTCGTGGAGGGCCGCGCGTTGGACGACCACTTCACGATTTATTGCAAGTTGAGCAACGGCGGCAAGGCGCTTGTTCGAGCTTCGCAGATTTGCATCGGCCACAAGAATGATCTCGGCATCGAAATCAGCGGCACGAAGGGCACGCTGGTCTGGAATCAGGAAGACCCCGAGTGCATCAAGATCCAGCTGGCGAACCAGCCGGATCGCGTTTATTGGCGCGGCGCGGTTACGCCCGGCGACGGTTTCCTGCCCAAGGACGTACCGGCCGACCTCATGGCCGAACCGACGATTCCCCCCGGCCATCCCGAAGCGTTCCACGACGCCTACGCCCGCCTGCATCGCTGCTTCGAAGCCGACGTGCGCAAGTGGAAAGCCGGCGAGAAATTCGCCTGCGACGGCGCGAAATACGCGAACGTCGAGGATGGTTGGATGGGCATCGCCTTCATCGAAACCTGTATCAAGAGCAACGAGAAGAAGAGCGCGTGGACGGCTATGCCGAAGAAAATCTAAACTGACTGCAACGTAAAAAACGGGACGGTCACATGGCCGTCCCGTTTGCTTTTATACGAAACGTTTTCAGATGAATTCGTTAATCAGGTTCTCCAAGAATTCCTGTCGGCCGCTGGCATTGGGCGAGATGTCGCCTTTCTTGAGCATGTAGGCTTCAAGATCCTTGAATTTGGCTTTGCCAGCCTCAATTTTCGCGCCGATGCCGCTGTCCCAGGAGCTGTAACGTTGCTCCACAAACCTGGCCAGCCGCCCGTCCTTGCGGATGGCATGGGCGATCTTCAGACCGCGCGCGAATGCGTCCATGCCGCCGATGTGCGCGTGGAACAGGTCCACCGGCTCGAAGCTTTCGCGGCGCACCTTCGCATCGAAATTCGTGCCGCCGGTCTTGAAGCCGCCCATCTTGAGGATGGAAAGCATGATTTCGGTGGTCAGATAAATGTTCGTCGGGAACTGGTCCGTGTCCCAGCCCAGCAACAGATCGCCGGTGTTGGCGTCAATCGAACCGAGCGCCTTGGCCGCGATGGCCACTTCCATCTCGTGCTGCATCGTGTGGCCGGCCAGCGTGGCGTGGTTCGTTTCGAGGTTGAGTTTGAAATCTTTCAGCAAGCCGTACTCGCGCAGGAAGTTCAGGCACGCGGCCGCGTCGGAATCATATTGATGCTTGGTCGGCTCTTTCGGTTTCGGCTCGATGTAGAACTGGCCTTTGAACCCGATGGCTTTCTTGTGGTCCGCCGCCATGTGGAGGAACGCGCCGAGATGGTCCATCTCCCGTTTGAGATCGGTGTTGAGCAACGTGCTGTAACCTTCGCGGCCGCCCCAAAAAACGTAACCTTCACCCTTCAATACGTGCGTGACTTCGATGGCTTTCTTCACCTGCGCGCCGGCATAGGCAAACACGTCCGCATTGCAACTGGTCGCCGCGCCGTGCACGAAACGCGGATGCACGAACAAACACGCCGTGCCCCAGAGCAACCCGATGCCGGTGCGCTTTTGTTCCTGTCTCAACAACTTCACAATGGCGTCGAGATTCCGATTCGTCTCGCGCAGGTTGCGGCCCTCGGGCGCCACGTCGCGGTCGTGAAACGCATAGAACGGCACACCGAGCTTTTCCATGAACTCAAAGGCCACCCGCACGCGCGTCTCCGCCATCTTCATCGAGTTCGTGCCGTCCTCCCACGGGCGGATCGCCGTGCCCACGCCGAACATGTCCGCCATCTGGCCGCGGATGGTGTGCCAGTAGGTGACTGAAAAGCGCAACTGCTCGCGCATGGTCTTGCCGCCGACAACCTCGTCGGGGTTGTAATGCTTGAAGGCGAGCGGATTTTTCGAGCGCGGTCCTTCGTATTGGATTTTGGAAATACCCGGGAAGAATTTGTTTTGTTGCCGTTTCATGTTCGTTAAAAATCTGCGGCCAAAGCGTAGCGGCGAGCCGGGACGGGAGCAAGCGAGGACGCGACGTGGTCAGCCCGCGATCAATTCCCGCACGCCGGTCGAAATGTCCCCTCGCTTCACCAAGGCCTCCCCCACGAGAATTGCCCGCGCACCGCACCGGGTCAAGCGCACCACATCCGCACGTGTGTGGATGCCGCTTTCGGCGACCAAAAGCGACGCTTCATGGTTGCCTGATGACGAAAACATTTTTGCCGCCAGCCGCTCCGTCGTCGCCAGGTCCACTTTGAAAGTCTTCAAATCGCGGTTGTTCACGCCGAGCAGCAACGCCCCTGCGGCCAAGGCCCGATCCAGTTCCGCTTCGTCATGCACTTCCACCAGCGCGGCCAGGCCCGCTTCCGTCGCGAGGGTGTGAAACCGCTTCAGCCGCGCGTCGTCCAGGATCGCCACAATGAGGAGAATGGCGTCCGCGCCCCATTCGATGGCTTCGAGGATCTGCCGTTCATCAATGATGAAATCCTTCCGCAGCAACGGCAGTTTTACGGCCGCGCGAATCTGCCGGAGATAATCGAGCGAACCTTGGAAAAACCTTTCGTCCGTCAACACCGACAGACCACTTGCACCCGCCGCTTCGTATTCCCGGGCGATGCGCACGGGATCGAAATCTTTGCAGATCACCCCTGCCGACGGCGAAGCCTTCTTCACTTCGGCGATCAACGCGATGTCGCCCCGCCGCGGCTTTCGCAACGCGCCTAGAAAGTCGCGCGGCCCGTCCCGCTCCAGTACGGCATCGCGCAAATCCCCGGCAGCGATCGGACGCGCGGGCAGTTTCGCGATTTCGCGTTTCTTCTCTGCGACGATGGTGTCGAGAATGTTCACGCCCGGATGTTTGCCAGAGCCCGTCCGCCGGGCAAAGGAGAAACGCTCCTTTCATTGGCATTTTCTCTCCACCTCAGGCACATTCGATTTGAAAACGGCACAAACCAACGACTGGAATGATTCTATGAAAAAATTCAAAGCAGGCTGGCTGTTCGCGTGTGGCGCGCTATGCGGAGTCGCGATCGCGCTGTGCGTGGGCGCGGGCGTAAAGACGAATGCATCGCCCAAAACCGCTGCCGCTGATCCCCAGCAACCCGAATGGGCTCGGTTGAAACTGGTGGGCTATCCCAACGGCGGAACGGGATTCTTCGATACGGAAACCGGGATCATCTACGTCTATGATTCCGATCTGCGAACTTGCTATCTGATTCGGCGACTCCGGGCGCTGGGCGACCCGATGCTGCCGGTGAATTGATCAGTCCTCCACGTCCTTAACGCCCTGCATCCGCTTGGTCGGGCAGCCGGCGCGCAACCAGCCGTTCACAAACGGATCGAGGTCGCCGTCCATCACGCCCTGCACGTTGCTGGTTTCCACGCCGGTGCGCAGGTCCTTGACCATGCGATACGGTTGGAACACGTAGCTGCGAATCTGATTGCCCCACGAGATGCTGCCCTTCTCGCCGTAGAACCGCTCCATCTCGGCTTTCTGCGCATCGAGCCGCTGGGCATAGATGCGCGAAAGCAAAAGCCGCATGGCCGTAGCGCGGTTCTGGTGTTGGGAGCGCTGGCTCTGCGATGCGACCACCAAACCAGTCGGGAGGTGCGTAATGCGCACGGCGGTTTCCACCTTGTTCACGTTCTGGCCGCCCTTGCCGCCGGAGCGGAACGTATCAATCTGAAATTCGTTCGGCGGAATCACGATGTCCGACGACGTTTCTTCGATTTCCGCAATCACGTCCACGCTGGCAAAACTCGTATGCCGCCGTTTGTTCGAGTCGAATGGTGAAATGCGCACCAGCCGATGCACGCCGCGTTCGGCTTTGGTGAAGCCGTAGGCATTCTCGCCTTGCATGAGCATCGTCACGCTCTTGAGGCCTGCGCCTTCGCCGGGCAGCGCGTCGGTGACTTCGACCTCCCAACCGCGCGATTCGGCCCAGCGTTGATACATGCGCGAAAGCATCTCGGCCCAATCCTGGGCTTCGGTGCCGCCGGCGCCGGCGTTGATGCTCAGGATGCAGTTGCTTTTATCGTGCGGGCCGTTCAGGAAGACCTTGAGTTCGAGCGCGTCGAGGTTCTTGAGGAATTTAGCGACGTCGCGGTCGAGTTCCTGTTGAACCTTCGCCTGCGCTTCGGCCGGCTCGGCCTCGCCCAACTCGACCATCACCTTGAAATCATCCAGGTGCTTTTCGGCTTCGAGCAACGGCTCAATTTTGCCGCGGAGCGAACTCGCCTCCTCGATCAACTTTTGCGCCTGCTCGCGATTGTTCCAAAAATTGTCCGCCGCCATCAGCGCGTTCAACTCGCCCAGGCGTTTCTGCGCGCCCGGCACGTCAAAGAAACCTCCGCAAATGCGTGAGTTTCTGCGACGCCGTGGCAATTTCAGTTTTGACGGTTTCGAACATGGCGACGGGAAGTTATCCGAATCGGAATCAGGAAGCCAGCGGGAACGAGGGTCCGGATGGCGGATTATCGCGGGCTGGTTTCGCCATCTGCTCAATGCGGCGAGATATTGTCGCCATTCCTCCCGATGCCCGGCGACCTCTCGACTACTTTGTTGTCAACGCTTCAATCAGAGCCACTGGGTCAAGAATACGCCCGAGCGGCACGGGGCCTTCAGCCGTCTTCCAGTCCATCGGTTTTGCGGTTTGAAACGCGACGCTCAGGAATTCATCGGGCGTGATGTCCGGCCTCGCTTGCGCCGCCAGCGCATAAACGCCGGCGAGGTAGGGTGTGATCCAACTCCAGCCGCCCTGCCGGTAGAAGACATAATCTTTCGCGCCGCTTGGTGCCGCTGTGGTCCGCGAGTCCATCGGAATCAACAGCGCGTTCTTGGGCAGGCGGGGATTCTGCAAGCTCTTCGCCCAGAACATTCCCGGTGTGTAGGAATCGAAACGGTCCGGATCCGACAGCGGCGCGCGGCCCAAACCATTGATGTTCCGTCCATAAAGCTGGCTGAAGCTTGAGGACGTCACCAGCATGCCAGCATCCTTGGCTGCTTTCACGGCTTGTTCCATTTCTTCGTAACCCGCTTCCGACTCGTCCCACCCGATGCTCAGCGAGAGGGCGCGAATCTTCTTGCCGGCGGGGAGTTGTCGGTTGATGTCGAGAACCCGCCGAACCGCCTGGGCGTACCAACGGAAATTCCGCTCCCGCTTTTCCGTCCTGACTCGGGCCGTCGTGTCGAAAGCAAATGCGGCGATAAAATAGATGTCCGCTTCCGGGGCCACGCCGACGGTTTTGCCTGCCGCGATGGAAGCGACCGCCGGTCCGTGCATTTGCGCTTCGATCCCAGGTTCGATATTGATCTCCTCGTAGAGCCGGATGCGATTTCCAAATTCCTCGTGCTCGACGATCAGCGGCTGGTCCACGATGGCAATGCTGACGCCGCGTCCCGTGATCCCACGCGCATGCAAACTGCGAATGCCGAGCCCGGGATTTCGGCCAAGCTTCATGATGGAGACGGGGTTGAAATCCGGCGGCTGCCGGTCGAGGGCCGGCCACTGCGTGTGGGTGTCAAACGTGGCGTAGGGCAAATCCCTGACCGACTCGCGCAAGTCGAGG
Organism: uncultured Bifidobacteriaceae bacterium; assembly: GCA_964458575.1. GTDB lineage: Bacteria > Verrucomicrobiota > Verrucomicrobiia > Limisphaerales > JADLHS01 > CAYWMD01. Next base: position 85,439 of record CAYWMD010000004.1, on the reverse strand, counting down.
TTGGAGAGATCCAGCGAACGCAGATCCATTTGAAACGGATCATTCGAGTCCGGATTGAAACGCGGCGGTTTATCCGGTTTGCCGCGGAACTCGCTGAAATCAGCCGCTGCCGGCCACCGATCAATTTTCGGCAACACGAGCGAAGTGTTTGAAGCCTCACCGGCAACGCTTGAATGGACGGTGAAGCAAAGCGTGAGTGCAATCGCTACGACAGGGAAGGTTTTTTTCATATTTCCTCCATGGAATGGACGACGCGAGTGCGTCCTGGATTGCCGCCACCCGTCTCTGAAGTTTGTCTGCCACATAACCCATCTCCACATGCAAGGTCGGCCTTCGGGCGACCGCGTCATTTAATTGACAAGTCACCAAGCAAATCTTCACGTCGCAATCTGTGACTTGGAAATCCATTCAACTCAACCGTGTTTGCCGGAATTGCGTAACAGCCATTCCTACGCCGATCAGCAATCGCTCCAACACCAAAGTACCGAACCCATTCATTCACCCGTCGTATTGCGGAACAGTCGCCGCCAGGGCTCGGGGTTTTTCACACCAATGACGAGTTCGGAGATACCCGGCGCGTTCAGGTGGAACAGACGCTTGCCCCACCAGTAATACTTTCCAGTTCCAGCCGTTTCCTTCTTCAGTTTGATTTGGGAGAGCGGCAGCCGACGTTCTTTTGTCACCACGCCTCGCAGGACCAAAGTATCACCTACTACCAAAGCAACGCCGGGACAATCCACGAATTCGATGCGGATTTGACATTTCTCCCGGAGGATTGCGCCATCCGCTTCGGACGCGTCCCAGAGCGCATTTTGTTTCCGCGACACCCACCAGGAGACAATCAGACCAGCAGCGATTGCCACGACGGGCAAGCCCAGGGGAATTGTTGGAGCGGTAGAAATATTCATTTTTAGACACTGCAAAATCTCACGAACCCAAGGATGTCAACAATCCCCGCAAAGCTCCCAGCATCTGGCTGTGATGCCGCAGAAGGAAGCCGACCTTCCGGCCGTCTTTGAGTTCGAGAATCAGGTGTTGCCGGCCATTCCAGTATTGTCTGGCAAACCACTCATTTTCGGACACAGTCGCAATGTCGCTCAAGGACAGTTCTTCGCGTCGGCCGGTGATCGTGGCGTAGATGAACCGGCGGGAAGTGAGCGTAGCAACACAGTTGCCGGTGAACTCGAAAGTGTGCCGATTGGTTCCGCAATAGAGACCGGGCACAGGCCCAAAAGCCGGCGTCTCATCTACCAAGATCAAGTCTTTCCCGAGTGCCTTGATAAGCGCCGCACGTTTGCGCCTGAACCAGACCACAAACCACAACAGTAGGCCTGCGGCAGGAGCACCTATGAGTATAGCCGGTAACATGTGACCGTGGCTCGTCACTTATCCTTGGTCTTGAACACGAGCAAATACGGCACAGCTGCGTGTCCTTGTTTGTCGCGGAAGCCCGTGAACTTCTGGCTGTTGATCCAGTAGCCGTAGGTTTTGCCGGGTTCAAGTTTCACCTTGATGACACACGTTTTGTGATCCGCTTCGTAGCGCGGCTTGCCGATGAGTTCCGGCGTGGAATCCTTCCAGGCGGAAGACCAACTCCAGGAGTTGTCGGCCATTTCCTTGCTGAACGTGACCTTGATCTCGACAATGCCGGGCGACACGTCCTTGCTGCCGGAGTCGGGTACGGCTTTCACCACCACCGGCGGCAGGGATTCGATGGTTGGTGTGGCTTGAGACTGTGCCGAGACGTATCCCGAAGTCAGAACGGTAAGTGCGATTGTCGTTATAAGTGTTTTCATGATTCGATCCAGGTTTGCAGCGTTGCAGTTTTGGGTTTAGTCCTTGGTCGCAGCGACTTTCGGCTTCAGGCTGCCCAGGAACTTGCTGTCACTTTCGTTGAGGCTTTCTGAGAGCTTGTCCGGTTCCGGTTGCCCGCTCCACCAGCGGATGGTTTCGGGTTTGTATGGCGGCTGGCCGTTTTGGTCGTCGTTCCACCATTTGCCCCACGCGTTCCAATCCTTGCCAAAGTTTTGCCCGGTCAACCGCACGAGCGAGATCTGCGCCCACCAGCGCGTGTTGCTGTTGCCGTGATAGACGAGGGGAATCAGTTCCGGCACGTCCGATTTTTCTCCGAGCATTCCGATCGCGCGGATGGCCATCCAGCGGTCGCGATTGTCCTTCTCGCGACGGTCGTAGGCGATCTCGCGCAACGCGGGCAGCGCCTTGGTGGAAGGCAACGCGGCGAGGGTGTTGATGGCCTGATAATACTCCGTGGTGCGCGGACCTTTCAGTGAATCAATCAACTTTCTCTCCAACGCGGCGCGCTCGTCGTCCGACCAGCCATCGAAAGTGCGCCGGTCAAAGAAGCTGCGGAATTGCCGGTCGGTCCAGGCCAGGACGGCGCGTTGGTCGTCGTTGAGCATTGCATCACTCGGACCGGAGGCCGAACCGGTTACCGTTTGGGGTGGCTGCCCGCCCTTGGACCCGAGGGGGCGAAGGCCCACGAAACTCAGGTTTTCGAACCCAAGCTGCTTGGACAGTTGACGTGCGAGGTCTTGAATCTCGAAAAACTTTTCCTTCATGTAGGACTCTTCTCCGCCTGCACGATTAAGGTCGGTTGTAGCGGCGACCTCCAGAACAGTGTGCGCGCGATCCGGGACTTTGGCCATGCGGCTTTCGAGTTGGTCGCGGGTGATCGGCTCACCCTGGAAGGTCATTTCATCCTTCCCAACCGCCAATCGCACGAATTTGCGCGCCGCCTCGGGAGCGCCGGCAGTCTGAGCGGATGTCTGCCCGGACGAACTGCCCGTGTAGAACGTCAATAAATACGGCACGGCGGGCCGACCGGCCGTGTCCGTGAAATTCTTGAATTTATCGCTGTTCAGCCAGATGGCGTAGAATTTATTAGCCTGAAGTTTCACCGGCAGGACGCAGGTCCGGCCGTCCTGCAAGTATTTTGGCTGGCCGGTGGTTTCGGGATAATTCTCCTCTCCCCATGTGGACCAAGACCAACTGCCATCCCGCATGCCCTTGCTATAGGTAACTTTGATTTCCGTGAGCGCAGGGTGAACGTCCGTGGCGCCCGCCGCCGGCACGGTTTTCACCACGACGGGCGGGGCGGATTCGAGTGAAATAGTTTGGGCTTTGACCGGCGTCGCTAACGCGAGTGCCGCTCCGGTTACACAGATGACAAATATTCTTTTCATAGAGCATCTCCTTGTTTTTGTTTTTTGTGATCCTTTTGGTTCAGTTGTGAATGTCATTTTGATTTGCGGGTTTCGAAAATGAGCAGGTAAGGCAGGGCCGGTTGGCCATTCGCGTCCTTGAAATTCTTGAACGTCTCGCTGTTGAGCCAGATGGCGTAGAGCTTGCCGGGCTTGAGTTTCACTGGCAGCACGCAAGTCCATCCGTCGGCGAGATAGCGGGGCTGGCCCGTGGTTTCAGGATAATTCTCCTCGCCCCACGTGGACCAGGACCAACTGCCGTCCTGCATCAGCTTGCTGAAGGTGACCCGGATTTCGTTCAGTGAGGGATCAACGCTCACAGCGCCAGACTCGGGCACCGTTGAGACCACCACGGGAGGCGGAGACATGGCATTTCCGGTTTTGCTGGAATCGCTGGCCTTGGCCTTCTGGTGGGTAACTTCGCGCTCAAGGTAGGACAGGAAACCCAGACTGCACGCTGATTGAAGACCCACCGTACAAACCCAACCTTTGTCATTGGAATGTGTCAGCTTTCCAAGCGCATCGTCTCCGCCTTTGGTCAACTGAATTCTAACTTCCTCTTCTGGCTTAATCCCGTATTCGGTCAGGATACTACTCTGCATTTCGAGAAACTGAGTCAGGTTCGTATTGAGATAGCTGCCGTCCGGACCCCGCAACGAGGAATCCACCGTGAATGCGAAACGGAAGAGATGGCGATTCAGCGCTTCGCGCGGGATGCTCTTGAGCATGCGATCGTAAAACTCGCGCAAAGCATCCGGACTGTGGACGGGATAATTCGTGAACGGACCGACGAAGCCGACCCAATAGTTCGCGGAAAACGTTTTGTCGCTGCGAGACCAGTTCTCGGAAATGATGGAACGGGCGGTCGGGTCCACCAATAACCATCGGTTACTGGCGGGGTCACGCACGGCGACGACGACATGTCCCGAGAAGCGGTTCTTGAGGGACGCGGACGACATCTCGGCCCCCTCGACCCACAGTGTTTCCAGGCCGCGCTTCTCAATCAGTGAGATGAACGCGATCGCATAATCACCGCAACCGCAACTGAGGCCGCTGGAAAGGATTTCCGGCGCCGTCCGGCGCCGCAGGAAATCGTCGTTGGCGCCGGTCAGTTTGCGGCCGCTCGCGTCCAGCGTGTAAACTCGTTGCGACTCCATGTCCTTGAGGCCTCTCATCTCACCAAAAACGTCCTCGATGTCCTGGCGCGCGACGCGCGGCTGCTTCGTTGATGCTTTCAAAATCCACTCAGCAGATTCGGCGGGCCGCTCCAACGAATTTTCCGGATCAATGACCGCGAACATTTCCGTTTCGTTATCATTCAAGACAAACTGGAGGGTGGCTTCCCCAAAAGTCTCGCCGGGAGAAATGGGGCCGGCAACGTTCTTGGAAATCAGACGGCCATTTTTGTCCGGCGGCCCTGCGCAAAACAGGATCGAAAAGGCGGGACTCGCGTTACTGCCCTGGTTGCGGAACGCTACGCTCGCTTGCCAGAGGTTGTCAGGCAGCCGATTGACGACCAATCCACGCTGGTCAACAGTCACCTTGGACGAGTTGCTGCGGAGTTGAACCGTTTCGCTGGTTGTCGTCGGTTGTAGTTGGAAATTCCGGCCTACGTTCCGCTGGCCCAAAGCGCGCGGGCCGAGATTGGTGGCCAGCGTCGCGTAATTGCTCGCCGAAATGGCCACTTGCCTTGCTTCGGCATACCAGCCCACGTAAAGCCCAAAACGGCCTTGGGAATCGGTGCGGGCATTGGGCTTTTCCGTCAGATACGTCATATCGCCCCCTAAAAAATCTGCCGGCACCAACGCGAGGCGCGCACCAGCAACAGGCCGTCCCGTTGCCGCATCAACAACTGTGCCGCGCACGAAAACGCTCGTCGGCACGAACACTCGTCCCAAACCGAGCAGTACGCCAAGAATAGCCGCCATCCCGAGCACGATGCCCGTTTTGCGTCCATGGGCGGCCCACCAACAATATCCGTAAAGCAACGCCACCAGCAGCGGGACTTGGAAGAGGTTCAATCCCATCCTTCCTTCCGAGACGTGCCACGCGGTCCAACCCAAGCCCACAAGCAACGCTCCCACACCTTCCCTTTTCCAGCCGATGATGATGCCTAGGAATGTCAGTCCGAGCGCGGCGAAACCGAGTTGCACTCCAGTCGGCTGCGAACCAATGGCGGGCATCCCTTCACCGATGATGAATACGCCGTAGAGCAACAGGAATAGCGCGCCGATCACACGCGCGGTCCAGCGCGCCGCAGTGACCCAGGCATTGGAAACGCCGGCCGGGTGATTGGTTGGGTGCTCTTGTGATCCGGGGGGTTGGCCATTCAACTCCCGCACGGCCCGGAACTGGCGGTAGCCTGCGATGCCGAAGCCGACCACGGCCGCAAAACTCAATGCCGCAGCCAGGGCATTTTTATCCGACGTGAAGAAGGAGACGGCCGCAATCAAGAAACAGACCGCTGCGACAAAGAAGCCAGCAGCCTTTACTTGAAAACGCCGGCGACGTTGTCCGGCACTGGTGTGAGCGCGCACTGATTCCGAAGCCGTTGGCGTGCTCGCAATCGTCTCCACGTCCTTCTTCACCTCGCTCGCGTGCTGGTAGCGGCGTTCAGGTTTCTTCTCCAGCGCGTGCAACACCACGTCATCGAGCCGCACATCCACGTGAACCACTCGCGATGGCGGTTGAAATTTTCCGAGCGGCAACTCGCCCGTGAGCATTTCGTAGAAGACCACGCCGAGCGAATAAATGTCCGCCCGATGATCCACCGTTCGCGGGTGTTCGATCTGCTCCGGCGCCATGTAATGCGGCGTGCCGATGACATCCTTCGGGCCAGTCAGGCTTTCGCCCCTCACCCCAGCCCTCTCCCCATCCGATGGGGAGAGGGTGTCCGAAGGACGGGAGAGAGGATTCATTATCTTTGCGATGCCGAAGTCAGCGATCTTCACCCGGCCCTGTTTGTCGAGCAGGATGTTCTCAGGTTTGATGTCGCGATGGACGATGCCGCGTTCGTGGGCGAATTGCAGCGCTTCGCAAATCTTCGGCACGATGCTCAATGCCTGTTCGGGCGAGAGCTTGTGCGTCTGCAACAATTGGCGCAGCGTCAGCCCGTCCACAAACTCCATGATCAGGTAATGCAGTGGTAGTGGGGCAGGCGTCCCGCCTGCCAACGTCCCGGCGACCGTCCCGGTTGCCGAAGCCGACGGGCTGGAAGTCTGCTCGACTACGCCGAAATCATAGACGGCCACAATGTCCGGATGCGTGATGCGCGCCAGCGCGCGCGCTTCCTGTTGAAAACGCGCGGCGAATTCCGTGTCGCTGATCTTGGGATCATGACCGCGCGTGAGAATCTTCAGGGCGACCAAGCGGTCCAGTTTCGGCTGCCGGGCCTTATAGACCGCACCCATGCCGCCGCGACCGAGACACTCGAGGATTTCCAGTTGGGGAAAATGCGGCGCGATTTCCTCGACCGTCGGCGCGGGCCGGGCCGGTTTGGACACGATTGTGCCGCCCGGCCCCACTTCACCCGTATCGGCCAGCCCCGCTTTGAGCATGCACTCGGGGCAGATGCCCCCGAGCGCCGTCGCCGGCACCGGCTTACCGCAATGCGGACATTGATTCTCAGTCGCCATACTTGTCCCTCACCCTTTACAAAGGATTTCCCAGATCGAGGTTACAGGCAAGAAAACCCGAAATCCAAAGGCCGAAGATCAGGATTGGCCAAGAAATCGCAGCCTTCCGAGGTCAATTGGCCCTGTTTAATCGAAGCGAGAGCGGACGCACATCCGCCGCCAACTCGTTCATCGAACTGCGACGCGATAGAATCGTCGCTGACCCATCGGATTCAGATCGAACAGGTTGGCCAGCGCGCCGTTGCCGGGAGTGGAAGCAATGGTGGTCCAGGCAACCGGCGGGGTAAGATTGGTGGTGTATTCAAGGTAGTACGTGATGCCGGCGTTCGTGGCGGTTTGGAAGCTGAACATGTACTGGGCCGGAAACGGCGCGGAGATGGTCACATGAGGCCGCGGCACAATTGGAACACTTGAAAAACCGACCGTCATCGCAAACGCGCGCGATTTCGCTGGACTGTTCGTATCCAAACCCGAACCGACGACAACCAGATTGCCGGCGGTATTCGTGCCGACGCTGCAGGCGCGGGTCAGCCGGCTGAAGCCAGCCAATTTCCCGCGCGCCAACGCCAAATCCGTCAGGTCCACCACCGTCCAGTTGGTGGCGTTCGCGTGCTGCGTGTCCCACAACACCGCTTTCTCCGCGCCGCGATAGCTCATGCCCACGGCATATTTTCCATCCTGCGTACAGCCGTAGGGCGCGGAGGCGATGCCAGCGGTGCCAACCGTTTCGGGAAAACCCGGTAATTCCCTGACGCTCTGCAAAGTACCGGGGCTGGCAGTCGTCACGAAGGCTTTGTAAGCCCAATTCCCCGGCCGGCCGCCGCTCACGGGCGAGTAACCAAAGATGGTCGTCCCATCGCTGTTGACCGCGAACGCTTCGCCGGCGGTCGTACCGTTCAAGCCATTGAAAAACCAAACCGTAGGCGCGCCCGTCCCGGTCCAATCGAACACGCAATTGGCCCGCGTGCCGCCCCGGAAACCCACGGCCCGGCCCGTGGCGGAAATGCCGCGCGATTGCGTGGTGGTGCTGGTCGCGGCGGTTCGGTCCCAAACCGGCGTGGCCACCCAGGGACCGGAAAATCTGCCGACATAAACCTGGTTGGAACTTCCGCCGACATCATACCAAGTGGAGTAAAAAACATCCGACGTGGTGGCAACGAGTCCGTTCGCCAGCACCGCCATGGGCGCCTGGCCGACGTTCACATCGCGGCGGCGCGGGCCGAAGTCAACGCCGTTGGTGGTCATGTAATTCGCGTTCCAACCCGCGGAACTGCCGGAGAGAAGAATTTCCTGCTGGCCGTTGACCGTCCGGGAGCCCACGCCTGACGCGATGACCGCTTGGGCGCCGCCGCTGATCACGTTCACGACATTGGTCGTGCCAACTTCGTGCAGAAATCCGCGCACGCCGGAAACGCCGACCGCCCACCGGCCATCGGCCGTGACGGCGCGGGCGTCATTCGTCGTGTCGCCGGACAGAAGCGGTATGACGGCCAAGGATTCGCAAACAAAGCTGTTCGTCACCAACGTCAAAGACGCGGGACTGCTGGTTACGCTTCCGAAAGCGTTCGTCACCACGCAGCGAAAGCTGGCCACGTCGCTGCCGTCCACGCCGTTGATCGTCAGCACCGCCGTCGCGCTGCCCGAGTAATGGCCCGCATCGGACAAATCCGCCTGGTTCTTTTGCCAGCGATAGCTCAACGGGCTGGTGCCGGAGGCGATGAGGGAAAACGCGGTGGTTCCGCCCGCCGCGACAAACTGGCTGCCCGGCGGTTGTTGAATCCGGGGCGGATCGTTGATGCAAAATTCCGGCGCGAAGCTGCACACGCCCGGTTGCACCAGTTGGGTGTAACGCTGCTGGAGGGTCGTCCGCAACTGCGGATCCTTGGTCAGCGCAATCATTCGCGTCACGTTCAGAGTGCCGAGTTGCACTGTCAGTTGATTGCCGTTCGTTTGCAGCGTCACGTTGCTCAAGCCGCTGGCGGAGATTTCGAACCCGGTCGGAAACTGCATCCACGCCGGCAGCGTGGCAGTGACGCTGGCGTTGCTGACCGGCGAATAGTGACAGCCGGTCGCGTCGTTGGTGTAGTTGTCGGTCACGGCCAGAAGCAACAGAGTGTTCGTGCCTGCGGCCAGCGCCCGCGCCCAGACGTTGCTGCTGGTGGTCAACGGCCAGTCCACGGGATGACTCGTGACCAGCAACGGTTGAGCGGTCTTGATTTCATTGCCCAGTAGGCCGATTTCCTTCCACAACGCCTGCGCGGCCGGTGTGCCGGCGCCCAGACCGTTGAAAATGGAATCCGGCAAAAACCACCAATACGCCATGCCCTTGGCGCCCGCGGCCAGCGAGTAATAAACTTCGATGCGCTTGCTGGCGGGCGGCGCGAACGGCCAAGCCCCCTTCGACGCATCGCCGAGCGAGCACGAGTACAAAATCATGTGCATTGGATTCGGTTCGCACGCGAGCGCCGCCGTTTGCGCGCTGGCGTAGATGTAGGCGGCATTCTGGTAAAGCGGGATTTTGTAGTTGTCGTACCAATAGGCGTTGGCCAGCAACGGATCGTAGTACGCGTCAGTCATGAACACGTCGGGCACCTGGCCCCAGTTCCAGTAGTTGTAGGGCTTGAGATTGCCGTCAATGTTGATGGTGGTGGGCGCGAGCGGATAGTTCGCGCGCTTGGCCTCGCCATCCTCCAACATTTTCATCGCCATGATTCCGGGCTTGTAAGTGTCGCCACTGGGCAGACCCCCGATGGTCCAATCCAGATAATCCGGTTCGTCGTAGATGAACCACATCCGCGGCGTGGTGCAAAAAAACTGGCCAGAGTCCTTGATAACAAATCCGTAACCGCGGCTCTCCGCGTAATCCCGCCCCGCGCTGGTTCCCAGAAACGTGCCCAGGCCGTTGGCCCAATTCATCACCAGGCAATTCACGCCGCGCGCCGTGGCCTCATCAATCCATGCCTGCCCCGCGGCCAGGTCGGCGGGGATTGGCTTCGATCCCCAGGTCGCGTACAGAAAAGGATTCACCCACGTTCGCAGTCCGGCGGTGGCGGTTTTGCCGTCGGCATAAACGCCTTGATACACATGGAACGACATCGCCGGCAGCGGCGATGGCAGTTGAATCACTGACGCGGCGAAGTTCAGCGCCGGATCGCCGACCGTCGTGGTGATGGCCGTTACATTCGTGCCGTCCATCCAGACCGTGGCCGGCGCCGCGCCGCCCGCGCGCCGCCAGTGCAGAAAAACTTTGGTTCGGTCCTCGGAAAATCCCACGCTCGCCAGTTGCGGCGCGTTGGCATCCACGACGACGTTTGTGATGACCGTGCCGCTGGAAGACACGATGCCCACCGCGATCGTGGGCGTGGTGGGAACGCGGCGCAAGCGCACGACGGCCTGGCCGAATCCGCCGACGGGAATGGTCGCCGGGTCCACTTTGAACCAAACGGGAATGCCGGCATCCAGGATGGCCTGCGGCGGCGTGCTCCAATAGTGGTAAATGCTGCTGCTATCGTCCGACGCGTTTCTTTTGATGACGGTCTTGAGACTGTAACCCGCCAGCGTGACGTCGTTGGTCGTTTCCGTGCCGGGGCCGGTGTTTTTTAGGAACACCTTTACGTTGGCGCCCGGCACCGTGGCCGTGCAGGGGCCGGGATACTGCCGGTCATGCCAGAGGCACTCGTATTCCGGGAACACCCAGTCCGGTTGATACTGGACGCCGAGAATCTGGAACGCGGCGTTAGCGCTGGCGCAGGCAAACAAGCCCACAACCAAGGCAAATAACAGCGGCGCAGAGGCGGACGCAGGCGGCAATTTGCAGTGTGCAATTCGCAATGAGTAATGGCGAAAGAGATCCGGTTTCATCTTCCAATAATCATTGCAAATTGTTCGTCGTAAGTTCGGCGCACCACCCGGTTTGGCTGCGATCAGCTTGAAACTCAGTTCGTGCATCGGCTCGTGTAGAAACTCTCCAATGCCGGCGGATTCGTCACGACGAACTCCGTCTGCCCATTCGAGCCGCGCATCAGCCATGTCCAATTCGTCGAAGTTAGATTGGTCACCGTGAACAAGTCATACACCTCGCTGGCACTCGTGTTCGTCAGTCTCAACACCAAGTTGGTCGCTTGATAAGTCGGCGACAGTAAATACCCGCCGCAGGAAGGTGACGGCGGTTGCAAAATCAAAAAGCCGTTTGTTAAAATTCCTGACTGTCCATCGGTGTTGGTCACCTCGATATCCCGTTGGCCGGGCGCTTTGCCGGTCAGGTTGAAACTGCACGTGATCGAGTCCAGCCCGTTCACGTTGACGTTGAATGCCCCAATGTTGGCCTGGCCGGACTTTTTCAACCTCACGGTTGCCCCGGCGCGGAAACACAAGCCGCTGAGAGCGACCTGGACCGTGCCGGTATTAGTCGCCGTGTTGGGGGCAATGCTCGAGATGGTCGGGGCTTCGTTGAGGTATGCGACATACGCGTGGCGGACGCCGCTTTGCGCGCCGGTGCCGGTGATCCACCGGCCGTCCTCGGAAATGCCGGTGATGTCAAAGAAGCCGTCGCCATGTTCCGCGGTGCCGCTCAGGTCATCGCAAAGCCGGCTCCAGCCGGTTAGGTCGGCGCCTTCAGCAATCAGCTCGTCCTTCAGGTTGCGCGTGCCGTGCGCGGCGTCCCAAATCCATGCCGCCTGGCCCTCGGGGTTGACCTGACCCGGAGGGTTGTAGATGACTTTCCACGATGCGCCGCCAATGTAAGTACCGGTGCGGCTCACGGCCGTCGCGTCGCCCCAAACATGGTCGGGAAGAAAAGGAATGGCGATTGCCGTACGGTTCGCTGTGAACGGCGCGTCCCAATAGCACTGCTGAATGTAAAGCGGGCTGAGGGTGATGTAGCTCCATCCGATGATGCGGCTGCCGTCGCCCGAGATTCCCAAGGTCCGCGCTTCGTTGGCGGAGGTGGCGTTGCCCAACAGGTTGCCCAGGAAACGCAGCGGATTACCGGTGATAACCTGGCGACCGCCGCTCGTGAGACTTCCGGATCCTCCGTATTGAGCCTGCCCCGCCACCAAACCGTTCTCAGCAACCGCGCACATTTCCGAGTGGTCGTGACCAGGGCTGGGAATGACGACGTTGGTGCAGAATGACGAAGCGCCGGTGTCGGTGTAAACGCAGGCATGTTCAGCGCCGTTGGTGTAAGCCGAGACGCCGACGATCCAGACGTTGGTGCCGTCGGAAGACATGGCTTGGACGCGATGCGGCATCCAGTTGTAAAGCCCGTCCGCCAGCGGCAGGGCCTGCCAAGTTCCGACACCTTGCATACTGCCATCCCACCGATACGCCACGCCGTTGGTGTGGGCGCCCACGACGAGTTGCGATCCCTTCCACGCAATGCCACGCGCGGTATATTTCCCGAGGTCCTTGAAGCCGTACTGCACCGACCAGATTGCCGTCTTGTTCAGATTGGCCCCATGTCGGATGCAGGTGACTTGTCCGTCCGACGTGGCGCCAACGGAAATTCCTTCACCCAAATCCCAGATTTGCGCCTCGCCGCAGGCCGAGGTCGCGCTCCAAATCAAGGCCAGTGGTATCGTATAGACCAAACTTCGCATTTCGTTATGCACTCCTCGACGGCTGCCCATACCTCACGGCTGCGTCTTCGGCAACTCCCGCGCGCCTCCCTCGACGTTGTTCTTAACGCGACTGCCTGAAGCCTTGCCCAAGTCAATCGCGGGCACTTTTTTCTTCAGGCGCCGCCCGTAGTCAGTCACGACGTTGCCTGTCACCACAATCCGTTTGCATTTGCCCTCGGCGAGGATGGCCTGACCCGACAACCCGGAGAATTGGTTTCCGGAAATGACGATGTCGCTGGCGGATTGCAGCAGGATACCGGTGGCCTCGTCAAAGCCGATGGGTTGACCGGGCTTGGTCTTGCGTTTGTCCTGTCCGCCGCCGATGTAACTGTTGCAGAAATTGTTTCCGGTGATTGTCGATCGGCCGCTGTTCGAACTCACCAGCACGGAGTTGGAATGCACCAACACAAACGTGTTGGCCGAAATGGTGCAACCCCACGCGTCGAGCAGATGCACGCCGCCACCGAGGTCATCGGCGATAACGTTCGCGCTGATCGTGATACCGTAGCAGTCGCGATCCAAAAGGACCGCCGTGCCGTTGCATTCCTCGATCATGTTGCCGGAGAGCACCGAGCCGTAGGTGTTCTCGATGACCACGCCGTGGCGCAGGTGGTCATCCACGTTGTTTCCATTCATGGTGAGGTTGTAGCTGTTGATGCAGCGCACGGCATCCTGATTTTCCTCAAATTGGTTGGCAGAGACCACGATGTCATGCGTGGAAAAGATGTTGAGGCCTGCCCGGGCGTTGTAAGTGATGATCGAGTTGACCACGCGCGGGTCTTCGGTGCAGTCACGCAGAGAAATCCCGTGGCCGCCGTTGTGATCAATCGAGAGGCCGTGCAGGAACAGTTCGTTGACGCCGAGCACGAACAGCCCGTCGCCGCTGTTGGTATTGCCACTGATGCGGAAATTGCCGAGCTGGACGCGCCAAAGCTTGGCGCGCGGATTTTTTTCAATGTCCCGGGGACGGATGATCAGCGCGGGCTTGCCGTTCGTGCTGCGGTTGATCAGGTGCGTCGCCGCGCCCGCGCCCTCGATGCGCGTGTCACCCGTGGTCAGCACCAGTGGTTTGGACAGCTCAAACTCGCCCGGCGGCAGCAGCACGACCCCGCCGTTAGTGGGCACTGCGTCGAAGGCCGCTTGCAGTGAGGCGAACCTGGCCGCTTCGATAATCGCGGGTTTGACCGCGGCCTCGTCCGCGACGCCAAGGGACACCCAACTCCATAGGAGTGGCGGAAACAAAGAAATTGCGAAGTTGCGTTTCATCAAAAACCGAAAAACAAGTCGTCCAATTCAACCACACGCCACAACCCGCATCAAGTAACGCAACTCCTCCTCCACTTCGCTTTCGCTCTCGACGGTTTCGGCAATCGTTTCACGCAACAAAGTCCGATAACGCTGACGCAGCCGATGGACCGCCACCTTTACCGCGCCTTCGTTCATTCTCAACCGCACAGCCAGTTCAGCGTAAGGGGCGGAATTGCCCGGCCCGGCCAGCGTGGTGCGTAACGTGTCGAAAAACTCCGCCTTGCCCTGCTGCCGATGCTCCTCCTCCAACCGCCGATAAACCTGTTCCAGCAACGTGATCGCCCAGCGCAATTCAAAAGCCCGTTCCGGCGTGAGCGTCTCCACCGGCTGCTGGCGCAGCCAGGTTTCCGCGCTTTGCGTGTCGAGGGAGATGACTTTTCCCGCGCCGCGCTTTTGTGCACGGGCCTTGTCCCATTCGTCTGATAGAAAATGGTTCATGCTCGCCAATAGAAACGAGCGGAAGCGGCCCTTCTCCGGACTGACCGTCGCAATCGCGTTGCGCTCCAGCAGCCGGGCGAAGAATTCTTGCGTGAGGTCTTGCGCATCTTCCGGCGAATGACCCCGCCGCCGCACGTAAGCGTAAAGCGGATGCCAATAGCTCTGGCAAAGTTTCGCCAGCGCGTCCTCGGCGCGCGTTGTGTCGCTGCGCCCCGCCGTGAGCACGACGGACCAATGCGTTGTCACGAACGCAGGCCGGTGTGGCGGCTCAAATCCCGTCGAAGTCGTTCCCGGTGCAGCGGCTTGTGAGGAAGTGCTCACTGGTGTCAGCGTAACGCGGGATGCAGGAAGTGCGCAAGATCGCGCAGCGATCAAGAACGCTCGGTCACCACGACCATCACCCGTTTGCCGCCCTTCCAGTTCTGTGCTCCAAAATGGCGAGCACGCAGTCTCGTTGTTGCAGCACCAGAATAAAACCGATGATCATCTCGGGTACGGTCAGAATTGCCCCAACTACTGGAATCAAGCCAACAGTGCAACTCAGGATCCCAAGGATACAAGACGTGACGGCCAATCCGTAAGACATGCGGGTTGATGTGATACCGGTTACATGTAGATACCTGTTGTTGTCGGTGGCCAGGCCGGCATAGGCGACGAACCACCAATAGAAACAGTAGAACGGGATAAATCCAAAACCAACGGCTTTGCCGGGCGTGGTCCGCGCACCATGCCCTTGCAGCAGCGACCAGTGTCGGTAAAGCAGGATGCACCAAAAGACGGTGGTTACGATGGCCGCGGGAACGTAGATGACGCCAAGTAATATATCCGCTTTTCGCGGCAACAAACCGTGAGCCATGCTCAAAGGCATGCCAATCCACCAACATACCGCCAGGACGGTGAACTGCGTTCGGACTGACTCGGCCGTGAATCCCGCGTGGTTGGGCGCCGGCTGGTTGGCGAAGCCGTGAACCGGTTGCCGACTGGGAGGGCCTTGCGCGTCCTCACGATCCTGCTGTGCGGGTGCGGTCCCGGCGATTGTTTCCACGTCCGTCTTGACCTCGCTCGCGTGTTGATAACGGCGTTCCGGCTCCCGCTCCAGCGTGTGCAGCACCACTTCATCCAACCGCACGTCCACGTGGACCTTCTTCGACGGCGGCTGGAATTTGCCGATCGGCAATTCGCCCGTGAGCATCTCGTAAAACACGACGCCCAACGAATAAATGTCCGCGCGATGGTCCACCAACTGAGGTTTCTCCATCTGCTCCGGCGCCATGTAGTGCGGCGTGCCCACGACCTGGTCTTGTGTGATTGTTTGTTGCGGTTGGCCACCGGTCACAAGCTTGGCGATGCCAAAGTCGGCGATTTTCACCCGCCCCTTTTTATCCACGAGAATATTTTCCGGCTTGATGTCCCGGTGGACGAAGCCTTCGTCGTGCGCGTATTGCAACGCCTCGCAAATCTTCGGCACAATGACCAACGCCTCTTCCGGCGCGATTTTCCGTGCCCGGAGCAACTGGCGCAGATTCACGCCGTCCACATATTCCATCAACAAGTAATAAAGACCATCCACCTCGCCCAAATCATACACCGTGACGATGTTGGGATGATTCAACCGGGCCAGCGCCTGAGCCTCGCGCGCGAACCGCTCGGCGAATTTGGTTTCCGCCACCTTTTCGGGCGCGAGGATTTTCAGGGCGACGATCCGGTTGAGTTTTGGCTGGCGGGCCTTGTACACCACGCCCATGCCGCCACGGCCCAGACATTCGAGGATTTCGAACTGGGGAAAGTGTCTGGCGACTTCGTCGGGGGACAGTGGTGGGTTGAAGACCTTCGTTCCTTGCGGGCCGGCTTCGCCGGGGATTTCCGTGGGCGCGGTCAGATTCAATGCCATGAGGCAGCGCGGGCACAGGCCTTCCGGCGCGTCCGGCGGGAGCGATGCGCCGCAGCGCTGGCATTTCGGACTGGGTTTCGTGTTTTCTTCCATCACCGTGTAATTAAGGGAAAAGGGCAGGATGTTACACAACTTCCACCATTTAGATTCAGCCCAAGACCTCAAGCAAATGCCGAATCTCCTCCTCGATTTCCTGCGGGTGGGACACGGTTTGGGCAACTTCCTCGCGGAAGATTTCACGGTAGCGCCGCCGCAGCCGATGCACCGCCACGCGTACCGCGCCCTCGGTCAGCCCCAGACGCGACGCCACGTCGGCATGGCTGATCGCGCCTTTCTCCGCCGTCAGGAAGACTTTCAGTTCATCGAACTCCCGCGTCTTGCCGGCGGCGACAAATTCCCCGCGCAGGCGGGCCAGCGATTGATCCAGCAACGTCAGCGCCCAACGGCGTTCGTAAATTCGGTCCGGCGGCAAATCCCGCGCCGGCTCGGTCTGATATCTCGTTTCGGCCGTTGAAGTGTCGAGCGACAAGTGAACGTGGCCGCCGCCCCGTTTTTGCGCGCGCGACCGGTCCCATTCATTGGCCAGAAAACGTTTGAGCGCCACGAGCAGAAAGGTGCGGAAGCGGCCCTTCTCGCGATCAGCGGCGAGCAGGTAATCCTTTTGCAACAGGCGCGCGAAAAACTCCTGCGTCAGGTCCTGGGCGTCATGCGGACTGTGTCCCTGCCGGCGGACATAGGCGTAGAGCGGATACCAATAGGCATGGCACAACGCCTCCAACGCTTCGGCGCAGCGCGGTGATTCCTTGTCCCGGGCCGTGAGCACGACGGACCAATGCGTCGTGACGAAAGCGGACTGTTTTGGCGCTTCAATTCCGGTTGTCCCCAAGGAGGCAGCTTGTGAAGAAGTGCTCACCGACGCGAGCGTAGCGGTGCGCAGAGGAAAGGCAAGAGAGCGCTGGCGGTAAAAATCCTCGAATCCTTAGCGACTGGAGCGCCGGTCTGTGACCGGCTTTGGCGAAACGATGACCAAAGCCGGTCACAGACCGGCGCTCCAGCGATGGGGGCGTTTCACCCGGCGGGTAGAGCATTCGTGCATGTCGCTAAGGTTTCAGGTGAAAATCCGACGCGCCGTGCTTTTAGAGATGTTTTACGAAGCGTTCTTCGTCACCGGGCCGCGGGAAGATGAGCTTCTTGGTGCCGTCGGACAGTGTGGCCAGGCCAACGGGCACGTCCGGGAACAGCGCAAGCAACTCGTCATCGGAGAGGCGATGGACATCGGTCGAAGCCGCAGTTGCCGGAACGTTCTTGGGCGCATCGGTCACGGTCAGGCTTTTACGCGGGGTCCATTGCTGAACGCAAAGAGCCGCGAGCGCGGCGATACCCAAGACGACGAGCACTTGCCTTGCATGGCGCATATGTCGTCTGCGGCGCAGAATTCGACCACTCGCCAGCAATGTTTCCGACCGGCGGGCGTCCGCGCCGCCGTCGTTCATCAAATCTTGAATCAGTCGTTGTCTCTCAGGATTCATGGCGCAACCTCCGGTTAAGCAGCAACCGCAATTTCTCCCGGGCCCGCTCCAGGCGGCTCGACACCGCCTTGGGCGTGGCGCCCTGTCGTTCGGCAATTTCCTTGTGGCTCAACCCATCGAAGTAAAACCACTCAACCGCTTGCCGATCCTCAGCTTCCAATTCCAGCAAAGCCCCGTCCAAGTTTTCTTCCAGCACGGAATCCGATTCCTCCGGCGAGGCGGTTTCCGGAAATTGTGTCAATTCGACCAACTCCGGCGTGCGTTGTTGCTGCCGCCAGACCTTGGCGAGATGCTGGCGGGCCACGCGGGCCAGCCAGTTCCACAAATGCGCTTCGCTCTCGACGGGCTTGAGCTTTCGCGCCGCGGTCAACATGGTGGATTGCACTACTTCGTGGGCGAGGGATTCGTCGCCGTGTCCGAGGACCGCCGCCAGACGGAACAGCCGCTCGTGATAGCGATCATACAACTCACGGAACGCCGCTTCGTCTCCGCGCGCCACGGCGCGGGCGATTCGCCGCGCCTCGACGTCGGCACTGGCCGGAGCGGATGTCGCGCCGGGGTCCGCCTCAGCCAGACACACCGTCGGTTCGTGGGCCGGGAAGGGCATGGAAATCGTCGAACCCATCACCCATGGATAACACACTCAAGGCGTCTTTGTCGCCTCGGATTTTGTTTCAGACCCGCCGGACCCGCCGCCACCGCCGGAAGCAGGCCGGGCCTTGCGGTTCTGATCAATGGTCACCTTTTGTTCCAACGCTCTTAGCACATCTTGAATAAACCGGATTTCGTCAGGGGTGCCGTTGGCCACGAGGATTTGGGTCGCCGAATGATACCGTAGGAGTTCATTGATCGCGCCGCGCCGCGCCGGTTCATAGACTTGTTGATAGAGATCGGACAGTGTCCGGAGAAACTGGTCGTCTGTCATGCTGCCGGATTTTGGGTCGCCAATGAAACGACCGACAAAGATGACCATGCGCTGTTTCTTTGGCGCTTCCGGCGGAGGGGACGACTGCATGCCGAACAGAACGTCCGGCAAGATTCGGAAGACTGCGGTGGGCCGATTGCCATTCATAAGCAGTTGCCAACGCCACGGCGAGTTTTCCGTTTCAAACATCAGATTCATGGCATTGAAAAGCTCGGTCGCAGTGACTCTTTTCAACTGCAATCTGATGGGGATACTGTTCGGGTCCACGGCCTCGGTTGGTGGCTGCGGCTTGGGCAAACCAGTGGCTGGGTTAATCGTTTGCGCTGCCGGTGGCCTATTCACCGTATTCGGGAGCACAATCTCAAAGTGGTTCTTGAATTGGATGCCCAAGATGTTTGCGACTTCGGCGAGCGGCAAGTTATCCCAGACAATGTTAGTCAGAACGATGCCGGGGTCCGGCCAACGCGGGTCTTTCCATTCCGCGGCATTCCACTCCGTGCGCTGCGCCGGGGACGACCCCGTGGGTTTGTAAACGTCCGGTCGTGACGCAGCAGCCTCGGTCGCTTTTTCATCCGCCGCGCTGTCCGGTGCGGGCTTGGAGGCGTCCCTTTTATCTGCGGCGTGGGCTGACATCGCCATCCCGAGAGACACCGTAATGAGGCAGGGGACGACCGCTGCCGCGATTCGTTTGAGCAACTTGGTTTTCATAATTGTATTTGAGTTGAACTTCACCTGTTCAACCCGCATTAGCCCAAAGGCGCAGAAATGCCTCGAAATAATTCGGAAACCTTGGTCTGCTTCCGACTGGCTCGGTTCATCGTCATCTCAATCATCCCGGCCAACCGACTTCGGGCTGCCGGACTCAAACTCGACCCGCCAAATGCCGCCCTCATCGCCCGCGAGGGAAAACTCCATCGCGAAGTCGTCCGGTTTCTGCTCCCAAAGAAAATCGAGTGAATCAAACGTGAAGTCACCCGGCCGCACTTTCGGCTCATTCGTCTGAATAAACTCCAATGCCGCTCGCTCAAACTCAGGCAACCGGCCGATGGCCGCGCGCAGACGCTCGATCAGTGAGGCGTCCGGGCTTGATTCCGAGCCGGCAACGCAGAAGCGGATCGGCCTTCCGTCGCGCTGTGTTTGCCCGGTCCACAGATCAGATTCAAATGTCAGCGTGCCAAACTCCGGGTGCTGCAACTGCCGCGTTGGTCGCCGCGCTGTCCGTGCCTCACGGATGATCTGGATGACGACCCGCCCAACGTGGAACACGACCCACCCGACCGCCACCGCAAGCGCGAGGGCGAGGACGGTAATGATGGCGATGCCGGTCTTGCTCATGGTTTATCCAGCGCGTGTACACCACCATCCCGGTCGTACCAGAAGAACTCGAAGCCATTGGTTGTTTGGCGGATGAGATAGTTTCCGGGCGAGTCCTCTTCACGAATCTTCCCGCCGAGCAGAATGTTGTCCGTGATCAGGTCCGGTTTCAGGGTGGCTGCATTGCGAGCCTCGGCCAGCGAGGTCGGCGGTGATTTTTCCCAGTGTGCGACCACAAACTGGCCGAGTTCCCTCAGCAGCCCGCGCGCATAAGCCGGGTAATGTCTGATGACGTGCACGGGAACTTTCGGCAACGCAAGATATCCGACGCAGAAGATGAAAAGTCCGACACACGCCACGACGGCTGAAATCCTGGCGGTTGCCGGCCGCCATCCGCGTTTGATGGCCAGCGTTATGACCGCGAGGAACGAAACGCCAAGTATGAATGCCATCGCCCAGTTGGCGGCGGTGATGGCCGCGCCCTTTTGGCTATAAAGAATTTCCCAACGCGCGGCGAAAGGAACCCAGTGGATTACCACGTCATTTTGCATCTGCTCCGGTGCAAGCCAGGCAGCCAGTTTGGTGGCGACGGAACGGCCCTGAACCCATTGCCGCAGCAAAGGATGCTTGACCCCCACTTCAGGCCGTTGCTTTGGTGACCACCAAGCTTCTTCCGGAAACTCAACCGGTGCGCATTTCTCGACCTTGAAATGATCCGCCTCTGCGCGTTCGTTGCCAAACACGTAAAGCTCGACCCGGAGCGGTCCGTTGCCAACACCCGTCAGTCGCAACGGATACACGGGCTGTTCAGTGCGGAACGTGAACGAGAGCGGGTGAATGGCGTTGGTCGCGGCCGCGGCATCGTCACGATGCAGTTTCGCGGCGACAAACACCCAGCCGCGCTTGACGTAATCCGCAACGACGGGCTCGGCGTTGGTCGGCACGGCGAACTGATTGTCCCGCAACCAATCCAGCAAGGCGTTCGGAGTTTTGGCGGCGATGGTTTTCGTGTCGAACGCGCCCACCCGCTGACTCGCCAATTCAGTCACGTCGCCGGACACGGCGCTCAGGCCAAGTGTTCCGAGTGCGGGGAGGAGCATGGCCCCAAAGATGAAACCAAAGAACAAAACCAGTACAATCGCGTAAACCCGCTCCGCTCCTAAACGGATTCGCATGACAGCCAGGAGCAACAACCCAAAAATGACGAGCGCGAAAAGGATCATTCCTCCATCCGCCGACAGGAAAAGCAAACTCACTGCCGCCACGGCACACGCCAGGACATCCAAAGCCACACGCCGCGAATCCTTGCGCACAAACAGCAACAGGTAACCGACTGCCAGGCAAAAGAGGAAGACGGCGTAAAGCGGTGGAGCATTGTGCACCAGTTTGGGCCGCATTTGATGGGCGACCGTCGTGAACAGTCCGGTGGTCGCGGCTTCGATTTCCGGCGGGCTGGGCAAGGGGACGACCCAGGCGAAGTTGGTGCCTGCTCCGGCGAAGCGGGTTTCGATGACGAGCCGCTCGACGCCGTTGGACCAGCAAATCAGCGCGCGCTGGTCCGGGATTGTAGTTTCCGCAATCGCGGTGCCGGGGAAGACCTTGCCGTCGGCTAATGCCGCCGTTACCGGCAGCAGCAGGAGCAACCAAAGAAATGTCCGCAGCCGGTTGAAATGTGTCATGGCAATTCTTTCAGTGAGGGAATCGGATGGTAGGTGAACTTGCCCCCATTCCAGACAATCAATTGCTTGCCGTCCGCGGACCAAAACCAGGAATCTGAAACAGCAGTCGCAAGTTTGACCGGTTTGCCCGGAACCAGTTCACCTTTCGCGCCCGATTGAATCTCAACCACGAAGAGGTCGCCGGATCGCGTGAATGCGGATGGGGCGCTGATGAGACCCACCCGGCTGCCAGACGGCGCAACTTTGGGATGATGAAAGTTTTTGCCCAGGACCTCCTGGATGCAAATGCTGCTCCACGGCCTGGGCACGCAGATCCAATCGCGTTCGTCAGGACCACTTGATCCTATGACTCCTCCGGAGACCAGAAACCAGTCACCCTTTGGTGACCAAACACGATTCTCGGCTCGTGGGCCGGGAGGGGCAGCGCGGGGGTCGTTGTTCAACTGACGAAGATTGTCTGTCAGGTCGGTGAATCTTCCGTCATTTGTCTCGTAGAGGTAGGCGACGACGCGAATGGTGGTGTCCTCCTTTCCGGCTCTCATGATTTTGGTGAATTCCGAACCAGAAACCAGACAACGGCTGCCCGTGTCCACCCACAAGCAGAACTCCGGGTTCAATTCTCGTCGGAGGACATGCTGGTCATTGGTATCGCGCAAGCCGGAAATCACCATCTGCGTTTCATCCATGAAAACCACCTTGGTTGAATCGGGAGAAAGCTGGTTGCATTCTTCTGAGACCAAACTGTGAAATGCTTTTCCGTCACGTTTGGTGAGCCGGGAAATTTCTGATCCATCGCGCGCCGAGATTTCAACGACAGAAAACAATCCTTTCTCCCGCATCATACGCCCCATCCACAACTCTCCGGTGATACAATAAAGATTCGAACTGCCGACCCAACGAAAAGTCGAAACGGCTGAACGCAGTGTTTGAGACTTCCGGCTCCGAACCTCAACCACCGACAAGTTTCCCTGATTGCAGCAGGCCAGCCGCTGGCTGTCCGGACTCCAAATCATGCTGACGTGCCCGTAACCGATCTCATACTGTTTGCGACCTTTGGCGACAGAAACAGAGCAGAGCGACTTCCCTTTGGAGTCGCGAATCTTGACCGTCACTGAAGCGCTCAACTCAATTCCCTCCGCGCCCAGGGGAATGGAGAGATCATGGTTCGCCACCGAAGCGATGTATTGCCCGTTGGGTGACGGCAGAAAGTCCCGTTCGTCTTGAAAGGCGGTGGCAGCGGTGGTGGAGAACAAAACAAGCCCGAACGCCAATGGCGCACCAAAAAATTCACCCACGAATTTCATAATGTCCCGTTTATTTCCCCGCCGCGGTTCGATTCACTTGGGCTCAAGCGCAAGAGACACCGGAGTCAGCGGCGGCCTCGCACCAACGGCTGGTGACATTCCTACGACTTAGTTACACCAGTACCCACACGTGCGTCAACCCGGCGTCTTCCGCAAGGCGCATCAGGGGCTGACGGCTTGTTGCCCGGGAAATCGTTTGTGAGATCGCGACTAATCACGCGCATGATCGAGGCCTTGGAATTGGTCTTGGTCGGCTCCAGCACAACCAGTTTGGTGGGCACGTCGGCCGGCGTGATGATCTAGGACGATTCGTCCTGGAACGAAATCAGGTAAACATTCGTTCCCTTTTGTGTGACTTGCATCAGTCGTTTGACTGACTTGATGTCGCCCGCGGCGAGCGCAATCTGATTTGAAGCAATCGTTGCAAAGGGCGGCGGGTTGGTGAATACGTGTTTCGTCTGGTCGGGATTCATTTGGAGAAGCAGAAAATACCCGCCGTGCAGTTCACGCGGAATTTGCTTCAGAAACTTGGGGATCAGTCCGGCCAACGCGGAAACGCACGCCAACAAAAAGACCGACAGCGTGAGCGCCCTGACCGCGGGGCGCCACACGCTGCGACTTGTCACTGGAGACGGTGTCACATTGTTTTGCTCACGGCTTAGCTCCGGATGATCCAGGTGGTGTGCTCCGCCAGGACTCACTAAGGTTGCGTCGTTACTCCTGCCCCGGTCGTCCCGGCGGCGCCGTGATGTGCGAGTTGCGTTTGGACGGGCGACAGGAGTTTGTAGCGAATCTTCACGCAACGCCGGTCGTCGGTCACACCTTGAACCTGCAAGATGCCCGCCGTGCCATCCGCCGTCCGGAACAAAAACGTATCGGTTTTGCTTTGCCCCGGGATCAGGAAGGTGCGCTTGGGGCTGACAATTTTATCCAGGTCTGGTTGCGCTTGAAGGTCGCCGGGTGTGATTGTCTCCCAAAGTTGTCGGTTCACGGGCACGGCCGCGAGGTAGCAGCCCAGGCACGCCGGTTCTCCGTTTTGGAGAATGACGCCGGCGACATCCAGACCCCGGTTGCGAATCCACGCAATGCCTTCCCGCGCATCGTTGGCATCGAAAACCGGCTCAGCCACGCGCCGCCCGGTTTCGAAGTCGAACAAATCCCGCGGTTCGCCGGTCCGGGCTTCGGGCAGCAGGGCTTCAATCACCGCGCCAGCCCGCGGCGCGAACGCGTCCAACTGCGCCGTGCGAATGTCGCTGGCCGAAACGCTTTTCACGACCCACGCACCCCTGGCCGTCAGCATTTCACACTCAGGAATTTGCTTGCACACAAAGGTCAACGCGCTCAGCAGAGCGGCGTTGAATCCGACCGACAACACCAACATGATTTTCGTATTCATAATTCCTCTCTTCCTGCTTTTTACCGGGGCATCGGCGCGGAATGGTTCGGGTAAAACCACACCTTTTATTCCGCGCCAACTCCCGACCGCCGCCGCGGCTCCGGACTCTGTCCCCATCCACCATCTTTGACCGTTGAACCGGAAATATCTCACGTTACCAACGGCGGATTCATTGTTTCGCGGTTGCTTGGTTTTGCGGCGTTTTGCGAACCCGTCGTCGTTGCTACCGTGGAATACCCGGCAGCGCGGGAAAAATTTCATAAAAATGACGCTGCCCGGACGATTTTTTGTCTCAGGGGGTTGTTGGTCGTGACTCTCCCGAGGCCATGAACTTGCGCATCATGCTCGCGCCCGCGCGCATCATTTGTAGCTGATTGGTTTGGAATTTACCGAACTCGGCGAGTTGATTTTCTGAAAGCACTCCTTTGGCACGTTCGTAAACCCGCTGGCTGACCTCTTCTTGCGCCTGCAACATTTTCTGCATGCCCTCGCCGGAAAACATGGCCTCGAGTTTGGCGGCCTCCTGTTTGTCCGCTGACATAGGCAAGCCGGTGGCGGCGGCCACGGCCTGTTTTTCCTCTTTCATGAAGGCCAGCAGTTTTTCGGCCTGCTGGTCGGTCAATGCGCTCTCGCTGCTGGTGGTTTTTTGCCGGAAATCGTTGAGCAGTGTCCGCTCACCAGCGGTTTGCTGGTAATCCTTGTATTGCGCGTAACGGTTTTCGCCGAGGAACTGTTGGACCTGCTCGTCAAAGGCTTTCTGTTCCGCCTCCAATGTTTTGAGCGTCGCCGCTCGATTGGTGGCGTCGCCGCCGAAGAGCGACGAAGCCTTTTCCGCGCCCTTCATCATGTTGTCGGCGAGCAGGTCCTTGAACTGGTTGGCCTCTTCCGGTGTGAGTTTCATCTGCTTGATGAGCGTGTCGTATTGCTTGTCCAGCGCCACGCGTTGGGCGTCCCGCATCATCTGCCGGGTGTCGGGATCCTCCATCATCTCGGCGAGGAATTTGCCAAAATGTCCTTTGTCTCTACCCGGCTCGCGGCTCGTGGCGGCGGCTGACACGGCGGCGGCTCGGGCGGCAGCTTTGGCGGTGGCTTCCCGCTGGGCTTGCAGCTTGGCGGCCAGGTCGCTGGCCTGCTGCTGCGTTTCGTGCCGCTGCTTTTCAAGCAGTTCCTGCGTGGCGTGGAGTTCGGCGGTTTCGCGGGCCCGTTGTTCCGCTTCGGCGCGCAGCGCCGCCAGTTGCTGCTGTTGTGCGTCGCGTTTCCGCCATTGGACGACGCAGACAGCGACCGACGCGACTGCGATGACGCCGAGAAGAATGAGGATTTTTTTCATAGATGCATCCGGTTTCGGGCTAGCGCGGCACCGGCCAGGTGCCGGCGAGCCGGTCGGCTAGGCCGCGTTTGGGCAGGAGCAACGAAACCAAAGTCAGCCCCGCAATGGGCAACGAAGCCAGCACCGCCGCCAGCAAGTCACCGGCGGGTTTGTGCGACAGAATCACGATCACCAGCCCGAGCAACAACGGACTCCAAGTCAGCAGCCCGCGCCAGAACACTCGCAAACGCGACGCTCGAATTCCGTCGCGCCGGACAAAGGTCACGCCGGCGAGCAGCAAGACGAGGCCGCCGCGAAAGGCCGCCGCAGCCAGCAAGGCCGGGACCGCCACATAAACTCCCAGGGTGATGCTGAGAATCACCAATGGGAGCGACGGTTGTCTCACCGTGGCGAAGAGGTTGCGGTTGGGCAGAAACGGCGTGACTGCGGCCCCGGCATCGGCGATTTCCTTTTCCGTGGGTGCCGCGTGCTCGACCAGACTCCGTTCGGCGAACGCGCGTGCTTCCCCTTTGATCATGGCCAGGGCGAACGTGCTCGACCAGACGGCTTCGTTGGTGATGGTGGCGCGATAATGACTGGCGATGTGGATGGCCAGTTGTCGGTCGGTCGGCCCGCGCGCGTTCTTGTTCCAAAACCGCATCGCGCTACGTTGTTGCAGCAATTGGCCCAACTCCATCACGCCGGGATTGGTGCGCTGCCACTGATCCAGCATTTTGAATCCGAAGAAGATTCCAATACCGGCCATGGTCGGAAACGCGAGGCAACCCGCCACCACCGCCGCGCGGCGCAAACGGGAGACCTCGGCCGCTTTGGCGAGCAAGGATTCGAGCGCCGCGATCACGCCCGCCGCGCCGGAAAGTTGGGGCAGCGTTTTCAAGAATGCACGGGCGTGGAGTGGCAGCGGAACGGGAACCTTCCCCACTGATTCCGGACTGGCCTCCCGCCAACCGGCGAGCGAAGCGGCGGCGACGGCGCCGAGGAAATCCGTGACGCCGGGTGTCACGCTTGGCGGACGAACCGGCGGCAGCTCAAAGTGCGCGGAGTTTTCTGGCGACTGTCGGGGCGGCAAGATGCCTGCCGCGACGCCTGGCGCGGGAAAATCCAGCAGCTTGGCCCGGCCATCCGCCGTGATCCAAACCCGATCCAAGGCCAGCACTGGCGGCAACGTGCCGTCCTTTTCCGCGGCGGAGATTTCGGTGGCCAGGTCGTGCAGCCAGAACCGCACCCGGCCCCACGGTTGGCGGGTCAGGATGAGCGCCAGCAACGGCTTTCCGTTCGCCGCTTCAAAGGCATCCCAGTTTTCCTCGGGTGTTCGCCGTCCCGCGAGCCAGCGCAGCCGCCCGACGCGGCCGATGTTCCGCAGAGTCGCCGGCACGGCGGGCGTGCCGGGTGGCGCGGTGCGAATCCACACCTTGCGCAGCAGGCGTAAATCGTAACCCAGCAGCCATTCTTCGTGCGCAGACTTCTCCAGCGTTTCCAGCACGTGATACGGTCCGACCATGATGCCGCCTTGCGTTGCGGCAGCCGGCAGCTCAATCGTGGCCATCACCGGTCGCGAAACGAGGGCGGCTCGCGCGATCACGCGCGTGTTCGTCGCAAGATCCTGCCAGGCGGCAAAACCGTTTCGCCGGCGCGCCGTGCAAAAAAGCAGGGCCAGAAGTGCGTAGAACAGGAACGACATCGAGTATTGAACCGGCAGGGTGCTGCTGAGATACGCCTTGAAGTTGAATCCGAAAAAGAGCCAGTAGGGAAGCACGGGCAGTCCGACATAGATTGCCGCGCGCAGGAGGGCGCGCGGGAAACCTGGCGGGCTTTTGTCCGGCCGCACCACCCGCAACCGGCAGAGGGCTTTGCCCGCGGTAAAGCCCCAGAAACCTTCGAACACGGAGAAATAGAACAGCATGCTGGAAAAACCGGCCAGTGCCAGAATCGCAGCCGTGGAGGAGTTCAACCTCGTCAGGTTGCCGAAGCCCTCCCAGTCGTCGAGCTGCGGCAACAAGCAAAGCATGAACACGGCGCTCAGGATGAGATGATCCACGACGCCGGCCACAAACCGCAGCCCCAGCGTCGCCGGTGTGGGCGCCGCCGATCCGTAAGGCGTCAACGCGCGGGCGAGGTCCTGATAGTTTTTGAATCGCTCGCCCGGTTGCTTTTCCAGACAACGCACAATGATCCTGGCCAGCGTGGGAGGCAGTTCCGGCCGAAACTTCCGCGGGGAAGGCGTGGGTTGCTCCAGCACGGTGGCGAGCAGTTGCACGACATGCTTCCCGTCAAACGGCGTGCGTCCGGTCAGCAAATAGAACAACGTCGCGCCGACCGAATACATGTCCGAGCGCGCGTTGAGTTCATCGCCGCGCAATTGCTCGGGCGAACAGAAGGCCGGCGTGCCCAGAAATTCGCCCGCCGATGTCAGCGCCGGTTCGGTGCGGACGGCGGTGGAAATTGAAAGGCCGAAGTCGCCGATCTTGACGGTGCCGTCGGCATCGCGGAAGCAATTCGACGGTTTGACATCGCGATGCAGGATGCCGATGCGCTGGGCGGCTTCGAGGCCGGCGATGATCTGCAACACGGCATCCACGGCCTCGCCGACCGGCACCGGCCCGCGCGCGTTCACCCGGTCTTGCAGCGTTCCGCCCGACATCAGTTCCATCGCAATGACCGGGGTGCCGGCGATTTCCTCCGTGCCAAAAACATAAACACTGTTCGGATGGTTGATGGAAGCGGCGAGGCGGCCTTCGCGAAAAAAACGCTCGCGCGCGTCGGGCGAATCCAGCGTGTGACTCAGGACCTTGAGCGCCACATGGCGGCCGGTTTCCAGGTCATCGGCCTCGAAGGCCGCGCCCATGCCGCCGGCGCCCAGGAGGCGGACGATTCGGTAATGGCCGAATTTGTCACCGGGCTGCGGGAGGCCCCGGGCGCTGGCTTTCGCCGCGGGCAGCACGGCGGTTCCCTCCGGCCCGGCAACGGGCTGCGTGCCCAGGCCGGCCAGGAGCAGGCATCTGGGGCAGAGTTCCGGCGGTTGGTTGGCCGGAAGTTCCGCGCCGCATTGCGGGCACTTGCGTTTCGCCAAATCTTCTTTTGATGCTTCAGCCATATTCTCGTTCCGCCCTCTTCTTAAGCTGAATTGGCGAAAGGTAACGCGGCTTCTTTGCGGGAATTTCGCTGAGCGCGGGCGGCTTTGTCCGCGAGGTGGTGTTCAAGCTTCAGTTGGTTCCCGCCTGACAGGCTGAAGCCTGAACGCCAACGCCGCGCGCGGACAAGGCTGTCCGCGCCCCTACCATACTCCGGTTTCATGGCCCGAAAGTCGAAAACAAATGGCGGATTTCCTCCTCGATTTCTGCCGGCGACGAAACGGTGCCGGCGATTTGCTCGCGCAGAATTTCGCGATAGCGTGCGCGCAGCCTTTGCACGGCCATCTTCACGGCGGCCTCGGTCAGATTAAGCCGTGCCGCAATTTCCGCGTAAGGCAGGGCCGATTCATCCCGGGCGAGACAGCCTTGCAGGAGTTCAAACAGCCGGGCCCGTCCACTGGTCAGGTATTCGTCCTGCAATTGCGACATCGTGCGCTCGAGCAGGGTCATCGCCCACTGCCGGTCAAAGAGCACATCGGGTTGCAGGTTGTGCGTCGGTTCGGACGCGAAACGCGACTCGGCCAGTTCCTGATCAATGGACACCACGGTCGCAAATCCGCCGCGTTTCTGCGCGTGCTGGCGGTCCCATTCGTTGGCGAGAAAACGCTTCAGCGCGACGAGCAGGAAGGTGCGAAACCGGCCCTTCTCCCGTTCCGCGGATTTGAGGTATTCCTTTTTCAGCAACCGCGCGAAAAACTCCTGGGTCAAATCCTGCGCGTCATGCGCCGTGTGACCCTGCCGCCGGGCGAAGGCGTAGAGCGGAAACCAATACGTGCGGCAAAGCGTCTCCAGCGCGGCATCCGACCGGGCGGAATCCCGTTCCTGGGCGGACAGCACCACGGACCAATGGGTGGTCACGAAAACCCCCGGTGCTGGCGAGTTGACCCCTGTCGTCCCCGAAGAATCCGCTTGTGAGAAAGCGCTCACCCAAGCGAGCGTAACGCTACCGGAAGGAAAGGCAAGACCCTCTCCCCTGCCGTCGTAACTTTAGTTCACAACGGTTCGCTTTGCGCGCTCCGCTTTTGAACCCGTAGCGCCTGCCAGATCAGCATGACCACCGGCAACCAGATCAACAGGCTCGCATTGGCCATGATGAGCTTTGCGTTTTGGAAAAACCCCATGTTTTGAACGGTGGCCGACGCGACCGCGTCGTTGGCATGGGGCGCGAACGCCGCGCCGCCCAAGGCAAAATCATGGGCCACCGCTGCGCCCCCCATTGCGGCGTGCCAGCCCAGCGCCGAGCCACCGAAAGCAAGATAACCCAGCGCGCAACCGCCCATCGCCCAATAGCCAATCCCGCAACCCGCGAACGCAAACAATCCCAACGCCACGCCGCCAATCCCCACCAGCCCGAACGCCGCGCCGCCGACACTGACGATGCCGATGGCTACCCCACCGAACGCAACGACGCCGCAAGCGATGTCGCCATAGGCGATCCAGCCTTTGGCGATGCGCCGCTTGCCATCCGGCGCCGGACCACAACACGCATGAACCAATGGCAGGCCGAGCAGCGTCCACTTGCTGCGATACTCGAATTGAAAAGTCGTGCGGGAAACGCTTGGCTCGGCCCTGCCCGCGGCGGCTTCTTCCGCGCGAATTTGTCGGAGCTGGCGGTTGTGCCGTATGATTTGCACAAACAACGCCACGATGTAACCAAGGCTCAACGTGATCAACCCGATGGTAATCGTCAGTGGATGATTTTTCCAAAACCGGTCGGTGATGAAAATCAAACTGAACATCGTCGCGCAAAAAGCGATGATGAGACCCAAGGACAGCTTGCTGGTTCGGCGGATGAACTGGCGTTCCCGTTCGCTTTCCGCATTGGCAAGGCTGGTCTTGACTCCCAACCATGCGCCCAAAATGCCCGCCAAAGGACCGAGGATAACGCCCGAAAAACCAAGCAACGCCGACGCTTTTGCCGCGCTGCTCCCTTTGATGGCGGTTGCTCCGACCGTGGCCGCGCTGGCCGAAGTCGCAAACAACGGCAGGGCTGCGATCACGCCCAGGGTGAAGGCTTTGCCCGGATTTGTGCGCGCCAATGTGCCTTCGACAAATGCCAGCACCTGTTCGTGCAACAGCTTGCGCCCGCGGGAGAGCCGCTGTTTCACGGCGTCTTCGGATAGTTCAAGTTCCGCTGCCACGCGTTCAATGGACTGTTGTTCGCGGTAGAAAAGAACCAGCGGCTCGCGGTAAATTTCGGGAATGCGTTCGAGTGAACGCCAGAGGATGGCTTCCTCCTCCTTGGTGATCGCGTGATCGGTCGGCAGCGGTTCCGGCGCGGGCGCGTCGTGGACGGTGTCCAGCGGCTCGGCGGTGCGGATCGGCTCGCGGCCTTCGCGGCGCAGGCTGCTGTTGATGCGATTGCGCGCGATGCCGCACAGCCACGCGCGCAGTTTGCCCGGCTCGCGCAAATGGCGAAGATGCCGCCACGCCGTGATGAAGGTTTCCTGCGCCAGGTCTTCACTCTGACCTAGGCAACCCGTGGCGCTGTACGCCAGCGAACAAATCAGCGATTGATACCGCGTCACAATGCGTCCGAAAGCATCGCGATTTCCCGTCAGGCTCGCGCTGACCAGTTCGGCATCGGTTGTATCCGCCCCATTCATAACTCTGGTGGTTATCATATCACCGTATCAGTGGTTGGTAAGAGCAGAAAGGTGACAAGATTATGCGCCGATCCGGACACGGATGGCAGGCGTTGAAACGTAAATGCTTGATTCCCTGACCTGGAAACCGAACATCCCGGGGCCGTGGCACAGAAAATTCCACAAATCGAGATCCCAGCGTTGCAAAACTGGAGCTGTCACGGCTGCACCGATTGCTGCCGGGGTGGACTGCTCATCGCGCTTTCCCCGGCGGAGAAGCAACGGCTGGAAAAACAGAACTGGACTCCGGCGGACGGGGTGGATCCAACCGCGATGATCTTGCCGGAAGGAAGTGGTTTTCGGTTGGGACACCACGACGACGGGGCGTGCGTGTTTCTCGATGCCTCGGGCCGCTGCCGGATTCACGCAAAGTTCGGCGAGGACGCCAAGCCGCTGGCGTGCCGATTATACCCTCTGGTCATCCACCCGGCAGGGAAGAAGCTGGTGGTCGGATTGCGGTTTGATTGTCCGTCCGCAGTGGCGAATCGGGGCCGACCACTGGCGGAGCAGCGGTCGGTAATTCAAAGGCTGGCCAAACTGGTCGTGCCGGACGATTACGAGGAAGGTTCGCCACCACCGGTGCTCGAGGCGACCGTCGCCGAATGGCCTGACTTTCTCCGATTTGTCCAATGGCTCGACCACTCGCTGGCGACGGCAGAGATGCCCGTGGCCCTCAAACTGTTGCGCTCGCTGCACTGGCTGCGAGCGGTGGAGAAGGGATGCCTGGACCAGATCGGCGGTTCGGATGCGGACGAAATCCTGGAAGCTTTGGTGCAGAATGCGACCCGCAAAGTTCCGGCACGGCCGGAATCGTCCCCGAAGCCAAGCCGGTTCGGCCGGTTGTTTCTGCGGCTGTTGGTGCTGGAACAGGCCCGCGATGTGACGATGCCAGACCGAAGCGCACCGGGCCGTTTCCGACGAAAAATGCTCGGCGCAAGTTTGCGATTTGCGTTCGGCAGGGGGCGCGCGCCTGGATTGGGCCACGGTCGGGCGAGCGTTCCCTTCTCCCTGCTCGAAAAATCCTTTGGACCGCTCTCCCCGGCGAGCGAAGCGACGTTAACCCGGTTCTTTCGGATGAAAGTTCAGAGCCTGCATTTCTGTGGCGCTGCGTTTCACGACCGGCCTTTGATTGAAGGGTTTCGCAATCTGGCGCTATTGTATCCGGTGATCATCTGGTTGGGCCGGTGGCGGGCGGCCAGCGATCACCGGACGAGTTTGGCGGATGCGGACATTGAGCGGGCGATCTCCATGGTTGACCACCATTACAGTCACACGCCGTACCTGCGCTGGCGGGTCCAACTACTCAATCACCGGGATGACATCGCCCGTTTGTGCGAATGGTACGGGCGTTGATCCGGTTGGCGCGGCTTTTCCAATCAACATCACTGCTGCAAAATCCAATCCGCGATATCGTTGGTCACCTCCTCGGACACGCGGCCCGGTTGTTCGTATTCGGCGGGCGCGCTTTTGCCCTCGCCGGCGATGAACAGGTGGTTGAGCTTCGGGTAGAGTTTGAAGGTGACGTTCGGGCGGGAACTCAACTTCTTCTTCCAACCGTCAAAATCCGCCAGCGTGGCTTGATAGTCACGTTCGCCTTGCACGATGAGAACTCGCTGTTTCAGCTTCGCGGCGGCGGCGGGCGGGTCGTATTGCCGCAGGTCGAGCCAGTAGGACGGTGGCGCGCTGAAAATCAGGCGGGTGGAATTCGAGTCGGCGGACGTGAGGTTTCGCACTTTGTTCATCTCGGTTTCCACTTCCGCGAATCGCTTCTGGTCGGCGGATGAAAAATCGCCGTCCAGCGACAGCAGATAGCGCGTTTGCTGAAGGATGATCTCCTCCAACGGCCGCGTTGAACCGGCAAGGATGACCAAACCGGCGATCTTTGAATCCGCCGAGCCAATCCGCGGCGCGACCATGCCGCCGAGACTGTGACCCGCGACGAAAATGCGGTTCGGATCAATCCCGCCGTTCTTGCGCAATCGCTGAACCGCTTTGATGGCGTCATCAATGGTTTCCTCCTTCACGGTCATTCCGCGCATGTTGAGGAAGCGATTCGGGAAAGCTTTTGTCGCTTTGTCATATCGCAGCACCGCAATTCCCTTCGCCGCCAGGCCCCAGGCCAGATCGCGGAACGGTTTGTTCATGCCGACCGTTTCGTCGCGGTCCTGCGGCCCGGAGCCGTGAACCAACACGACCGCCGGCCACGGACCCGCGCCCGTCGCTGGCGTTGTGAGCGTGCCGGGCAACGCCCATTCGCCGTCGCCGATTCTCACTGCGGTTTCGTGGACCGCTTTCGGCAGGACCGGAGCGGCGGCATCCGGCGTGGGCCGTTTGCCCGGAACAAACCAAAGGCCGTTGATTTGATTCTCGCTATTGAACACAACCTTGATGTCGAGGATGGCGCGTTCGAATTCGCAGGTGACGAAGACAATGTCGAATCCAACCTGCTGCATCGTGCGTGTTCCCAGCTGCTGCTTGAATGGGCCTGCTTGTTTCGCCAGCGTCTGCCAGGTCTCGCGCATTTTGGCTTCGGGCATCGCGTGTTTCATGGTGGCGTCAAACGGCGCGACCGCTCCGGCGAAGTCTTCCTTCGCCAGCCGGTCAACAAACTTTTCGGCAATGGATACCGCGGCGGATGGCTGGCCGGTCTGGTCGCTCCATCCGGACGCGGCGAGGAACAACAACCCGACTAATCCGAGCGCAATGGATGATGTTTTCATGCCCGCTCCCTTTCCTCTCACGCGTTCAAACTGATTTTCCCGGGTCGTCCGCAACAACGACCGCAGTGCCGTAAGCGAGAATTTCCGCCGCGGCGCCCATGATCTGGCTGGTACCAAAGCGCACGTCCACGACGGCATTCGCCCCGAGTTCCGTTGCGCGGGCGATCATGCGGTCGAGCGATTGTTCGCGCGATTCGGCCAGCAGCTTGGTGTATTCCTCGATCTCGCCGCCGACGATGTTTTTGAAAACGGCGAGAATGTCCTTGCCGACGTGGCGGGCGCGCACCGAGTTGCCCGTGACCATGCCTAGCGTCTTGACGACGCGTTTCCCGGCAAGCGTGCTCGAAGTGGTCGTGATCATCTTTGAACCTCCCGGTATTTGTCCGTTTTTCTGGTGAACAATTTTTCCCGCAGAACCGAAACAAAAAGAATCACGCCGCCCGCCAGCAGCGCGAGGATGCCGCCTTTGACCAGCCACGGCGTCTGCGCGTCAGCTAGCAAGGATTCCACGGCTTTGTATCCGGCAAAGAACAACACCACCATCGCGCCGAGCGAAACCAGAATCCACGCGGCGCGGCGCTCGATGCGATTATAGACGCCGATCCAGTAACGGTCCCAGACTTCTTCCGGCGGATTGGTGAATTTTAGTTGCATCGTGATCTCCTTCAATTGGCGATGTTCATTCCATTCGTTTCGGCGTTCCGGCAACGCGACCAGCATTTGCTCGAACTCAGCCTGTTCTTCCGGCGACAACTCATGATCCAGTGCGCCGGTCATCAACTGGCGAAAGCGGTCCAGTTCGTGATTGGCAGGCGGATCGTTGGTCATAGCAACCGGTTCAACATGTCTTTCAAATGTTGCCGCGCGTAAAAGAGCCGCGACATCACCGTGCCCCGGGGAATCTCCAGACGCTCGGCGATTTCGGCATAGGAGCAATCTTCGACCTCGCGCAGGACAAAAACTTCCCGTTCTTCGGGCTTGAGCCGCGCGACGGCGCGCCACACGTGTTGGGTCAGATCGCTGCGTTCAGCCAGCACGGCCGGATCAGCCTGGTCCTGAAGGGCGTCGGGTTGAGTGGCTTCAATCGTGGACAACTCGGGGTTCGGATCCGTTTCACGAACGCGAGACCGATCGCGAAGGTGGTTCAGGCACAGATTGCGAAGAATCCGGTAATACCAGGTGAAGAACCGCTTTTGCAGGTCAAAACGCGGCATGGCGCGATACGCCCGGACGAACGCCTCCTGCGAAAGGTCCAGCGCATCCGCGTGGTTCCCCACCAATCCCAAAGCCGCGAAATATGCCCGTTTCATGTTCATGTTGACCACGACGCCGAACGCCTGTGCATCTCCACGCTGGCACCGCTCCAGAGCCGCCCGTTCTTCCGCTGCCGATGGCTCTTTCCGGTCGGTGCCTGTGATTTGCATAGCATGTCCCGTCACGAGTGATACACCCGGCCGGCGGATTTATTCAGCAAAAAAGTCGGCCCCGTTCCTTTGTGCTACTCTGCGCGGAGCTCAACCTTTCGCTCTCCGCTGGCGCTGCCAAATTGGCAGTGCCGCGCGGACCGGCCGTCATTTGGTCAAGCAACAGGGGCAAGCGTGCCGGCTCGGCATGAACACGCTGCCCCTGAAACGACGTAAACGGCCGCGCCGCCCCAGCGCATCTGCTCAGAGTTCGCCCTTTCGCGCGAGTTCTTCCGCCTCTTTGAGCGGCAACGGCGGCTTTTTGCGCATATCGGCAACGATTTTCATTTGTCTTTCGTTGAGCTTGAACTCGCGCAGGAATAAATCGGTCACGTCCACCTGCTCGGCGCCCTTGTGTTTCGCCAACGTCTTCTCGTCCCACTTGGAAACGAGTTGCGAGACACCGGCTTCCTTCTGGATTGCCTGGACGCGCTCTTTCATGCTGGCCAGCACGTCGTCCACGGGCGCGGTGCTGAAAACCTGCAAATGCACTTTATCCTGCTCCGCTTTCAACGCCGACTTTAACTCAGCGAAACGGTTGGTCTGTCCGGCGGCTTTGGCTTCCTTCGCCGCCTTCATTCGCTCGCTGAGCTCGCGCTGGTGCGCTTCGGCCCAGAAGCTGCCAAACGCCACAACGCGCGAATCGTAAATGCCGATTCGTTCCTGGTTTCTGGCGGCCTTGTCTTGAGCGAAGCCCGGCTGGGCCAATCCGATCAGGATGACCGGGGTTGAGATGCCGGCGAGCGTTGTGATGAATTTGCTGATACAGTGTGTTGTATTCATACGGCCCACTTTACGAAGGAATTCTGAGGTGCGGTAATTGATATTTTAGACAATCCCATCGGATTCTTCGATACGGGCGCTTCAGGCTCGCGTGATGTTGCCAGCCGAATCCAATGATTCGCTTCGGTGCATG
Source organism: uncultured Bifidobacteriaceae bacterium (assembly GCA_964458575.1). Lineage (GTDB taxonomy): Bacteria > Verrucomicrobiota > Verrucomicrobiia > Limisphaerales > JADLHS01 > CAYWMD01. The sequence continues at coordinate 48,976 of CAYWMD010000004.1, read as the reverse complement.
AAAGTAGTGTCCCGGGTATTATCATCTCAGTCAGCCAGAACGGATTTTGGTGCAGCAGAATGGAGTTTCATCAAAGCGCCGACAGCTTCATCACTGGCTTCGAACGCGGTGTCGCCGCTTTGGTTGATGCAAATCAGGATGGCAAAGTCACGCTTTGGTGCGACCCACACGTTGGCGCAATTCATTGTGTTGTCACCGCCGTGATTCAACACGAGGCCGCCGCCCCAACCGCGCTCAACGACAATCCAACCGAGCGCATACTCGCCGCCGAAGGGAGGCGTGTGGAGCTTTCGATAACTGTCGGGTTTAAGCAACGCCGGTTCGCCCCGTGCGCCGCGCAGTTGATCTTGGATGAATCTTGCCCAATCCTGGATCGAGCAATGCACGCGCCCCGCCGGGCCCATCACGGGCGGATTATCCATCGCCGGGCCGTTTTCGGGCATGGGTTTGCCGTTGCTGTTATGCGGCCACGGTTGGTCAATCTGGCCGGGCGTTCCCGTTTCGCCGAATCCGGCGCTGGTCATTTTCAGCGGAACAAAAACCTCCTCGCGAATCGAGTCTTCCCAGGTCTTGCGCGTGACGCGTTCGATGATCGCGCCAACGACGATGTAACCGAGGTTCGAGTATTCGTAGTGCGTGCCGGGCTTGTGCTTCGGCGCTCTGGCCAGTTCTTCACGGACGGCGCGCAGGCGTAATTGCTTTACGTCGTCACCGAGAAAGCGTCCGAGGTTCAAATTCGGCCGCAAGCCTGAACGGTGTGAGAGCAACTGGATCATCGTGATGTTGCGCATATCTGGATGGAACTTTTCCGCCAACTCGGGGAACACTTCCGCCACGGTCGTGTCCCATTTCAAACGTCCTTGCTCAACGAGCTTCGCCACCAGCGTCGCCGTCATGGCTTTCGTATCCGAGCCGAGATGCCAGAGATCGTCCAGTTTCGCCGGGATGTCCGTGCCGCGTTTTCGCACACCCGCCACGCCAATGGCGGTCGCGCCTTTGCTGGTCACAAGGGATGCACAGATGGCAGGCACGTCGTGCTTCTGCCGGATTGGAATGAGCCGGTTGGTCACGCCTGCGTCGCCGAACGCAGGACAGAAACCCGAAGGCAGCGCGACCGATTCTTGATGAGGTTCTTTCACGAGCGTGTAAACGAAATGGCCGACCACGACCAACACGACACAGGACAGGACGATGTTCAGCACTGGGCTCCACTTTGAGCGCGCCGAGGGCCGCGTTTTTCCATCAGACTTGCCTGGCAGGTCCGCAGCGTGCTCGGCGTTGTCCAGATTCCCGATCAAAGCCTGCAACTCGCGTTGCCGCGGCTCCAATTCTTCACGCACGACTGTTTGATTCATCCAGTAGATTGCCCAGTCCACAAGCACCGAGAAGGCAACGACACCGGTCATGATCCATCCAGCCTTCCAACCACCGTCCCGGGCCATCCAGGCCACTTGGGCAAAGAATGCGCCCACGGCCACACTGGGCGGCAGCAGATACCACCAGAACACGTTCCGGAGCAGCCAAATCTGGTGTTCCACCTGCGCGAGCGAATGTTCGGCACATTCACGAAGGGCGGCGCTTGGCCTGGGTTCGCGTCCTTTTTGCCGTATGCGGTCCAGAACCATGAATCCTGCGATCCAGAGCATCGCCGGGATGCCCAGATACCACGTCCACGGCAAATCATACCTGCGACCGAGCCAAATCCAAACCGGCAACATCACCATCGCCACGCCCACCTCTTTAAGATCACGCCAGAAGATTAGCGCCTCGAAATCCTTCTGGTTCCGTCGAAGTTGTTGGAGCAGCACGTCCGCATCAATCGTCAATCGTCGGGGCGCGGTTTGCGACTGCCAGACCGCTTTGAGTTCATCGGGATTCATGCGTCACCTCTTTCATGAGTTCGGCCAGAGCTTTCCTGGCGCGGTTGAGTTTCACGCCCACGTTGCTCTCCGAAAGGCCGAGCACCTCAGCCATCTCGCGATAGCTCACGTCCTCCAGGTAAAGCAACACGAGCGCCGCGTCCACCTTCGGCAATTGATGAATGGCGTCATAGAGTCGGGCGACTTGTTCTTCGCGAGCGAGGCGCTGCGCGCTGTCTGCCTCCGAAGCTGGCAGCGTCTCGACGTCAATTAGCGGAGTCTCCGTCGGGCGGTGTTTCTTCTCTTTCCGTCGCCAGGCGAGCGCGGTGTTCAGAGCGACGCGGTAAATCCACGTGGACGGTTTGGCTTTGCCTTCAAATCGCGGAAGCGAGCACCACATTTGCAACAGGATTTCTTGGATGAGATCCTGCCGGTCGGCGTCGCCGGTCGCAAAGGCGCGCGCCACCTTGTAAATCAGCCCGGTGTGTTCCTGGAGCCAACCCTTGAACACTTCCTGTAGGTCGCGGTCTGCTGGCTCATGCCCATTCATCTCGCTTAAATAGTGACGGGTGTGGCACCTTTCTTACAACCAATCTTCGTTCCCCGGCTGTCGGGTTGGCGGAAGTGCGGCGGGCGGGACGGCCGCGTGCCGGACTCAGGGAAACAGCCCGGGCTTTTAGCGAACCCTGGGAGCGGCCTTCTCAACCGACACAAACCCGCCTTGCGAATCGAACGTGAACACCTGATCGTTGGTGATCGTCGTCCGTCCCCAAATCTTCGCGCGATATTTGTAGCGAATGGACACGTTGCCATCGTCGTCCGTCGCCATGTCACCCCATTCGAGGGTGTCCCGTGAAGTGATGTCCTGAAAGTTGTTGCTGAAGAAGTCTTCGACTAGAACCTTGAGGCGACGGGTGGCTTCAACCTTCGTTGTGGGCCATGAGGTTGGCTGCCCTGCTTTGATCTTCCTTTTCCAATCGCTGCCAAATTCCCAGGCATTGAGTGGGCCCAAGCTTTGCGCCGACCATTCGGAGCGGGGCTGTCCCCACCACCGGGCGCGCAACTTGGCGTATGCCTGGGCGTCCACTTTTTCGGTGCCGGTGATGTCCGCCAGGCCGCGACCGTTCATCAAATGGAATCGGCGGTCCATTTCCCTGGCGTATTCATCCGTGTAAAAGCCGGCAATGAGCGGCGACATGATTTCAGTTTCCAACGGTCCGAGATAAAGATAGGCATCAAACCCCGCGCGAAATGGGTCTGCCGTGACAAAATCCAGCGACGCGTCGAAGAGTTGCTCGCCAAACGGGCCGTGGTCCAGCGGGAAGGCGATGGGCCGATTGGTCAACGTGGCAAACGCCGTTTCGAAGAGGCCCAATGCCAGGCGGCCCTTGACTTCGCCGCGATTGGACATGACCGGGCAGTGCGGAAAAACGGCGAACACGTTTGCCGCGCCGAGCTTCTGCTGCAAATGCCAGCCCGCGGCGCGAATGGGTCTGCCGTCGGGATAAGTCATGTTCTTCAACGCGTGCATCCACCCGACGATGAACAGCGCGTGACGCGGATCGTCGGCGTGAGCGTGCTGATCACGAATCACGTTCTTCGCCATGAGTTCGTCGCGATCCACATCGTATTTCCGCCAATCCTCGCGCTTGTGGATTGCCTTCCAGGGTCGGGCCATGTCCACTAGAATGATGCGCAGGCGCTGGGCTGCTGGCAGCGTCTGATTCACTTCCCAAACGGTTTGGAACAAATCGAGCGTGGGCTGGTCGGGCCAGCCGTTTTCAAACATGTCGCGAAGCATGTTGATAACGGGCTCGGGGTCAAATTTGGGCGCGGCGAGAAAATCATCAATGAGCGGTTGGTCATTGATCGGGAATTCCAGGTAAATGACACCAACGCGCTTGGCGAACTCTGGCGAACGAGCAAGCTTCGAGTTGAATTCCCAATAGCGCGGACGATTGTGGACTTCGCCAATAACCACCACAGAATGATCCGCCAGCGCTTTCAACAGCAACCCTTGCGGATCGGCCGCTTCGTGCTGCAAGAATTCGACAAATGCGCGCAGGTGCTGCTTGGGATTGGCAATAGCCGGACGCTCATTGCGCTTCCGTTCGGCATCGTAGAAAGCAGACGCCTGGGAAAACACCTCGCGCGCCCTTTCCAGCGAGCTGGCCACGGTGTTGCCGGCGTTTCGCCACTGTCCGTTCTCCTTCTCGAAGGTGCGGATATCAATGATGCTCTTCCAAAGGTGCGGGATTTTGGCAAACACCGAAGCCAAGGAGTCCTTGTAAATTCTGACTTCCACGATTTCCGCTCCCAGCCATTCCTTGGCGGCGCTGGCGGATACCTCCGTCTTTTTCTCGCCGGCAGGCAGCCGGGCAGCCAGTCTCTTGACGCTTACCGTGCTCCAGCCAAATTGTTCGCCAGATGCGCAAAGGCGGTTGCACGCGGCGTATGCCGCCTCGGGTGTTGCCAAGTCCACGTTGGTTGAGAAATCGGAAACGCGCCTGCCCGGGTCGTAGGTCCGCACCGAGACCGTGTTCGTGTCATTCGGCGACGCCGCAAATGAGTTCGGATTGATCCCCCGGCCTGCCAGCGCAATCGCGATCGCAACCAGAACGCTGATCCTCATATTGACAACCTTTCCCACCATTCCAACCTCGCCTTCGGTTCAAACCGTCCCAACTTTAAGCGAAGGCTGTCTTTCTTTTGACCGTCCTGCGGCCAGAAGCTCACGCGTCGTCTCGTTCAGGTCCGCCGCCCGCTCGATGCCAATCGAGACAGACGTCCGCCACTGCCATTGCTATCGCTCAAAACCGCCCGTCTTCAGAAACCCGGAGTGCAACGGCACCGTTACGAACTTGCCCGTACTGGCAATGAGCTTCACGCCGTTGCGAGCGGGTTCGATGCGCTGGGTGTCCTTGAACCCGCGCGGCACGATGGCCACGGCCATGATGTAATTAACGATTAGCGGCTTCTTCGGCGTCAGGTTCAGACAGGTTTGCAAGCCCAGTTTGGTGAGTTGATTGGGCCGGGCCGACTCCGCAAGGCCATAGGCGAAAAAGCTCGTGAGGTCCTCGATGCCGAGCACGTTCAGATGCCGGCTGTTCCACGGCGCGTAATGCCGGCCACCGTTCGAGTGCCACAAAAGCGTCTGGCGCAACACGCCCGGGTCTTTGAGTGCGAACCAGACGTAGCCCTCCGCCGGAAACGTGACCGCGATCCAGGCGAACGGGTTGACCTGTTTCGTTGCCAGCAGCGCGATGTCCTCGAAGCCGCGTCGTGCCGGGTAACGGCTCAGGTCGGCCCAACCGCCGGTCATTGTGGGCACGCGTTTAAGTTGGCTGAACTTCGCCCCCGGTTTGAGAATCGAGTAGCCGAACGTCGCCGGGTTTTCCGGCGCATCCGGCGGCGTCATGCCGAATTGGATCGGGCTGTGGGTGAGCACACCACTGCCGGGCCGGTCGGGAAATGTCAACGTTGCGTGATGCCCAAAATTCATCGGCCCGCTCATGCCCGTGACGATGTGCTGGCAATAAACCGCGTTGTGGCCGTCAACCAAAGTGATGCGTTTGTCCACGCGGCCACGGCGGACGGTTGGCTTCATGCTCAGGTGTAACGTGGCCCGGCCTGCGGCGCGATCCAAGTTCTCGAAGCGCCATCGGCGATTCGCCGTCTCGCCATGCACCGGATGCCGCTCGCCGCGAAACGGTACGGTATTCCCGCCGAACGGCAGGCAAAAAAAATCGCCGCGGAGAACTTTGAGAATCGGAATGGTGTCCACCTTTTCCTCGCACCACGGTGAAACGGAGTACGGTTGGATGCGGCGATGCTTCCGATCAAAGATCACGGGCGCGAGATGCCCGCCGGTTGCGGTGACGAACGCTTCAACGGTGGAGGAACGAACGGACCAGGAAGGTTGGCCCTGGACGACTTTCCGGTTTTGTTTCATGCATCCAGTAATCCTGAGTAGCGGAAAAAAGACAAGCCGCGGGTTTTCCGCGGCTTCGTGCCGGCGGGAATGTATCAGGCGGGAATGTCAGATGCACACGAGCGGCGTCCCGCGCGGTATTCGAATGACGACCGTGCCGGCAATCTGGTCGTGCCAACCCTGCTTTTCCTTGTCCCAGATGATCCAAAGGAAGCCAAGGAACAGCACGATCACCGAAAATGCCGCCGCCAGCCCGCGCACCAGCGCGGCGGTGAAGGTCAGCGGGCCGCCATCCAGCCGGACCACTTTCAAATTCAGCACGATGCCGCCAATCGTCGTGCCTTTCCAGGTCCACATGCCGGCGAAATAGGCCAGCGCCACGAGAAAACCAAGCGGCGGCCCGCCGACCAGGCCACTCAGGATGCCCACCAGAACCACGTCCAAAAACGCCGCGCCCATTCGCTCCCAAAAATTGGCGCGCGGCAATGACAGGGTCTCAGCGACCGGGGTGGTCGAGTTGTCGGGGACAGCGTTTGTTAACGGTGAAGTTTCGGGTCTGGCGCTATCCGTCGGTGATGTTGAATCGAGGCCGGAAGCGCCAGCGGGTGTGGCAGCGGCAGCCGTGGCCAGCCCAATCGGCGTCGGTGCCGGTGGAGCGGCAGGACGCTGGGGCATTTCCCGGCGCGTGCTGCCAAACATCGCCATGACCGCCGCCCCGAGAGCCCACACACCGGCCAAGCCGTAAACCACCAAGCCCAGAATCGGCACGAGATATAGCAGCGTGAGCAAAATCCATCCCAGCAGAAGCGCCATCAAGGGCGATTGCAGCGCCGCGCCACCGAAGCGACCCAATTTGCCGCCGACGTGTTGAAGCAGTGCCACCTTGCCAACGATGCCGGCGAATACCAGGACCGCGAACAGGAATGGCACGACAAAAACCCCAATGCCGGTGGCCAGGAGAATGAAGGTGATGATGGGCACCAGCATCTTGGTCACCAATCCCACCATCAAGGTCGTCGCCGGACGGCTGGCAATTTGCTCCCGACAGGCACTGATGGGTCGCGGGAATGCCACCGCCGCGAATGCATAGAGCACCAGAAACGCGCCGGCGATGACCCACAACCATCCGAGCCGCGGCGAGAGCGGGCGCAACTTATAGACACATTGCTCGACCCAATCGCCCAGCCAGGCCACACCCGGGAGGCTGAACACGTCTCCGTCAATGACAGCGCCCTCCTCGCGTTCCACGCTCCCGCCCACTGCCACCACGTCGCCCTTCACTTTCGCGCCGCGCGCGAGTTTCACGTTGCCCATGACCGCCACCGCATCGCCGCGAACGTGGGCGTTGGTGCCCAATTTGACACTGCCCATGACCGCCACCGCGTCCTTGGTTTCACCGTCCAGGTTGGCGGAGCCAAGGATGGTCACCACCGAATCGCGCGCCTTGCCGCGCACGTTGGCCGAGCCACCAATAACGACAACATCCTGTGCCGTCTGGTCGGCATTCAACTCGACGCTGCGGCCGAACACGACCACGTCGCGGTAAACAGACTGGTCGCCCTCGCGCTTGACGGCGCGTTCCGCGTGCGTGGCAGCATCAGCCGCGTTGTCAGCGGCCGCGTCAACGGCATTGAGTTCGGCAGCCGGCGGGTTTGTGACCGAGTCGGGACTTTCGGGCGCTATCGGCTGCGCGAAGACCGGCGTTGCGGTTGCGCTCAACAGCGCCAGGGCCAGAACGGTTACGGTGGCCTGTCCAATTACTGATGGTTTCCATCTGATGTCATTCATGATTCACCTCTTTCAACGCGCGCGTAGCCGAGGCGCACGCAAATCGTTCCCAAACCCATGCACGCGGCATAACACAGGAGCAACAGCAAGCTCATGCCGATGAGGAACGCCGGGCCCAGGCTCTTCAGCGCCAGTGAAACCGCACCCCACAAAACCCCGGCCGCTTTCCAGAACACGCTGATCCCCTCGAACCACCCTGCGGCGACGCCGGCGGTGGCGGTCAGCGCTTCCGAGCCAGCCGCGCAGAGCCCGCCAAACGCTGCGAGCAAAAGCACCAGGGCGGTGGCGCGCAGGGGCACCGGCCAGGTTGGCCACGGGCGGTGATACCACGGCGCCGTGGTGCGGGCGGCGATCGCGGCCATGATCCGCGGCGACAAGGTCGCCGGTGCGGTCAGCCGCGGCAGCGATTTCAATTCGCGATCCATTTGCGCTTCGAGCTGGTTGTCGGGGTTCGGATTCATGCCAGAAGTTCGGAAGCGGAATCACTCATGTGCGCCAGCTTGCGCCGCAATGCTTCGCGCCCGCGAAAAATGTCCATGCGGACCTTGCCGAGGGTTGATCCCAGTTTGGCAGCGATTTCTTCGTAGCTCAGGTCCTCCAGGTGAAACAACACAATCGGCACGCGTTGCGCCGCCGGCAGTTTCTGCAACGCCTGTTCCAGCAACGCGTGCCGGTCCGCCGCCGCCAGAGATTCCTCCACGTTCTCCGGCGCGGCGAACTCCACGGGCGTTTCGTCGTCCTCCCCGGCGCGGTTGACGGACAGTTCGGAAAAAAAACTCCAGCGCGAGCGATAGCGTGTGAGGTGGTTCAGGCTGAGATTTCGCGCGACCGTTCGCAGCCAGCCGGCGGCGGTGGGGCTCTCACGCAATTCGCCGAAACGCTCGTAGGCTTTCAAGAACACCTCCTGGGTCACATCCTCCGCCTCCGCACTGTTCGCCAGTAATCTCATCGCCGTACTAAACACAAGGTCTTGATGGTTTCGCAGGAACGCCTCGAACTGTTGCGCGTCGGTCATGGATGGCCTGTGACGGGCCGGTTTGGATGCTAATGCCAAAGCACCGCGTCATGCAAAACAGATACCTCATAAGAAAAGAGCGGTTTCATGGTTGGGGCGCACGAAAGTTCGTGGGGAAAGCCGGTGAGTTCGCACCGGAGCGGATTTCCCGGGTGGGCCCGCCGCAAACGGCCAACGGGTCGAGCGTGACGACCCGGGCGCCGGCCCCGCCGGCGGGAAACCCCGCCAAAAGCGGGAGTTCCGGCAGCAATTGGACTTTCTTGAAGGCCTCGCGCGGCGCGTTTCTGATCAATGTCATTCTCATGTCATGGTCTATACACGGCCGCCCGGCGGTTTGTTTCAGAAAAATGCCTCGATTGGCCATCCGCCCCAAGCTTGACGGGAGGATTTGGCGCGCGGACACTGCCCGCCGATGTGCGGGCAAACCTCTGATTTCAAGAGCATGACGACGCCGGCAGTCTCCGCTGGCCGGCGCGGGACTCTCTGGGCCGCAGCGGATCCGGCTGCACAATGCGTGTGTGCCGGCTCGACGACCGACTGTGCTTCCGAAACGCTGCGGCCCGGAGGACCGCGCGCCGCCATACCGCCGGCCTCGTAATCATGATCACAACGGACTTTTTGGTGGTGGGTGGCGGCATTGTGGGCATTTGCATCGCGCGCGAGGTGAAACGGCGGCGACCGGACGCGACGGTTGTGCTGTTGGAAAAGGAGGCCGCGTGCGGCCAGCATGCCAGCGGACGCAACAGTGGCGTCATCCACGCCGGCTTCTATTACACCGCGGACAGCCTCAAGGCGAAATTCACCCGCGACGGCAACCGGCTGCTGCACGAATATTGCGACCGCAAGAAGATCCCCGTGAACCGCTGCGGCAAACTGGTGGTCGCGCGCGACAAAGCGGAACTGCCGCAAATGGACGAACTGCTCCGCCGGGGCAGGCTCAACGGGGTGGAGCTTCAATCCATCACCGCCGACGAGGCGCGGGTCATCGAACCGCGCGTGAAAACCTACCAGTGCGCAATTTTCTCGCCGACGACCTCGACAGCCGATCCGTTGCAGGTCCTGCGCGCGATGGAGCAGGACGCGGTGGCCGAAGGCATCGTCGTTCGGCATGGCGTGGCGTATCTCGGCCGGAACGGGAACACGATCAAGACCACCGCCGAGGATTTTCAAGCCGGCTATGTCATCAACGCCGCCGGACTTTACGCGGACCGGGTGGCGCGGGATTTTGGGTTTTCCGAGGAATACCGGATTTTGCCGTTCAAGGGAATTTACCTCTATTCGGAAGAGCCGATGGGCTCGCTGCAAACGAACGTCTATCCCGTGCCCGACCTTCGCAATCCGTTCCTCGGCGTCCATTTCACCGTGACCGTGGACGGCCACATCAAAATTGGCCCAACGGCCATTCCCGCGTTCTGGCGCGAGCAATACCAAGGGCTGCAGAATTTCAAGCTCGATGAATTCACCGAGATCATATTCCGCGATCTCGGTTTGATGCTCTTCGCCGGTTTCGATTTCAAGCGGATCGCTGCGGGAGAAACGCTGAAATACTTCCGTGCGCGGCTTGTGTCACTGGCCGGCGGGTTGCTGGAAGGCGTGAAGCTCCGCGATTACCGGCATTGGGGCAAGCCGGGCATTCGCGCGCAGTTGCTCCATCTCAAAACGCGCAAGCTGGAAATGGACTTCGTGATTCAGGGCGACGGCAAATCGCTGCACGTCTTAAACGCCGTGTCGCCGGCCTGGACGTGCGCGTTGCCCTTTGCGAAATACGTCTGCGACAAGGTGGATGGCTACTTGAAGTAAGCCGCGGATAGCACGCTTGTGTGATTAGGTTGCGTCGCGGCTGATTGGCGCAGAATGGACACTCTCCCTCACCCCGGCCCTCTCCCGCTGGGAGAGGGGGAATCGTTGCCAATCGCACTCGAACACTGAGCGCGGTGGTTGCCGAAAGATCATTTGGTGAAATCAGGACACGCGATGCTGTTCCCTCTCCCGGCGGGAGAGGGTTAAGGTGAGGGAGAACATGCCAACAACAAAAAAACTTCGGTGGCAAGGTCGTCGAAACCCGCTGACGCTTAGCCCGCAATCCTCACTTCGCGCCGGGTCTTCGCTGAGCGGTAACACGCGGCCAAAACCATCTGGCTGCGCAATCCGGCGAGCGCGGATTCGGTCGTCTTTCGTCTATCAAGCAACGCCTGGCTGAACGCTTCGATTTCCGCGCGATACATGTTTACCGGCGGCGGCGCGATGACCAGGCCGCCTCCCTCCGCCCGCGCTTGTTGGGCGTCGTAGCCTTTGTCTTCGCCTTCCAGAAAAGCGACCATTTCGCCCGCTTCACCCTGGCCAATCGTGCCTTGCGCGAGGATGCTGCCGCGCGAGCCGTAGAGCTCCAGCCGGTTCTTGCTGCTGTTGTCTGGAATGCAGAAGAATGTATCCACGGTGGCGGTCGCGCCGTTCTTGAATCGCGCCAGCACCCCGCCACTATCTTCCGCGGCGTAACGATGAACGGTGCGGTTGGTTATACAACTCACGGACGTGACCGGGCCGAAGAACATTTCCAGAAGGTCTAGGCAATGACCCGCCAGATCCATCAACGCTCCGCCGCCACCGAGTTTTGGGATTTGCCGCCAGGCGCCCGCCATGGGTGGATACCAGCAGGAAAGTTGCGCTCGCGCGTAAACCGGTTTGCCAAGTTTGCCCATCTGAATCATTCGCAACGCCGCCTGATGCTGGCTGTGGTATCGCATCATGAACGCCGTGCCGAGATTCACCTTCGCCTTGCGGCAGACATTGACCATGCGTTTCACCTCGACCGTGGTTAGCCCCAACGGTTTTTCGCAGAACACATGCTTGCCGGCGGCGGCGGCCTGACAGGCTTGCTTAGTATGCAGATGGGCGGGTGTGGCGATGTAAACCGCGTCCAAGTCTGATTTGAGCAACTCCTCGATGCTGGCAGCCGCGCGCGTGTTGAACTGGCAGGCGACGCCTTCATTCGCCTTTTGATTAACGTCGAACACTGCGGCCAACTCGGCGTTGGCGGCGGGAACGATGCCTTCCGGAATCGTGCGTCGCCGCGCGATGCCGCCCGAACCGATGACGCCCCAACGGATTTTTTTCATGGGAGATGTTTTTGTGAAAAGCCCTCACCCTGACCCTCCCTGATCCGATGGGAGAGGGAACAGCAGGCGGCTGTCAGTGCACGAGCCCAAAATCTTGCGGCAATCACCGACTCTCGACGTTTCAAACCATCGGCGGATGATTCTCCCTCTCCCATTGGATGGGAGAGGGCCGGGGTGAGGGCGGATTGGAAACTCATTTTGCAAAGTGCTTGATCACCTTCACCAACCCCGCCGCAATCTGCTCCATGTCCGACACGGAGAACGTCGGAAACGCAAAACACGTGAACGTGTGCGTCTCGTGCCACAGCGCGTTGGGCACGTCCACGTGGGTGTAATCCACGCTGGTCGGGTTCGCGTATTCCTTTGACTTGAACGGAAAGCCGGAGCGTCCGAAAGAATTATGTTTTTGAAAAGCCGCTTCCGTGTGGCACTGCGGCCAGAACACTTTCCAGCACGGAATGCCCTCCGCAGCAGCCGCGGTGACGAACTGTTTGATGTCGCAACGCATCTGCTCGATGTTCAACGAGAAGACACACACGAACCAGCCATTGCGCCGCTCCGGCGTTTCAATCGGACCGTACTTCACCTGCGGCAACGGCATCAGCGCATCCATGAGGATCTTCGCGTTGCGGCGACGCGCGGGCATGTTCCAGTTGTCCATGCGCTCGAGTTCGGCCAGGCCGATGGCCGATTGCATTTCGGTCATGCGATAATTCCAGCCCACCATGTTGTGGATGTAAGGCAGCTTCTGTTCGAGTTCGAGCAGGTTCAGCCGCTGCTTCACGTCGTAACCGTGGTCGCGAAAACTCCGCGCGATCCAGGCCAGATCCTCATTGTCGGTCGTCACCATGCCGCCCTCGCCGCCGGTGGTGAATGTTTTATTCTGGCAGAAACTGCAACCGGCGATGTCGCTCAACGTGCCGGTCTTCTTCCCCTTGTATTCGCCGCCGAACGCCTCCGCGTTGTCCTCGATCACGAACAGCTTGTGCTTCTTCGCGAACGCGCGGACTTTATCCATGTCGCAAACATTGCCGTAGAGATGCACGGGCATGATGGCTTTCGTGCGTTCGTTGACCAGCTTCTCGGCGGATTCGATGCTGATGCAATGGTCGTCGAGGTTCACGTCCGCGAAACGCGGAATTGCACCGGCCTGCACGATGGAAAAACTGCTGGCGATGAACGTGTAGCTGGGCACGATGACTTCATCGCCCGGCCCGATGCCCAACGCGGCGAGCGAGACGTGCAAGGCCGCCGTGCCGGTCGCCACGCTGATGGCGTATTTGCTGCCCTGCCACTCGGCGAATTTTTTCTCGAACTCCATCCCGCGTTTGCCGGTCCAGTAATTGACCTTGCCGGAGCGCAGCACCTCCTCGACGGCTTTGATGGTCTTGTCGTCGAACTGCGGCCAGGGGGTGAGTTTGTTTTGGACGGCCTTGGGGCCGCCTTCGATTGCGAGTTTGTCGGACATGAATTTGTCTTTCGTTTGGCGTTAAAACGGGGCGCGGCGCGTTGATGCCGCACAAAATATCGCGGGCATTGTGCCAACCGCTCCGCCGACGGCAAGTGTCGTTTCCAGCTTGACCGCTCGGCGGCCGGATTGAAAGTGATGGCGATGAAACGCACGGTTGAACCGGAACTGATGACCGCCGCGGCGCAGGCGCTGGCGTATGCCCGGGCGAACTTCGAATCCGCGCACAGCAGTTACCCGAAATTGTTCGCCGAAAGATTTCCGCATCGGCCGCGCAAGACATGCGTGCTGGACCTCGGTTGCGGCCCGTGCGACGTAACTCTCCGCTTCGCCAAGGCCAATCCCGGCTGGAGTTTCCAAGGCGTGGACGGGTCGCCGGCCATGCTCAAGCACGCGCGGATTGCCATCGCTCGGCAGCCCGGACTTTCCCGCCGCATCAAACTCATCAAAGGCTTCATTCCGGGCGCCCGGATCCCGCGACGGACTTACGGGGTGATTCTAGCGAGCAGCTTTCTGCATCACCTGCACGAGCCGCAGGTATTGTGGCAGACCGTCCGGGAGTATTCCCAACGTGGGACGATCGTGTTCATCGCCGACCTACGGCGGCCTTGGTCGCGAGCGAAAGCGCGGGCCTACGAACGAAAATATTCGCGCGGCGAACCGGAGGTCCTGCGGCGGGATTTTTATAATTCACTGCTGGCGGCATTCACACCGGCTGAGGTGCGACGGCAGCTCAAAGCGGCAGGGCTGGAGGAATTGCAGGTCGAAATCGTCAGCGACCGGCATTTGATCGCTTTCGGGCGGGTCGCGTAAACAAGCTCAGTGCTTCGGCCGCAGCAGCATGGCCTTCTTGTCCGTGCCTTCGACTTCAACGCTCTGGGTTTCGATGTCCGGATCCGATTTCAGCGCGTGGTGTATGATGCGCCGGTCGAAGGCGCTCATTGGCTCCAATTCAACCACGTCGCCCCAACGGCGGACTTTTTCAGCGGCATCTTTGGCCTTTTTGACGAGCGCCTCGCGCGCCTGCGCGCGATAGCCGCCGACGTCCACCATGACCTTGGGCGCCTGGGAATCCTGCTGGAACAACAGGCGATTGGTGATGTATTGCAGGTCGGCGAGCGTCTGGCCCTGCCGGCCGATGAGCCGGCCGGAGTCCTCCGTTTTCACCTCCAGCAGCAGATCTTCATCAAGTTTGTGCTCCTCCACCGTGGCGGGAAAGCCGAGGTGTTCGAGCAGTTTTTCCAGTGTGAGTTTCGGTTGCGCAGGCATGGTTTTAAATGTGGGTTGGAAATTTCAACTGGCCGGTTCGCAAGGTCATCGCATCGCTATTTTTTCTTTTTCGACGCCGGTGTCAAAGGCGAAACGGGCGGTGGGGCGGCCGCGGTAATGTTCTTGGTCAGCTTCGTTTGCAGGATGCTCAACAAGTTGTTCATGGTCCAGTAAAGCGCCAGGCCCGAGGAATAGTTGTAAAGGAACACGAGGAACATCAACGGCATGTATCGCATCATCTTTTGTTGCATCGGATCCATGCCGGGTGAGGGCGGCGTGAGATGCGATTGCCAGAGCATCGTGCCGCCCATCAGCAAGGGCAGTAAATTGAAGGGAATGCCGGTCCCCGGGATCGTGAACAGCGTGTCCGGTTTCGACAGGTCGGCCACCCAGAGCCAGCTGGCGCCGCGCAATTCGATCGCCGTCCGGATCATGGTGAAAAACCCGAAGAAGACCGGCATTTGCAGCATCATCGGCCAGCAGCCCCCGAGCGGGCTGACCTTGTTCTCCCGCATGAATTCCATGGTCTTCTTGTTCATCTTGACCGGGTCTTCCTTGTATTTTTCCCGGATCGCGGCCATTTGCGGTTGCAACGCCTGCAACCGTTTCATCGAACGCGTGCTCGCCTGCGTCAACGGCCAGAAGAGCAGCTTGATGATGACGGTGATGGCGATGATGGCCCAGCCATAGGACAGGTGGAACATGTTGTGCAGCGCGTTCATGCCCAGCAACAGCGCCTTGCCAAAAAATCCACCGAGCTTGTAAAAGGGGAACATCGTGTCGAAGCCCATGACCGCGTCCACCTCGTTTTGAAAGCGGTTGGCAATGCGCGCCAGCGTCCGGTACTCCTTCGGACCGGCAAAAATGTTGAACTGTCGTTCGAGCACCTGCCCGGGAGCGAGCGTCACGCCGGGATAGGCGAAGCCGCCTTGGATGCCCTTTGGTGGTGGGCCCGAATTTCCATTGCCTGTGCTGGCGCCGGCCTCGCGCGGCAGATCCACCGGCGTGGCGACAACCTGCTGCGCGGGCAGCGCCGGCATGGCCACGAGTGCAAAGAACTGATTGAACACCGCGGCCCAGACCACGTTACTCTCGCCGGCGCGATATTCCGGTCGCGGCACACCGGGGAAACAGCCCAGCGTGCGATTATCAAACCATGTCTGGCCGATTTGCGGCTTGGCTGAGCCGTCATACCACATCAAACCGACGTTCTGGATGGCATTCTTGTCGTCCGGTCCCATCGGCGTGGCCGTGCCAATCGTCCATTGTTGCTCCGGCAGATTCAGCGGTTGACCGGATGTGTTCTCCAACCGCACGGTCGCGGTCACGAGATAGTTCGTGGTGGGCTGGAATTCCTTGATCCACCGCAGGCCGTTCGCGAGCGTCTTCTCCGCGCGCACACCCGTGCCCGTCTGGGTCAGCGTGAAAATGTCGTCGCCCTGCACCGACTCGCCACCGAGGATGGCCAGCACCGGCACGGAAACGTGCGCGTTGAGTTCGGCCAGATCGTTGGTGAACGGCTCCTTCTTGTGCTTGCGCGAAACCGTCTCCGGATAATGCAGCAGCTCCACGAGCTTTAACCCGCCGCCGTGCGAGGTGAACGTGTACCGCGCGTTGTCGTTCGCGATCACGAGGGTCGTCTCCTCGCCGGTGGGATGGAACACCGGCTTAGCCGTCGAGACCGGGGCCGGGGCAGTTGTCGGGGCCGGGGGCGTTGTTGTGGCGGCGGCGTTCGTTGGGGTGCCGGTTGGCGCAGTGGCGGTCACGACCTGATTGGTCGCGCCGGGCGGTAACGATTTGGGTGGAAAGAGCCGGTTCGCCAGCGGCTGCAGAAACAGCAGCAGCAGGAAGCAAATGGCGACAACGATGATGGCTTTACGATCCATGGCCGGCTGATTTGAGTTTCGAAACTTGGGGTTTAAAATCCACCGGCGGCACCGGGTCGTGCCCGCATTCGCCCCACGGATGACAGCGGCAGAGGCGACGGGTGGCGAGCCAGCTTCCGGCCAGGGCGCCGTGCGTGCGAACCGCCGCCAGCGCATACTCCGAGCAAGTGGGGGTGAACCGGCAGCCGGCGGTCGGTCCGAATAAAAAGGTCAGGGCCGGCGACAGCGTCCAGCGATAGACGCGCACGGCAAAAATCAAGATGTGTTGAACCGGATTCACCTGAGTCATTCCGCATCCGTCATTCCGCGTTCCGCCTTCAGCAGCAACCCGGCCCGGTTCAGCGTGGCCAGAAAATCCTTTTCCACCCCGGCCAGCTTGCGGCCCACGATGGATTGCCGCGCGACGAGCACGAGGTCCACCGGTTGTTTCAGTTCGGTTTGATGCACGCGGAAGGCTTCGCGCAACAGTCGCCGCGCCCGGTTGCGTACCACCGCGCCGCCGATCTTGCGGCTGGTCACCACGCCCAGCCGCGTCGCGCCGCCGGGAGGCAGCGGCCGCCAGTTGGCGATCAGGCAACCGTGCACGGAGCGTTGTCCCTCCTGCCGCGCCCGCGCGAAGTCGCGTCCCTGTTTCAGACGCTGCGAACGCGCGAAGCCCAGCCGTTTCGGCGATGCCGGGGGCATGGCGCGAAAATCAAACCGGGGTCAGACGTTTGCGGCCCACGCGACGGCGGTTGCGCAGGATGGCTTTCCCGCTCTTGGTCGAGTTGCGGGACAGAAAACCATGCTGCCGTTTGCGGCGGATTTTCGACGGTTGATACTGGCGTTTCATAAATGGATCGCGCTTTTGCGTCCGGCACCGCGGGCTTTAGGCCGCACGTTGCGGGAATCACTCCGTTTGTCGGAGCGGGGGAGAATATCAGTGAAAGAAGGGGTGTCAAGCGGAGCGGTGAGGTGGGAAACATTCAAGGTCCAACATTCAACCTTCAATCGAACAGTTGGATGTTGGGCGTTGAATGTTGAATGTTGAGCGTTTCCGCTTTCGAGTGACGTGTTGCCGGCTCACTTGCGAAACTTCCGGAACACCAATCCGGTCATTTCCTTCACCGCCGGTACTTTGAACATGAATGTCGTCAGCCAGTAAATCGCCGCCGCAACCAGCGCCGGCGCAAAGACGGCGCCGATTTTGAGCAGCAACGTTGCATGACCCAGTTTGAATTCCCACCATCGCCACCCCAGCCACGCGATCAGTCCTGCCAGTGCGGTGGCCAGCGCCAGCGGCACCACCAGCTTTTCCAGCGATGACATCTCGAGCGTTTTGAGTTTGCGGCGCAGCGCGTAGGTGAGCAGGGCGAGATTGAGGCCGGCGGTCGCCGTGTTGGCCATGCCCAATCCGCCCTGCTTGTAAGGCCAGACCAGGACCGCCGCCAGCCCGAGGTTCAGCAGAAGACAGAACACGCTGATTTTCATCGGGGTCTTGGTGTCGCCCAGCGCGTAAAATGCCCGTGCCACCACGTTCACCAGCGAGAACAAAACCAGTCCGGGCGCCAGGCAGGTCAGCGCCAGCGTCGCCTGCGCGGTGGAGTTGGCGTCGAACTTCCCGCGCTCGAACAACAACCGCATGATCGGTTCCGCCAGCGTCAACAACAGCACCGATGCCAGCAGGTTTACCAACACCAGGTAACTTACGCCCTGTCGCAGTTCCTGGCGGAACTCGGGGAATTTTTTCTCCGCCGCCAGCCCGGAAAGCGCGGGCAGCAGATACGTGGCGAGCGAAATGCCGAATAGGCCCTGCGGCAGTTCCATCAGGCGCACGGCGTATTGAAACGAGGCCACGACGTAATCATCCACCCAGTACGCGAGCACGTTCACCACAACGACGTTGATTTGAAACGCCGCGACACCGAGCGTCGCCGGCAGCATTTGCCGCACGACGCGGCGCACCGTGTCGTCCTGCCACGGTGTCACCCAGCGATAGCGAAAGCCCTCACGGTGGAGCGACGGCAGTTGGAACCACGCCTGCACGATGCCCGCCAGCACCACGCCGATGGCCAGGGCGAAGATCTGCGCCGGCAGTTTCTCCTCGGGCGGCAGATGTTTGCCGAACTGCGGCGCGAGCCAGAGCACCGACGCGATCATCACCAGGTTCAATGTCGCCGCGCCCATGGCCGGGATGAAGAAATGCCCGCGCGCGTTCAACATGCCCATGAACACCGCGGCGAGGCACACCAGCATCAAATACGGCAGCATGACCCGCAGCAAATCCAGCATCAGCAGCGTCCGGCCGGTGAAGCGCGTGTGCCCCTCCACCGTCTGCGCGCCGAAGCTCAACGCGACCGAGACCCCAATGAAGCCCAGCACCACCACCGCGGCGGTAAAAAGGAGCAATCCCGAAATGACGGCGTTGGCCGCGTGCCACATGGCGGCATCGCCATCGCGCTTTTCCTTTTCCTTGAAAATGGGAATGAACGCCGCCGTCAACGCGCCTTCGCCGAGCAGGCGCCGGAAAAGATTGGGAATCTGAAACGCCAGGATGAATGCGCTCGCCACCCAGCTCGTGCCCATGAACCGCGCATAGACCATTTCGCGGACCATGCCCAACACGCGGCTGGTCAGGGTCGCGGCGGCCATCGCGCCGGAGGACTTGAGCATTTGTGACATCGGCGCGAAGTCTGAAGTCTAAAGTCTGAAGTCTAAAGTCTAAAGTCTGGAGTCACGCCGCTGGAGTGCATGCTTTAGCGTGTTCCCGGACATGCTAAAGCGTGAACTCCAACGATCACAAGCCGGGCCGCCGATAATGCAAAATCCTGAACTCCGGCGTGTCGCGGATTTCTTCCACCAACTCGAACTGATCCTCGAACGGTGGAAAAAAAGCGTCGCCGTCCACCGTGCGTTTAACGAGCGTGAGATAAAGGTCGGAACACAACGGCAGCGCCTGCGCGTAAATCTGCGCGCCGCCGCAAATGAAGACTTCCCGGTCACCGCCCTGTTTGGACACTTCATCCAAACTCTGAATCGTCCGCGCGCCCGGATGCGTAAACGCCGACCGGCTCAACACCATGGTCTCCCGGTTCGGCAACGGCTTGCCGATGGACTCGAACGTTTTCCGTCCCATGACGATGACGTGGCCGGTGGTCATTTGCTTGAACCACTTGAAATCCTCCGGCAGGTGCCACGGGATCTTGTTCCCCGCGCCGATTACGCGGTTGAGCGACATGGCAGCGATGGCTCTCAGCTTCATGGGTTGGCCGTTAATACGATGGGCTCGCTCGGGCCGGGGAATCTTGGCTGGCGGTTCAAAACGTAAAGGTCCAGCGCGCACCACGCCCGCGCCAGATACTCGCGGGCCTTTACGCGAGTTGACCAGCCTCTAAGCTTCACATCCGGTGCGGCGAAGGCCACGGCGTCCAATCCGCGTCGCTGCGCAATCCACAGTGCGCGCGGACAATGAAATTCCTCGGTAATGATCGTGCAACGCGTGAGGGCGAACACTTTCTTGGCGCGCACGACGGAGTCCAGCGTGCGAAAGCCGGCGTAATCGCGGGTGATCGCGGCATCAGGCACGCCGGCGGCCAGCAGCGCATCCCGCATGTCGCTCGGCTCATCGTAGCCTATGATGTGGTTGTCGCCGCTGACGAGCAGGTGGCGGACTTTGCCGGCACGATAAAGCGCCGCGGCAGCATCCATGCGATGCTTAAAGTGGAGATTGGGGTAGCCGCGCGCCGTCGTCTTTCCCGTGCCGAGCACTAGGGCCACGTCGTTGGCCGGAACGGTTTCAACCGAGCGAAACAGCCGGGTGCTGGCTGCTCGCTTGCAAGCGTAATCCGACCAAAGCACCAAGCCGCCTGCTGCCGCGACTGCCGCAAATAACACTGTCAGCAACCGAAGCCGGTTTCTGCGAACCCGCTTCAAGGCTGAACGCCAAGTTGATTCGTGTCCATTCGTGTTCATTGGTGGTTGCCGGTTTCACACCGCAATCGGCGCTTTGATGGCCGGATGCGGATCGTAGCCCGCCAGTTCAAAATCCTCAAACTTGAACTCGTGGATGTTTTTCACCGCCGGATTCAGCTTCATCTGCGGCAGCGAACGCGGTGCGCGCGTGAGTTGCAGTTTCGCCTGCTCCACGTGGTTGCTGTAAAGATGCAAATCGCCGAACGTGTGGACGAAATCACCGGGCTTCAAGCCGCAAACCTGCGCGACCATCAACGTGAGCAGCGCGTAGCTGGCGATGTTGAACGGCACGCCCAGAAAAATATCCGCGCTGCGCTGGTAAAGCTGGCAGCTCAACTCGCCCTCGCTCACGTAAAACTGAAACAACGTATGGCACGGCGGCAGCGCCATCTGCTCCAGTTCGCCCGGATTCCACGCCGTGACGATGAGCCGGCGGCTGTCGGGATTTTGTTTTATCTGCGACACGACCTGGTCCACCTGGTTGATGGAGCGCCCGTCGGTGGTGCGCCAATCGGTCCATTGCGCGCCGTAGATGCGGCCGAGGTCGCCGTCCTCGCCCGCCCACTCGTCCCAGATGGTCACGCCGCGTTCGTTGAGCGGCTTGGTGTTCGTCTCGCCGCGCAAAAACCAGAGCAGTTCGTGGATGATGGATTTGACGTGGCATTTCTTGGTGGTGACGAGCGGGAAACCCTTGGCCAGCGGATAACGCGACTGCGCGCCGAAAACGGAGAAGGTCCCCGTGCCGGTGCGGTCGGCCTTGAAACGGCCGTGCTCCAGGACGTGGCGGAGCAATTCGAGATACTGGGTCATCGCGGAAATATTCTTAACCACGAAAGACACGAAAGACACGAAAGAAAAATGCCCTCACCCTGACCCTCGCCCGTCCGACGGGAGAGGGGACAGCAAAGTGCGACTCGCGAAAATTCGGTGTTGCGCTGGCTTGGCGGACGCACCCGGTTGTGTGTCGAAAACAACGGCAGCGTTGGCAGCGCCCGCCTGCTCTCCCTCTCCCATCGGATGGGAGAGGGCCGGGGTGGGGGGACATTCGGCATTTTCCCAATCTGAAATTCTCTTGCCCCTGCACTTCATTCCCGCTACCCAAGTTTCCATGTCCACCGAGCGCGCCCGCCAATTGCGCAAGCAATCCACCTGGGCCGAAAAACGTTTGTGGCAGTTGCTGCGCTCGCGACGCCTGGCTGGATACAAATTTCGCCGCCAAAGAATCGAGGGACGGTTTTATCTCGACCTCTACTGCCACGAAGCAGGGTTTGCCGTGGAACTGGACGGCTCCGGCCACGGCTATCGCGACCAACAGCGACACGACCAGATGCGCGATGCGTTTCTGGCGGCGCACGGGATTTTGGTGAAGCGGGTTTGGAATCATCAATTGGCACGGGCCGATGGCCGCCGGAATCTGGTGGAGAATCTGTGGATGATTTTGCAGGAGCGCGCACCTCATCCGGGCAACGTCGCGCCGCCGCCGTATCGCCGGTCGCCGGATCAACCAACGCCAAAACGCCCTCACCCTGACCCTCTCCCGTCCGACGGGAGAGGGAAAGCTATCCACGTCGCTTGAACATTTCATCCCGGTTGGCTTCGGCGGACGCACTTGCTCGTTCATCGAAAGGAAACGCAGCGTCGGCAGCGATTGGACACCCGAACGTTCCAACAACCGCCCGCCTGCTCCCCCTCTCCCATCGGATGGGAGAGGGTCGGGGTGAGGGTTGTTCGGCGTTTAATTCCCCGCTTGACCCTCGAAAAACCCGGTGTCAAGGTCAGCGGCAAGAACCAAATATCACCGAACCGAGATGCGGTGAAAAAGCGAATCCAAATTCAAACCGACCGAGCCATGAGGCTACCCCAAATGCTGTCGACGCTGCTGCTGCTGCTGTTGACACTGCCTGTCGCGGTGCAGGCCCAATTCACTTTTGTGACCAATAGCGGAGCACTGACCGTCACGCGATACACCGGTTCTGGCGGGACAGTGACGATTCCCAGCACGACCAACGGTCGTCCCGTCGTCAGCATCGCTGACCAGGCGTTCCGCGCTAAACCCAGTGTCACTGCTGTCACGTTGCCAACTAGCGTTACCAACATCGGAAACTCCGCTTTCTACCGCTGCACGGGTCTAACGAACATCGTCATCCCCGCCAGCGTTGTTAAGATCGGGGACAAAGCTTTCGCCTCCTGCACCAGTTTGAACGACATCGCAGTGGATGCACTCAACCCGTTGTATCTCAGTTCGGGAGGTGTTTTGTTAAACAAAGATCAGACACAATTGCTTCAGTGCCCTGGAGGCAAGGTGGGAAGCTACACCGTCCCGGATGGCGTGACGCAAATTGGGAACTCGGCATTTCATTACTGCTTGAGCCTGACGAATGTCATCGTACCTGATGGTATTACCCATATTGGCACCAACGCCTTCCGGAGATGTGTCAACCTCGATGCGCTTGCGATTCCAGATACGCTAAACCAAATCGCCGACGGAGCGTTCGCTTTCTGCTCGACCCTTGCCAATGTTGTGTTGCCCGTCAACATCACGAACATTGGCGCCAATGCGTTTGTTTTTTGCACTAACCTGACCGGAATAACGATGGGCGATAATGTCACCCACATCGGCGCAAGTGCTTTTTATCACTGCACCCGCCTAAGCGGGATTGAAATGCCTGCCAGCCTTGTCAGTATTGGGAATAATGCGTTCTTTTGCTGCAACAGTTTGACCAATTTCACCTTTCCGGCTGGAACTACCAATATCGGTGATTGGGCTTTCTCACGCTGCTACACGCTGACCACCGTCGCGATTCCTGGTTTAGCGGCCAACGTCGGTGACTACGCGTTCGCGGAATGTTCGGATATTTCCAGCGTGAGCCTTACGAATGGGATTCACCGCATTGGGAACTTTTCTTTTGGTCAATGCGCCAGTTTGACCAACATCGCAATTCCCGAGAGTCTCATCAACGTGGGAGATGGGGCCTTTTTTGGTTGCAGTGACCTGCGCGCGATAACGGTGGATACGCTTAACCCCGCCTATTGCAGTATCGAGGGGGTTTTATTCAGTAAGAATCAGCGTAACCTCATTCAGTGCCCTGAGGGCAGGCTCGGGAGCTTCACGATTCCCGGTACGGTCACCAACATTGTGGAGGGAGCATTTGCTTCTTGCACCAACCTGACAGCGGTGAACATTGGCGTCGGCATCACTAATCTTGGGAGTTCGACTTTCTCGGATTGCATCAACCTGGCCGATATCGGCATCCCCAACACCGTGTTGAGCCTAGGAGAATTTGCATTTTCGGGGTGCGTCAGCTTGGTTGATCTCCAAATTCCGGACAGCGTCGTCAGCATTGCAAATGACGCGTTCGGAAGCTGTAGCAACTTAACGCGCGTCATAGTGGGCGACAAAGTTGCTAGTATTGGATACGAAGCATTTGAATCCTGCACCAACCTGACACAAGTCTATTTCCGCGGAAACGCCCCCAGTGTCGGCTTTCTTCCCTTCCGAAATAACAACAGAGCCATTGTCTATTACCTGCCAAGCACCACGGGCTGGGGCGCTACCTTCGGCAGCCGTCCGACCGCACTGTGGAAGCCGAGAGTTTTGACCGGCGATGAACGCTTCGGCGTGCAGACGAATCAATTTGGGTTCAACATCAGTTGGGCCAGCGGCATGGACGTGGCGGTGGACGCCTGCGCGGACCTGACCAATCCCATCTGGACGCCGCTGCAAACCAACACGCTCGCCGGCGACACGCTCTACTTCAGCGATCCCGAGTGGACAAATTATCCTGCCCGTTTCTACCGAGTCCGCTGGCCGGGCCTGTAGCGGCTGGGCGTCCCGCCTGCCGTAGAGCCGGTGCGTCTCGCCCGGCGGAAATAGCATGGTTGAATTATGCGACTACGGAATGTCGTGAATCGTGGGAAAGTTCGGACGGTTTTTCCGGGCGGCGGGACGCACGCCCTTTACGTCAAGCGGGACGCTCGACGCTACTTCCCGGGCTGCAAACCAACACGCTCACCGGCGACACGCTTTATTTCAGCGATTCGCAGTGGACGAATTAACCCGCCCGCTTTTACCGGCTCTGCTGGCCGTAGCATTTGGAGGAGCGCGGACGAACCCTCACCCTGACCCTCTCCCATCCGATGGGAGAGGGAACAGCAATCCGCGTCTCACGATGATCCGAGCGTGGGGGGCCTCGTCGGACGCGCTCAGTTTTTTGGTCGGGGAACAGAAGAGTCGCCGGTAGCCGTTGGACGTCCGAACTTTCCAGCAATCGTCCACTTGCTCTCCCTCTCCCGTCGGACGGGAGAGGGTTGGGGTGAGGGCGGATCACGGCTGGCGCACGATCCTCAGCTGACGCGCAGAGGGCTGCGCGCTCTACCCGCCTGTCGTCTTGGATTCAGGCGGCTTCCCGGCATCTACCGCTGCTGATATGTCGAGTTCGACCCGCATGGGCGCGGGTTTTTCGCGCGGCGGCTCCGGCTCGTCGGACGGGACTTTGATCAGATGCCACTGCTTCGCCAGATCGTCGAGGAACACCACCACAAGGCTTTGTAGATTGCGTTTCTGGCGTGAAAGGAAATACGCGAACACCGGCAGCGTGAGCAGCGTCAACGCCAGCCAGTTCTTCCAGCCGCCGAAGAAGCCCATCACCAGCGCCTCCAAGCCCAGCAGCGACCAGAACGTCACGTGCGCCAGCAGCGACCATCTCGCCCGCAGCCGGCAGCGGATGAGTTGGCGGTTGCGCGGATGATCCTCCGCCGCCGTGGTGAGTTGCAGGTGAGCCCAACGGCTGCCGTAGATTTCCACGTCGAACTCGCTCCAGCCGATGTCCGACCGGTTCGGCCAGCCGCGTTGGTTTAGTTCTTCAATGATGCGCACGACCAACCGGGCGCGATCCACGCGTTGTGCGGACCAGTAGCGCACCTCCCGCAACGACTCTCCGCTGTCGCGCAACGTGACCGAGTCGAGCGTCTCGCGGGTGGGTTCTGCCAGCGGCCGCAGGCGCAACCGGCCGGCGTAGCGTTCCCAGCCGCGCACGATGGGTTGCAGGAAGAACAGCAGCGCCACCAAGGGCCGCGACCACCAGCGCGATTTGTTGCGCGGCAGCGACGCCTGTGCGCCCGACGCCACGCAAACGCCCAGCGAAAGCAAGAGGCTGGCAATCGCCAGTACCAGCAGGGGACGGAAGGTCGCCGCGAGCACCCAGAGCGGCAGCGTGACCAGCACGTGATATTCGAGGGTGGTGCCGAGCATCAGGATGAAGGCCGGGGTGGAGGCGTAGAGCGTTTGAAACGGCGCGCTGCCGAACACACCGTGATAAATCACCGGCGCATTCAACAGCACGCCGAATTTGGCCGGCGTGTAAATCCGCCCGCGCCAGATGCTGCCGCCGAAGGAATTGAAATACTCGGGGTGCTTCCGCGCGAGCAGCGCTTCGGCTTCGCCGTAACCGCGTTGCTGTCGCAAATACGCTCCCACCGTCGAACGCCGGTAATGCCACACAAAGGCCGCCGGGCTGAATCCGATTTTGCAGCCAGCCTGTTGCAGCCGCCAGCAGAGATCCACGTCGTCGCCGGCCCGGGTGAAGATCGGATCAAAGCCGCCGATTTCGGCGAGCGCCCATTTGTAGAACGCCATATTGCAACCGGGGATGTGCTCGGCCTGACGGTCATCCAACATCACGTGCGCCGGACCACCGGGTGAAACCATCACCGCCGCGGCCACGGTCGAATCTTCGGGCGGCAACAGGTTCGGCCCGCCCATCCCCGCGAACTCGCTGTTGAGCAGATCGCCGACGAGGTGGTAAAGCCAGTCCTCATCCGCGCGGCAATCGGCGTCGGTGAACGCGATGATTTCCCCCTCGGCGGCGGCGATGCCGGTGTTGCGGGCGGCGGAGAGGCCGAGGTTTTGTTCGTGGCGCAGATAACGGATGTGCGGATACTGCGCGGCCAACTGCGGCGTCGAGTCCGTCGAACCGTCATCCACGAGTATGATTTCGGACTCGGGATAGTTCAGTTTGCACAGTGAGTCGAGGCAGGCTTTCAAGGTGCCATCCCCGTTGTAACTGGCGACCACGATGGAGACTTTCGGATATTGCGGCAGCGGAAAGTAGGGCGCGACGGTAAAACTCGCTTGCACGACGCTAAATGATTCCTTCGGCTCGCGCGCGGTCGTGGTGAGGCCCATTTTCCAATCGTCCACCGGCTGCCCGCCGCGATGCCAGTCATCGGTAAAGCTGAACACCACCGCGCCCGCCAGTCCGGCGCGGAAGGCGGATTCGATCTGCCATTCGAGCATTTCGCACTTGGCTGGTTCACCCTCGCGTAACGAATCAATGCCAAATTCGCCCAGCACCAGCGGCTTGGCGTCGGCCATCATTTGCAACCGGGCGAGATAATTCCGAAACGCGCGCGGCCGGTGTAAATAGACGTTGAAGCACAGGAAGTCGAGCGTCTGCGGCTGAAGAAATTCCGTCGGCGGATAATTCGTGAACGTGCAGAGGCAGTCCGGGTCCACCCGTTTGGCTTCGAGCACGAGTTCGTCAATGAAGTCCGCCACTTTCGCCGCGCCGCTCCAGCGCACGACGTCCGGCGGAATTTCGTTGGCGACACTGAAGGCGAACACCGCCGGATGATGCGCACATTTCCGGACCGCGCTACGGACAGCTTCCCGCGCGCCCTCGCGGTCGGCCGAGGAGTCTAGGAAGCAGAGATGTTTGTTCCAGGGAATGTCAATCAGCAGGAGCAGGTCGTGTTGCGCAGCGAGCTCGAGAAACCATGGGGGCGGGACGTGATACACGCGCACCAGGTTCGCGCCGAGTTCCCGGGCGAGCGCGAAGTCGCGGGCGGTTTGTTCCGGGGACGCGAACGGTTCACCTTCGGCGTCGGGCGCAAAAGGGCCGTACGCCACGCCTTTGAGATGGAACTTCTCGGCGGCGCGTCGGAAGAATTTGCCATCCACGCTGACGCGCGGACGGGTTGCACCTGATTCAGCCACGTGTTTTGGACGCCAATGCCGGAGATTTTAATCAAATCGCCGTTTGTGTCGGAGTTCACGCTTCGGCGTGTCCCCGGCAAGCCGAAGCTTGAACTCCAACGCGCCGGACAAAAGGAAAATCTCTTGCCTCGTATTCGGATTGGCGGCCTACTCCAGCCCATGCGCGAACTGCCCCATACCCATTCCTGTTTCGTTTGTGGCGAATCAAACCCGCTGGGGCTCAAGTTGCGCTTCGCGACGGATGGGCGCATCGTGCAAACGCGCTTTCGCCCGCGACCGGAGCACATCGGCTTCAAAAGCGTGGTTCATGGCGGCCTGATTGCGACCGTGCTGGATGAAATCATGGTCTGGGCCTGCGCGGTCCAGACGGGCCAATTCGCGGTTTGCGCGGAATTCAACGTGCGGTTTCTCAATCCGGCGCCGCCCGGCCAAGAGGTCATTGTCGCCAGTGAACTGACCGCCAATCGCAAGAACCGAATTTTTGAGGCCAAGGCCACGATGCGGAATGCCGCGGGCCAATCACTGGCCGAGGCCACGGGAAAGTATCTCCCCATCCGGGCGGCGAACGTGACGGAAATGCTCGCGGAGCTGGTGGGAGATGCGAGTTGGGTGCTGAAGGGGACGCCTTGAAATAAAAAATTCTCGGCAAGCGAACGCAAGGGGCTAAAATTCTCCCATGCAAAAATCAACTCCCGCACGTCCCCGTTCCCGCACCGGGAGCGTTCCCTCCCGCTGGCTGGACGACGTGGATCGCATCTTGATTAGCGAAGAGGAGATTGCGCGGCGGATCCGGGCCATGGCCCGCGACATCGAGCGCGATTTTCGCGGGCGCGAAACGGTCGTGGTGGCGCTGCTCAACGGCACGGTCATGTTCCTCGGCGATTTGATCCGCAACCTCTCGTTTCCGCTGCGATTGGATTTCATCGGCGTTTCGAGTTACGGCGCGGGGACAGAGTCCGGCGAACTGGTGTTCACCAAGGAACTGCGCCTGGACGTGCGCGGTCGCGACGTTTTGTTGGTGGACGATATTCTCGACACCGGCAAGACCATGAACCGCGTGCTGGCCAAGTTGCGCGCGCTCAAGCCGCGGCGGATCAAGACCTGCGTGTTGCTCGACAAACCGGAACGGCGCGTTGAAAAAGCCAAAGCGGACTATGTCGGTTTCCCCATTCCCAATGTCTTTGTGATCGGCTACGGCCTGGATTACGCCGAGAAATATCGCAACCTGCCGTTCGTGGGGGTTTTGAAACCGGAAATCTACCAATCGCCAGAATCCTGAAGCCGCTGTGTCCCGGATCCCCAAGTTTCTTCAAACCCCGCGTCTCACGCTCAAGCCCTTCCGCCCGAAGGATGCCCGCGAGGTCAACCACGCGGTGCTCGAGTCATTTCGCGAACTGCATCGCTGGATGTCCTGGGCCAAACGGAAGCCGACCCTGGCGCAGAGCCGCGTGTTTTGCGGCAAAGCGGCCCGGGACTTCGCCGCCCGTCGGGAATTCCCTTTCCTGACCCGGCGGAAAACCAACGGCGAGCTGATCGGCGCGGCCGTCTTGGTCCGGGGTGATCGAACCGTTCCGAAGTTCGAAATCGGCTATTGGGTGCGCACGCCATTAACCGGTCAAGGCTACGCTACGGAGGCCGTCCGGGCGCTGGTGCGATTTGCCCGAAGGCACCTGCGCGTGCGGCGGCTGGAAATCCGGACGGACGCGCGTAACACGCGCAGCGCCGCGGTGGCGAAGCGGGCGGGTTTCAAGTTGGAGGCGGTTCTGCGGCACGACGCGCGGGACCATCGTGGGCGTTTGCGCAACACGCAGATTTTTGCGAAACTGTTCTGAACCGTCGAGCCATGACCATCCGCGTACAGTTTTTTTCGTACTTCAAAGACCTGACCGGCTGCGGGGAAACGGTGGTTTCGATGACCGAGGGCGCCACGCTTGGGGCCTTGCACGAACAACTCATGGCGAGCTTTCCCAAACTGGCGGCGATGAGGAAATCCACCCTCATCGCCGTGGGCGTGGATTACCAGCCGCGGGATTACGCGCTGAAGGACGGCGACGAGGTGTCGCTGTTCCCGCCGGTGCAGGGCGGCTAGAGGATTTATGATTTACGATTGGCGATTTACGATTGACGCGCCGTTGTTGTTCACGCAGCACGCAACCCGCCATACGCCATGACCCGGCAATTGGTAATCACTTTCAACCCCATCAACGAATCAGAGTTGTTGGCGCAACGCCCCCTGTCCCACGGCATGGGCGCAGTGGTTTGCTTTCTCGGGGTCGTTCGCGGCGAGGAGCAAGGCAAACCCATTCGCGCCATCGAATACGAAGCGTTTCAGAAAATGGTGGAGCACCAGTTCAACCTGCTCTTCGACGAAATGGAAAAGCGCTGGCCGATTGAATCGGTCCGGCTCGTTCATCGCATCGGTGTGGTCAAGGTCAACGTGCCATCGCTCTGGGTCGAAGTGGTCGCGCCGCATCGCGGAGAGGCGTTTGCCGCGTGCCAATGGTTGATTGACGAAATGAAACGCGTCGTGCCGATCTGGAAAAAGCCGGTCACCTAAACGACGCCCTCGTCACTCGCCCCTCGACTCCTGCACGTTAGCCCGCTACCGTCCGCGCCATGCAACTCAAGCTGATCGCCCTGTTCGGCCTGGTGATTTTCATCGCGCTGGCCTGGGCGATTTCCTCGGATCGTAAACGCTTTCCCTGGCGTACCGTGATCTGGGGGCTAGGTTTGCAATTCATCTTTGCCATCCTGATTCTCAAGACCGCCCCCGGTCGCGCCATTTTCGATTTCACCGGCGCGGCGATTCGCAAGCTCGCCGACTTTGCCAACGAAGGCAGCCAGTTTGTCTTCGGTCCGTTGGCCCGGGGTGAACTCATCGGCCAGGCGTTCGGTGCGGAGAACGGGTTGGTGCTCGGGATTTTGATTTTGGGGACGATCATCGTCGTGGCCATGCTCTCGTCGGTGCTCTACCACTGGGGTGTGTTGCAAAAGGTGGTTCATGCGATGGCGTGGGTGATGCGCAAGGCCATGCGCACGAGCGGCGCGGAAACCTTGTCCGCCGCGGCCAACATTTTCATGGGCCAGACCGAGGCGCCGTTGCTGATCAAACCCTACATCCCGCGCATGACGCGCAGCGAACTGCTGTGCATGATGACCGGCGGCATGGCGACCATCGCGGGCGGCGTGGCCGCGGTGTATGCGACCTTCGGCGCGCAGGCCGGTCATCCCGAGGTGGCCGGACATCTCCTGACCGCTTCCGTTCTGAACGCACCCGCCGCGTTGCTCATTTCAAAAATCCTCGTGCCGGAAACCGAGGTCAGCGAAACCGCCGGCGGCATGGTCAAAGACCCGCCGCGCACCACGGTGAACGGCTTGGACGCGTTGTGCCGCGGCGCGAGCGACGGGATGATGCTTTCGATCAATGTCATTGCGATGTTGATTGCGTTCATTGCGCTGGTGGCGCTGGTGAATTTTCTGCTGGTCTGGCCGCAGCAACAACTGAACGTGGCCCATCCGGTGACCTTGCAGGCCTTCCTCGGCTGGATCAACGCGCCGTTCGCGTGGTTGATGGGCGTGCCGTCGCAGGACTGCGCGACCATCGGCAGCGTGCTCGGGCAGCGCATTGTATTGAGCGAATTCATCGGCTACACGTCGTTGAACAAGGTGAGTGTGGATGTGCGCAGCTACACGATCGCCACGTATGCGCTGTGCGGCTTTGCCAACGTGGCGAGCATTGCCATCCAGGTCGGCGGCATTGGCTCACTCGCGCCGGAGCGCCGCGGCGACATGGCCCGGTTGGGTGTGCGCGCGATGATCGGCGGCTTGCTCGCCACCTACCTCACGGCGACGATTGCGGGAATTTTGCTTTAAGTGCGCTTGGGCTTGCGTCGCCCCAACGAGCACAACATCACCAAGCTAAACCCAAACAGCGCAAAGGCGGATGGTTCGGGAACCAAAACCAGTGGCGTATTCCATCCCGTCAGGAACGCTGGCACGCCAGGTGGAGTAGCGGTGGGATCACCCGTCGGATTGCCGAAGACAGCGGTCTTGCCTGCAGCGGTGGTGCCGCCAATACCAACAAGTGCCGCGTCCCAAGTGGTAGCGGTACCATTCCATACGCGAACTTGGAAACTTCCGGTCGCGCCACCGGCAACCGTTGGGTTCGTTCTGGTGCCACCTCCAACGATGAATCCCGTGCCAGCAGTGACGGGAGCCGTGTCACCGAGTTGAATCAAACCGCCTTCAAGCGCCCCTGCTGGCCCGCCATAGAGTGCTGCCTTAAACCCCGCTCCGACTGGGGTTCCGTAGGTATACGCGACGTAGGCGTTTGCGTTGGCGGATTGGAAGTTGATCGTACCTTGCGCCAAGGCGGTTGCTTCGGCACAGGCGAGGGCGAATGTGAAGAGCAGGATTTGCTTCATAGGTTTGTGAGTAGCTGGTTAATCAATGGTCTGTTTGGGAACTTGATCCTCTCTGGAGATCACTAGAAAGCTAGGTTTGTTTCTTCCGCCTGGCCTGAAACACAAGGAAGATGACCGACGTCAGTCCGAACAGCGCAAGACCGGAGGGTTCTGGTATTCCTACGAGCAGTGGCGTATTCCACCCCGTCAGGAATGCAGGGGTGCCCGGCGGGCTGGCCGCGGGATTGCCAGTGGAATTGCTGAAGACGGCCGTTTTGCCAGGCATGGTGCCCGGGGCTCCTCCCGATATGGCGGCTTCATAGGTTGCGTAGCCATTATTCCAAGCGCGAACCTGAAAGGCGCCGGTCGCCCCACCCGCCACAAATGGGTTGGTTCGGGTGCCACCGCCAATGATGAGACCGCTACCAGCGGTTACTGAAGTTGTAGAACCTAGCTGGGACAACTGGCCTTCAAGCGCTCCTGCCGGCCCGCCATAGAGTGCCGCTGTGAATCCCGGTCCGACCGGAGTCAAACTGGTGAAGTACGCGACATAGGCGTTTGCGTTTGCAGATTGGAAGTTGATCGTGCCTTGCGCCAGGGCTGTTGCTCCCGCGCAGGCGAGGGCGAATGTGATGAGCAGAATTTTTTTCATAGGTTGTGAATGGTTGATTGATTTTGTGATCTGGTTAATAAATTCGTCCTCCCTGGCGAACACCTGAAAGACAGGTTTGCTTCTTCCTGCTTGCGCGAAATAACAGCCAAGAACCCAAGCACAATGC
The DNA here is from genome assembly GCA_964458575.1 of uncultured Bifidobacteriaceae bacterium. GTDB lineage: Bacteria > Verrucomicrobiota > Verrucomicrobiia > Limisphaerales > JADLHS01 > CAYWMD01. The sequence goes on along the minus strand of CAYWMD010000004.1, from coordinate 16,517 downwards.
GAAAAGCGAACCCGCGGACGGTTCTGGAGAGTTGACGACGATTAGAGGAGTGTTCCATCCGGTGAGGAAGGCAGGCGTTCCCGGAGGACTAGCGGTGGGGTTGCCGGTCGGGTTGCTGAACACCGGCGTTCTTCCAACCCATATGTTTGTGCCGCCGCCTGACATCAAGACTTCGTTCCAAGAGGCAAAACCTCCACTCCAAGCACGAATTTGGAAGGCGCCGGTCGCGCCACCTGCCACAGCAGGATTCGTTCGAGTGCCACCACCAATGATGAAGCCGCTGCCAGCGGTCACTGGAACTATCGGGCCAAGCTGTGTCAGAGCACCTTCCAGCGCTCCCGCCGCACCGCCATAAAGTGCAGCGACGAAGCCTGCTCCCACCGGTGATCCGTATCCAGTCGGAGGCGGAGGTCCTCCCCAGCCTCCACCATAGACAACCACGGCATTCGTGCTGGCGGACTGGAAGTTGATCGTGCCTTGGGCCAAGGCGGTGGCTACCGCACAACCCAGTGCGAACGTGATGATGAGGTTTCTTTTCATAGGTTTGTCAGTGGTATGGCAATGGTCTTTTCGAAAAACTTGGTCCTCCAGAGAGAACACTTGGCAGCCAGGATTGTTTCCTCCGCTTGGCCCGAAACGCAAAGAATATGAGCGACGTTAGTCCTAACAGCGTAAGACCAGAGGGTTCGGGAACGTAAATGAACAGCGGCGAATTCCATCCGGTCAGGAATGCTGGTAATCCAGGCGGAATTGCGCCAGGATTGCCCGTTGGATTCGTGAATACGGCGGTTTTTCCTGTCCGGTAAGCAAACTCCCCGAACAACGCCTGTTCGTAACTGGCATACGGCCCGTACCATGCGCGCACTTGGAACGTTGCCGGTGCACCACCTGCCACAAACGCGTTCGTTCGCGTGCCACCGCCAATGATAAGCCCGCTGCCAGCGGTCACGGGAACCGGGCCGCCGAGTTGGGACATTTGCCACTCGGAAGCTCCCAAAACACCACCATAAAGCGCAGCTGAAAAGCCCTGTCCCACTGGAGCCGACGCTGGTTGAACGGGATGATAATAGTAGTATTCAACCACGGCGCTCGTGCTGGCGGATTGGAAGTTGACCGTGCCCTGAGCCAAGGCTATTGCACCAGCACAGCCAAATGCGAGTGTGGCCAGCAGGATTCTTTTCATAGGTTGTGAATGGTTGGTAAACCTTGCTGATCTGGATGAAAGATTCGTCCTTCATTTGGAACACTCAAAGGCAAGGATTGTTTCCTCCACTTGGCCCGCAATACAAACAACATGACAGATGCCGGTCCGACCAATGCACAGGAGGAAGGTTCGGGAATTGGATAAGGAGTAACGATCAAAGGCGTGACCCATCCTGTCAGAAATGCTGGTGTTCCGGGAGGACTTGCAGCGGGATTACCCGTTGGGTTGTTGAACACCGGTGTCTTGCCGGCGTAACCATGCTTACCGTCGGTGACGGCAGCTTCCCAAGTGGCGCCGTTGGTGCTCATCCAAGCGCGAACTTGGAAGGCTCCGATCGCACCTCCGGCCACAAATGCGTTCGTCCTCGTACCTCCGCCGATAACGAGTCCACTGCCAGCAGTTACTGGAGCCGTGGCGCCGAGTTGTACCAGGACGTATTCAGGCGCTCCCGCAGGGCCACCATAAAAGGCTGCCAAAAAGCCCGCTCCCACCGGAGTCGGGGTAATCGTTCCAATCCCGACATAGGCATTTGCGTTTGCGGACTGGAAGTTCACGGTGCCCTGGGCTAAGGCCATCACCGAGGCGAGGCTTAGCGCGAAGATGTTGAGAAAGATTTTCTTCATAAACCGGTGAGTGGGTTTTCGGGTTTCACTTTTCACATTGGTACCTTTCTGCTTCATTGAAACCTGCCTATAAGGTTGTAGTTAAGCGGCCTCCCTGCAAGTGTCAACTTATGCACATGTTTTTATCCTCGGCGAACAAAAACGGGTGAAGAATACGGGGTCCAGTGCGCGGCCTGTAAGAGTGTGAGCTATTTCCAAGACCGACAGCCGAGTCCGGCCTCCAACCAAACGAATAAAACCACGCGCATCACGTCCCTTCTTCATGCTCCGTTTCCTCGGTTCATTGTTGCTGGCAGCGCTGGCGCTGTGGTCGCCTCCCACGCTGGCGGAATCACCCTCCTTCCGCTTTGCCTGGTTGAGTGATACTCACGTCGGTTCGGCAACCGCCGCCGAGGATTTGCGCGCGAGTGTCCGGGATATCAATGCGATGTCCAACTTGAGCTTCGTCATTGTCTCGGGCGATGTGACCGAATTTGGTTCGCGGGAGCAATTGCGCCAGGCAAAACAAATTCTCTCCGAACTCAAAGTTCCATGCCACGTCCTGCCCGGCAATCACGATTGCCGATGGTCCGAGTCGGGCGCGACGGATTTTACACGATTGTTTGGTGCGGAGCGGCTTGAGTTCGAATACGGGGGTTATCTCTTTCTTGGCATCCATCAAGGGCCGTTGATGCAAATGGCCGACGGCCACTGGTCGCCCCAGGATGTGCACTGGCTCCAAACCACTCTGGCGAACCTGCGTGACCAGCAGCAGCCCATCATTTTTGTTACGCATTATCCGCTCAATGACAAAATCGCCAACTGGTTCGTTGTGCTCGACCTGCTCAAGCGATACAACACCCAGGTCGTCCTCTGCGGCCACGAACACGCGAACAAGAAATACGTGTTCGAGGGCGTGCCCGGCGTCCTGGGCCGTTCCAATCTCCGCGCCCGCCGTCCCGTGGGCGGATTCAACGTGGTCGAAGTTCGGGGCGGTAACATGACCTTCACCGAGCACAACCCCGGCGGGCTTGCCCAACCGGCGTGGCACACGGTGGCACTCGAACAGCACGACTACGCCGCGGACACGAATCAATATCCGCGCCCGGATTTTTCGGTGAACGCGCGCTTTCCCCGGGTCCGCGAGCGCTGGCAGTTTGACACGGGCTGGACCATTGCCGCGACACCGGTCATCTGGAAGCAGACCGCCATCGTGGGTGACGCGTCCGGCGCGGTGTATGGCCTCGCGCTCGATTCCGGCAAGGTGCGGTGGCGGTTCAAGACGCAAGGGCCGGTTTATTCGACACCGGACGCTGCGGCCGGCCGGGTGGTGTTCGCCTCCGCTGACGGCAACGTTTACGCGCTCGACGCCGCGACCGGCAAGGAGCGCTGGCGTTACCAAACCGCCCGGGCTATCGTTGCTTCGCCGCGCATCGTGAAGGACACGGTTTACATCGGGTCCAGCGAGGGCAAATTCCGCGCGCTGAAGCTGGCGAACGGGAAGTTGCGCTGGGAGTCCGACGGTGTGCGGGGCTTTGTGGAAACCCGCCCGCTGGTTCAGGATGGCCGGGTGATTTTCGGCGCCTGGGATGAGCATCTTTACGCGCTCGACGGGAAGAGCGGCACGCGCCTCTGGGAATGGAAGAGCGACCGGCCCAGCATTCTTTTTTCTCCGGCGGCCTGCTGGCCGGTGGCCGCGCACGGCAAGGTGTTCATTGTCGCACCGGATCGCCGCATGACGGCAATTGACGCGAAGACCGGGCAAGCCGTGTGGCGCACGGGTAATTATGGCGTGCGTGAGTCCATCGGAATTTCCGCCGACGGCGAACGACTTTACATCCGCGAATTGAACGATTTGATTTGCGCGTTTTCCACGGCGGCCAACGCGCCGGAAAAACTGTGGGAACTCAACGCCGGGTTCGGTTACGACATCAATTCCGCGATGCTGGTTGAGCGCGACGGCGTGTTGTTTTATGGGACAAAGAACAGTTTGTTGACGGCCATGGATGGCAGGACGGGGGTGCTCCGGTGGCAGCACAAAACCGGGGTGGGCATGATGAACACGGTGGCGCCGTTGAACGCCAAGGAGGTGCTCACGACCGATTTCGACGGCAAGGTGACGCTGGTGTCGACGGAAGATTGAAATAGTGGGGATGGTGCGCGATAGAGGGTTCGAACCTCTGACCCCTTCCGTGTCAAGGAAGTGCTCTACCACTGAGCTAACCGCGCCCAAACTGCCCGGAAACGTTGCCGTGTGCCGCGGGCCTTGGCAAGCCAGAAGTGCGTCGGGAAAATCTCTAAGTCAAAGTTCAAAAGAAACTCCAGGTCCAAACTCCAAGTCGCCAGCCGGCCACGGAGGCTTGGACAAAACTTGTGCCCACCACGAGGGTTGCTACTGTCCACGGCGTCACTACCCACAACCATGCACCACGGAAAAGTCTCCAAGGAAATCGCCGCCGGCCTGCTTGCCCTCAAGCAACGCATCGCCGCCGCAAAAATTCCATCCTCGAAAATTGATGAAACGCTGAACCTCGCCTGCTGGAACATCCGCGAGTTCGGGAAGGCGCGTCGCAGCGAGGCGGCGATCCATTACCTGGCGGAGATTCTGGGCCAGTTCGATCTCATTGGCCTCGTCGAGTTGCGGGACAATCTTACGGACCTCGGTCGCGTGTTGAAGGTGCTCGGACCGTATTGGCGGGCGGTTTATTCGGACATGATTCCCGACGCCGGCGGCAATCGCGAGCGGCTCGGATTCATTTACGACAAGCGCGCCGTCACCTTCAATGGTCTCGCCGCCGAGGCAAATGAGCCGCGGACGAAAAAGGGTTTCGAGTACCTCCCGGAGAAATCATTCTGGCGGGCGCCTTACCTGGCGTCGTTTAAGTCCGGCAGCTTTGATTTCATCGTGCTCACCACGCACGTCCGCTGGGGTGACGGCACCGCGGCGCGGCGGCAGGAACTTGAACTACTCGCGGATTGGATTGAAGCCAAGCGACTCGAGAAATCCAGCGAGGACAAGGACCTGATCGTGATGGGCGATTTCAACATTCCATCGCGGACGGATGCCTTGTTCAAGGCCATCACCAAACATGGACTGCAAATTCCCAAGGCGCTGGTCGGCGTCCAGTTCGGCAGCAACCTGGAAAAGGACAAACGTTACGATCAGATATTGCATCAGCCGATTTACCCGGAGCATTTCACCAACGCCGGCGGGGTGCTGGATTTTTACGTGAACGAGGCCGGGATCAAACAGTTGTTTCCCGGGGGCATGACGAAGGAGAAGTTCACCTACCAGCTTTCAGATCACCTGCCGCTCTGGTTGCAAATCAACACCGACATCGAAGGTCAGAAGCTGGAGCAGATCATTCAGGGCTGACCGGTATCCGGATGAGGCCGCGTGCGTTGCTGGTCTCCCCGCCGGCCGTGTTGCGACGATTATCGCAATTTGGCCGCGGCGGGTGTCGCGTGGCTGGGCATGCTGAGCACGGGCGGAAGCGGTGGAGGCACGGCCGGTTGTGGGAGGGGCACCTCTTTCATCTTCAAAGTGATATGTTTCGTCCCTTCGTTCTGCGCCTTCTTGATGGCATCAATCCGCTGGCGCATCAGGTTGCGGTTCGTGCAATAGAGCAACGCCGTCTCCTCGGTGAGCAACTCCTCCTCGAACGCCCTCGTCAATGATTGTTCGAAGCTGTGCCAGCCGGAGGTGTTGCCGGCCTCGATGATGTCAATGAGCCGGCGGTTCTCGCTTTCGCCTAGCGCGATGGCTTCGCGGGTGCGCATGCTGCTGCCCATCAGTTCCGTGATGAGCAGGCGCCCGCCGCCGGCTTTGGGCGCCAGCCGCTGGCTGATGACATAACGCAAGGTCTCCGCCAGCCGTTCACGCACCTGCTTTTCCTCTTCCTGCGTGAACATGCCCAGCACGCGATTGATCGTCTGGCCGGCGCTGATTGTGTGCAACGTGCTGTAAACCACGTGGCCGGTTTCGGCCGCGGTCAACGCGATTTCCATCGTGTCCCGGTCGCGGATTTCACCGACGAAGACAATTTTTGGCGCCTGGCGCAGCGCGGCGCGCAGCCCCTCGGGAAACGCGAAAAAGTCGCGGCCCAACTCGCGCTGGCTGAACGTGGCCTTGATGTGCGGATGGAGAAATTCAATCGGGTCTTCCAGCGTGACGATGTGGACTTCGCTGGTGTGGTTGATCTCATTCAACATCGCGGCCAGCGTGGTGGTCTTGCCGCTGCCCGTGCCGCCCGTGACGAAGATGATGCCGGTTTTTTCCTTGATGACCTCGCGGAACACCGGCGCCATGTTGAGCTTGTCCATGGACGGGATCTGTGTTTGCAGCCGGCGCAGGACCATTGCGTAGTTCCCGTTCTGCCGGTAGATGTTCACGCGGAAACGGCAAACGTCCGGCAGGGTGTAGCTGCAATCGCACGAGCCGGCGGTGGTCAGGTCTTTGGCGAGCCGCTCGTTCCCGTTCATGATGGTTCGCGCCAGGCCTTCGATCCGCGCGCTATTGAGCGCAGTTTCGGTCGCATCAACCGTGACAGGGGTCAGCCTCCCGTGCGCTTCGACTTGCGGCGGTTTGCCGGCCACGAAAAGCAGATCCGAAACGCCTTCGTGGCTGCGAATCATCGTGCCCAACACTTGGTCAAGGGCGCCTTTTCCGTTAGTGTCCATTTATTTTTTACCGCGGACGGAGCAACGTCCGATTGCTGGCCAAAATTGCCGGTGATAGCCTTGGTTGCTCATGTCCGCACAGTATTTAGCAACGGTCATTCCAAAATTGACCGGCTGAAGCGGTGGGTTCGGCAAAAAATGCCGCCCGTGAAAAGTGCGAAGCTAAAATCCCATTACTGCCGGTGACCGTCGTCGTGCTGAAGCCGGATCATCTCGGCGGCGAACCTCCGTCCGAGTTCACGTTGCGCGGCGGTGTCGAAATGGACCTGGTCACCTTGGTGGGTGAGGCCGTCCGAGACCGCGCACCCGGTATGCGCAACGCGCTCGCGAAGCTTCGCCAGTGTTTCGTTCACCAATTTCGCTTCGGGGACGTTGTTGGTCTTGCGTGTGTAAAGAAATTCGCCGAGCTGCCCCACCACAAACGGTAGCCTCGGCGATTGCAACTCGGCGCGAATGTCCCGAATCATCTGCGCGAGCCGGTCGCCGTAGGTTTCAGCCAGCCCGGGTTTGCTGTCGCTTTCACCCTGATGCCAGAGAATGCCTTTGAGCGTGCCGTGCTTCATCGCCAGCTTCGCGCGGAACACCGCGTTGGAATACAAATCCCCGCCCTTCTCCCAACGGCTCAACGGCGTGCCGCCGACGGCGCAGGGCACGAGGCCAATCGTCAACTTGGGATTTGCCTCGGCCATTGCTTTGCCAAAAGGCACGCCCGGCCCAACCCCGGCGATGGTTGGCTTGTCCCAGGTGATGGGGTCAACCGCGACGCACCACGTACCATTGGTGGTGAAGGTCAGCACGCGCGGATTCGGGATTTGGTCTGCTGCCTCAACCTTGCCGCGCCCGGCCATGTTCGACTGGCCCATCAGCAGGTAGAGATGAAATTTCTTCTTCGCGGGTGTTTTTACCTTTTGAGTCATGGAATCATCTCCCGTGGCCGAAGCGATGAAGCCGAGAGCGACCACAAGCGAGAGAAAGAACTTTGTTTGCATAAATTATGTTCCCCCCGGCTCTCTCCCGGCTGATGGTAGCGGGTCAAGGTGCGGGTGATTTGCTTCGCGGCCTGATTCCATCCGAACCCTTCACGCATAACACCGGATCTCATAAACCCGCGCCGTGTCCGCGCCGTTGGTGGCAGTAATTTTCAATCGCAGCGATTTCGCTTCGACCGGCGCAAAGTTGTGGTGGTTCACCCGCTGATGATTTCCCGTCACCTTCGCCAGCGAATGTTGCTGGCCCGCGGCGTCCGTGCCGATCAATTCGTAGTCGCGGACGGTCTCGGGCTGCGGCGCGCGGATGATTCGCTCATTGAAGTTATTCTGGGCGGTGAGCGTAAGTGCGCGGATAAAGCCGCTGTCAAACGTGATTTGAACCTGGCTGAGCTTTTGCGGCTTCGCCCAGGTGAGTTCCACCCACGCGCCGTCCGCCGACATCTTGCCCATCCAAATGTTGTCCGTCTGCTTGGGCAGATCGCGCAGGTAGCCGTTGATGACATGATCCGCGTCCGCTCCCGGCTGTTCGTCGGACGCGGTCGCCTCGGCTTTGCGGGCCAGGTCCTTCGGGTCGCTATTACGCAGGCGCAGGATGGTTTGGTCGTTGCGCAGCAGGATTTGCTGCAACTCCGCGAGCCGCGCCTTGTCCTGATAAAGCTGGCGCGGGGTGATGCCGGTCTGGGCGCAAACGGCCGCCGCCGTTCCCGCCGCCTGACCGATGACACTGCACGTGGCCATCACGCGAGCGGAGGTGAAGGCCGCGTGTGTGGCGCTGATGTTGCGCCCGGCCATCATCAGGTTGCGGATGTTCCGGCTGTACAGCGCGCGCAGCGGAATGCTGTAAGGTTCGGCCGTGCGCAGATTTCGATTCGGCTTCTCGTCCCATTTGTCGAAGCCGCTGGGCGGATGATCATCCATCGGCCAGCCGCCGATGGCCACGGCATCGTCGAACTTAGCCCCCCCGGCTTCGAGGTCGCCCTGCGTGAGAATGTGGTCACCCAAGATGCGGCGCGAACCGCGCTTGCCGGGGATCATGCCTACCCAATCCATGCCCCAGTTCGCGCTCGTGGGCTTGTCGCCGGAGTTTTTGATGTAGTCCCAAACGCCCATGAGGATGGCCAGCAACTCGAAACGGATGCGTTCGTTGTCACGAATCGTGTCAATCTGCCCGCCCCATTCGATCCACCAGTAGCCGTACTCCCAGGAGCCGACGCCGCGAAACACGAGTTGGGCCTTCGTGACTTTGCGCGCCCACTTCGGCGGTGTGAAGGGGATGGGCTTCCCGTAATCCCGTGCGGTAAACAGGATGCTGGACCCGAGCGTCTGGTTATCCGCCTGATCGAGCGCGAGCGATTCGTTGAATTCGCTTTTCGCCTCGCGGCCGGTGCGCATTTCCGCGCCCGCCTCCAGCCCCAGCCGGCAATCGCCCGTGCAATCCAGATACAGCTTGGCTTTGATGCGGTAGAGATGTTCCGTCTTGTCGCAGCGCACCATCACGCGCTGGATTTCCCCGTCCTGCGTTTCGGCGGCAAACACGGCGCTGTCGAGAATCAGTGTGATGTTCGGCTGGCTCTTCACCTTGTCGTAAAGCAACAAGTCCCAATACTCGAAACTGCGATGCGGATTGTTCACCGCGTCGTCGAGCCGGAATTCCTCAATCAACCCGCTCTCGCGCCAGCCCGGCCGGCCGCCGCTGCAATCCGCGCCCACAATGTGCATTTTGACTTCGCTGGATGCGTTGCCGCCCAGTCGCGAGCGGTCCTGCACGAGAACCACCTTCGCGCCCTGCCGCGCGGCTGCCACGGCGGCGCAAACGCCGGCCATCCCGCCCCCTGCCACGAACACGTCGCAACTCAGATCCACCAGCGTCATGTGCGGTTCGCCGGCAAACCGGGATGCGGACGGTGATGGCGGAGCAATGTTATCGAACGCTTTGGAAATCTCTTCGCGCGTGGGTGGGGTTTCGGCCAGGCCATCGGCGCGCACGAAAACTGAGTAAGCGGTGGCAAGTCCGGCGGAGGTGAGAAAGTTTCGTCGGTTCATAATCGTCGCAGATTGTGGCTTGAAATTGAAGGGCCGCAGCGCGTTTGTCCAGTCTGACTCGCGGCAAGGATGCCGCAGTCACCGGCACGCTGGGAAGCGTGCCTCCACCGTAGCGGCGGCCATCCTTGGCTGCCGGTTAACGCGGCTTCCCAGCCGCGTGTTTCAATCGGAAAGCCCGGGATACTCCTTCAACACTGACTTCAACCACGCCCGTAACTTTGCTCGCTCCGGCCAGTCGCGCAGCACCCAGTCGTCGCAGTGATTCGGAAAGCTCAACACCTGAAAAGTAAACGGAGCTTTCACACCCGTTTGTTCCAGGTAAATCCTGATGTCTTCGACCGAGTTTTCCTGGCTGAGGAATTGTGGTCGGCCTTGCAATCTGCTGAGCCGGGACAAGGCCGACGCACGATCCGCATCGGCGTAGGGCCAGTTCGTGCGCACGCCGTCGTAATGGCTGTGGAGAACAAACGCGCGCCACAGCGAAGCGATCTCATCGTTGCGCAGGCCGATGTAATTGCCCGCAATCGCGCCACGCGAAAAGCCGGCGAGGATCACGGCGTTCGTGTCGCCGCCGAAGCGCTGGCAGACTTCGCGCACGGTGCGCTTGCAGTAGGCGACAGTTTCAGTTGGGTCGCCCCACCATTTTCGTGTGTTGCTCTTGGTGCCGTCTCTCACTGCCACGAATGGCAGGCAAACCCAGATGAAATTCTTTCCGCCTGAAATTCCGTAGCCGAGATTGCAACCCTCAACCGTCCCAGCGCTGAAGTCGCCGAGCCGGTTGGTGAACGGCCCATTGCCGGGATATTCCACGATGACCGGATGTCGTTCGCCCGGTTTCCAATTCGTCGGCAGGTAGAGTGCGTGATAAACGTCGGTGGATTCGTAACCGGTCGTCACGGCCTTGACTCTTTTCCCCGCAGCAGGCTCGCCGGAGGTCATGGGCGGCGTGTGCAGGTCTTGGGGGATGGAACGTAAATCGGCTGCGGAGAAAGTGATGCTTGTTAGCAAGAATGCGCAGGTTGGAGCCAAAACACCAACCCTCACCCCAACCCTCTCCCGTCCGACGGGAGAGGGAGAGCAGACGAACGTCTTCGGAAAGTTCGAGCGCTCCAAGGCTGTCCTCGCGTTTGCATTCTTTCGTCGAACTGCCCCGAACGTCCGCCGAATCCAACCGGCATTGAAATCTCGCAAGCTGACCATTGCTGTCCCCTCTCCCATCGGATGGGAGAGGGCCAGGGTGAGGGCAGTTCCGTTCATTCCATCTCCACAAACGGCGGGATGGGGCAATCCAGCGTCTCGGCAATCGCGCGGAGCAATTCAGCTTCACGCTCCTGAATCACACCGTCGGCACCCACAACGCGCACGCTGGCTTCGAGCACGTTCTTCTTGATCTGCGGCACGGCGAGCGCGAGACGGTCCAGCGCGGCACTGATTTGCTCCATGCCGCACTCGTTGCGCGGCATCAAAGTGACGTCCACCTCGCCGGCCCGCAAATACGGCGCGCCGGCTTCAAAGGCCTTGGCGACTTCTGCGGTGTCGGCACTGCTGAGGTTGGCCAGGGCGGACAGCAGCACGGCGGCATCGGGCGCGAGCGGCTTCATGCTGTAAAACTGAATGATCTGCCGGCGATCCGCTTGCGGCGCGAGATTGCGCTGGAGAATCTTCAACAGCATGAACTCGAACAGCTCGATCTGCTCGTCACTCTCGACCAGCCAGCGAACCGAATCGCGCAACCGCTGAAGCTCGTCCGGTTTGAGCTGGCGCAACGCCGGCAGGATGAGGTTCACCAACGGCAACCGCGCGCGGGCCGCGAGCGGAGCGACCTCCGGTTGCAAGGCGGCGGCTTTCTCTCGCGTCGCCCCGCCCATTTGTTTCCCGAGCTCTTCAAGCTGTTTCTCGCGCAAAGCGGCGTCATCGCTCAGGAGCATGGCGAACACGAGTGCCTGGGCGGACAGCGGCTCGCGCGTGGCGGCGCGCAGGTGTTCCGAGAACGAATTGCGCAATTGCTCGGCGTAACGCAGGTGCATCGGCGTCGGCGTGCCGAGGTTGGGCAAAACCGTTTGTGCGCGAACCACCGTCGGCGCGAGGCCCGCCGCCAGGCCGGCGGGAAATGGGATCGGCGGTGAAGCTTGCACCCGGCGCGACCTTCCCAAAACTTCCTCAATGGCTGCCTCGTCACTTTCAATTTTGACTTCCTTGAACCTCCCATCCCACGCGGGATCAATAGCGCGGATGCGATCCTCGATCGGCGGATGCGTGGCGAACAAGGAGAACAACGAACTCCGCAAGCCGTTGCCGAAAAACATGTGGCAGGCATCGGCGGCGCGTTCGGATTCGAGTTGCGAACCGACCGCGCCGATTTTTTGCAGCGCGCCGGAGAGTCCGGCGGGATTGCGCGTGAATTGCACGGACGAAGCGTCGGCGAGAAACTCGCGCTGGCGGCTGACGGCAGCTTGAATCAGGCGGCCAAAGAATACGCCCAGCCCGCCGATGAGAATGAGGGCGAGGCCGAGCAACGGCAGCGGATTTTTGCGTCCACGCGTTCGCAGCAAAATCCGCCCGATGGTGGCCAGGCAGATGATGCCGAAAATGATTCCCATGAGACGGATGTTGAGCCGCATGTCGCCGTTGAGAATGTGGCTGAACTCGTGGCCGATGACGCCTTGCAATTCGTCGCGCGTGAGCCGTTCCATGCAACCGCGCGTGACGGCCACCACGGCGTCGCTCGTCGAGAAACCGGCGGCGAAGGCGTTGATGCCGCTCTCGTCGTCCATGACATAGACCTTGGGCATGGGGACGCCGGAAGCGATGGACATTTCCTCGACGACGTTGAGCAGTTTGCGCTCGTGCGGGTTGGCGGTGCCCGGCTCGACGGGCCGTCCGCCGAGCGATTCGGCCACGGCGCTGCCGCCGGCGGACAACGCGGAAATCTGATAAAGGCTGCCGCAAACGATCACGGCCAGCGTGCCCATCGCGGAGTAAAAGAAAATTTCGGAATTCCAAAGCGCGAACCGCGCCGGCTCGCCGTAGGGATGATGATGCTGGCTGGCCGCCGCGCCAAAAATCACCAGGCACGCCAGATAAACCGCCGCGATGATGCACACGACGGCGAGCACGAAGTAAACGACGAGTAGCTTCGTGTTCTTGCGGGCTTTGTCTTGTCTCTCAAAAAAGTCCATTGCCAATTCATTTCCCACGGAGCGTGGACTTCCAAGTTGCCTTGTAGAAACCAGCGGGTGATTTTGTGCCGAAGGCACAACCGGAAATTAGCCAGCCACGAAGTGGCTGGGATCGGGGCGCAAAGGATCCCCTTCGTCCCGGCGGGACGAGGGAAACAATCGGCAAACGAACACGCCGCGGAATTCCACCGTCCCTCCGGGACGGAATTCCAATGGGGTGCGAAAGTCCAGCCACTTCGTGGCTGGCTAATTTCCCTTGTCGCTTCGCGACGCGAAGATGGATTCGACCGAGCATTTGGAAACCTGCGCTACGTTCGCCACCGAACGGCTTGCGCGCGGGCGGTAAACCGTTGAAACGGCTTTCCAATCTCTCGACTGCCAACACCCGGCTGCCGCCGTCGCGCCGCGAAGGCGGAAAGCACGGTGCTAATGAGAGGGGACTATTCATGGCTCGAGTTTCAATGCTCATACCGACAGTAGGCGATAGCGGTTAACGCCAGCATTAGACGCACAGTGTCGTCTATCTGACATAAACCTTCCAATTCGAGAGCACGATTGAGCAAACCGCTGGAACCCGGCTGATAATCTTGAGCTCAATCTGTTGATAGCCCTTCGGAAACTGAATTTCCACTTCGTATGTGCCACTCCAAACTGACGTGTTGCCTCTGGCCTTGGATTTCAGGACCCACTCCTCTCGCTTATCGGACCACAACAAGTCTTCCACTAACTCAGCCTTCCGCCAGTCCGAGACGGTGTCAAAATCCTGCACGTTGAGAGGCTTTTTGGGGTCGCCGAGCCGAACAAATACATCCGAATCAACTGGGCCATAAACATTCAAGTGGGTGACACGAACAATGGTGGGCATCTTCGACCGGGGCGGGCGCGGAATCGTAACTGCCCTGATGACAGACTCGCCAGTAAGATCAAAATCGACTTCCGCCGTCGCGTCTTCAATTTGTTTCCACGTTTGCCCTCCATCGCTGACAGTAGGTGCGGGCTGCGCCCTTCGCGGACCCACAGATGACTCGGCCAAGAAGACCTTTCCATCGTCTCGCTTAAACTTACTCTCCTCTCCGTTCGGCAACTGTTTTACCGTATAGGTCTTGCCGCGCCGGGTCATCTTGTATCGTTTTATTGAACCCTTCAAAAGCTCGGAAGTTAGCTCAACGATGCATGAAAACTCGTCCGGCTGATTCGCAGTATATGTGCCGAAGTCATGAATCTCTCGTGATCCCCATTTATATCTACCGCCTTCGAGCACGAAACGAATCGCGGTGTGGCTGACCTGGATATAGCATCCTTCCAGAGCTTTGATCTGCGAACCTTTTGGTTTTTGGGAAGCGTGTTTCATGCGGATGGCCGTTGTGATTAACAGTGTTTCCTACGACGAGACAACGCGCTGAATTCCGTTAAAATTGCACCTTCGGCGCTTCCTTCTGCTCGGGTTTGTCCACGACGAACAGTTCGGCGGGCGCGAAGTTGAACATGCCGGCGAGGATGTTGGTCGGGAAACTCTCCCGCGCCGTGTTGTAGGTCATCACCGAGTCGTTGTAAGCCTGGCGCGCGAACCCGATTTTGTTCTCCGTCGAGGTCAGTTCCTCGGTGAGTTGCATCATGTTCTGGTTGGCGTTGAGGTCGGGGTATTGTTCGGCCACGACCATCAGGCGGCTCATCGAAACAAGGAAACGCGATGATTGATGGCGTCAGCTTGGGATTAGATGATCGAGGTTTCATTGTGCCGTCGTCTGGATAAAGTCAGTGCCATCCATAGCACCAAATTGGAAATGACCGCGAGCCAAAAGTAGCAGATCATGAATGTGAACAAGGCCCAGGAATCCTCGCCCGCGAACAGGAAAACCTGGTGACTGCTTGCCAGGTAGTTGCCCAGCTTCATGACCATAATGGCGGAAACCACTGGAAGCGCGGTGGCGATCAGATAAGCCAGCGCAGCCATGCCGCGCCCGATGCGCTGCTGCTTTGTCCGCCGGTACACAAAGACGCCGCCACCGGTGCAGATGGCGAAGCCCAAAAGCGGGATGCCAAATGTGAGGATATGCCAGACGAGGGAGCGCATTGCTTTGGTGAATTGATTTTGTCATGAAACTGATTCGCGCATCCAAGTGACTGCCCCGCGCCACAGGACGATACCGGCGACGGTCAACAGCATTCCGCCCCCGCCGAAAAGGAACGTCCAGCCCCAAACGGACAGGAAATTGTTAAGCCTGGCGCTCTCGGGATCATTGGCGGGGTAGATCACTTCGACGGCATCGCCAACGGCATTTTGGCGGGCGAGTCCCCACCAGTTTGCCGGATAGCCCCATTTCGCATGCACAACGTGTGACGCCCCGGCCTGGTCCACAAACGAGAAAACCGGATAGTAAGTCACGTCTTTGCGGAATTGCCGTCGCTCCACCTCGACGATTTTGCCCGGGGCACGGAGGGCGGAAGCATAAAACCGCCGCGACTGGGCGAAGGCAAAGCTGCCCACGGCAACGGCCAGGACACCCGCCACCAGCAAGCCTTTACCGAGTCGCCTCTGAAACCGGATGTCTCGTATGGTTTTTCCACGCGGATTCATGGTCAATGCGCGCCGTTGAGCGGGTCTGGCCGGCATGCTGCCGGAAGTCCATTAAAACTGGAACTTGGTCGCCTCGCTTGGTTTGGATTTGATCTTCACACCCCAGCCCTTCTGCGCTTGTCGCATGAGTTCTTGTAGAGCAACACCAGCAGGGTGATGACCGTAAAGAACAGTCCGAGAAAGAACCACAGCCAGGCGTTGCGTCCGGTCTGCTGCGCCCACAACGCACAGAACGCGGCGCATACGAAAACGGAAACGCCCGCGACACTCCGATCCGCTGCCCGGTGTTCGGCCTGTGCCGCCCGCTGTTCAGCCTGCGTCACGCGCCGTTCCAATTCCACCAGACGAGCAGCATCCGATTGCGCCAGTCCTCGCACTGGTGCCGCGATCGCAAGGCCGATTATCAACGCAGCAAGCAGTTGTTTGAAGGCGCCCATAGAATCCCGTGGCGACAGGTTTCGAGTATTGCCTTCAAAACTGCACCTTCGGCGCTTCGCGCTGCTCTGGCTTGTCTATCGCGAACAACTCGGCCGGACCGAAGTTGAACATGCCGGCGATGATGTTGCTCGGAAAAACTTCCCGTTGGGTGTTGTAGGCCATCACGCTGTCGTTGTACGCCTGACGCGCGAAGGAAACCTTGTTTTCCGTCGAGGTCAGTTCCTCCATCAGGCTCATCATCGTGGTGTTTGCCTTAAGGTCGGGATACGCCTCCGACAAGGCGAACAATCGTCCCAACGACCCGGCAAGCGTTCCTTCCGCCGCGATGAGTTGTTTCATCGCCTCGGGATTGGCCGGGTCGGCGGCGACGCGGGTGTTGGCCGAGGACGCGGCATTGCGCGCGGCGATAACGGCTTCCAGCGTGCCGCGCTCGTGTTTGATGTAGCCCTTGGCGGTTTCGACAAGGTTGGGAATCAGGTCATAGCGGCGCTTGAGTTGCACGTCAATCTGCGCCCACGCGTTCTTGAAGCGATTGCGCAGGGCGACGAGCTTGTTGTACATGCCGGCGATGATCGCCACGGCGATCACGGCGACCACGACCAGACCGATCAGCACCAAAGTTCCAAGTCCTATTGCCATAAAAACCTTTCGTTAAGTTTTGCCTGACTGTTAGGGGAAAGCGGCGGTGCGGGCAATTACAATTTCGCGGGGGGATTCCAGAGGTGGTGGCGCGGGCGTTTCGCCCATTCGTACGCATCTCAGAAAAAGCCACTTGTCCCTTCATCGCAAGACTCTCCCTCACCC
>CAYWMD010000003.1:0-207652 GCA_964458575.1 uncultured Bifidobacteriaceae bacterium | reverse complement strand
CGGGTGTGAACAGCACGCCCGATGAGAGTGCGAGCAGTGCCGGCGCGGCGTATGTCTTCGCCGGTCTTGGCCTTCCTGACCTCAATGTCACTGGCAACAGCGTCACCATCACCGATGGAGACATCACTCCGGGCACAGCCGACCACACAGACTTCGGCAGCACCGCGCTGACTGGCGGCACTGTCACACGCACCTTCACGATCACCAACACCGGCCCCGTGGCCCTGAACCTGACGGGCACACCGATTGTGGTGGTGAGCGGCGCGCATGCGGCGGATTTCACGGTGACAGCCCAACCCACCTCGCCAGTCGTCGCCGGGAGCAGCACCACCTTCCAAGTCAGCTTCGATCCTGGCGCCCCTTGGTTGCGCACGGCCACCCTCAGCATCACCAACGATGACGGTGACGAAACTCCCTACGACTTCGCCATCCAAGGCGCCGGTAACAACCAGTCCCCGGTCGCGAATGTCGGCGGGCCGTATGTTTCGGAAGTGGGTGCAGCGCTTAACCTCAATGGCAGCGCCTCCACCGATGCGGACGCGGCCTCGGGAGATGTCATCGTGAGCTACGAGTGGGATTTGGATGACAACGGCACGTATGATGTGACGGGCGGTTCGCCGACGCCGACGGTGAGTTGGGCCACGCTGACGGGGTTGAGTCTGACCACACCGGCAACGCGAACGATCAAGTTGCGCGTGACGGATTCCTACGGTGCGTCCTCCACCGCCACGACCACCTGGTCGCTCAACAACAACCAGCCGGTCGCCAGTTTCACCGCCAATCCGAATCCGGCGGCGTGCAGCCAGGTCGTCAGTTTTGATGCGTCCAGTTCCAGCCACACGGGGCCGGGCCGGAGCATCACCAACTACCTCTGGAACTTTGGCGATGGCAGTCCGGCGGTGACGGGTGTCACAACCAATCACGCTTTCGCCGCGTTCGGCAGCTACAGCGTGTCGTTAACGGTCACGGATGACAACACGCCATCCAAAACGGCCACGACCACGGTGACTGTGAATGTCACTCAAGGCAATCTGCCACCCGTGGCGGACGCCGGCGGACCCTACACGGTTCTGCTGGGCAATTCCTTGAACTTGTCCGGTGCCGGATCCTCCGATCCGAATGCGGCCTGCGGCGACGCCATTGTCAGTTATGCCTGGGACCTGGACAACAATGGCGCCTACGATGTGAGTGCATCAAGTCCGGCCAATGTCGTCAGCCCGGCTCAGATGACGAGCTATGGCCTGGGCCTCGGCGCACACACGATTGTTTTGAAGGTAACGGATACGTTTGGGGCGACCATGAGCGCTCAGGCGACCGTCACGGTGGTGAGCGCGCCATCCATCACCACGCAGCCGACGAACCAGCCGGTTTTGGTCAGCAGCAATGCCACCTTCGCAGTTGTGGCAGATGGCCCTCAACCGTTCTTTTATCAATGGCTGCGCTACGGCACGAACCTCGTTGGCGCAACGAACAGCGCGCTCACCATCACCAACGCCCGCTTGACCAATGCGGGCAATTATCAAGTCATCATCACCAACATTTACGGCAGCGCGACGAGTAGCGTGGCGGTGCTGGCCGTCCTCGATGTTCCCTACATCACTACATCGTTGCCCGTGAACACTTATGCCAATGGCGGACAGTCCGTCAATTTCAGCGTCGGGGCGGTCACCCTTGACGGCACGCCGTTGAGCTACCAGTGGCGCAAGGATGGCGTAGCCATCACCAATGGCTTGCATTACTCGGGCGTCACATCCAGCAACTTATATTTCCTCGCGGGGATAGTTGATAACGGCGGCTTCACGGTGGTAATTACCAATGTCTATGGCGCGGTGACCAGCAGTGTGGCCACGCTGTTGGTTTATGATCCTCCGCAAATCATCGCCGGCCCGTACGACTTGTGGCGATACGTCGGGGGCACGGCGGATCTTTCAGTGAACGCGATTGCGCCCGGCGGCTCCGCCTTGAGCTACCAATGGTTCAAGAACAGCGCAATCCTGACGAATGGCGGCAATGTGTCCGGCGTGGCCACCGCCACGTTGACGATTACCAATGTGGTTTATGCAGATGTGGCCGGATACACCGTGGTCGTTACGGATGGCTCTGGCTCCATCACCAGCAGCGTTGCCAACCTCACGGTCATTGACGGGCCCATCATCACCAACCAGCCAGCGGGCCAGGCGGCGATCCGGGGCGCGGCGGCGAATTTTTCCGTCGGCGCTTACACCGTGGGCGGGTCGCCCTTCACTTACCAATGGCGGTTCAACGGGTCGGGCATTGCCGGGGCGACCAACAGCCTGTTCGCGTTGGCCAATGCCGACTTTGCGAATCAGGGAGAATATTCGGTCATCGTCGCGAACAGCTCCGGCAGTGTCACGAGCAGCGTGGCGTTTCTGTCCGTGTCCAGTCAGCCGCTCACGTCGTTCACAGTGCTCCATAATTTCGGCCTCCAAACGAACCTGACCGGCACTGGGCCGCTCGGTCAGTTAATCCAGGGTCCGGACGGCATGCTTTACGGCACGACGTCCACCGGTGAACTGGAAAAAGGAGCGGTGTTCAAAGTGAATACGAACGGTACTGGCTACTCGGCCATCAAGGTCTTCTTCGGCAGCGATGGGTCGCAGCCAACGGCCGGGTTGGCGATTTCCGGGAACACCCTCTACGGAACGACGTGGCAGGGTGGCGGCGCGGGACGTGGGACGGTGTTCAAGGTGAACACCGATGGCAGCGGATTCTCTGTGCTCAAGAGTTTCAGCGCCACCACGAATGTCTCCGGCGTAGATACCAACAGCGACGGGGCAACTCCATATACCGGCTTGGCGATTTCCGGGAGCACGCTCTACGGGACGGCGAGAAACGGAGGCACTAACGGCAATGGCACTCTGTTCAAGCTGAACACCGATGGCACAGGCTTCACCGTGCTGAAGTACTTTGACAGCTCCAGCGACGGCAGATATCCACGAGGCCGATTGGCGGTGAGTGGCGGCACACTATTTGGCACAGCGTCGCTTGGGGGCAGCAGCGGCAACGGCACGGTGTTCAAGATCAACACCAACGGCACCGGCTATCAGGTATTGAAACAATTCCCCGGCGGGAGCGACGGGAGCCTTCCTTACTCGGGCGTGGTGCTGTCGGGCAGCACACTCTATGGGACGACGTATGGGGGCGGCGGTTCGGGGTATGGCATAGTGTTCAAGGTGGATACGAACAACGGGTCCGGCTACCAGTTGCTAAGGAGCTTCACTAACACCGTAAGCACCAGCAAAAACCCAATCGGCGAATTGGTGGTGTCGGGCGGGACGCTCTATGGCACGACTTCCGCGGGCGGCAGTTTGGACAATGGAGCGGTGTTCAAGGTGAGTACGGACGGGACTGTTTTCGGATTGCTGAAGTCGTTTGATACTTGGAACAACTGGCAGCCAGGCCTGTTGCTGCTGGGTAGCACGCTTTACGGTCCAACGGGCAATAATCTGTTCAAACTAGACATAAATGGAACCGGTTACGCGCCGATTTGGAACTTCTTTTCCCCGACGGACGGGCAGAACCCCCAATGCACTCTGGTCGCTTCCGTCTCCACGCTTTACGGAACAACTTCTGCAGGCGGAGTGAATTCCAACAATGCCGGAAGCACCTATGGAACCATCTTCAAGGTGAACAACGACGGCAGCGGCTACACCGTGCTCAAGAGCTTTGGTCCGATGGGCTACAACGGTTCAGCTGAAACCAACAGCGACGGGGTGTCTCCATACGCGGGATTAACACTCTCCGGCGACATGCTCTACGGGACGACGACGCGAGGCGGAACGAATGGTGGCGGGACGGTGTTCAAGATGAACACGAACGGGACGGGTTTCACGGCGCTGAAGCATTTTTCACCGGCTGGCTATTACGGCGCGGTCTATGACTATACCAACAGCGACGGTTACAATCCATTGGGCAATCTGCTGTTGTCCGGTGGCACGCTCTACGGAACGACGGCTGGGGGGAGCAGTTCAGGCAATGGCACGGTTTTTAAGGTCAACACGGACGGAAGTGGGTTCGCGGTGCTGAAACACTTTCCTCCATCGCCCAACTCCAACAGTGACGGAGCGAAACCTTACGGCGGCCTGACACTTTCCGGGAACACGCTCTTCGGGACGACGTATCGGGGTGGCAACGATGGCATGGGCACCGTTTTCAAAGTGAATACCGACGGAAACGGGTTTGCCGTGCTGAAGCATTTCCCGGCACGCTCCTACGACAGCAGTTCTGGCAACTACACGAATAGCGATGGCGCGTATCCGCAAGCGGGCTTGACGATTTCCAGCGGCACACTTTACGGAACGACTGGTTATGGTGGCAGTGCCGGGTATGGCACGGTGTTCAAGCTGAATACGGACGGAACGGGTTTCGGAGTACTGAAGCAGTTGGCCAGCAACGAGGGGGGCAATTCATACGGAACCTTGCAATTGTCCGGCAGCACACTTTACGGAACGGCCAACGGCGGGGCACTGGGCGGCGGAACTGTGTTCAAGGTAAACACGGACGGGACCGGCTTCGCCATTCTGCAACAGTTTCTACCCGCTTCAGTGCAATCCGGTTGGGGATATGCCTATACGAACATTGGAGGAGCCAGTCTCCGTGGCGGCGTGATTTTGTCTGGTGACAAGCTATACGGCACGACGTTTTTTGGCGGCGACTATGGCTGGGGCGTAGCCTTTAGCCTTACGGATGTCACTGGCCTGCCGGTCATCACGACCCATCCATCCAGCCAGACCGTTCCCTCGCTGGGCACGGCCAATTTCAATGTTAGCGCCACGGGCGATGCGCCGCTGGCTTATCAATGGTTGTTTAACAACGCGGCCATGCTCGACGCCACCAACAGCTCTCTCGCGATTGCCAACGTGGCGAATGTGAACGTGGGCAGCTATTCGGTGATTGCTTACAACAACCTGGGCAGCGCCGTAAGCCTGCCGGCATCCCTGACGATCGGCTCGCAACCGCCTGTCATTTTTTCCACCAACAGCAGCATCGGCTTCAGCAACGGCCAGTTCGGCTTCAGCTTCTCCGGCCCGGCTGGAGCTTCCGTGGCGATTGAAGCCAGCACGAACCTGCAAAGCTGGGTGCGATTGCAAACCAACCTCCTTGGCGGTGGGCCGGTTTATTTCACCGACCCGGCGTCATCGAGCATGACCAGGCGCTTTTACCGCGCCGTGCTGCTGCCGTGACCGACAACCCGAAGGACGCAACCCGTTCTTACACCAATCTCATTTCCGGAGCGCAGCAATGCCTCCGGCTGATTTCAAATTGAAACCGGCGCAACGGTTCAAAACCCGGGTGGCAGGCGCAACTTCTTAACGAAGCGGCGATTCGTTCCGAGGATTTCAAGATCTACATTCGTCGCTGCCGACAACGGTTTGAGTTCGTAGTATGTCGTCGTCACCAGTTGCCGGGCTTGTGTGGGCATGCAGCG
Source organism: uncultured Bifidobacteriaceae bacterium (assembly GCA_964458575.1). Lineage (GTDB taxonomy): Bacteria > Verrucomicrobiota > Verrucomicrobiia > Limisphaerales > JADLHS01 > CAYWMD01. Next base: position 202,203 of record CAYWMD010000003.1, on the reverse strand, counting down.
GCAGATCACCGCATTGATTTCGCCGCTGGCGGTTTGATGCACAATCGGCCCCATCGCGACCGGCCCGTCTTCAATCACGCGCGCCACCACGACATCCGGCGCAACGCTGAGGGGTTGTTCAACCGCAAAACGCCTGCCTGGAACTGGCGACCCGAACGCCACCTTCGCTTTTTCTTCCAAGGACTGGGAAACAAACACAACGCTCGGATCGGGCCGCTGGTCCAACACCTCCCAGATTACCGGCAGCCCCTGTGAATCGAGCGTGAGTCGAACGCCGAGAGCGGTCTGTGTTCCCTTCCCGCAGGTCCACAGGTAGGTCATTTGCAGATGATTGATACCCGCAATTTCAACTGCACTCATCTGATAATAGATCGTGTCCGGGCCGAGGTTTGTCCCTTTTGGCGAGCCTGTGACTTCCCGAATCAACAGCGGCGCGAGTTTGAAATCGAGATTCGTCGTTGGGACATCTTCGCGCGGTTTGACCAGGACGGCGTTGGTGAAAACTAATTTCGTGCGGGCCTCGATCACCGCGCGTTCGTGTTCTTCATCGGCACGATTGGCCGCCGCACCTCCTGGAGAACGGCAACCAGCCAGTGTGACCAACGACAGGCAACCCACAACGATTACAATCTGTTTCAACGTAGGACCGGCGTCGCGCCTGTCTCCATTCGCGATTTGAGCCCCCGAACAGTAGCAGCCGACGTGAGTCGGCTCTAACTCTTTACCCGACTTCAGATGGAGCGGATTCACAGCCGCTGCTACAGGTTTCAAGCTCATCTCTTCACATGGCCCTCTTCCCGAAACCATTCCACCGCGTCGGCCAGCGCCTGTTTCGGCGGCGTTTGCGGCAGACCAAGTTCGCGGATGGCTTTTCCAGGATTGAAAAACATTTTGTATTTCGCCATCCGCACGCCAGCCAGCGGCGCTTTCGGCGGTTTGCCGGTGATCGCAGAAATGGCTTCATTCGCATAAGCTGCCGCGAGGGCGACCCCGTACGGAATCCGCGCTCGCGGTGCGCGGACGCCGGTGACTTCTTCCAACACCGCAAACGCTTCGCGCATCGTCCAATTGCCGTCCGCATGGCCGAGGATGTAACGCTCGCCGATGCGGCCATTCTTTGCCGCGAGAATGTGTCCTACCGCCACATCGCGCACGTGAACCCAGTTCAAGCCGGTATCGAGATACGCCGGCATGGCGCGATTCAGAAAATCCACGATGACCTGGCCGGTGGGCGTGGGTTTCACGTCGCGCGGACCGACGGGCGCGCTCGGATTCACGATCACGACCGGCAACCCTTTGCGCGCGAGTTCCACCGCAACCTGCTCGGCCTGCCACTTCGATCGCTTGTAGTGATTGCTCATCTGCGCCTCCGAAACCGGCGCGGTTTCGTCCGTGGGAACGATGCTTCCGCGTGCGTCCGGCTTCGGCAAACCGATGCAGCCGACCGTGCTCGTGTAAACAATTCGCGAACATCCGGCTCGCCCCGCGGCTTCGAGGACGTTGCGCGTGCCCTCGACATTCGCGGCGTACATGGGTTGGTAATCCCGTAGCCAGAGGTGGTAGCTCGCCGCGACGTGGAAGCACCAGTCGCAACCTCGGCAGGCCAACCTCAACTTTTCAGGGTCACCCACATCGCCGTCCACCCGCTCGAACTCCGCACTTTTCAGTCCGCGCAAATCAGCTTGCGGCCGGAGCAATGCCTTGACGCGATAGCCGCGCGCGACCAGTTCGTGCACGAGGTTCGACCCGATGAAGCCCGACGCGCCGGTGAGGAAACAATTCATATTCCGCGCGGAGTTTGACAACAGTTAGCACCTGGGGCGAATCCGAAATCCCGGAAAAATGTTTCTTGGCCCGCTTGACTTGAACTGGCGACTTGGAAACACTGCGCACCGTTGTATGCCGTGCAAAAGCAGTTCCAGAAACAAGCTCACGCCCGCTCAGGAGCGGGACCTCGACGTCAGAATTGAATTTATCGAAGGTGTGGTTCGACGCGACCCCGACTACGTGGACGCGTTGCAGTTGCTCGGCGACCACTACACGCAGCGCGGGCGCTTCGCCGAGGGCCTGCACGTGGATGAGCGCCTCTCCCGGCTCGAACCGGAAAGCCCGCTGGTCTTCTACAATCTCGCGTGCAGCTACTCCTTGACGGATCAATTCGCGGCCGCCGCCGCTGCGCTTGAAAAGGCCCTGAACCTCGGGTACCGCGATTTCAAATGGCTGGCCAAAGACCCCGACCTGCGCAAATTGCGCAAGCATCCGCTGTTTCAGCGCGTCGAGGAGAAGATCCGCAAGCTGAAGATCACGGTGCGTTGAACCGGCGGCGTGCGCAGCGTCGCTGGTCCGGGTGGTCCAACGCCATCCGTGACACATCGCCCCGGATGCCTGACACTCGCCCGGCATGAACGTCACCGTCCACGGCAAAACACGCCACTATCGCACCGTCACCTTCGACGCGAAACCCAACAAAGTTTTGCTGATCGAGCAACGCCTGCTCCCGCACGAATTTAAAATCGTTGACACGCGCGACTTCCGGGAAACTGCCGCCGCCATCCGCGACATGGTTGTGCGGGGAGCGGGCGCCATCGGCGCAACGGCGGCCTACGGGCTGGCGCAGGGGGCGCGCGCCTTTCGTGGCGACAACCTGAAACGGTTTGCGCGCCACGTTGCAACCGTTTACGCCGTCCTCCAGGGTGCCCGGCCCACCGCCGTTGATCCTGTTAACGCCATGAACGACGTCCTGCGCACCCTGCGTCACGGCAGATCCGTCGCGGAACAACAGGCCCTGGCCTTGGCCGCCGCCGAGAAATTTGCCAACGAAAACGTGCGCCACTGCGAGGCCATCGGACGGTACGGGGCGAAGCTGATTCGCAATGGCATGAGAATCCTCACCCATTGCAATGCCGGTTGGCTGGCGTTTGTGGACGTGGGCAGCGCCACCGCGCCGATGTATGCCGCCCAGGCTGCCGGAAAGAAATTCCACGTCTTCTGCGATGAAACCCGCCCGCGCTGTCAGGGCGCAACCTTGACCGCTTGGGAACTGTCGCAACAAAAGATCTCCCACCAGATAATTGCCGATAACGCCGCTGGCCACCTGATGCAACGCGGGGAAATTGACCTGGTGATTGTGGGCAGCGACCGCACCTTGGGGCGCACCGGCGAAGTGGCGAATAAGATCGGGACTTATACCAAGGCCGTGCTGGCCAAACGACACGGGATTCCGTTCTACGTGGCCATTCCGCTTTCGACCATTGATTGGAATTTGAAATCGGGTTTCGACATTCCCATCGAAGAACGGCACGAAAGCGAAGTCCTCGGCACGTGGGGCGTGCTTGCGGATCGGCAGACGGGAACCGGCAATCGGCGATGCATGTCGCGTGCTTACGTTCGCGTCGCCAACCCCGCCAGCAGCGCGTGCAATCCAAGTTTCGACGTGACACCTCCCGAGTTGATCACCGGAATCATCACGCCGCTGGGGGTTTTCACGCCGCAGGAATTACGGTTACACCACAGGCAACTGAGTCAGCGCATGTGACGACAATACGATCTTCCCATGAACTTCGGCTGGAAACTCTCCAATACATTGTCCTATGGGGAACAAAGTTAGGGGCGTGAGGAGCATGAGCATGGCGAAGGCGAGCCAGTGATAGCCTGCCAGAGTGGCTGCCAAGCGTTCGTAATCTCGGGCCAAACGTCGGAATCGAGCTGCCCAATCGAAGGATCGTTCGACCACCCAGCGCCGCGGCAAAAGCACAAAGCCTCGCTTGGCCTGGTGATGCCTTGATCACTTCCAGATGAATGCCCTCCTGAGCCGCTGCTGCCGCCGGTTCCTCGCCCGTGTAGCCTCGGTCCACAAAGGCCCAACGTTTCCACCGCCGCGTGCACCTTGCTGCCTTTGCGTTTCTTGCCCCCATACTAGTTCGCACGCGCGCCGCTCTCCGGCCAGAATCGCCGTGCTCGGCGCATCAGCGCGGCCCGACAGCCGCAGCAGTCGAAAATCCTCGGCCATGTTTTAGAATTGCCGGTCCGCAAAGTCCGCAACCAGCGCTGCGTCTACTGTTGCACTGCTTACCACGGCAGATCGTTGGGCATCATTCGCCACGGACACCCGCACAACAGCGCAAACCGTTGAGGAGATCGCGCAGTGAGTGCTCTCGCTGAGGCGAGTCCTCTTTCATCAGCGTCTGGTAAGGCGTGCAGAATGCCATCTCTTCATCGCTCACAACACTCAGATAGCTCTTTCGCACTTTAGTCATCCCAGTTTGATGTACAAAAGTGTTTGACTTGTAAAATATTATATTAATCAAAGTGCATGCCATGCTCTATGGACGGGTAGTGGAAGATTGAGTTAGATTGCCGGCTGAACCTTGCGGGTAATGAGGACGCACTCAATGCCGAGCGGGGACGCTTCTTCGGCTTCGGCAGGAGGCCTGCGACCGTGTCTCGAATCAAAGCCACAGATTCTATGAAATCGTATGGAGTCTTTTCTGGACTTCAGTTGCTGGAATGTGTGAGATGACGCTAATGTTTGTTTACCCGAAAAAGTACGACATCATAGTGGTTGGTGCTGGGCACGCAGGTGTGGAAGCGGCTTTGGCGGGAAGTAGGATGGGTTGCCAAGTCCTGCTTCTGACAACCAACCTCGATACGATTGGTCAGATGTCCTGCAATCCCGCGATTGGGGGTCAGGCAAAAGGACATCTAGTGAGGGAAATTGACGCCTTGGGTGGTGAAATGGGTAAGGCTACAGATCTTACTGGGATTCAATTCCGAATGCTAAACCGACGAAAGGGTCCTGCGGTTTGGTCTCCACGAGCCCAATGTGACAAGAAAGCGTATCAGTTACGGCTGAAATTCGTATGCGAGTTGCAAGAAAACCTAGACGTGAAACAAGCTCAAGTTTCGCGGATCTTGCATCGAAATGGTTTGGCCTACGGCGTCGAAACTGCGTTAAACCTCCAGTATTGCGGCAACACAATTGTCCTAACAACCGGGACTTTTCTTCATGGGCTTATCCATATCGGATTGAATAAACAGAGCGGTGGCAGATCTGGCGAAAGTGCTTCCGTTGGTTTGTCTGGATCGCTTCAAGATGTCGGCCTTGAATTGGGGCGATTAAAAACCGGAACGCCGCCACGGCTGTCAAGAAGGTCGCTAGATTTCTCCAAAATGGAACTCCAACTAGGAGACGAGCCAATACCGTACTTTTCTTTTTGGAAATCTGAATTGTTCCACATGGAACACACAACTTCCAGATCGATTCCACATGGCTCTATTCTCGGTCAGATAAATGGTCAGATGCCATGTCACCTCACCTTTACGACAAATTCAACTGCGGAGATGATTCGATCAAATCTGCATCAATCTCCGATGTATTCGGGAAGCATTGAAGGGGTTGGCCCTCGGTATTGCCCCTCAATCGAAGATAAAATAGTTAAGTTTACCGACAAAACCAGACATCAGATATTCATTGAGCCAGAAGGGGTTAATACCGAAGAAATATACGTGAATGGTTTCTCAACCAGCCTACCGTTTGAAGTCCAAATCAGCCTTGTCCGTACGATTATTGGTTGTGAGAATGCAGAAATAGTGCGTCCAGCGTATGCCGTAGAATATGATTTTGCTAACCCAACACAATTGTTTCCAACGCTCGAAACTAAAGTTTGCCAGAATCTGTTTCTTGCGGGCCAAATCAATGGAACATCTGGATACGAAGAGGCTGGTGCTCAGGGGCTTATAGCTGGAATAAACGCGGCTCGTACAGCTCTTAAAAGACCGAAGATTTCAATTCCGAGAAACAAGGCTTACATCGGGGTTTTGATTGACGATTTAGTGACAAAGGGCACGAGTGAGCCTTATCGGATGTTCACTTCACGCGCTGAGCACCGCCTTCTGCTTCGCCATGACAATGCAGATCTTCGTTTAGCGGATTTGGGATACGAGATTGGTCTTCTGGCCGATGGCAGTTACCGGCAATTCTCGGCAAAAAGGCAGGCCATTAACGACGAGTTGACTCGGCTCAACAAGACTCGATATGGCTCAGAAACACTTGCTCAGTTGCTGCGCAGACCTGAGGTAAGCTATTCTTCGTTGCCGATGAGAAATGATGAGCTATCTGATGAAATCACCCAGCAGGTTGAGACAGCGGTCAAATACGAAGGCTATATTATCCGACAGGAAGCCGAAGTCGAACGATTCAAGACCTTGGAAGAGAAGCAAATCCCCGCTTCTTTCGACTTTAACCTGATCCCGAGTTTGCGATCCGAAGCAAAGCAGAAGCTTACTACCATACGACCCACGACGCTCGGGCAAGCGTCGCGAATCTCAGGAGTGTCTCCTGCAGATATCAGCATGCTTGTAGTTTGGCTGAAAAGGCAGGCATCAAGTGGCATTTCAAACGGCAACCTTACCACCGCCATTAGTGAGCAGAACGATCCTGATGATGATTTAACGGGATGACCAGCCTGCCTTTTTCTCGCAGGCTTAGCGCTTGACCTTATGCAGCCTGAATTCGCAGCATCCCGTCATGTACATTTTGTCCATTTTGATTGGGGTGGTCTTTTTTAGCAATACAAGCGCCGTTGCTGATAAGTCGCGCGTGCAAGGGTTTCAGAAAACTCATGTCGCCAGGGAATTTTGGGCCGAGGGTGCCTGTTTCGGTGATTTCAATCAGGATGGCCAGCAAGATATCGCTTACGGCCCCTTCTGGTTTGTAGGCCCTAAGTATCTCGAGCGTCGTGAATACCGAGCCGCCAACCAAACCTTTAGGCTGAAAAAGTCGGGCGATGCGGAGGAGACCATTGCCGGTTTCGAGGGCGGACTGGGCAACAATAACGCTTACTCCGAAACCTTTCTGATGTTCGCGTACGACTTCAACGGCGACGGTTGGGCCGACATTTTGGTTTACGGCTTTCCTGGGAAGGAAGCGGCATGGTATGAGAATCCAAAAGGACGCGACGGCCACTGGCAAAAGCACACAATCCTGAACGGCTTGGATAATGAATCACCCGGGTTTGGCGATGTGACTGGGGACGGCAAGCCGGAAATCGTTTGCTGCTCAAAAAGTTGCATCGGTTACGCAGAAGCCGATTGGCAGCATCCGGATGAGCCGTGGAAGTTTCACGCTGTATCGCCCAAGGGCGACTACCAGCGGTTTACCCACGGTCTTGGCTTCGGCGATATTAACGGCGATGGTCGTGTTGACCTCATTGAGAAGGATGGCTGGTGGGAGCAACCAAAATCGCTCGTCAGCGATCCGCTCTGGGAGAAACACCCCGCCGATTTCGGCAAGGGTGGCGCGCAGATGTTCGCTTATGACGTCAATGGCGACGGACTGAACGATGTCATTACCAGTCTCGAGGCTCATGGTTACGGTTTGGCGTGGTTCGAGCAAGTTCGCGACGGCGGCCAGATTTCCTTCCGCCAACATGTTTTTGTGAATCGTGAACCATCCGAAAATCGTTACGGCGTCAAGTTTTCCCAACCTCACGCGCTCGACCTCCTGGACATGGACGGCGACGGAGTGAAGGATCTCATCGTCGGCAAACGATTTTGGGCACACGGCCCGGACAAGGACCCCGAGCCCAACGCCCCAGCCGTGCTTTATTGGTTTAAAATTGTCCGCCTACCAAACGGCGAAGCCGATTTTGTTCCCCACCTTGTGGATGACAATTCCGGCGTCGGCACGCAAGTCATGGCTGGTGATATCAACGGCGACAAGCTCCCCGACATCGTCGTTGGAAACAAAAAGGGCGCGTTTGTTTTCATCCGCAAAGCCGAATAGCCGGGCCAGACTGCCTGCAACCAGAACCGGCCAATCACCACGGCCGCGTTGTCCGGAGAATAACTCCGCGCTTCGGATGAATTCGTGCCTTAATTCTCCCGTCTGATGCCCGCCGCGTGCCTCCGGACGAAGAGCGCTTTCGTCACAGCATGAATTGACATGAAAAAAATCCTGCTAATCTGTCTGCTGCTTTCCAGCCTTGCGAGACCCGCCTCGCAGGCCGAAGTCCCGCCGCCCGACATGATGAAATTCGCTGGTCTGTCGCCGGAGCAGGCGGTGAAGGAAATGAGCCTGCCTCCCGGCTTTAAGGCCACGCTCTTCGCCGGTGAACCTGATGTGCAACAACCCATTGCCTTCGCCATTGACGACCGCGGCCGTCTTTGGGTCGCGGAAGCTTACACTTATCCGACACGCACCGGCACCGCGCCAAACGACGACCGGCCCGCCGATTCCGATCCTTCAAAACCGACATCCGAACAACTCAAAGACATCTTCGGCGGCAAAGATCGCATCATCGTTTTTGAGGACACGGACGGCGACGGCAAATTCAATCGTCGCACCGTTTTTCTCGAAGGGCTCAATCTCGTCAGCGGCATCGAAATCGGTTTTGGCGGCGTGTGGATCGGCGCGGCTCCGTACCTGATGTTTGTCCCCATTCAGGATGGTGACGAGCCGAAACCCGCCGGTCCGCCGCAGATTGTTCTCGACGGCTGGGCCTATCAGGACACGCACGAAACCCTCAACACTTTCACGTGGGGGCCGGACGGCTGGCTTTACGGTTGTCATGGCGTATTCACTCATTCAAACGTTGGCAAACCCGGCGCGCCGAATTCCGAACGCACCCGCATCAACGCCGGCGTCTGGCGCTACCATCCCACCAAAAAGATTTTCGAACTCTTCGCCGAGGGCACCAGCAATCCTTGGGGCATTGACTTTGATGAACACGGCCAATGCTTCATCGAAGCCTGTGTCATTCCTCACTTGTTTCACATGATTCAAGGTGGGCGATACCAACGTCAGGCCGGGCAGCACTTTAATCCCTATACCTACGACGACATCAAAACCATCGCCGACCATGTTCACTACGCCGGCGACAAGGGCCCGCACGCCGGCAATGCGCGCTCGGCGGCGGTCGGCGGTGGCCACGCGCACGCGGGCTTGATGATTTACCAGGGCGACAACTGGCCGGAGAAATATCGTGGCCAGATTTTAATCGGCAACATCCACGGCGCATGCATCAACATGGACACGCCCGTGCGCCAAGGCTCCGGCTTCGTGGGCAAACACAATCCGAATTTCATCAACTTCAACGACAAATGGTCGCAAGTGATCAACTTCCTCACCGGCCCCGACGGCGCGGTTTACTTCATTGACTGGTACGACAAGAACGAATGTCACTCCGGGAAAGCAGAAATCCATGACCGGTCGAACGGACGGATTTTTAAAGTCAGCTACGGTGATACAAAATTTCAAAGAGTGAATTTAGCAAAAAAAGAAACAGGAGAGCTGACTAACTATCTTCTCCATCCCAATAACTGGTATTCCCGACATGCAATGCGAATCCTGCAGGAGCGAGGCAGAAACTCAACGGTAGCCAGAGCCGCGGGAAAAGTGCTAGGGGTTGAAAAGAATGTCGAATTTCAGTGGCCTCTCCCGCCCTGGCTTGAATCGTGGAAAAAAATGGACGAGGCAGCGTACCAATTGCGCTTCCTTTGGGTCCTGCACAATGCTGGAGGTCTAAGTGAACAGTATGGTTTGGCTCTCTTGGCTCATCGGCACGATTACATCCGCGCTTGGATCATTCAACTTCTCTGCGAGGACAAGAAGGTTTCCAAAGCCGTCCTGAATGAATTCGCCCGCCTCGCCCGCGAAGACAAATCTCCCGTCGTCCGCCTTTACCTCGCCTCCGCGATGCAACGATTGCCGGTGGAAGATCGCTGGGAAGTCGTCGAGGCGCTTTCGCAGCACGCCGAGGACGCGAAAGATCACAACCTGCCACTCATGGTCTGGTATGCCGCCGAACCGCTGCCGACCAAAGATTTCAACCGCGCCCTCAAACTCGCCGAGAACGCCAAGCTCCCCAATATTCTAAACTTCATGGTCCGTCGCACCGCCGCGTTGAACACGCCGGAAGCCTTTGCTGCAATCGTGAAAACGTTGCAGGGCGTTGACGACGACCCGCGGCGACTCGACATCCTCAATGGTCTAAGCGCTGCGCTCAAAGGCCAGCGCTCCGCGCCCATGCCGCAAGGTTGGGAAACCGTCGAAAAAACTTTGGGCACGAGTTCCAACGTTGAGATTCGCACGCAAGTCCAATCGCTGTCGCTCACCTTCGGCAGCGCGACCGCGCTCACGTCATTGCGGAACACTTTATCCGATGGCAATGCAGACAAGGCCGCCCGGCTCGCGGCCCTCAACTCATTGCTCGCCGTCCGCGATTCGGCGTTGCCGTCGCTGCTCCGAAAAGTCCTCTCTGATCCGGACCTGCAAAGCCCGGCCCTTCGCGCGCTGGCGGCGTTCGACGATCCGGCGACCCCACCGGTCATCCTTTCCGCATACGCTTCTCTCGGTCAGACGGAGAAACGCGACGCGCTGAACACCCTCGCCGCCCGGCCCAGTTATGCGAAAGCGTTGCTCGCCGCCGTCGCGCAAAAGCAAATCCCGTCGCGCGATATTACTGCCGACCAAGTCAACCAATTGCGCAATCTGAAAAATGCTGAACTTGACGCACTGCTCGCCAAAGTCTGGGGCACGGCGCGCGAAAGTTCCGCTGACAAAAAGGCCGAGATTGAGAAGTATCGGCAGATTTATCGCGCTGGCGGTTCGCAACCCGGCGATGCCATGCGCGGCCGCGCCGTATTCGCCAAGGTTTGCCAGCAATGCCACACATTGTTTGAAACCGGTGGCAAGGTCGGCCCCGACCTCACCGGCTCCAACCGCCGCGACCTCGATTACATTCTCGAGAACATTATTGATCCCAACGCCGTCATCCCGAACGACTACCGCGGCTGGGTCATTGAAACCAAGGATGACCGCATCATCACCGGCGTGATGAAAGAGCAAAACGAGCGTGCGGTCACCGTGGCCACACAGACGGAAACCCTCACGATTCCGCGCACCGACATCCTGACGATACAGGAGGGCCAGCTTTCCATGATGCCAGAGGGATTACTCGCGCAGTTGGCCGAACAGGAAGCGCGCGACCTGTTGTTTTACTTGCGCCAGCCCGGACAAGTCCCGCTCATCGCCATGCCGGACAACATCGTGCAGTTTTTCAACGGCAAGGACTTGGCCTTCTGGGACGGCGAACCGTCATTGTGGAAAGTCGAGAACGGCGAAATCGTCGGCCAAACCACCACCGGCCTGAAGCACAACGAATTTCTGAAGAGCCAGTTCCTGCTCGAAGATTTCCGCCTCATCTGCAAAGTCAAACTCACGCCCAACGCCGCCAACAGCGGCATCCAATTCCGCAGCGAGCCGCACGGTGAGTTTGAGATGAAAGGCTGTCAAGCCGACATCGGCGTTGGCTGGTGGGGCCGGCTCTACGAGGAAAACGGCCGCAAACTGCTCTGGAAAAAAACCGGCGAAGCGTTCGTGAAAACCAACGACTGGAACACCTACGAAATCGTCGCCGTGGGCAGCAAAATTCGCACGGCCATCAACGGCCAGCTCTGCGTTGATCTGGACGACCCGCAAATCGCGCGGCGCGGCATCGTTGGATTGCAAGTCCACTCCGGCGGTCCGACGGAAGTGCGCTTCAAGGATTTTGCGGTGGAGTTGAATCCGAAGTTTGAGCTGAAGACCGTGCAGAAATAGCACCGTAGCCGCCGACGTGAGGAGGCGGTCTTGGTTGCCTTTAGAAATCCACCTCCTCACGTCGGCGGCTACCACAAGGTAGGGCGCGTCAGTGCGCGCCACCCCTGCCACTCGGACCACGCCTTTTTCGGAGCGCGGCTGTGTCGCAGACCAGCCGCAGCACACCGTCAAATACTGTGGGTTCGCGCCTGCTGCGGCTGGTCTTTCAGACACAGCCGCGCTCCTTTCGAGCCAGGGACTGTAGTGGCGGGCGTCCCCGCCTGCCGTAGAGCCGGGGCGTCCCGCCCGGCGGAAAGAACCACCGCATCCGGCAACCCATCCGATTTTTCGTGAGATGCTGAAATCCCGGCCTCTGTTCCGGGCGGCGGGATGCCGGCCCTCTACGTCAGGCCAGAGGCCCGACGCTACAAAAAACTTTGTCGGATTTTGCGGTCGCCGGTTGTTAACTGGGTGAGATGCACGAACTGGCCGACGCCCAATTGCTCCGCGCCTACGCCCAACAGGGCGATCAAGCCGCGTTTCGCGAGTTGGTGACGCGCTACTCGGACCTCGTTTATTCCGCGGCGTTGCGGCAGGTCAATGCGCCCGACCCGGCCCGCGACATTGCCCAAAGCGTCTTTACCGATCTCGCCCTCAAGGCGCGATCGCTGGCGGACAAGCTGCCGACCGACGGTTCGCTGGCCGGCTGGCTGCATCGCAGCACGCGCTTTGCGGTGCTCAACCTCCTGCGCGACGTGCGCCGGCGGCGCGCGAATGAAAGGCAGGCCATGGAACAACTCCGCACCAACTCCGAACCCGAACCGGAATGGGACGGCATCCGCCCCGTGCTGGATGAAGCCCTGGACAGTTTGGACGACGAAGACCGCGACGCGCTGCTGTTGCGCTTTTTCAAGAACCACGATTTCCGGACGATTGGCGCAGCGCTGGGCGTGAGCGATGACACCGCGCAAAAACGCGTAAGCCGGGCGTTGGACCGGCTGCGCGCCGAGTTCAATCGCCGGGGCGTAACCACCAGCGCCGTGGCGCTGACGGCGGCGCTCTCGGCCAATGCGGTGGCCGTGGGCCCTGCCGGTCTGGCCGCCACGCTTTCGTCCGCCGCGCTGACAAGCTCAACTCTCGCCACTGCCGCAACTGCCACCGCAACCAAGGCCATTGCCATGACTACACTGCAAAAAACCATCATTGGCGCGACGCTGGCCGTTGCGGTAGGAACGGGAGTTTACAAAGCGCACGAAGCCTCGCAACTCCGCGCAGAAAACCAAACGCTCCAGCAACAACAAGCGCCGTTGAATGAGCAGATCCAGCAATTGCAGCGCGAGCGTGACGAGGCAGCGAATCGGTTGTCTGCGCTGGCCGATGAAATGCATAGAATCAAAGGCAACTCCACCGAACTGCTCAAACTCCGCGGTGAAGTCGCTCGGTTGCGAAGTGATTCTAAAGAATTGGCGCGATTAAAAGCTACCAACGCCAAGCAACAGGACGATCCAATGGGAAACGCGATGAAATCCTGGATGGCCCGAGTAAACGATCTTAAACAGCGCTTCGAGCAAACTCCGGGCGCAAAGATTCCAGAATTGAAATTTCTCACAGACCAAACCTGGCTTGATGTCGCCAAAGGCCAGTTCAAAACAGAGGAAGATTATCAGAAGGCATTGGCCACCTTGCGAATGGAAGCATCAACAATATTCCTTGGCAGCAAGGTGGAAGGTCCTTTGATGGAATACGTGCAAGCCAACAACGGACAATTCCCAAATGACATTTCCCAATTACAGCCATACCTTAAGACTCCTGAGGATCGCGCCATCCTTGAGCGTTACCAAATCATACCCGCAATTTATTTAGGACAGAACGCCGAAATGATTGGAGAGTGGGCTATCACTCAGAAAACACCCGTGGATGAACAACAGGATGTGCGCGTCTCCATGGGCTTAAAAGGTACAGTGCGAAGTTATTACACGCAAACCGACCGAGCCCTGGATTCCGCCATCAACGCATTTGCCGCGGCGAACGGCGGCCGCATGCCACAAGGCATCTATGATTTGCAACCTTATATTTCAACTGCTGAACAAGAGGCTTTCCAAAAAAGAATTAGGGAAAACCGCGCCAAGCCACATCCCGCCTCAGTACCGATAAACCGGTGAGGCGTTGCACCCATTCACCGCGCCACCGCCGCCAACCGTCGCAATGACCTCTCTACAAAAACCATTTTCGGAGCGGTGCTCGCCATCGCTGTCGGGATCGGAATCTACGAAGCTCGCCAAGCCTTGCAATTACGCCAACAGAACCAAGCGCGGCAGCAACAGCGAGCGCCGTAGGCGGCTACAAAGTTTTCGGGCAGTTCGTCCCAACGGGACGGGACATGAATAGCCGTGGGTGTGAACCCACGGTTTGCCGTTCAAAGAATCGTTCGGCCCTGACAGGGCCGCACAATAATCCATCATTCGGTTCGGCAGGTTGCACCTGCGGCTATTCACGTTCAGCCTCTCCAAGGCTGCGCCGCTTTCGGAGCGCGACTGTGTGCGCCGCACCAGTCGCAGCACACTGTCACATACCGCGCGTTCGAAGCTGCTGCGGCTGGTCTCGCTGACACAGCCGCGCTCCTTTCGTACTGCGCTTGTAGCGGCGGGCGTCTCCGCCTGCCGTAGAGCCGAGGCGTCCCGCCCGGCGGAATAAACGTTCGCACTCAGCAACCGGTTGGCAATACCACGCGTCGCTGAAATGTCGTGCGGCCATTCCGGGCGGCGGGACGCCCGCCCTCTACGTCAGGCCGGAGGCCCGACGCTACAAAAAACTTTGTCGGATTTTGCCCTCGCCGGTTGTTAACTGGGTGAGATGCCGAGACAACAGCTTAAATGTCCTGCAGCGAACATGCGGAGAAACCATACGATCAACCATGCCGAGCTTTGTTGCTTTGGCGAGTCGCCCGCTGCAAGATTCGGCAAGCTTCAGGCATTGCCGGCGCCCCAGCAATTCTGATAGACGACGCGCGACCCCATGAAAGACCAACGGTCTGACAAGCTGGATATGCACAGCGAGGAATTTCTGCACTCGTTGATGCGCAAACAATTCAAGCCCTCCATCACCTGCGCGCTGGCGTTTCTCGTCGTGCTACTCGGTCTGCCGCTGGCGAATTATTTCTTCCCCGAATTCATGGCCACGCGGGTGTTCGGCGGGTTTACGCTCACGTGGTTTTTGCTCGGCATCGGTTTCTTTCCGGCAGTGTGGGCCATTGCGTATTACTTCATCCGCCGTTCGATTGCGCTCGAAGAGGAAGAGGTTGAGGAAGTTCAAAGCTCAAAACTCAAAGCTCAAGGGAATGTTCAATCCCCAAGCACCAACCCCGAATGAAACTTTGCTCGCACTGTTGGAACTTGAAATCTGAAGTTTCCCTTGAACTTTGCGCTTTCCCATGATTGATCCCTGGATCCTGGCCTTCAGCGCCGTCACCGTCATCGTGACGATCTGGATGGGCTTTCGCTCGGCCAAAACTTCCAAAACAGCCAGCGACTTCTTCGTGGCCGGACGCAGCGTGAGCGTGGGCTGGAACGCCAGCGCTATCTCCGGCGAATACTTGAGCGCCGCATCGTTCATGGGTGTGGCTGGCATGGTGATGAGCAGCGGTTACGACGCGTTGTGGTATCCGGCTTGTTACGCGTGCGGCTATTTGTTCCTGCTGTTGTTCATCGCCGGGCCGCTGCGACGTTTCGGGGCTTACACGATTCCGGATTTTGCCGAGGGCCGCTACGATTCGCCGGTGTTCCGCAAGATCGCCGTGGTGTTCGTGCTGTTCATCGGATTTTTCTACACGATGCCGCAGATGAAAGGCGCGGGGACGACGCTGGCTTACATCTTCCCGGGGCTGCCGTATTGGGCGGGTGTGGTGGTGGTGGGCGCGGTCATCACGCTCAACGTCGCGCTCGGCGGCATGAAAGGCATCACGCTGGTGCAGGCGTTTCAATACTGGGCCAAGATGTTCGCCATCTCCGTGCCCATCTTCGTGCTCATGGCGGTGTATGGGCATTATGGGAAACAACTCGAGGTGAATGGAACTCAGAGAAAGCAAATCCCAGAAGGTCTATCTCCGGCTGGTATGATGGAGCTTCTCAACTCACCACCTGGAACAAACCTATTCGAGTTCCACAAACCGGGAAGCGGATACAGTCCCGCACCAATGTGGCAACTTCAAGCTTACTCGATGCTTGGCAAGACGCTTTCTCGAAAACTTGGCATAAACCCCCGTATGGAAGCAGTCGGGATCTCTGGCAAATCGTTTTCTGGGCAGACACTGGAGCTACATAATTTGGTGAAGCAGTACGGAATGGTAAGCGGAAAGCAAACTGTCGCGGCAGCCACAACGCAAAAGCTGCGACAGTCAATTCCTTGGCCCGAAAGATCAGCGTTTGGAGCTTCGGCTTTGCGTCTGTATTCCCGCCTACTGGAAGAGAATGGAATTATTATTCTGGAAGAAACGACCAACACAGTCACGTTTGCTGAAACGACGATTTTGGTCAGAACTGAAAAGAAATTACTCGAAGCAGCCCCCGGCAATTCCACATGGCATCATGGGAAACAACTGGGGCTAAATAGGCTAACTGAAACGCGATGGGTGATACCAGTGGACGCGCAAAGAAAGCGAGTGTGGACGTCTATTGCAACGACCAACACGGTAGAGCGATGGACTGGGCGGATAGTGCGAATCGTGGGAACTCAGCGTGCGGCCAAAGTCGGCGTAATCAAAAGCGGTATATCTGGCGCAGAATTCACAGGGCCGGAAACTGATGTCAAAGGGCTCATGGGAGTTTATGGCCAGCTATTGGATAAAGACGTGGACGCGATTGCCACAGCAGAAATGCTTGCGCGGCCGGTTTTGTTCACTACCAACCGGGTGGAAGGGTTCGCCGGGGCGAAACTGGCATCCGAAATTCTCAAGACGAATGGTTTTATTGTAGTAGAGGAAAGTGCCTCGACGGTCGTTTTTGCTTCGACAAACATGCTGCAAAGGACGGCAGCCTCGACAACTCCGCCTTCCGAAAAAGCCGCCGCCGCTTTCACTCGAAGCTCATCGACCGACCAGCTCAGCTTTCAGCCGCAACTTCCATTCACCTCGGGCGAGGAGTTGAGAGCATTTCTCAATGCAAAGATGGCAAGCGGGGAGACAAAACTCATGAGTCTGCGTGCCGTTTCCGCAGGTTTTGAACTCCCTCTCACGGAAGCCGTACAAAGTTCGGTCGGAATCGAAAACACTTTGCGAAACCAGATTGGTCTAAAGTTGTCACGGTTTGGAACCAACCAGCCGACCATCAGACAACTTCGGGACGCTTATGCCCTCGGAACGAGGAAACCAATCTACTACATCGCTTCCTCCAATGACACGCGTCAAATCGCCTTCGACGAGACCCCGTTCATCACTGCCAAGAGCCTCACCGCTGGAATTGAGGAAACTCTTCGCACCAACGGAATGTACATTTCCCCGTTGAATTCATCGCAAATCGTCATGCTGGAGCCGGAACAACTTGGCATGGTCTTGGCACTGACAATGCCAAGCACCAATAACCACGTTCACACCGACAACACAGATAGTCTGATGAGCCAGAGGCAATGGGATTTCTCGGACTTAGCGCGGAAACCTCTTCCCGAAAAAGCCCCTGCTGATTCCACCTGGCTTTCCCCCTTCGGCCCGCTCACGACCAAAGCTGCCAAGGCCGCGAAGCTTTCCGCCGAGGAATCGAAACCGTATTCGCTGCTCTACACCTACTCGCTCATCATCGCGCTGGTCTGCGGCACGGCGGGGTTGCCGCACATCCTCGTGCGCTTCTACACCAACCCCGACGGCGTCGCCGCCAAGCGCACAACGATGTGGGTGATGATTCTCATCGGCATCTTCTACGTCTTCCCGCCCGTGTTCGGCGTGATAGGGCGCAACCTGTTGCCCGAGCTTTATTCCGGGATCGGCGCGAAGGGCACAGACAAAATCGTCCTCGAACTGCCGCGCCTGTTGAATGAGAAATACGCGCCGCTCGGCTCGATCCTCTCGGGCATCACCTGCGCGGGCGCGTTTGCGGCGTTCATGAGCACCTTCAGCGGCTTGCTCGTCTCCATGACCGGCGCGCTGGCGCACGATGTTTATGGCCGGATGTTGCGGCCCAAGTCCACACCGGAACAACGCATGAGGATGTTCCGCGTCGGCGCCGTTGCTTTGGGCTTGGGCGCGATCATCGCCGGCTCCTTTGTCGAGCCGTTGCAAATCAACTTCATGGTCGGCCAAGCGTTCGCCATCGCGGCAGCGAGCTACTTTCCGTTGCTGTTCATGAGCGCGTGGTGGCGCGGGATGACGATGAAGGGCGCGGCCATTGGCATGTTGAGTGGCGGTACGCTGGCGTTGACCGGCATCTCGCTCACGAGCTTCAGCGATTTGAAATGGCTACCGCTCGACAGTTTTTGGGCGACGCATCCGCTCCTGCGCATTCTTTGCGAACAACCCGCCATCTGGGCCGTGCCGCTGGCCATCACCCTGATGGTAGTGGTGTCCAAACTGACGCGGCGGGAAGTCCCGTCGGACATCCGCATGAAGATGCTCGTGCTGCACGCACCGGAGAAACTCGGCTTAAAGCAGGAATACATTCAGGAACATCAGACGGCACACTAGCTACACGCATGGACCCGTGGATTTGGCTTTCAGCGCTATCTCCGGTGAATATCTCAGCGCCGCCAGCCTCATGGGGATCGCGGGCATGGTATCTGGTGTGTTATGCGTGCGGATATTTGTTTCTGCTGTTCGTCGCCGGGCGCTACGTGTCCATTAGCCCTACCCGGCGTGCAAATCTCCAAAAACATTTTGGCGGATTTCTGCCTTCGGCGACCATAATCCTGCACATTCGGCAGCAGCGCCCTACCGTTTGAAATTCTCCCGCCCGTTTGTAGCGGCAGGCGTTGCCGCCTGCCGCTACATCCCCATTCGTGCGGCTAGCCCATCACACTGATGCTGGCCACGTCACTCCATTGGCCGACGGGTTCGTCGTTGAAACGGTAGATGGCTTTGTATTTCCAGACGGCACTGGCCCCGGCAGCGGGCAGCGGGGCGGTGTCCAGGTAATCGGGCGTCGTATCCGTGGCCAGATACGCAAACGTTCCGGTGCCGCGGTCCACGTGAATTTCCAACGCACCCATGCCCTGCTTTTTCCAGCCCACGTTCGGGCGGCCGGCTTGCAGGGTGAGTTTGAGCACGGGTTTCATGTTGTTGAGGTCCGTGGTCTGTTCGTCGCCGATGATGCCGAGGTCGTGGCCGATGGCTTCCGTGTAACCGGGATGGGCTTTGATGCGTGCCACCAGCGCCGCGATACGGCCAAAGATGTCCGGTTCGACCAAAGCCGGTGCGCCCGGCAATGTGGGCGGGGTGGGGATGTCGCCCAGCGTGGGGCCATTGCGGGCGGCGTTTTTGTATGCGGTCCAATCCTTGGCGAATTGGTTGAACTGGTTGCGGGCATCAAAGACGTAGGCCCAGAACTCGTTGTCAGCGGCGGCGCTGGTTTCTTCGGCGGGGATTACCCCGATGGTGGGGCCGTACGTGGGCAGTTTGGTGGCGAAGTTATTGAGCCAAGGGCCGCGAGCGGCGTCTTCTGCGGGTAGGTAGTAGGATTTAGGCATTTATTGGGTTTTAGGTTTGGGTTGTTGGTTTTCAGGCACTTACAACCTGGGAAGAGGTTTCATCAACGATTCTTTGGGCTGCAAAAATGGTTTTGTGGCGCGAAAAAATGATCCTCTGGTCTGCGTCAGCGTTTCTTCGGGGCCGGGGAACGGTCTGGCGGGGTTGGCCAGCAATTCTACGGGCTTGGTGGATGATTCTTCAGCCCCCGGCAACGGCGGATGGGGACTGAAAATGATTCCTTGGGCTGGATCAGCGATTCTGTGGGGTCGCAAAACGATTCCTTGGGCGCGTGAAAACGTTTTGGGACTACGGCTCATGGTTTCCTACTAACAGCCGCTCCTCGCAAAATCCGACAAAATATTTTCAGAAAATGAAGGCGCGGCAGGAATGCACAATAATCCATGACCCTGTCCCGCAGGTTGCACCTGTGGCCATTCACGTCTGGCCTCTCCGAGGCCGCGCAGTCTTTCGGAGCGCGACTGGCGCTAATCCCGAACCAGCCAGTTGGAACCGGAACAAACGAAGGGAACAGAGGGTGAACTGCCCGGGCCGGTCCTTGACTCCGTTTCCTCAGTTTCCTTCTGTTGAAATCAATTGGTTCAATCCATTTCCTGTGGTTTGTATCAGGCACGCAGTTTTCGGAGCGCGACTGTGTGCGCCGCACCACTCGCAGCACGCTGTCAAATACCGCGCGTTTGAACCTGCTGCGGCTGGTCTGGCTGACACAGCCGCGCTCCTTGCCCGGAAAAAACCTTGTCGGATTCCGGCGACCGCGGATGTTTACTAGGAGAGATGCAGGAAAAATCTGACGCCGAACTGTTGCGCGAATACGCCCGGGGCAGCGACGCCGCCTTCCGCGAGATCGTCACCCGGCACGCGGACCTGGTTTACGCGTCCGCGTTGCGGCAGGCGCGGTCGCCGGAGCTGGCGCGTGACATCGCCCAGACCGTTTTCTCCGACCTCGTGCGCAAAGCCCCGGCATTGGCGCAATCCCTGCCCGACACCGCCTCGCTCGTCGGCTGGCTTTACCGCAGCACGCGCTTCGAGGCACACACGCAAATGCGGGACGAACGGCGCCGGCAGGCGCGCGAAAGGCAGGCTATGCAAGAATTCGACCCCACGCCCGATACCGCCACCGCATGGGAACGTGTCGGCCCCGTGCTCGACGAGGCCATGGCGGACTTGGCCGACGACGACCGCGACGCGCTGTTGCTGCGCTTTTTCAAGAACCACGATTTCCGCACGATAGGCGCGGCGCTGGGCGTGAGTGATGATGCGGCGCAGAAACGCGTAAGCCGGGCGTTGGACCGGCTGCGCGCCGAGTTCAATCGCCGGGGCGTGACCACCAGTGCCGTGGCACTGACGGCGGCGCTCTCGGCCAATGCGGTTGCCGTGGGCCCTGCCGGGCTGGCCGCCACGCTTTCAACCGCCGCCCTGACAAGTTCGACGCTCGCTGCTACCGCGACTGCCACCGCAACTCAAGCAACCATGAACTGGTTCAACCTCAAATCCATCAGCGCAATCATCGCCGCAGCCATCGCCGCTGGCACAGGCACACATCTCGTGCAACGACACGAAGCAAATCTTCTGCGGAACGAAAATCAAAATCTGGCAGCCGCAAGCTTGGTACTGAGCCAGGAGCGTGACGCCGCTTTGTCGGCGGCATCGCAAAAGAACGACAAGACTGAGCAATCCAAAAAGGAAAGAAGTGAATTACTCCGTCTTCGCGGCGAGGTGGGGTTGCTTCGAAAGCAATTACAGGAATTCAATGGCGTAAACAAAGGGCAATCGCAGACTGGCCAACTCGTTCAAGGCTCTAGCAAACAGGTGAGGAACACGAACGGTCCAGGATTCACTGACAGAATACGAGCCGTCGTCACGCAAGACGGCGTGACCGTAACGAATTTCGCGCAACGCCTGGTCAGTGAGTTCATAGGCACATTGCTGGCGCTAGACAAGCAGAACCAGACGGTCTCTATCGCTGCCGGCAGTCCCGAACGAGCCGATCGGGACAAGGCAAGTGAGTTTCTTCTGACGCCAGACACCAAGTTATTCAGAGGTAAAGTGCCGGCCACTTTGGATGACGGCATCATTGGGCAGGAAGTGCGCTATGGTCTTCGTTTGAACCGTCAAGACAACAGGATGGAGCTTACCGTGCTTCGCTTCTTGCCAAGTTCCGAAGCTCAATAAAGCAAGTGATTTACTTTCGAAGCGTCATTGCGTAATTAACATACAACCTGAAAACAAAAGGACTAATATGATTATCTGGAATGGTCTCGGTTTCATGCCCATTGCCTTCTTGATGGTTTTCGGTTTGGGTTTCACCGCTGGTAGCAACGGGCCGATTACCGACAAAGCGCTTGCCTATACGTTCTTTCTGACCGGACTTGCTTCGGGCGCTTTGGGCTGGTGGCTTCGCAAGAGGCCCGCCCAGATTGTAATTGATAAGGCAACGGGCAAGGAAATTGCGCTGCGGCGCTCACATTCCCTCTTTTTCATTCCGATGTTTTTCTGGGGACCGATTTTCATCGCGATGGCTTTGTATGAGGTTGTTCATATCGTGACAACGCATTGACGTGTGAGTCCGAGGGTGTACTGCCGGTGCCGTTCCTTTCCTCCGTTTCCGCCGTTTCCTTCTGTTGCAATGAATCCGGTTGATTCCATTTCGTGTGGTTTGTATCTGGCACGCCGCTTTCGGAGCGCGACTGTGTGCATCGCACCAGTCGCAGCACGCTGTCACATACCGCGCGTTCGAAGCTGCTGCGGCTGGTCTGGCTGACCCAGCCGCGCTCCGGTAGGCGCGGGTTGGGCCAAAAGGTTCTCCCTCACCCTGACCCTCTCCCCAGGGAGAGGGAACAGCGGTTGTCCGGCACAGGTGGCACAACGACCTTTCACCAAAATTCCGTCCTCCCACGTTTCGTGAGGCGGAAGACGATTCTCCCTCTCCCAGCGGGAGAGGGCCGGGGTGAGAGAGAATTGCACCGCAAGCAAAGAACCTCCGCATCTGACGACACATCCGATCGTTTGTAAGTTACCAAAACGAGTTGCTTCCGCCGCCCATTTCCGCTTTCGTTTTGCCGTGAACTTAAAATTCTGGCGTAAAGAGTTGCAACTGGCACACACATGGACCATCGCCCGGGGCAGCTCGGATGTTTTTCAGGTTGCCCTGGTGCAACTGAGCGATACCGACGGCACGACCGGCCTGGGCGAAGCGTCGCCCATTCAGCGTTACCATGAATCCGTGGACACCGTGGAGGCCTTCTGTCAGCAGGTGGATGCGGCCAGACTTTCCTTCCACGACGTGCCGGGCAGCATGAATTACCTGGAATCATTCGCTCCCGGGAACATGGCCGCCAAGTGCGCGCTGAACATCGCGTTGCTCGACGGCGCCGCCAAGCGGGCGAAGAAACCCATTTACGATTTTTTGGGCCTGGGATTTCGCGAAAACCACCACGTCACGTCCTTCAGCATCGGCATCGCCGCGCCCGACGTGATTCGGAAAAAGGTTTTGGCCGCCGCGCAATATCCGGTGCTCAAACTCAAAGTCGGCAGCCCGAACGACGTGGCCAATTTTGCCGCGTTGCGCGAAGTGGCCCCCACCAAACCGGTGCGTGTGGACGCCAATGAAGGGTGGAAGACGAAGGAGCAGGCGCTGGAGCGGATCGAGTGGCTGGCGCGCGATCCCCACATTCAATTCGTCGAACAGCCCATGCCGGCGGCCACCGATCCGAAAGACCTGGTGTGGCTCAAGCAGCGCGCGCCGCTGCCTTTGTTCGCCGACGAAAGCTACCACCTCGCCAAGGACGTGGCGCATTGTGCCGAGTGTTTTCACGGGGTGAACGTGAAGCTGGTCAAGACCGGCGGCGTGAGCGCGGGCTTTGAGGCGTTGCGTGTCGCGCGCAAGACCGGCCTCAAGACCATGCTCGGCTGCATGATTGAGACCAGCGTCCTCATCAGCGCCGCGGCGCATCTCGCGGAGCTTTGCGATTTCCTGGACGTGGACGGCAATCTGCTGACCACCAACGATCCGTATCTCGGCGTCACGGCGGAGAAGGGCATCCTCTCCTTTGCCCGGGCAACCGAACCGTTTGGACTCCGGGTCAGCGCGCGGCCAGCTTGATTTGTCAGGGCGCTTGACCGCCGTGGCAAGGTTGTTAGCATCGCTTCGGTTTCAAATGAAAGTCTTGCGCGCAATGGTTTTGACGCTGGTCGCCGGCAGTTTTGCCGGCGCGCTCCAGGCCCAGTTGTTGGACGGCATCAATGCCGTGGTCAACCAGGCCGTGGTCACCCGGCGTGAAGTCGAATCCAGCCTTGATCTCTTGAAACCGCAGTTGCGCCGGCAGTTCACCGGCCAGCCGGAACTCTACCAGCAAAAGCTCAGCGAAATCTTCAACGACAATCTCAAGCGGTTGGTGGACAACCAACTCATTCTCAACGACTACACGGCGTCCGGTTACACCCTGCCGGACACCGTCATCGAGGACGCCGTGCAACAGGAGATTGATCGTTACGGTGGCCGGACCAAACTCACCAAGTCGCTGCAGGCCGAGGGCATGACGTTCGAAAAATTCCGCCGCCAGATCCGCGACCAGTTCATCATCCGCGTTTTGCGCAGCAAGAACGTCTCGCAGGAAATCATCATTTCCCCGCACAAAATCGAGACCTACTACCTCGCGCATCAGGACGAGTTTCAGCTCGAGGACCAGATCAAGTTGCGCATGATCGTCCTGCGACCGGATTCGGAATCCGAGGCTGATTCGGTCAAGCAAAAGGCCCTGGAAATCCTCCGCAAGCTCAACGAAGGCGCGGCCTTTTCGGAAATGGCGTCAGTCTATTCGCAGGGCTCGCAGGGCAAACAGGGCGGAGACTGGGGCTGGATTGAGCGCAAGACGTTGAGCGCCGGACTGGCCATGATTGCCTTCGGCATCAAACCCGGCGAACGCAGCAGTCTGATCAGCCGGGCGGGGACCGCGTCGGATTTCTGGTTCTGCGAGTATGACAACACCGGCAAACCCATCCGTGCCCGGCATTTCGTGGTGGATTCCGAGACGAGGAAGGAATCCATGATCGAGGAAAATGTGTTATCCGTTGCGGCCGAGCCCGTGAATCTTCCCCCACCGAAGGAATTCTACCTCATGCTGGTTGAGGAAAAGCGCACTTCGCATGTCAAACCGTTGAGCGAGGTGCAGGACGAGATTGAAAGAACCTTGCTGACGCAGGAGCAGGCGCGGTTGCAGGCGCAGTATATCGAACGGCTGTCCAAGAAAACCTACGTCCGGTATTTTTAAGCGGGTGGGCTGCGCAGGGTCTGTCGTTAGTTTTTTGTAGGTGACGCATGACCCTCCGCTCGTGAGCGCTGACACCTCGCACCTGACATTTGAAACGTTCCCATGACTGGCTGGATCGGCATCACCCTCGGCGACGTCACCGGCATCGGCCCCGAGGTCACGCTCAAGGCCCTCGTGGCGGAAGGCGCGGCGGATGACACGCGCTATCTGTTGATCGGCGATGCCGGCCACGTGCGCCGGCTCAACGAACGGTTCGGCCTGAACCTTCCCTTGCAGACTTTTGGCGGCTGGAAAGAGCCTGGCCGTTTTTTCATTCTGAATCCGCTCACCGAACCGTTGCCCGCTGACCTTGTTGAAGGTTCGCCCGCTGCGGCGCGCGCCGCCGTCGCGTGGTTGGAGGCGGCGGCGCGATTGTGTTTGCGCCAGGAACTCGATGCCATGGTGACCGCACCGGTCAACAAGGCCAGCATCGCACAAGCGGGCCATGCATTCGTCGGTCAGACGGAGTTTCTCTCGCAACTCGCCGGGGCGGACCGGACCGCGATGATGCTGCTGGGACACGATGCGAGCGGTCGCTGGTTGCGGGTGACGTTGGTCACCACCCACCTTTCCATTCGGACCGTGGCCGAGCACATTTCGAAGGCCAAGGTGGACCTCGCCATGGAACTTGCG
Organism: uncultured Bifidobacteriaceae bacterium; assembly: GCA_964458575.1. Lineage (GTDB taxonomy): Bacteria > Verrucomicrobiota > Verrucomicrobiia > Limisphaerales > JADLHS01 > CAYWMD01. The sequence goes on along the minus strand of CAYWMD010000003.1, from coordinate 176,999 downwards.
GTCCAAGCGTGCCGCGATCTGGGTTTGGCGCGGGCGCGCATCGCGGTCTGTGGTTTGAACCCGCACGCCGGCGAAAATGGCCAGATGGGGAATGAGGAGCAAACCATCATCGGCCCCGCCGTGCTCGCGGCGCAGCGGCGGCAGTTGAACGTGGTCGGTCCGCTCAGCGGCGACACCGTGTTTCATCATGCCCTGCGCGGCGAATACGACCTGGTGGTGGCGATGTATCACGATCAGGGTTTGGCGCCGTTGAAGGCGGTGGCGTTCGACACCGGCGTCAATTGGACGCTGGGCCTGCCGTTCATCCGCACCTCGCCGGATCACGGCACGGCCTACGACATCGCGGGCCAGGGCGTCGCCAACCCGTCCAGCATGATTTCGGCGATCCGCCTGGCGAAATTGTTGCAGCGCAATCGCAGCCGCCCTGGCAACTGATTTACCCGTCCCTCACGGGCATTTGCAATTCGTCTCCGCTTCGCCTATTCCTTTGGGGCCTCATGGCGAACAACGGCAACATCGTAACGATCCGCAACCTGTCCAAGATTTATCAGCAGGGTGAAATCAACGTCACCGCGCTGAACAACATCTCGCTCGACATCGCCGCCGGTGAATTTCTGACGCTGATGGGCCCCTCGGGGTCAGGCAAGTCCACCTTGTTGCACATCATCGCGGGAATTGACCGGCCCACCAACGGTGAATGTCACGTCCAGGACATTGACGTGGCGCGATTGAATGAGTCGGAACTGGCCGACTGGCGAAATCAAAACGTCGGTTTCGTTTTTCAAACCTTCAACCTGATCCCGGTGCTGACGGCTTATGAAAACGTCGAGCTGCCCTTGCTGCTCACGCGTTTGGGCCGGGGTGATCGGCGACGGCAGGTCGAGACGGCGCTCGAACTCGTGGGTCTGGCGGACCGGGCGCGGCATCTGCCCAAGCAACTGAGCGGTGGCCAGGAGCAACGGGTCGCCATTGCGCGGGCGTTGGTCACCGATCCGGCGCTGGTGGTGGCGGACGAACCGACCGGCAACCTCGATTCCCATTCGGCGCACGACGTTCTGGGCGTGCTGCAATCGCTGAGCCGGGATGCGGGGAAAACCGTCATCATGGTCACGCACGATCCGAAGGCCGCCGCGTTCGGCTCGCGCACGATTCATCTGGAAAAGGGAGAACTCTCCGAGTGACGGCGCCGACGGGGGTGAAGCGGCTGGCCGCCACCCAACCTGTTTGGCCCGCGCTTGTTGGCGCGACGCTTCGCTTGTTCATTGACCTGCATGGGAGTTTTTGGAACAGTCGCCACCATTCGGACGCTGGTTGTAAAGAACCCATCAACTTATGGCCGACATCAAGTTCTCCTGCCCGCACTGTCAGCAGCACATTCAAGCCGAGCAAGCCTATGCCGGCATGCAAATCAATTGTCCCGCCTGCAATGGCACGATGATGGTGCCCGGCCAACGGGCCGCGCCCGCGCCGATACCGGTATCGTTTCAACAGGCTGCGGCACCACCTCCGCCGCCTTCCACCCCCGAACCAGCCTCGGCCCCGCGTCCTGGCACTGCCGCTTGTCCTTCGTGCGGGAATGCCCTGCCGCGCGGCGCCGTGCTCTGCACGCAATGCGGCTACAATCTGGTGACCCGCCAGCGCACGGTTGCCGGCCGACCGGCCGCGCTCGGCAAACCGGCCAAAGTTCAATACGAGTCCGCTTGGTACCAGACCGCCTATCCTTACATCGGATTGGTCGTCGTGGTTCTGGCCATACTGTATTACCTGGGGCGGGAGAACCCGGCCATGAATCAGGCATTTGTGGGGTTCGCGTTGCTGTACGTCCTGACGGTGCACATCATTGTCGTGGTCGCGGCTTTCCGGGAAAGCGTCGGCACGGGATTCCTCACGCTGTGCATTCCGTTTTACGCGCTGTACTTTGTATTTAAGGTGAGTGACAGCGACGCTTTGAAACTTCTATACAGCACCGCTATCGTGGTAAACCTCACCGTGAGGTTTCTCGAATAAACCCGTTTCAACACAGTTTCCAAGTTGCATGGAAAAAATCCTGAGCCGGATTGGAAGCCGTTTGAACAACCCACACAATGTTTGCTCGCTTTGGCTGGGCAAGCCGTGCGTGATCGTTGCGTGGCTGGGGCTGGTCCTGGCTCTCCTGTCCTCGCCCCACGGTTCGCAGGTCCAACTCTGCTGGTTGCAAAGCACGACGGGAATTCCCTGCATTGGCTGCGGAATGACGCGCAGCCTGAGTTGCGCGCTACGGGGATTGTTCGCGGAAAGCTTGAGCTATCATCCGATGGGTCTGTTGACTCTGGGCCTGTTCATCTTTACCGCCGCGCAAAGTCTGCTGCATGCGCGCCTTCGCAACCGTTTGCATTCCTACATGCAAACGCGGGCCGGGCTTTTCAATGCGCTTTACCTCGGCTTCGTGACCTTGTTTGTAACCTACGGCGTCGGCCGGGCGCTGGTCGCGTGCGCCATGCGATGGCTGGAGTCCACTTCTTAAACAGCGCCAATCGCTGCCCGGCGGCATCGGTTCGGCGCGGTGTTCATATTTGTTGAAATACCGCGCGCATCTCTCTAGCGTCACGGCATGAAACCGATTTCCAATCGGCTGTTATTCATCGGTGTTCTAACCTTGGCGCTTGGCGGCGCCGGCGCCGCCGACAAGACTTACAAGATCGCGGTCATCCCCAAAGGCGCCACGCATGAGTTCTGGAAGGCGATGCATGCCGGCGCCGTCAAAGCGCAGCGGGAACTGGCCGCCACCGGGGTTAAGCTCGAGGTGATGTGGAAAGGTCCGCTCAAGGAGGACGACCGCGACCAGCAGATCCAGGTGGTTGAGAATTTCATGACGCGCCGCGTGGACGGCATGGTGCTCGCCCCGCTGGATTCCCAGGCGCTCGTCGCCCCGGTGGTCAACGCCGCGAAGGTCGGCATCCCCGTCGTCATTGTGGATTCAGATCTCAAGTCGGACAAACAGATCAGCTTCGTCGCCACGGACAATCACAAGGGCGGCGCGCTCGCCGCTGAACAGCTCGCGAAATTGCTCGGCGGCGAGGGAAACGTCATCCTTTTGCGTTATGCGATCGGGTCCGCGAGCACCGAGGCGCGCGAGGCCGGTTTTCTCGACGCGCTCAAAAAGCATCCCGGGTTGAAATTGATTTCGTCGGATCAATACGGCGGCGCGACCCGCGAGACGGCCTATCAGGCGTCGCAGAATTTGCTGAACCGCTACGGGCGCGACGTCCAGGGAGTATTTGCGCCGAACGAAACCACGACCATCGGCATGACCAAGGCGTTGCGGGATCTCGGCAAGGGTGGCGGCAAGGTCAAGATGGTTGGCTTCGATGCGAACGCGCAGTCCTTGCAGGACCTCAAGTCGGGCGACCTCCAGGGCATTGTGGTGCAAAACCCCTTCCGCATGGGCTACGACGGTGTTCTGACCGTGATGAAACATCTGCGCGGGCAACCGGTCGAAAAGCGCGTGGACACCGGCGTGACTTTGGTCACCCAGGACAATGTGAACCAGCCGGCGATCCAGGAGCTGATTCATCCCCCGCTCGATCAATATTTGAAATGAGCGAGGCGCGCGTGGTCATCGGCGGAAAAATCAGTCGCGCACAATTGTTGAATGTCCTGGGGCCGCTGCTGGGTCTCCTGTTTGTCATCGGCCTGTTTTCCGCCAATCCCGAAGTGCGCCCGTATTTCCTCACCGGAGCGAACTTCAAAATCATTCTCACCCAAACGGTCATTGTTGCGATCTGCGCCCTGGGCATGACGATGATCATCGTGAGCGGGGGCATTGATCTGAGCGTGGGGTCGGCGGTGGCCTTGACGAGCGTGGTGGGAGCGTCATTGATTTTGAAATCCTTTCCGCCGGTGGCAGTCGTTCTGTTCACGTTGCTCGTGGGCGGTCTGTTGGGGTTGCTCAATGGGGCGGGGATCGCCGGGCTGCGGATGCTGCCGTTCATCGTTACATTGGGCACGATGGGCGTGGCACGCGGGATGGCGAAATGGCTGGGCGGCAACCAGACCGTCAACTATCCCGATTCGCCGATCAACCGCATCATGGCGCTCGACGCGCCGGACAAGCTGCTGCCGTTGCCCGCCGGCGTATGGGTGGCAATTGGGTTCGCCGTGGTCATGACCATCGTGATGCGGCAGACGGTTTTCGGACGTTACCTTTTTGCCATCGGCTCAAATGAAACCGCCGCCCGGCTCTCCGGCATCCGCGTGCGGCGGCACAAACTGGCGATTTACTCCCTGGCGGGCGTGTTCTTCGGTTTGGGCGGGCTGATGCAACTCTCGCGGCTCACCCAGGGCGACCCGACGGTGGCCATTGGTTTGGAACTGGACGTGATCGCGGCCGTGGTGATCGGCGGCGCGAGCCTGAGCGGCGGGGCGGGCAGCATTCCGGGCTCAATGATTGGCGCGTTGATCATGGCGGTGCTGCGCAATGGCTCGAACCAGAGCGGATGGCCGACCTACATGCAGGAAATCATCATTGGCATTGTGATCATTGTGGCGGTGGGGCTGGATCGGTTTCGCCGCGCGGGAAATTCCTGAGCCGCATAAGGCGGTGATCAAAGTCCTGCGTCCTTTTTTCTCGATGCAACCACCGGACCGCAATTAGGCTTGCCATCTATGACCAATGAGCCGCCCGTTCGCGGGGCGATGTCAGGATTCGCGGGTTGGGTGGCGGTTTTGCCGGCCGCCGGCGTCGTGATCCTGCTCGGCTCGTTTGTCAATGCGTTCGCAGCGTTTTTGGCCCTGCCGGTCGCGGTTGGTTTTTTCATGGTGCGGTTCTTTCGCGGATTGTCCCGACGCCCACCCCCCTTGAACTGGCCCAAGCTGCTGGCGGGAAATACGCTGGTCCTGGCTTTCCTGTTGAGCGTGATCTTCCTCGGGCTCGAAACCTACTACCGGTTCATTTGTGATCAGACCGACGCCATGACCAACACGCTGGTCTCCAACGCGTGGTATGCCCGTCATTACCAAAAGAATTCCCTGGGCCTGCGCGACGACCGGGAATATCCCAGCGCCCGGACACCCGGGCAGCGGCGGGTCACGTTTGTCGGCGACTCCTGCACCGCGGGCTTCGGCGTGAAGAACGTGGAGGAACGTTTTGCGAACCGCATCCGCCGGCTGCATCCGGAATGGGAGGTTCACGTGGTTGCGAAACCCGGACTCGATACCTCGACCGAGGTTGAGATCATGCACAATCTCACCGTCACCAACGGCTACCAGCTCGATCAGGTCGTCCTGATTTACAACCTGAACGACATCGGCGAAGTGATGCCGGGCTGGGTCCAGGGTTACAAGGAGATGATGGCCGACCGGTTTCGCCAGAGCTGGCTGTGCCAGAACACTTACTTGGTGAACCTGTTCTACCATCGGTGGCAACTCCGGCGAAATACCTACATGCAAAAGTATTTTGATGAGGTGGAGGCGGCGTACCGGGGGCCGCTCTGGGAAATTGAGAAGTTCGGCCTGCTGGCCTTTTCCAACATGACCGAAATGCGCGGTGGCCGGCTGCTGGTCGTGACCTTGCCCTACATGGATCAGTCAGCGCGGTTCAAGTTCGCCCACGACAAACTGAATCGGTACTGGGAGGAAAAAGGGATTCCGCACCTGGACCTGCTCGCGACCTTCAGCAACGTTCCACCCGCCAAACTGGTGGTGAATTCGCATGATGCGCATCCCAATGAGTACGCCCATGCGCTGGCGGCGGAAGCCATTGACAAGTTTTTACGGCAGCACATTACCAATCGCGTGAATGCGGCTGGCGCGGCAAAGCCTTGATCAAGCGCTATGCCCGTGTCCGGGACTTCCGCTCGAAGTAAGCTTCGATCTCTTCCAGCGTTTTGCCTTTGGTCTCGGGCATGAAGAACGCCGCCGTGATGAAATAAACCACCGTGCTCCCGGCCCAGATGAAGAACATGACGTGGAAACCTTGATTGCCGACCACCGGGAGGAAAAAGAGTTGCAGCAGAACCTGGACACCCGTGTTGAGCACCATCGCAATGCCCATGCCCGTCGCGCGGATCCGGGTCGGCATCAGCTCCGTCAGCGCCAGCCACACGCAGACGCCCGGGCCGACCGAGTAGAAGACGATGAACGCGCACAAAAGAACCGTGACCAGCCAGCCGGTGGTCGGCGATGGAATCGGGCCATACTTCGCCCGGAGAATTTTCAATTTGCCCTGGTCCTTGACGGTTTTTTCGATGGTCATCGTGCCATCGGGCTGCTTCTTGAATTTTTCATCCACCATCGGCTTGATGGTCAGCGTCTGGCCTGATTCGTCCTTGGCGTTCGAGAACGCGGACGCCACCGCCTGCCGTTTGTAGCCCTGACCGTCTTCGTAACGGTAGAGCACGTTCAACTGCGCCGGGCGATCGCCTTCCATTTGACCGAGCACCGTCGGGTCAACCTTCACGGCAAGCTCACGCCCGTCTGCGGAAATCTGCGGTGCGATCTTGTCGGCGATATCCACGCGCTTGGCTTCAAACTGACGATAAACAAAACCGCACGTCGTCAAGGAAATGATGATGCCCAGCGTGCCGACCGAAAGCAGGACCTTGCGCCCCAAACGGTCCACCAACGCCGCGCCGACCAGGGTCATGGCGCAGTTGATGGACATGAGAATCACCCCACTTTGCGACGCCTGCACATCACTCATGCCCGACCCTTGGAAAATCACCGCCGAAAACGCGATGATGGAGTTGATGCCGGTGGCTTGATTACAGGCCAGCACCACGCACGCGATGATGAACGGGACGACATACTTGTATTGGAGAAGGGACGAAACGAAGTCGCTGAATCCGGTGCTCGTCTCCTGCTTGGCCGCTTGTTGGACCATTTCCGAGATTTCCAACTTCGTCTCCGCTTCGCTGCGCGACCGGCGTAGGATGCTTTCCGCCTCCGCCGTGCGCTGGCGGCGGAACAGCCAGCGGGGGGATTCCTTGAGGAACAAGGCGCCGATGGTGTAGAGCAGGCCGGGCACCATTGCCGTCAGGAACATGTTGCGCCAGGCCGCACTGTCCGCGGCAAAAATCTTCGCCGTTTCCCCGGCGGCCAATTTGACCGCCTCATCATGCCACTTGGCAAAAACAAAACCGATCAGCAGCGCCGCCAGCAAGCCGACGGTCATCAGGAATTGGAAGACCGCGGTGCCGCGCCCGCGGATGGCAGCCGGCAATGATTCCGCCATGTAAAGCGGGACCACGACGCAAAGAACGCCGCCAGCCAGTCCCATCAGCAGCCGCGCCACCACCAGCGACAGAACGCCTTGCGAGGTGTAGATCAGCACGATGCTGACCACGAACATCAGACCGCCGGCGATCATCATCTTCTTGCGCCCGATCCAGTCCGCGCACATGCCCGCCACCAGCGACGCCGCGAAGCCGCCAATCGAATACATTGCGACGATGAACGAAAGCTCGCCCTCCGTCACGTTGACGGTCTTGTCCAGATACAACAACGCTCCGGCGATGATTCCAAAATCCACGCCGGTGAGCAGGCCGCCGAGGCCGGAAATCAACAGCAGGTAAGCGAGGAAGATCTTCTTGTTGGTGGTTGTGTTGGTCTGGGTGTCTGTCGTGGTTGTGCTCATTTTATTGTGCCCGTGCCGTTTCAAAGTCAGTGAGCCGCTTTCTGATGCCAGCGGATTGTCGGCAAAAGATAGGCTGCGGGCAAGCTGGAGAATTGCAGCACACGTCCACCCCGAGCCCCATTTGGGGCGACATCTTTGTAGCAACCAAACCAAAAAAGCTTCATAAGCTCGGTCAGGAGCGGAATCATCCCTTTCAATGGTTCAAATCCATCGGTGATTGTTCTCGGACTATGCCGCCCCTAACTGGGCTGGGCTCTCTTTTCCGTTGTAACTACAAGTATGTCGCGCCTACGGCGCTACGGTGCGCACGCAAATATCCAACTGACGATGCGCGGCAATATCCACCACTTCAGGTTGCCGCAGCGGCTGGCCGTTGAGCGTGACCCCAACTTTTTCCCCGGCCGCGGCCGAAGCGACAGTCACGTTCAACGGAACAGCAATGAAGCCGCCGCGACCGTCGGCCTTGTGCAAAATCCGGCGCAAGGTGTATTGGCCGCGGAATGACGCTGGCAAATTCGGTTCGATGCGCAGGTCCGGTTGCGTCGGGTCGTGCAACGCCAGCTTCAGGCCGGCGACGGATTCCAGCAGTTCAAACATCCAGTCCATCGAACCGCTCAAGCCGAAGTTCATGCCCGTACCGCAATGCGGGTCGTCGGGATCGCACGCGTAGCTGTTGGAAGTCTGGTCGAACGGCCCGCACAACTCCGGGCCGCGCGCGCTGGACAGCACGGGCTTGAACTGCGCCCACGCGGTGTCCGCCTGCCCCGGCACGCCGAAGCGGAAAAAGTGCATCATCACCTGCGCGTGATGATACTCGCCGTTTTCCGCGCAACCGGGCGGCAACATGCCCAGGCGGCCCACCAAACGGCACGCGCGCTCCGTGTTGGCAACGGGCGGCGAGTAGAGATTGAGTCCGTTCGTTTGAGAAAAACAATGGCGGTCAACATTCGCCAACAGCGCGCGCGTCATGGCGTCGCGCTCCGGCAAGGGTGGCAGCCAGGACGCGGTCGTTTGCAACAGGGCCAGCCCCCACGCACAAGGCGTCAGCACGGTGCGCGGTGTGCCATCGAATTCGCGTTCCGCCCGTCGCGAGCCGAGGGTGTAACCGGTTTCACCGCGAGCGTAATTGGGAACTGAGCCGTCTGCTTTCAATTCGTGAATGGCGTCCACGAATTGTCCCTCCGATTCCCAAGCGAGACGGAGAATGGCAGCGCGCAAATCAGTCGCGAATGTTTGAAGCGCCGGCAGCTCGCGTTCCAACCGCTCCGTAGCAGCCGACGTAAGGAGGCTCTGATCAATTTCGGATTTCAGATTTCGGATTTCGGATTTTTTAGAGTGAGCCTCCTCACGTCGGCTGCTACGAACAGTCAGGCCCTTGAACATTTCAATCGCCGCAACCAACGTGCTGAAGACGTGGCACGACAGCCGGACGAGCACACCGCGACCATCGCCGCGCGTGGTGTTGTCGCCGACGCGGCTGGTGCCGAACATGTCCACCGGGTCGGCCCAGTCGCCGAACATGGCTTGAATCATTCCGTACGGACTGTCCGCCGCCTGACGACGGTAGCAGGCGAAAACTTCCAGCAACACCTGCCACACCGCCAACGTTTCGTCGTGGCCGACGAGCGCGCTGGTTTCCGGTTTGTCCGGCTCGGTCAATCGCACCGTCGGCACCATTTCGGAAAGGATCGAGACGTCGCCGGTCTCGCGCAGATAGCGCAGCAATGCGTCCACCATCCAGATGGCGCTGTCGTTGTAGGGACGGTTGTCATTGCGCACGGGCGTGGTGCGGTCAAGCCAGCGCTCGGGATATTGCCGCGGGAACATGCCGTGAAGTTTCTCGCGGCGGGTCAATGGTCGGACGCCCGCGGGTATCGGTTCGTTGACGGTGCGATACAGAAAACTCAGCGCGTGCAACAAATCGCCGCGAACGCGGGCGGGATTGGCCTTGAGCATCGGCCAGATGTCCTGGGCGCGGTCGCGCGTGCCCAGTTCGATGCCGTCGGCCAGACGCGCGCCGTGGGCGCGGCAGTTTTCATATAATTCAGCGACACCGGCCCAGATGGAATTGAGGTAACAGGCGGCGGCCGGTTCGGCGGGAATGGCGATTTGGAATTCGGGTGCGCCTGCATCGGAGCGCGGATTGTCCCAATCCGCAGCGGGTTGACGTGCGGACGTGCTGCGAGTTGAGGACAACTCGCGCTCCGATGAATTCTGCGCAACACAGCCGGCAACGCCGGGCGTCCGCGTCAGCAGATTCTTGGCGGCGGTTTTGAATGCTTTGCTGACGCCGGGATAGTCCGTGCTTTCGCTGCGCATTTCTTTTGCAAAGCGGTCCAGCATTTCCGGCGCGGTGACGTAGAGCAGCGCTTCTTCCAACACGGCATCTTCGCCGGCGGCCAGCCGAAAATCGCGGCGGCCAGCGGCAATGGTCGGACTGGAAAAACGGTTAAACGCGGCGGGGTCGCCCGGCAGGGGCAGGAGTTTTCCGACACGCACGGCCGTTGGCAGCAAGCTGGTCGCGGCACAATCACCGATGAACCGGAACGCATCGCACGTCGCTTCACCGGCGGTGAGATTTGCGCTGGGGCGGGCGGAAAGCCGTTTGAGTTGGAGCGAGCTGGGCACCGGGACGGTGGCCGCCACAACCAGTTCGTCGGGGTTCAACGGAAGCCCGCGATCATACCACGCGGACTTGTTGTAAGCGAACCGCTGCGTTCCCATCAGGTTGAAGAAACTCCAAAGCTGACCAGAAACAGTTTGCTTCCCGGCGTTATGCACCAAACAGCGACGCAGCAACGCTGGCCCGGAATCAGTCAGCACCATCGAAAATGCCACGGCGGTTTCGAGTTCGGTGGCTGCGCTTGGCGCAAATTCAGCCGTGAACCAAAACGTGCAGTTCGGCTTGGTGAGTTTGACCAGCTTGATGGCGACCGGTTCGAGATTGATGTTCCGTTGTGGGTTGATCAGCGAAGCAATGCGCGGTTGAAGGCCTGCGTCACCATCCAGTCGCAGCCAAAGGTCCTGGGAAGGAACGCCGATCTCACGCTTTTCCACAGGATCAAAGTGGCCGCGCAAAACTTCGACATCCAGGCCGTCGCCGCTCCGCGCGCGGAATTCGACGCTCCCGTTGGACATGAAGGTCGCCTTCGCTCCGTCCCGGCTGTCCACGAGCACGCTGGGACAACCGGTCGGTTGTTTGGTGTAAATAACCTCGCCGTCAGATCCATATCCGCCCTGTCCGGAGGCGGCCGGGTGGGCGATGTTCAAACGCCGTACAGCCCCGGCCTGGTCGTGGAATGAATTACTCACGGTCGAAACGGTTGTGGTGAATGTACGCCATGCATTTTCTCTAAGCCGTCCAATTGCAATTCGATTTCATCCACAAAGCAAGGTGTTTTGTTTCGCGGCCGCATTCGTTGGCTATGAAAGCCTGCCGCTCGGTTAGTCGGCCTGGCGTATCGGGAACGGCGGCGGCAAAAAGGCGTCCCCGCGCAGAGTGTCCATAAATTGCTTCCACAGATTTTCAACAGAAGCGTTTGATTTTTTGGCAGTCGTCCGGCCGTGGTCCAGCCCGGGGCGTTCACGCCTGCCCCGCCCTCTCGCCGACAAAAGCCGCCAGGCGCCGCCGCGCCCAAGGATCCGTCCACTGGCACGCAAGCTGCGAAATACGCCGAAATGCAAACAGTCTCCCGGCCCATTGCCGAAAGGTATGTAATGAAAGACTGTCATCCGCGTGTGTTCCGCGGGTGATGGCCGGACGTGCAAGTTTCTGTATGAAAAATTCAACCTCTTCCAATTTGCAAAATCCTTCGCAAGCGGTTGCGGTGGACGCGGGGTTTTCGCCGTGGCAACGCTTGAAGACCAAACGCATTTCGTACCTGGTCCTGCCGCTGATCTTCATGGCGACCGTGACGGAATTCGTCATTTTGGCGACCGGTTGGAAATATCAACAGACCGTGTGTTTGCCGAAAGGCATGGGGGTCACGTTCTTTGGCATCGGCCCGATCGGCGCGACCATCCTCGCCGTGGAACTGCTCAAACTGCCGCTGGCGATTTGGACTGCCTCGCGCGTTGGCTGGCAAAAAGGATTCATGCTGCTGGTGGGATTGCCTTTGATTTGCGTGCTGACCTTTCAACTGGTCAAGGACATGGCGGTTTATGAAATGGGCGTCGCCATGAAACCCGCGAGCGAGATGCTCGAGAAGGCTTCCGCGGAAGAAGTCAAAATGGTTCACCTTAACGGCGATCTGACGGCCATCGAGCAGAAGAAGGCCGACCGCGAACACCGGCTGGCAGAACTCGCGGAGCGAAAAGCCAAGGCCAAGGCCGAGCTCGACGAGGCGCTCAAGCACAATGGCGAATCCCGCCAGGACGCCATCTCGCTGACGGATTATCAGAAGAAAGAGTTGTCCGAGGTGGAATCCCGCCAGGCCGCTATCATCAAACAGTTCGACGCGGATGCCGCGCAACTCACCAAGACCATCGCCGATCTGCGCGCCCGCCGGGAACTCGAGGTGGGCCGGGCCAGCAAATGGAACGCCGAGGAGGCCCGCATCGAAAACGGCTACAAGACCAAAATGGCCGAATACGCCAACAAGAAGGCGGCGTATGAAAAAGCCAAGGCGGAGTACGAAGGCGCGAATTTTCTCAAGCGGCAGTTGATGCGCGAGCCCGTGGATCCCGGCGTGCCGCCGGTGCGCGAGACCAACACGATCCTGAAGCCGGCCGAGATTGCCGAGATCGATGCCCAGATCAAAGCCAAGGAAGCCGAACTGCTCGCGGTCAACAACAAGCGCCGCGACCGCGTGGCGCAGGTGGATGCCGACGCCCGCCGGGTGCGTCAGGAATTTGACCAGCGTTCCAGCAGCAAACGGGAGGAAGCCGACCGCAAGCGCGAAGAATTGCTGGCTGCGTTTGCCGCCGTGAACGGGCAGCTGGCGGCGGAACAAAAGTCGGTGGACTTGGAATTTCAGGCGGCGGCGCAGAAGGTGGATGGCATCCGCGCGGAAATTGACGCCAGCCGCAAACGGGCGGAAGCGCTTTATGAATCTCGCGAGGAAGCCATCAAGAACACCCAGGTGCACCGCATCGCCACCACGGTGGAAATTGTGCGCGGCCTGTTCTTTGGCAAGCGGCCGGTTTCGATTACCGCCACCGCCAAGGAGCGCGGGGATTTGTACACGGACCAGATCAGCATGGTGCGCATCTGGGTGTACCCGGTGCTGGCCTTCATCGTCGCGTTCCTGCCGACCTTGATGGTTGAACTTGGGTTCTCGACGGTTTTCCAACCGGAACGACAACGCCCGCCGCATCGCCTCGGCTTCTTTGGTCGTCGCCTGCACTGGCTCTACACGCGGGCGGGTCGTTTGAAAATCCTGCGGGCCGAGCGCATGGCCCGCGAGGCTGCCGCCGGAATTGCCGCGCGCGACAACGCGTTGGCGGATGCCAACGCCGCCGCCGAGAAGTCGCTGGCTGCAAAGGAAGCCGAATTGCAGGTTGCCCGGGAAGCCGTGGCCAATGGTGCCGCCGCGCACGAGGCGCAAATGCAAGAGAAGGAAAGCGAGTGGGTCGCGAAGTACACCGAGCTGGCGGATTCGCTCAACCGCGCCGTCATCGAGAAGGACGCCTTGAAGGATTTGCAGAAGTCCGAGATCGAACGTCAGGTTCAGATGCGTCAGAACGCCTGGTCGGATCGCCTGACCCAGCTGCGGCAGGAGTTGGACGACCAGCGCACCGCCGCGGAAGCCGAACGCACGGCGTTGATGCAGGAGCATCAAAAGAAGCTGCTGGAAGTGACCGAGGACTGCAAAACCCAGGTCATGCAGGCGCGCCGCCAGATGGCCGACGCGGAACTGGCCGCGGTGGAAAAAGTGGCCAGGTTGTCGCAGGATTTGAAGGAAGCCCTGCAGGCCCGCGATGCGGCGGATTCCCAGTTGAAACGTCAATCGGATTCCCTGTCCCGCCAGTTGGCCCAGGCCCGGGAGGAAGCCACCCGCGAAATGGAAAAAGTCTCGCGTCAGGAGAAATACCGTTTCGAACAGCAGCAGGCGGAGTACGAAAATGCGCTGCGCCGCCGGGACGAAGACTTCGAACACCGTTGGAAACAACGCGAGCAGGAATTGTCCCTGGCCTTTGACGCCCGTTTGGTCGAGGAAAAAGCGAAGTCCGAGCAAAGCGCGCGCGAACACGAAGCCGAACTTGCGCGCCAATGGGAAGCCCGCACCCGCGAAACGGCCGCCCGCTGGAATCAGGAAGCGCAGCAACGGGAAGAGGCCGCGCAAACCCGCCTCAAGCAGCGCGAACAGCAATTGCAGACCCAGTTTGAACTGCGCCTGCGGGACGCGCAGGGCCAGGCGGAGGAACAGTTGCGCCACCGCGAATCGGAATTCGAACGTCAACTCGCCGTCCAGGCACGGGAAGCGGATGCCCGCTTGCGGGAGGAATTGCAGCAGAAGGAACTGGCCTTCCACGCGAAGCTCAAGCAACGCGAGCAGGAACTGCTCAACCGCGCCGTCGACCGCGAAACGCAGCTGCAAAATCAGTGGACGTCGGATTTGCGCGCGCGCCAGGAGGAGTGGGAACAACAGGCCGAGTCGCGCGTTCGCGCCGCGGAACTGCGCCTGGCGCAGGACTCCCAGCAGAAGGACGAGGTCTTCCAGGTGAAACTCCGTCAGCGCGAGCAGCAATTGCAGTCGCAATTCGACGCCCGTCAGGCCGAATTGCAGGCGCAGTGGGACCAGGAATTGCGCGGTCACGAACAGGAATGGGAGCGCAACGCGGAGGCCCGGGTTCGCGCCACCGAGACACGCTGGGTCGCGGAGATGCAACAGAAGGAGGAACTCTTCCAATCCAAATTGCGCCAGCGGGACGAACAATGGCAGGTGAAACTGGACGCCGCCCGCGGCGAATTGCAAACTCAGATCGAACAGGAACTGCGCCGACGCGAAGCGGATTCCGCCGAAGCCGGCCTGCGTGCCCTCAGTGAGCTCGAAGCCCGACTGCGCCAGGAAACGCAGCAGAAGGTCGAAGCTGTCCAGAGCAAGTTCAAACAACGCGAGCAGGAACTGGTCGCCCAATTGGCGGCGCAGGCAGAAACACAGAAGACCGCGCGCGCACAGTGGGAAGCCGAGGCGGAAGAGAAGTCGCGCGCTACGGTCGAACATTTCAAAGTGCTGTTGACCCGCACCGAGCAGGAACGCGACGCGGCCAAGGAATTTGCGGCCGAGGGCTACCGCCAGGTTCAAAGCCTGGAGAAAAAGCTCACCGAGGCGTCCGAGTTCCTCAACGGCCTGAAGAACGGCAGCGGAAAACAATTCGTCGGGTCGTGGGGTTGAAAAACCCCGCGGCCGCGAGCGGTGCTTGACCCGGCAGGGACTGCGAGCATCGCGGACGCGGAATGACAGCCGGCGGAACGACGTAGCCAATCGCGTATTGGTTTACGGTGCGGGGTTTTTCCGGCCGGTCGTGAGGGGACGGGGCGCTGGCGACGGCCGCGCAATTTCCTTCGCTTTGCGCGGGTTCCCTGCTAATCTGCCCGCCTATGGGTTTTACTGCGCTCGGACTTTCCGAAAAAATTCTCGAAGGCGTGCGGGCCATGGGTTGGGTTGATCCCACACCCATCCAACTGCGCGCCATTCCCCTCGTGCTCGCCGGTTGCGACGTGATCGGCAGCGCGCAGACCGGCACCGGCAAGACCGGCGCGTTTGGTCTGCCGATGCTTTCCAAACTCGCCGCGCACGCGCCCGGCCCGCGGGCGTTGATCCTCGAACCGACCCGCGAACTCGCCGCGCAGGTGGAAACCGCGCTCCGCGACTACGCGCGCTTCACCGACTTGCGCGTGTCCGTCGTTTATGGCGGCGTTGGCTACGGGCGGCAGAACGACCAGTTGCGCGCCGGCACGGACATCGTCGTCGCCACGCCGGGCCGTTTGCTCGATCACCTCGAACAAGGCACGGTGCGCCTCGACAAGGTCCAGTTCCTCGTTCTCGACGAAGCCGACCGGATGCTCGACATGGGTTTCCTGCCCGACGTGCGCCGCATCGTCGAGAAATGCCCGCGCCAACGGCACTCCGCGCTGTTCTCCGCCACCATCCCGCCGCAGATCGAAACGCTCATCCAATGGGCGATGCGCAATCCGGAAACCATCGAGATCGGCGCGCGCCGCTCACCCGCCGAGACGGTTAAGCATGTCATCTACCCCGTGGCTGACGTGCAAAAGACCGACCTGCTGCTCGAATTACTCAAGCGCGTGAATTACAACTCGGTGCTCGTCTTCTGCCGCACCAAGCACGGCGCCGACCGCATCGCGCACACGCTCAAGCGAAACAACCACGCCGTGGCCGTGCTCCACTCCAACCGCACGCAAAGCGAACGTGAACAGGCCCTGCGCGGTTTCCGCGACGGACGCTTTGAAGTGCTCGTGGCCACCGACATCGCCGCGCGTGGACTGGACATTGCCGACGTGAGCCACGTGATCAACTACGACGTGCCGCAGCATCCGGAGGACTACATCCATCGCATCGGCCGCACGGGCCGCGCGGAGCACACCGGCGACGCGTTCACGATCATGGTGGCCGAGGACGCGAGCCATGTGTTTGCCATCGAACGGTTCATCAGCCAGAAAATCCCGCGCGTGAAGCTGGAGAATTTTGATTACCGCTACACGGCGCTCTTCGAGGAAAACAAACCCGGCCAACCACAGGGTTTCCCCGGCAAAGTTCGCGGCGGGCGGGTCCACGGCGGTTATCACTTCGGGCCGGGGAGGCGGCGTAGGTAGATTTCCGTAACAAACTCGACGGTGCGGTGTTTGATTGGTTCGTATGAATGAGTTCAGGCGAGCCTCAGACGTCGCCTTTAAGTGGATGACGATATCGGGAGGGATTATTCTGATTCTCTTTGCGCTATATTCCTTGCTCATGCCGAATTTTGTTCGCAGCGGCCCTTCGAAAGCAGGCCGCTGCATTAACAACCTCCGACAAATTGCTGGAGCGAAATCGCAGTTTATCTACGAGCAGAAGAAAGGCATTGGTGACCCGATCGCGCGGGAGGATATCTTGCCGTATCTGCGGGTGACAAACGCTCTGACTTGCCCGTACGGGGGAAAATATAATCTGGGTTTGACCGTTACGAATCTCCCAACTTGTTCTATCCCGGGCCACACCTTGCCGCCGTGACGAGCCTAATGCAACACGTGCCGCACGAGCGTGTGGTAAACATCCGTCGCCTCGACTTGTGGCGCCGCAAGTAGATCCGTGCGCTCGGAAATAAGCACGGGAAAATCCGCCGTATTGTTTGGTCGCCGACCGTGCGAGCCTTTTACCAGCGCGGCGTCCAGCGGAATCACGTCCATCAACATGCGGAAGCCGAGCTTTTTTTGCAGGAGCCGCCACGCGATCTTCGCCTTCAGCGACAGTGGCGAGAGTGCCGGATCGGTGAACAGTTCCACCGGGTCGTAGCCCGGCTTGCGATGAATGTCCACCGTCCGCGCGAAGTCCGGCGCGCGTGCGTCAT
Organism: uncultured Bifidobacteriaceae bacterium; assembly: GCA_964458575.1. Taxonomy (GTDB): domain Bacteria; phylum Verrucomicrobiota; class Verrucomicrobiia; order Limisphaerales; family JADLHS01; genus CAYWMD01. The sequence goes on along the minus strand of CAYWMD010000003.1, from coordinate 159,874 downwards.
CGTCCCAGTAGTAATAGGTGAACCAGGCGTTCTCCTCAGCCACGGCGATCAGGTCCCCTGAGCGCGGATGGTCAATGCCGGCGGCCACCTTGTCGCTTTTGCGGAGAACCCTTTCCACACCGGCACAGCCTTGCGCCAGCTCGCAGACCCGGCTTTCGAGCGAGGGATCTTTGAGATAGATGTGCGCCACTTGATGATCCGCCACGGTAAACACTTTGCTGGCGCCGCAGTCAAGCAGTTCCAAACCGAGTTCTTCCTTGGTGGCCAGCCAGCCTTGTTGACGGAACCGGCGATTTAGCCAGGCGGATTTGCTCACGTTCGTGATGCCGTATTCTGAGAGCAAAATCACCTGCACATCGCGCGAACGAAAGAAGTCCAGCAGATCGCCGACAATGGCATCAATCGCGCGCAGATCGGGGATGATGGCGGGGTTGATTTTGTAGCTGCGTTCGTGAGAACGCGGCTGATCTTTTGTCCCGCTTGAAGTTTGCCGCGGACTCACGTCCGCAGCCACGGAGAACGGTCCGTGCCGCTGCAGATTATAATCCAGATGTGGCAAGTAAATCAGATTCAAGGTCGGCGCGAATTTATTCTCGATCCACTTCGCGGATTCGGCGATCCAACGCGATGCGGTGTCAGGTTCACCCGCCGGAGTTTTCTTCCCCGCCGCCGGTCCCCAAAACGTGGCGAACGGAAACGGGCCAAGGTCGCGCTGGATTTCGCGGCGAATGTCCCCCGGTTGCGTGTAGATGTCGAAAATCTTCCGGCCGTCAGCGGGATACACCGGGCGCGGCGTGATGGAATAGTCCGCGCTGGAATACATGTTGAACCACCAGAATAGTTTTGCGCAGGTAAATTTCGGAGCGCGCGTGCGCAGTTCATCCCAGATTTTTCTCCCGTGAACAATGTGGTTGGATTGTTTCCAGAACTGCACCTCGGCCAGTTCGCGGTTGTACCAGCCGTTGCCGACGATGCCGTGCGCGGACGGCGTTGCGCCCGTTAGGTAGGTGGACTGCGCGGTGCAGGTGACAGCAGGGAAAGCCGGCGTAATGGCGGCCTTCGCCCCGCGCGCCGCAAAATCCCGGATGCGCGGCATGTGTTCGTCGATGAGCGAACTCGTCAGGCCGACGACGTTGATGACCGCAGTGCGTTTCATTCCGTTGGAGTTCACGCTTTAGCGCGTTCCCCGGGCAAGCCAAAACTTGAACGCCAACAGGTCACGCTGATGCTCGACTCAAGTCTCGCGCTCGCCGGGCGTGACGATCTTTCAACTCGTAAATCGCCTCAATGACTTTATCGAGGTTCAGTTCGTGCGTTTCAAATCCCTGGCCGATATCTTTGAGCAGCGTGACCGCCAGTTCGCCGCCGAGGTGTTCGCGGAATTCTTCCAAGCCTTCGAGCACCATCAGCGAATTCTCCGAGTCCACGTGCAACAATTCGTTGGCGAACAGGTCAAAGCCCAGCGCTTCGAGCAGGTGCAACGCACGCTCGGCCGCGGCCGGATGCAGGCAGCCCAGCCCCCGCGAGTAAATCGTGTCCAGCGCGATGCCGACCGCGACGGCCTCGCCATGACGAATCTTGAACTCCGAGAGCTGCTCCAACTTGTGCGCCGCCCAATGGCCAAAATCCAGCGGGCGCGCCGAACCCAACTCGAACGGATCGCCACTCGTGGCAATGTGATTGAGGTGCAATTCGGCGCTGCGGAAGATCAACCGTCGCATTGCAGCCGGATCGAACACCCGCAATTTGTCCGCCGCCGCTTCCAGCTCGTCAAAGAAAGCCGCATCGCGAATGAGCGCGACCTTCACCGCCTCCACAAAACCGGCGCGCTTGTCACGCGGCGTAAGAGATTCAAGGAGCTGAAAGTCGTTGATGACTGCGAACGGCGGCGCGAACGTGCCGATGAAATTCTTTTTGCCGAAAGCATTGATCCCGTTCTTTACCCCCACGCCCGAATCGCACTGGCTCAACGTCGTGCTCGGCATCCGCACCAGCCGCACCCCGCGGTGCGCCGTTGCCGCCGCCAGTCCGGCCATGTCCAGCAATGCCCCGCCACCGATGGCTATGACATACGAATGCCGGTCCATGTGGTAGCGATCAATCTGCGAGTGGATTTCCGAGACGTGAAAGTAGGAGTTTTTCGTCCGCTCGCCACCTTCGATGACCAGCGGTGGGCCGACGAGTTTGGGGCCGAGGGAGTGGGCGGCGAAAAAATCACTGATGCGCCGGGCCAAGGAAGGTTGCGCCAATGACAGGGATTCATCCAGCACGACGAGCGCTTTGCGATGGGTTGCGTTCGCGTCGTCGCGCAGGACTCTTTGCAGAGTGAGATTCGCTGGGTCAAAGGCGTTGTGCGTGAACAGCACCTGCAGCTGGTAACCAATTTCAATCGAGCGTTCGATAACGGACATCTCGCATAATGTGGCCGCCCGGTGGCAGATATTCGAGCGCTAATTGCGTCCGGCGAGGAAGATGAAAAACACACTTGCGCCCGGCCGATGGTTCGCCAAGGATGCTGAGCGTGCAACCGCACCCACATCGTAAGGGGCACAAATGGCGGCGGTATGTCAGGGCGAACCGTCCTCTGGTCTTCGCGTTTTGCTTTCTCATCCTGTTGCTGGCCGTGGTAGCGCTCCTGTTTTGGATGATGAGCAGCATACGGTTCGTCAATCCCTAATCGCCGTCTGCTTCAATGGATCAACCCCCGTTTGCGGAGCATGGCCTCCATCGCGCGGTCCAGAAGCAGATCCGCAAGGGTTCGCGTGGCTTCGTCCAATGCGGCGCAGGCGGACTGTAGTTGCTTGGCGTCGCCGGTCTTGGTTTCGGGGTTTTCGGCGGCCAGCGTAGTCTCCACGCTGGCGAGTGCGGCTTCGATCCGTGTTCGGTCACCCGGCTCCAGTTCCGCGCCGCCATCGGCCAAGCCCTTGCGCGTGCCGGAAAGCAGCTCGGTCGCCTTCAATTTGGCCTCGACCCAGCGTCGGGCCGCCAGGTCCGCGAAGGCGTGTGCGACGGATTCCTCGACCATCTGCTGCACCACCGCGTCGTCCACGTCCACGGCGGATTTCATCTCCACAATTTTTTCCCGACCGGTCTTCGTATCGCGCGCCAGGACGTGGAGAATCCCGTTGGCATCAATCTCAAATTGCACGCCCACGCGGGGCACGCCGCGCGGCGCGGGCTCGAAGTCCAGTGTGAACCTGCCCAGCGGCCAGTTGTCTTTCGCCCGTTCACGTTCGCCCTGTAAAACCTGGATGAGCATTGAACGCTGATTGTCCACGGCGGTGGTAAACATTTCGCCCGCCTTCACGGGGATGGTCGAGTTGCGCGGGATGATGACGTTCATCAAGCCGCCAAACGTTTCCAGGCCGAGTGACAACGGCGTGACGTCCAGCAGGAGCAGATGCTGGAATTCGCCGGACAGAATCGCGGCTTGGATGGCGGCGCCGAGGGCCACGGCCTCATCGGGATTCTGCGCGGTGTTGAGGATCGGCCCTTTGGACTTGTGATAGTCGGAGCCGAGCCGAAGGTCGCCGCGCGTTTCCTCGAACTCCGAGCAGCCGAACCATTCGCTCACGATTTTTCGCACCAGCGGCATCCGGGTCTGTCCACCCACGAGGATGACCTGGTTGAGGTCGCTGGCTTCCAGTTTCGCGTCCGCCAGCGCCCGCAGACAGTGTTCCCGTGTGCGTTGGATGAGGTCGCGGGTGAGATGCTCCAGTTCGGCGCGCGTGAGGGTGTAGCTGAAGCTGAAATCCGGGGCGAGGAACGGCAGCGTGACTTCGACTTCGGTTTCGGTGGAGAGTTTGATCTTGGCGGCTTCGGCGACCTCGCGAATGCGGGAGAGCGCCGCCAAGTCTTCGGCGTAGGACAGGCGCGACGCCTGTCCCACGAGCGATGGCCCACCTGCCACAGCGATTTTTTCAACCAGGAAATCCACGAGCCGCTTGTCCAGATCATCCCCCCCCAACCGCGTGTTGCCATTGGTTGCGAGCACCTGAAACACACCCTCCGTCAGTTCCAAAATCGAGAGATCAAACGTCCCGCCACCGAGATCGTAAACGGCGATCTTCGATTTCTCCTTGAGCTTGTCCAACCCGTAGGCCAGCGCGGCGGCGGTTGGTTCGTTGATGATCCGTTCGACGGTGAAACCCGCCAGTTCACCGGCACGCTTCGTCGCGGTACGTTGCGCGTCGTTGAAATACGCGGGCACGGTGACGACGGCGCGCGTGACGGTTTCCCCCAGCGCCGTTTCGGCGTCATGCTTGAGTTTCTTCAAAACCGCGGCGGAGATTTCCTCCGGCGAGAATTCGCGGTCGTGAATCTTCATTTTCACCGGCCCACCGCCCCTGCCCTCGACGGGATACGTGACGAGCATCTCCTCCTGCGAAACATCCGCGCCGCGCCGTCCGATGAACCGCTTTACGGAATAAACCGTTTCCGCCGGCTTCACGACGCGCACGCGGTTGGCCGCGTGGCCAACGACCGGTTCACCGTCGCGAGTGGGAAAATGGACGACCGACGGGGTGAGCCGCCGTCCTTCGGAATCCGCGAGGACCAGCGGGATGCCGGAGTCCACGCTAGCCACCAGCGAATTGGTTGTGCCCAAATCTATGCCGACAATTTTGCTCATGTGTGCGGGTCATTCTGAACCACGAAGCCACGCGAATGAACACGAAATTCTTTCTCGAAGACGAGGCCAGTGATATTCATTTCATGTGCGCAACGTCCCGGCCAAGCTCCATTCCATCCGCGGCATCATGGGTTGTTGCCATCTGCTCGAGGACGGCGATGCAAGTGTGATGATTGACACGGGAATGGTCGGCGAGCCGTTTTTCATCCAGCGGCTGGTGCGCCGGCTGGGCCTGAGGCTGGATTCGATCAAAGCGATTCTGCTCACGCATGGCCATCTCGACCACGCGGGCAATCTCGCGTGGCTCAAGCAATGGTCGGGCGCGAAGGTTTATGCTCATGCCGGGGAAGCGCTGCATGTTGCCGGAACTTATCCCTACACCGGCGTCACCCGTTGGTGCGGCCGGCTGGAGGCGGGCGGACGCTTTTTGTTCCGTTATCGCGCGGCGACGATTGATGAGTTTCTGGCGGACGGACAGGAGCTTGCGTTCTGGGGCGGTTTGCGCGTCGTGCATCTGCCCGGCCACACGGCGGGCCATTGCGGCTTTTACAGCGCGAAACAGGATTTGCTGTTCAGCGGCGACTTGTTTGCCAGCTACTGCTTTAACGTCCACAAGCCGCCGGCCATTTTGAACAGTGTTCCGGAACTTTTTCCCGCAAGCATCGCGAAGGTCCGGCAATTAAATCCGCGCTGGATTGTGCCGTCGCATTACGATTATCTGGACGGCGCATTGCACCGCCGGCGCTTCGCGAAGCTTTACGGTTTCGAGTGGCCGGAGAAAACTTAGTCCATGAACTGCATCGTCACCGCCGGGCCGACATACGAGAAGATGGACAATGTCCGTCGGCTCACGAATTTTTCCTCCGGCCGGCTCGGCACGGAACTCGCCAATTTTCTCGCCGGGCGGGGACATCAGGTCACATTGCTCCTCGGCGAACAAGCCACCCACCACGGCGAGCGCCGCGCACAACAGCTGCAAGTGTTCACAACGACCGAAAACCTGCGCGAACGGCTGCGGGCGCTGGCAGAACACGACATCGGCGCCGTGTTTCACGCTGCGGCCGTCAGCGACTTCACATTTGGCAAAATCTGGCGGCGGTTGCCGTCGGGTGAACTAGACGAAATCAAATCGGGCAAGCTTTCTACGCGTCAGGGAACGCTGATGGCCGAACTGTTGCCGACAGCCAAAATTATTTTGGAGCTGCGGCTTTGGTATCCCCGCGCCCGGCTGATCGGTTGGAAATACGAGGTGGACGGCGACCGCGCCAGCGTTCTGCGCGCTGCCGACGAGCAGATCGCGACGTGCCGCACCGACGCGTGTGTGGCCAACGGGCCGGCTTACGGAGTCGGGTTCGGGCTCGTCATGACCGGAGGAAGGCAACCCAAGCACGTGCCAGACAAGGCTGCGCTGTTTGCTGCACTGGAATCTGTATTGGACTCCTGATGCCCAGGCCGAATTATTTGCTTCCGTCCTTGATAATCGTCAGGAACTGGCGCATGGCCGGCGAGAGCACCTTGTTCTTCTTGTAAATCGCGGCCAGCGGCCGGAAGAAGTCCTCGTCGTCGAGTTGCACTGCGGCGAGGGTTTGTTTAGAAATTTCCTGCTGGATGGTACCGGACGGCACGATCGAGATGCCCGCATCAATTTCCACCGCGCGTTTCACGGTTTCGATGTTGTCAAACTCCATCACGTTATTCACTTCGACACCGTGCTCGCGCAGGATTTTGTCCAGCGCCTTGCGCGTGGGGATGTCCGGTTCGAAGCCAACGAACTTTTGACCGGCGATGCTCTTGAGGCGGATGGATTTCTGTTTGGCGAAGGGATGGTGAGGGTGACAAATCAACACCAGGGGATCTTTTCGCAACGGAATAATCTCGAGCTTGGCGTCCTTTTGGGGGTAGGCAACCAGGCCCAGATCCACGACGTTCCCGAGCACATCTTCATACACCTGGTTGGAGCGACGGTATTCGACGTGGACATGGACGGTCGGATAATCTTTAAGGAAGCGTTTGATGTAAGGGGGCAAATCATGGAGCCCGATACTGTAGATGGTGGCCACCCGGATGGTGCCGGAAATGATGTCCTTGATCTCCTGAAGTTTACTGTGCAGCGCATCAAAGGTCTGAATGATCTGCTTGCTGTAATCATACAAGACCTGGCCTTCACGCGTGAGCCGGAACTTCTTCTTGCTGCGCTCGATGAGGAGCGACTTGAAGTTGCGCTCCAGCGAACTGATTTGCTGGCTGACCGCGGACTGGGTCACGCCGTTGATTTGGGCGGCCTTGGTGAAACTCTCTGTTTCAGTCAGGTCACAGAAGACTTTCAAGCTTTCAATTTGCATAAGGACAGTGAATAGAATTTCTATCTAATAGTCAACTGTCTTTATCACAGAACCTAAGATGAGGGGTGGAGAACGAGCTTTACCTTCATCAGCAATTCCTGGGTGGTGAAGGGTTTTTGCAGGTAGGTGGCCTTTTCGTGTTTGTTGCCCGGCCAGACGTAGCCGCTCGTGCTCATAACGCGCGTGCGGGGTGACAGCCGGCGCACCTGTTCCGCCAGTTCCCGCCCGCTCATGACCGGCATCACCAGGTCGGTGATGAGCAGATCAATTGGTTTTTCGCTCTTGGAAATGATTTCCAGGGCCTTCTGCCCGCTGTTCGCGGTGAGGACGCGGTAACCGTAGGAAGAAAGGATTGTCTCACCCATCGTCAGCAGCAGGTCCTCATCGTCCACCATCAGGATCGTTTGGTTGCCGGTCAGGTCGTCGCTGGTGTGCGCGCTGTCCTTGACCATGCTCTTTTCGGCCGGCAGGTAAACGCGCACCGAGGTGCCAACGTCCGGCTGGCTTGAAACCGCTACGCCGCCCCCGTGATTCGTGACAATACCATACACCCAGGCCAGGCCGAGGCCGCGGTGGGGACCTTTCTTTGTCGTGAAGAACGGTTCAAAAATGCGTGGCAGCACGTCCGGCTCAATGCCGCGTCCGTTGTCCGAGATCTCGGCGCACACATAGCCGCCCGCGGCCAGTTTGGCATTGCGATCCTGGGTCGCTTCGGCGAGATCCACGTTGCGTGTCTGCACACCGACGCGCCCGTGTTCCTTGAGCGCCTCAACGGCATTTTCAAGTATCTTTGTGAACGCTTGCTGGATCTTGGCCTCGTCAAACTTCGCGGCCAGGAGGCGGCGGTCCAACTGAACGTTCCATTCGGTCGGCTCCTTGCTCGAATTCTTGAAGAACTCGACGCACCGTTGCAGCACGATGTTGATGTTTCCGGCGGTCTGAGCGCGCGGCTCTTTTTCCTGCAAGCTGAATGCCGCGAGGTCCGCGGCCACCTCCGCCGCCTTCGCCGCGGATTTCTCGATCTCCAGCAGGGTGCGTCGCCAGGGGTGCGCCGCTTCGGCCTTGCTCAACATGAGCGACGTGTAGCCCAGGACGCTGGTCAGCGCGTTGTTGAAGTCCAGCGCCACCGAACGGGCCAGTTGCAGGGCGCAGTCGAGTTTTTGTTTGTGGGCCAGCCCGGCATCCGCGACCGCGGGTCTCGCGCCGGCGAGTTCCGTAATGTCCGGGAGCAGTTGCAGCGACACGAAGCGTGCTCCTTCCCGTGTGTGCAAACCCACCAGCGCGGAAAAAGTTTTTGGTCCCGCCGGCAATGACAGTTTGAGCGGGGTGAGCGGCGCCAGCGCGGCGGCCCCGTCCTTCAGAAACTTTTCCACGGTGAGGCAGTTGTCCGGTGCCCAAAGGGCGGCAAGTTTTGGCGCCTCCGCCGTCAACGTCGTCCCGAACGTGTTGGTGGCCGCGTGATTGGCACCAACAACATTCCCCGCGCCGTCCACCAGCAGGGCTGGCCAGGCGGCGTTTTCAAAATCATAAATCACGTCTGACTTCATCAACGACCCGTTCGCGGCTTACCGGCGGCAAAGCGCGGGCGGCGATTCTCTATTTAACACTACGGTTTCATCCGGAAGGCGACGGGCAACAGTTTTTGGACGGAAAAAACCTTGATGGCGTTCAGCGCCCGGCTGTCGGCAATGAACACTTTGGCCCCGGGCGCGTATTCGGCCAGCAATTGCCGGCACGCACCACATGGTTTCGGCCCGCCCGCCGTTCGTGCCACCACCGCCACAGCGACGAAGTTCCGGCGTCCGTTCGTCAGCGCCTTGAAAAGGGCAACCCGCTCCGCGCAACACGTCAAACCATAACTCGCGCTCTCCACATTTGCACCCGCGATGATCTCGCCGGACCGGGTCAGCAGCGCGGCGCCGACCCGGAATTTGGAATACGGGGCCACCGCCTGCGCGCGCGCCTGATTGGCCGCCCGCACCAAGGCCCGTTTATTGATTGCGGCCATAGTAATCAGCAAATTTTTTGAGCAAGTCGGCTGCCAGACATTTCACGTTTTGGGCCGTTTCCAGCACCTCGGCGTGCGACAACGGCGCTTTCCCGATGCCGGCGGCCAGATTTGTGATGCACGACAACCCGGCTACGCGCAGGCCGCATTGCCGCGCCGCGATCGCTTCCGGCACGGTGCTCATGCCCACGGCGTCCGCGCCGAGCCGGGCGAAGGCGCGAATCTCCGCCGGCGTCTCGTAGCTCGGTCCGCTGACCGCCAGATAAACGCCGCGATGCAGTTTTAATCCGCAATGCTTCCCGGCCCGACGCAGCAAGGAACTCAACTCTGTGTCGTACGCCCGTGTCAAATCCACGAACCGCGCCAGGCCGGTGATTGCCGGTCCGCGCAGGGGATTGGCGCCCATAAGATTGATGTGATCGGTCAGCACCATGAAATCGCCGGCGCGGAATTTCCGGTTGATCCCGCCCGCCGCATTGGTGAGCAGCAAATCGTGGATGCCGAACGCCGCCAAGGCGCGCACGGCGAATGTCACGCTCTCCATCGGATGTCCCTCGTAAAAATGTGCGCGCCCGCTCAAGATCAAGACCGGCGTGCCCCCCAGCTTTCCGAGATACAAATCCCCCGCGTGCCCGCTGACGCCCACCGGCGGAAAGCCCGGCAATTTCGCGTAAGGGATTTTGCACTCCGGCTCGAACCCGGCGAGGACATGATGAAACCCGCTGCCCAGCACGATGGCCAGCCTGGGACGCAGGGGCGAGCGTTTCCGTAGTTGGACGGCGGCAGCGTTTGGGTTGGTTGTTTTCACAGCTACGTCGCGCATTGCGACGCAGCAAGTGTCTCATGCCACCCGGCAAAAGTCAGTTGTATTCTTCCCGCAACCGGCGTGCGGCCTCGGCCTCGTTGCACAGCTTGCGATAGGTTTCGTCCAGACTCACCACCGCGCCGGAACCGGGAGCAAATCCGCAATCCGGATTCAAGGTGATACGTTCCGGCGCGACGAATTTCAGCGCTTGCCGCACACGCTGGGCGATGACTTCGGCGGAATCAATCATCCCCGGGGTCACGTCCACGCAACCGAAGCCGATTTCAAAATCTTCGCGCAGTTCCTTGAACACGCCCATGTTACCGGCGGCTTGCGGCGTGGAGAATTCCATCGTGAGATGATGGACTTTCAACTGATTTAAAAACGGCAAAATCGGCCCGTAGCCGCCGCCGTGGGCATGTTCGCCGCGCACGCGCGCACCGGCGCGCCGGCACAGATGCACCGCGAGCTTGATCCCCTTCACGCCGCTGATGAGTTCGTTGACCATGTCGGCGGCAAATGCGGCGGCTTGGTCCGGGTCCGAATACTTCGCGCGTACAGACGGATCAACGAACAGGCAAAGATGCGGGTCGTCTATCTGCGCGATGTCGGCGCCGGCGTCGCGAATCAACTCCAGTTCGCGCCGGAGAATCGGCACACAAGCGCGGACGAAATCCTCCAACTTCGGGTAGGCCTTTTTGGATGTTTCCGCGTTCCACATTCTTTCGCCGAGCAGTGCGGGCGAGGGCAGCGTGGATTTGATCTGCCGCGTGGTGACTGTTTTCAGGAATTTGACTTCGTTGGCGATGAAGCCCGGCTTTTTTGACGTGAGTTTTTCCTTGACGATCGTCCAAGGTCGGCCATCCGCCGCCTGGCCGAGTTCAAAGCCGTGCGCCAGTTCCGCGATCACCCCGATGTAGGATTTGCGCCACCATTCGCCGTCGGTGACGACATCAATGCCCGCATGTTCCTGCAACGCCACGGCGTAACGGATGGCCGCCTGCATTTCCCGCTCGTAGTCGGGTGGCGGCAGCGGCGGGTGGCCGTTGATCAGATCGAGGACCAGCGCCGGTCGCGGCAATGAGCCAACAACGGAGGTGGGAAAGCGAAGTTGCTTGGCCATGGCGCCTCGGAAGTTCTGTGTTTACTCGCCGCGCCAATGTTGCCGCGCGAGTTCGAAATCCTGCTGCGTGTCCACTTCCATGTAGTTTCCGGGTGTGTCGGCGTGGGCCATGTGAACGCCCGACTCGATCATGTCTTGCAGGAGATGGATCAGGTAAGCCTTGTCGAAGACGGTCGCTTCACGAAATGGTTTGCCGGTGAAACTCGTTCGCGCCTGATGGAAATGCTCGCGGAGTTGCGCCGCGCCTTTCGGGGTGAACTTGGCGATGCCCGTGTATTCGCCGTGCGCCGCCTGCGGTTCGATCCCGCGATGGACGCGTGTGACACTGCCGTTGAGGACCGTGACTTTCTCGGCGTCGTCGGGCGGATGTTGCGTGCGATGCACGTAGCGTTCGAGCCAGCGCGTGTCCACGCTCAACGCGATGTTGCCGGGATGATTCAACACGCGTTGCACCACATCGCTCGTGAACAAAATGTCCGAGTAACAACAGACAAATCCGTCGTCCATCAAATCCTCCGCGTGCATCAGCGAGGCCATGATGTTGTTGTGTTCCCAATTCTGATTATGCCGAAAAGTGAACTGCGGGTAATCGCGTTGCACTTTCGCAATCTGGTAGCCGCCGATGAAACAAAAGTCCGTGACGCCCGCGGCCGCGAAGGCGCGCAACCCCCAATCCAACAGCCGCCGCCCCTGCACCTCGGCGTAACACTTGGGCGTGTCCGCCGTAGTGGGCATCAAGCGCCGACCGCGTCCCGCTCCGATGATGATGGCTTTCATGGTGAAACTTGCGGCGAGGATGTAGCCGAAATCGGGCTTGGTTGTGAAGTGAATTCACCCTCGGTCGAAGGATTCGATGCCCCTCGAAGTTCTTGTTCCCGTCGCCAAAGCCCCATGATGACGAAGGCCCCGGCCAGCGCGCAAGCAGCCCAGAAACCCACCGCTGCGGGCCAGCCCAGATGCTCGGCCAGTTCGCCGGTCACTTTGTTGCCCGCCGCCGCGCCCATGTAGCCCATGAAATTCACGAAGCCCGCCGCCGCCGCCGCCGTTCCACCCCGCGCCAGGTCCGTGGGCAGCGTTCCAACCAGCAACACCTGCGGCCCGAAGATGCAAAAGCCGATCAGGAACAACGTCACCACGCTCGCACCGAATCCCCAGCGGATTACCGTGTCGTAGGAGAACGCCAGCAACCCCAGCACTACCAGCAACGCCGCGATGACCGGCACGCGCCGTCCGCCAAACCACCGGTCCGTGGCCAGCCCAGCCAGATACGCACCCGCGATCCCGCCAAAGGGCAGCACCGCGTATTTGTAGGCGGCGGAGCTGACGCTGGCCTTCTGGACTTCCGTGAGATGCGTCACGCCCCAATCCGTGAACCCGTAACGGCAGGAATCCAACAACCCCAACGTGAGCGCCACAAACCAAAGACTAGGATTCGTCAGCGTCACGGCGAGATTCTCACCGAACGACGCTCTTACCGCGGGGGTCTTGCTCGCGTTCTCGTTCGACGCCGCTTGAGCTGCGGGTTTTTCCTCCAGCAAAAACCACATGTGCACCGCGCTCAACGTCAGCAACGCCGACGGCACGAACATCGCCCCGCGCCAGCCGAACCGCTGGGCCGCCCAACCCGCCACCACGAACGTCAGCGCGCCGGTCACTTGATAGCCGGTGCCGATGATACCCATGGCGCTGCCGCGTCGCGTCGCGGGAAACCAGTTTGCCACCACGCGCACGCACGGCGCCCAGCCGAGCGCCTGCACGTAGCCGTTGCACGCCCAAATGAACGTCATGAAATACAGCGCCGTGGCCCAGCCGAACGCCACGTTCAACCCCGCCGACGCGAGCAGGCCCACCGCCAGCAACCGGCGCGGCGGGAAACGCTCCGCCAGTTGGCCGTTGATGAACTGGCCCACGCCGTAGGCCAGTTTGAGCGCCATTAGCAACGTACCCAACTGCGCCTTGGTATAGCCGAACTCGCCCATGATGCCCGGCACGGCCAGCCCCAGATTGTTCCGGCAGAAATAAAACGAGCCGTAGGTGAGCCAGATAACCCAGAGCACCAAACGTTCGCGCGCAGCGACGTTCGGCCCAGTGGCGCTAACAGAAGCGGGGTTCAATGCCCCATAAGAAAGCGCAGTGCGCGGCGGTAGTCAATCTCATGTGGGAGAATTTGCCGAATCGTCACACGGTTGACAGCTGTGAAGTCTTGGCGCGTTTCATCGACGACTCACGCCAAAATCGCCTTCACAACTTTGCCATGCACGTCCGTGAGCCGGAAGCGGCGGCCTTGGAAGAAATACGTCAGCCGTTCGTGATCCACACCGAGCAGGTGGAGCATCGTCGCGTGGAAATCGTGAACGTGGACGCCGTCCTTCGCGACGTTGTAACTGAAATCATCCGTCTCGCCATAGACCGTTCCGGGCTTCACGCCGCCGCCGGCCATCCAGACGTTGAAGCAGCGCGGATGATGATCGCGACCGTAGTCGGTCGCGGTGAGTTTGCCCTGGGAGTAACTCGTGCGGCCAAATTCGCCGCCCCAGATCACGAGCGTTTCTTCCAGCAGCCCGCGTTGTTTCAAGTCCGTGACCAGAGCGGCGCAGGCCTGGTCGGTTTCCTTGCATTGAACCGCGATGGCCTTTGGCAAACCGCCGTGTTGATCCCAGCCCTGATGGTAAAGCTGGATGAACTTCACACCCTTCTCCGCAAGCCGGCGCGCGAGCAGACAGTTGGCCGCAAACGTTCCCGGCTTCTTCGCGTCGGCTCCGTAAAGTTCAAACGTCGCCGCCGACTCCTTGGACAAATCCATTACGTCCGGCACGCTGCTTTGCATGCGGTAGGCCATCTCGTATTGCGCGATGCGCGCGTCAATTTCCGTGTCGCCCAGTTTGGCGGCGGCGTGTTCGTGCAGTTCCTTCAGGCGATCCAGCATGAGCCGGCGGCTCTCCGGCGTCACGCCATCGGGGTTGTTGAGATAAAGCACGGGCTCTTTGCCGGAACGGAATTGCACGCCCTGAAATTGCGACGCCAAAAATCCGCTGCCCCACAACCGCGCGTAAAGCGGCTGGTCCACCTTGCCCGGCGTGATGAGCACGACGAACGCCGGAAGATTTTCGTTGTCACTGCCCAGTCCGTAATGCACCCACGCGCCGATGCTGGGCCGGCCCGACATTTCCGAGCCGGTCTGAAGAAACGTGATCGCGGGGTCGTGGTTGATCGCTTCGGTGAACATCGAGCGCACGATGCACAAATCGTCCACGACCTTGGCCGTGTGCGGCAAAAGCTCGCTGACCCACGTGCCGTTTCGACCGTGCTGCCCAAATTTGTAGATCGAACCCGCCAGCGGCAACGACGATTGATTGCCCGACATGCCGGTCAACCGCTGGCCCATGCGCACGGAATCCGGCAACTGCTCGCCGTTGCGCTGGTTCAACACGGGCTTGTAATCAAACGTCTCAATCTGCGACGGCCCGCCCGCCATGAAGAGGTAAATCACGCGCTTCGCCTTCGCGGGAAAATGAAGCTGACCGTTGAGAATGCCGTGGTCGGCGGCCGCCGTTGCACCGAACAATCGCGCCGGGCTAAGTAAATTGGCCAGTGCGATACCGCCCAGCCCCATGCCGAAGCGGTTTAAGAACGCGCGCCGCGACAAGTTCGCCGTAGGCAACGGGCCGGTGCAGATTTGGGGGGTCATTGGCGTTCGAGCGCTAGTTTGTGTTCGTGGCATTCTCCCTCACCCTGACCCTCTCCCGCTGGGAGAGGGAACAGCAATCGTTCGCACCCAGTTGCCGTAAGTCCTTCGGACTTTTCACCGACACGCGGGGTAGCGTTGGTCGGCGAACGATTCTCCCTCTCCCTCAGGGAGAGGGCCGGGGTGAGGGTGAGAGCATCGTATATCATCGGCATCATATTCATCGCTCCATGACAAACTCGTCGAAATTCATAATCGCGCTGACCAGCATCGTGGTCGCGGCGAATTCGGCTTTCGGCAAAGTTTTGTCCCACTTCGATTCGCCGGTCGCGAGAAGTGCTTTCGCGTCGTTGTCGTTCTTCGCGTAAAATGTTTTTTGCTCCTCGAACAACCGGCGCAGCACGGCGATTTCCTTTTCATCCGGCGCGCGGCCCGTCAGCGAACGAAACGCTATGTGGATGCGCGCGTCCAAGTCTCCCGGCGATTCCTTCAGCAATTTCTCCCCCAACACTCGCGCGGCTTCGACAAATTGCGGGTCGTTCAACAGCACGAGCGCCTGCAACGGCGTGCCCGTGGTTTCGCGCTTGGCAGTGCAGACTTCGCGCGTCGTGGCGTCGAACGTCAGCATCGTGGGCGGTGGCGCCGTGCGACGCCAGAAGGTGTACAGACTGCGGCGATACAACTTGTCGCCGTGGTCCTGCTTGTAGGTCTTGCCGGTGCCGGACTCTTCCCAAAGTCCGGCGGGCTGATAGGGCTTCACGCTCGGACCGCCGAGGGTTGGATTCAACAATCCGCTGGCGGCGAGCGCCCCGTCGCGAATTTGTTCAGCCAGCAGGCGATGCTTCGGCCCGTGCGCGAGCAACGTATTGTCGGGATCGCGTTCGACAACTTCGCGCGATGCTTGCGATGATTGCCGATAGGTGGCCGACGCGACGATCAAACGATGCAACGCCTTCACGTCCCAACCGTGATCCATAAACCAGCCCGCGAGCCAGTCCAACAATTCCGGATGCGACGGCAACCGGCCCTGACTGCCAAAATTTTCCTGCGTGGTAACGATCCCGCGTCCGAAGTGCATTCGCCAGATGCGGTTCACCACCACGCGGGCCGTGAGCGGATTCTTGCGATCAATCATCCAGCGTGCGAGGCCAAGGCGATTGCGGGGCTGGTCAGCGGGAAAAGGGAGAATGGCGGCGGGCGTGTCGCGTTGGACCTGCTCGCCCGGAGCGTCGTATGCGCCGCGTTTGAGGAAAAATGCCGAGCGCGGTTGCGGCATTTCATCCATGACCATGATCTCAGGGATGTCGTTGATGAGAGTGTTTTCCTGCTCGCGGAGTTTTTTCACTTCTGCGAGGGCGGTGCGGTAAGGTTCGTAGTGGCGGGAGAGGAAATATTGGCGCGCGGCACTCTGGGCCGCAGCACCATCGAGAGCGGATAAGGATGCGAGTTGCAAAGTTTTTTCGGTATCGTTCGCGCTGCGGCCCGGAGTGCCGCGCGCCAATCGCTTGATTTCCAGCTCAGTCAGGCACTCATCGAACACCTGAAAATCATCAATCAACCCATGCTTAAATCCGTTGTCACGAAAGCGGCCCGCGAGTTTCAGCGGGATTTTGCCAGCCTCGGCATCACCCCAGGCTTCACGGTGGATGATGTCCTTGGTCAGGCAATCCCGAACGACTTCGGTTTCTGCGCGCTGACCATTCACATAAAGCTGGATCCCGGCGGCCTGACTCGAACCGTCGTAGGTCACGACCACCTGCGACCATTCGTTGACTGGCAGTGGCGATTTGACGCGCACGGCCGCCGCGTTGCCGGGCCAGAAGTGAATCAAGCCAAAGAACGGCCGGCCTTTCTCCAGCACCAACTCGAAGCCCCGGCTGCCCGCATCCGTCCACGACCGTGATTGGTGAACAATGACCGCGCGATCTTGATTCTCCGTTGGCTTCAACCAGAGACTGAAGGAGAACGGGTCGGTGCGCTTGAATTCCTTGACGCGTTCGCAAATGAGTTCGTTGTCGCCGCTGAATTTGAGCGCGAAGTTCGTAGCGGCGGGCGTCCCGCCTGCCGTAGAGGACGGCATCTTGCCGCCCGGGCCGGCGTTGGAAGTTTTGGTCCGATTTGAATCCCTGGCGCCTTTTCCGCCGGGCTGGAAGCCCGGCTCTACGGCAGGCAGGATGCCTGCCGCTACGAGCTTGGGCCCATCCACCAGCTTCGCAAAATTCGTGGCGTTCACGCTGTCCGGCGTCGTACTGTTCGTGACCGTATCAAATGGAAACCGCGCGAGTGGCCGCGGCATTTGCACGGTGTCGTCGGACTTCAGCCACTTGCGAAAGGCACGATCCGATTCGCGCGCCACGTCGGACAGACGCTCCTCCGCCAGCGCCCGGCGCAATTTGATTTGCGCCATCGCGCGTGCCTTTTCCTCCGGCCACAGCAACAGCGTCGGCGTGGGCGTGGCGCGGGTGAAGTGCGAGTAAAGCCCCGATTCGTCAATGCTGTTGAAGAACGCGAACAGCGAATAATAATCGCGCTGCTTGATCGGGTCGTATTTGTGGTCGTGACAGCGCGCACACTCGAAGGTCAAACCCAGCATCGCCGTGCCGACGGTGTTCACGCGGTCGGCGACGTATTCGGTGCGGAATTCCTCCTCGATGCTGCCGCCTTCGTTGGTCTGACGATGCAACCGGTTGAACGCGGTGGCCAGGCGTTGTTCGCGCGTGGCGTTCGGCAGCAAATCGCCGGCGAGCTGCCAAAGAATGAACTGGTCGTAAGGCAGATTCTCGTTGAAGGCGCGGATGACCCAATCGCGCCACGGAAACAGGTCGCGTTCCACGTCGGTCTGGTAGCCGTAAGTATCGGCGTAACGCGCGAGATCCATCCAGTCCATGGCCATGCGTTCGCCGTAATGCGGCGAGGCCAGATATTTTTCCACGACCCGCGCGTAAGCGTCCGGCGATTGGTCGGCCAGAAACGCATCAATCTCCGCAATCGTGGGCGGCAAGCCCGTGAGGTCCAGCGCCAGGCGGCGAATCAGAGTTTCCCGCGACGCTTCGGGCGCAGGCTGAAGGTTTTCCTTTTCGAGGCGGGATAGCACAAATGAGTCTATCGGATTGCGTACCCACTTTTGGTTTTGGGGCGTTGGCGGGGTGACTGAGCCCACGGGGACGAACGACCAATGGGACTTGTACTCTGCCCCTTCGGCGACCCAGCGTTTCAACAGTTCCTTTTCCGTGGACGAGAGCTTGAGCTTCGACTTCGGCGGCGGCATCAGGTCGTCCTCGTCCGTGGCAAGAATGCGCCGGATCAACTCGCTTTTGTCGGGATGGCCGGGTTTGATGATGGCCGTATCGTTGTCGAGTTCCTTCCAGGCGTCGTCCTGGGTGTCCAGCCGGAGCTTGCCCTTGCGCGCCTGTTCGTCAGGCCCGTGACATTTGAAACATCGGTCCGAGAGCAGCGGGCGGACCTGGAGATTGAAATCCACCTTGTCGCTGTCCAAGCCAAAGACCTGCCACACACACAACCAGCCAAACAGGGACACGGCTAACCTGCGGCGGAATGTTCCGCCGCCGGCCGTGTGGCGGACAAGACAGGTGGTCACCGAAGGGACATTATCACAAACGCCAGCGCGTTGGAAACGTGATTTAGAGCGTGTGCCAAAATGAATTCCGGATCAAAAACACAAGACCGCGCACCTGCGGGACCACCTTTTCCCATCAAATGGAGAGCGGGCCGGGGTGGGTTGGTGCATGCGGGGAGAGTCGCCGTGCTGCGGCCCGGGTGACTGAGACCGCTCAAACCCCCTCAAACAGTTCGCCCATCGAAGTTCCCAGGCTTTTGGCAATGCGCTGGAGGGCGTCCACCGAGATGTTCTCCTTGCCGGCCTCGACGCGATTGATGAAGACGGTCGAGAGTTCCGCTTTTTCAGCCAGTTTTTCCTGACTGAAGCCCGCGCGTTGGCGGTGGCGACGGATGGTCTGGCCCAAAATCAGACGATGTTTCGGTCTGGCCGGCACGCCCGCTACCCAAACAGGAAGCCGCCGCACCCGCTATAAAGCATACTTTAATTTCGCTTGCATCCGTTGCGCTTTGATGGGAGATATTCCTTGCCTGATGCCGCCCATTCAGGTATCAAAACACACAAGAATTGGATTCAGGTTTATGAATCGAAAAAGGACGATCAGCATCACACTCTTCTCGGCTGTACTGCTTTTACCTGGCCCGCTCTGCCATGCCGTTGATCGGTATGTCTCGCTGACCGGCGGCCACGTTTCGCCCTTCACCAGTTGGCCCGACGCGGCGACTAACATTCAAGCGGCGATTGATGCGGCGTCTGCCGGGGATGTCATCTGGGTGACGAATGGAATTTACTCTTCGGGCGGCAAGGTCATGGCGGGCGACTTGACCAATCGCGTGGCGCTGGACAAAGCCCTTACGGTTCGCAGCGTCAACGGGCCCACTACGACAACCATCCAAGGTCAATGGGATCCAGTTGCGGTCACGGGCCCAGCCGCCGTGAGATGCGCCTGGTTGACCAACGGCACCATCTTGAGCGGGTTTACAATTCAAGGCGGCGCGACTCGTACGAACGGCGATTCGACCATTCAGAATGGCGGCGGGGTGTGGGGACTTTCAACAAATGCTATCGTGACGAACTGCGTCATAATGGGGAACACAGCCAAGTCTTCGGGTGGCGGTGCTTATTCCGGTACGCTCAAAAACTGCACGATCAAGGAAAATTCAGCGACCTCTGGTGGCGGCGCGTCGCAGAGTACGCTGTTTAATTGCTACGTAGTCCGCAACTCGGCTCTTTTTGGCGGGGGATTGAGCGGGCCCAATGCTTGGAATTGCGCTATCGTACGGAACTCAGCTGCGGGCTCCGGTGGTGGAGTTAGCGGGCTTTCATTCCAACACAGGTTTGCCAACTGCACGGTGGCCGAAAACTCGGCTTCTGGTGGATCCGCTGGGCTGGACGGTATCCAATACGTCATACGCAATTGCATCATTTGGAACAACCGAGCATCGTCTAGTATCAACAATTATTCTGCGCTTGGTAACACCCTTTCCTATTGTTGCACCTTCCCGTTGCCATCGGGAACCGGAAATATCTCGGCGGATCCGCAGTTGCTATCGGACGGCATTCATTTGGCCGCCACCTCTCCCTGCCGCGGCGCAGGCAACTCGCTTTACGCTGCCATCGCAGACGTAGATGGACAGACTTGGACCAATCCACCCTCGATTGGGTGTGACGAGTGGTATCCTGATCCTTTCATCATCGTGCAACCGAAGCCCAAGCCGGCAACCGGCACCGGACAGGTCAGAATGACTGCCGCTGCGGCCGGCCAGGAACCTTTCTACTTTTTCTGGACCAAGGACGGCTTGCCGCTCGAAGACGATGCCCACTATGGCGGTACGGACAGCGCGAGCGTGCTTATCAGCAATTTCGGCTTGGGCGATGCCGGTTCCTATCAAGTTGTGGCCAGCAACGCCGTTGGCATGGCCACCAGCACAGTTGCGCAGGTTAATATTCACTGCGTGGATGCGTTGAGCGCTCCGGCGTCACCCTATACGAATTGGGCTACGGCGGCGGCAACGATTCAGGGCGCCATCGAGGTGGCCGGTTTGACCGATGTCGTGTTGGTAACGAACGGCGTTTATGCTTCCGGTGGCAAAGTGAAGGCTGCCGGGCTTACCAATCGCGTGGTGCTCGACAAGCCCATCCTCGTGACCAGTGTGAACGGTCCCAATGCAACCATCATTCAAGGGCAGTGGGATCCGGCAACGACGAATGGCCCTGCGGCGGTACGGTGCGCTTGGCTGACGGACGATGCTGGTTTGAGCGGATTCACACTGCGGGATGGCGCAACAACCAGCGGTGACTCTTTTGGCGGTGGTGTGCAAGGCACTTCCACTAACGCGGTGTTGGCTAACTGCGTCATCACAAACTGTCAAGCTGGCTTTTCAGGTGGCGGGGCAATCAAATGCTTGCTGAGTGATTGTTTGTTAATTGGGAATTTTGCCAGCTCTAGCGGTGGCGGTGCTTACGGCAGTTATTTGGTGAACTGCCGGGTTACTCGCAATCGTGTGGGTAATTACGGCGGGGGAGTGTCCGACGGACGGATCAGAAATTGCATCTTAACGGAGAACTATGCCGGATCAGCTGGAGGTGGAGGGGACAATCTTAGTTCTGTTGTGAACTGCACGGTGACAAGAAATTCAGCGGGCATCGCCTATGGGGGGCTTTCCTTAGGCGCACCGTTGACAAATTGTATTGTTTATCTCAATCAAGCGCCCGCCATTCCGAACTTCGATCCCAATAATCGCGCAGGTTACACTTGTTCAACACCTATTCCCATTGGTCTCGGAAACATTTCGGACGATCCGCAGTTGGTGGACAGCTATCATCTCGCGGTGACGTCGCCCTGCCGGGGCATGGGCAGTTCGCTTTACGTCGCGGGCACGGACCTCGACGGCGAACCCTGGGCCAGTCCGCCTTCCATGGGTTGCGATGAAGTTTGGGGAGCCGCTCCCACCGGGCCATTGTCGGTCAATCTCACCGCCGCGTATCCGGAAGTCGCGGCCTATGGTTATTTGCCGCTCACGGGCGAGATCAGCGGCAGCGCCTCGCGATTGGAATGGTCCTTTGGTGATGGGCCGACCTACACGAACTTGAGCTATTTCACTTTGCATCAATGGACCAACGCAGGGGATTACAACGTCACGTTCACCGCGTTCAACGCGGATAATCCCGCCGGCGTCTCCACCAACTTGCTGGTTCACGTCGTGCCGCTGGAGTCGCCGGAATTGAGCGTCGGAGGATTGAGCAACACCACTTTTCGGCTGTCGTTTCCGGGTCAAGCGGGTGTGACTTACGTGGTCGAACAGGCAACCAATCTTGCCCCGCCCGTCGTTTGGAAAACGGTGCAGACACTTTCGAGCACTGGCGCATGGATGCAGGTGACGGACTCGAAGGCGACCAACGCAATGCGGTTTTATCGGGCGCGAACGCAGTAGTGGCGGAGGTGTCCCGCCGGACCAAAGCAGCTTAACGGGCGGCTCCGGAACGATACGGCTACTCGCGCCCGCGGAATTCATCCATCAGCTTCAGGATGCCTTCGCGGATTTCAAACAATTCCTTGCGCGCCTCGGCGATCATCTTGTCCGGCAGCAACCGTTTCTTTTTCTTTGCCACAGCTTCGAGGCCGGCCTGCGATTTGTGCAAGTGGTCGAGCGCGCGCTTCAGGTATGCAACGGTGAACGCTTCGTCGCGGAAACCGCGGCCTTCGGCAATGCCGGCCAGCGCGCCGGCCAGCTTCACGCCGGTCGTCTGAAACTCAAAAATAAACTGGCCTAGGTTTTTGTCTTCGGACTTTTCAAGGCCCAGTTCGTCCGCCTGATGCCAGTATTTCATCGCGCTCTCGAAACACCGGTGCTGCAGCGGATGGCGCAGGTCGCCGTTTTCGGTGCGAATCCAATCAATGCCCTCGCGCGCCGGGTCGGGCTCCGGTTCAGGCTCGTTCAAAGCCTCCTCGCAGGCGCGGTTGATTTCCTCAATGCGCTGCCGTTCTGCCTCGGCTTCCTCGGGTGTGAGTTCGCGATCCCAACCCATCTCCTTCGCGATTTTCGCCTCGGCTTCGTCGGAGTCGCCGTATTTTTCCAACAACTCCATGTATTTGTCCGTGCGGGCGTCGGACTCCTTCAGAAACTTCTCGTAATCGTGTTCGTCCCATTCCGCCTCCGGGTCTTTCTGGCCGCGTTGGTGTTGCTCGATGGCCTCGGTGAGCTGCTTCATGAAGTCGCCCATGCCGGCGGCGGCTTGCTTCGCGCGTTCCTCGTCCTCTTCGGGGGTCATCCGCCATTCGGGTGCGGAAATGCTCAGTTCGTAATCCGAGCTTTCAATGACGACACGCCCGTTCGCCTCGCTGAACCATTCGAGGTAAAGACAGTTGGCCATGTGCTCTGGCGCGTGCTTCTTCGCCTTGCGCAGGGCGATGAATTCCGCGATCGGCACATCGGGCACGCGCACCTTTCGTGACGCGGTGAGATCGCCGATGGTCCCGCGCTGAACGGGATGCAGTGAGTCGAGATGTTGATGCGCGATGCGCTTGAGTGGGTTGGTGAACTTGAGCAAACAGCCGGCGAGGTCAGGCCAGGCATTGCCCTTGAGTTCGAGGCTTACCGGATCGGCGCGACCTTCGACCCAGATTTTGCCACGCACGATGCCCTTGACGCGGTTGTCAATCTCGCCGCGAACCACGCTGTCGTGAATCCGAAAGGCCATGCCGCAGATTAACGCGGTCGTCCCGAATTGTGCAAAATGATTTCCGGCGGATTCGGAGCATTGGTGGTGACCGTCATTGAAGCGGCGGGACGCGCGGCAACCGTGATTGACACCCGTCGGGCCGGGGCTATGCTCCCCCTACGAATCGGCAGGGCGGCCGGGTGGCCACTGATTCCGGCGCGCGGGTTTGAAAGCTGGTCGTTCCCTGAAAAATAAAAAATATGAACAACTCTGAAGCCTTCCCCCGGCCCATGCCGGTCGCGGAACTGGACGAAAACTCGCGCGGAAAATTTATTTCCCGCACGTACAACCACCTGTTCATCTCCATCTCGGTGTTCACCTTGATCGAGATTGGCCTGTTCAAAGCCGGTCTGGCGGAACCGATGGCCAAGGCCATGTTGAGCACGCATTGGCTATTGGTGCTCGGCGGGTTCATGGTGATTTCATGGCTGGCCCGCGGCATGGCGCACAAGGCCCAGTCCCTGATGACACAGTATGCGGCGCTGGCCCTTTATATCATCGGGCAGGCCGTCATCTTCGTGCCGTTGCTCTGGCTGGCGGACAAATACGCGCCCGGCACCATCACGAGCGCAGCGGCGATCACGTTCGTCGCGTTCACCGCGCTCACGCTGGTGGTTTTCTTTACCCGCAAGGATTTTTCCTTCCTCCGCGGCATCCTGATGTGGGGCGGCATCATCGCGCTCGTGCTGATCGCGGGCGGGGCGATTTTCGGTTTCCAATTGGGCACGTACTTTTCGGTGGCGATGGTGGCGCTCGCAGGCGGAGCGATCCTCTACGACACCTCGAACGTGTTGCATCATTATCCCGAAGACCGTTACGTGGCGGCGGCGCTGGAGTTGTTCGCGTCCGTGGCGCTGATGCTCTGGTACGTCCTGCGACTGTTGATGTCGCGGCGCTGAAACCGGCAGCCTGAAAGTTTGCGAAGCCCGGCGCCAGCGCGCCGGGCTTTTTACATTTTGAATTCAATCCGGGCCGGCGGCGGGAGTTGTGATCTCTACCGGCAGGTCAGGCGCGCATGCTGAAGACGATTCGCAAAGCTGAATACGTGGAACTGGTGACGCTCTTTTTCATCCAGGGCGCGGCGCTGGCCATGTGGTTCGTACCGTTGAGCACCGTGCTGGACGCGAACGGACTGCACGCCATCAAACCTTACGCCTATGCCTGTTCCGCCCTGGCGGCGTTGGTCTCGCCGCTCATTTTCGGAGCGATGGCCGACCGGCAAGCCTCGCCCGTCCGGGTGTTGCGGGGGCTCTCCGTGGCCACGGCCGCAGTGATGGTGTTGGTGGGCGCGGTCATTCAACTTCGCGGGCAACCCTGGCTCGTGCTGGCGTTGATCCAGCTTTATGCGTTGTGCGCATCGCCCATGTGGAGCATTTCCTCCACGATCGTGTTTGCCCGCCTGGCGGATGCGAAGAAGGAGTTTGGCCCGATCCGCGCGATGGCCACGCTGGGTTGGATGGCAGGTTGTTGGACCGTCAGCGCGCTGGGCGCGGACACTTCGTCGCTGGCCTTCTACGGCGGCGCAGTGATGTGGCTGGGCGTGTGCGTCTTCACTTATTTCCTGCCCGAACTGGAAACACCGAAATCGGTTCGGCAACTTTCATGGCACGAACGGTTGGGCTGGGACGCCCTGGTCCTGCTGAAAAACCGGGACCATCGCGTGGTGTTCATCATTGTGGCGCTGTTCGCCTTCCCGTTGTGCGGCTTTTATCCCTATACGCCGCCGCACCTGCAGGAACTGGGCTTCAAGCACACCAGCGCCTGGATGAGCCTGGGTCAGGTGACGGAAATCATCGCCCTGTTCCTGCTGGGCGGATTGCTGATGCGCTGGCGCTTGAAATGGATTTTTGCCTGCGGGCTCGGCCTGGGCGTGGTGCGGTTCGTGTGCTGCGCACTGAACGTCAAAGCGGGATTGCTGGCGGGACTGGTGCTGCACGGGTGTTCGTTCACGCTGGTCTTCATCACGGCGCAAATTTATCTCGACCAGCGGGTGGAGGCGGAGTGGCGGGCGCGGGCGCAGGCCCTGATGACCCTGATGAGCGGCGTGGGCAACCTCAGCGGTTATCTCGGTGTGGGCTGGTGGTTCAACCATTGCACGGTTGGCAGCGGCACGCGCTGGCCCGTATTTTGGAACGGATTGGCCCTGACGGTGCTGCTCGTGGCCCTCTATTTCATCTTTGCCTATCGCGGACAAGGCTCGGGCTTCACGCGCGTACAAAAATAATCCGAAGCGTTCCCCGGCGAAACGCGGCCCGGCTGCCAAGGCCAACCACCCGCCGCGGCTCACGCTGCCCCATCCACCACCTGACACACGACCGGTTTGATTTTGTGACCGGTGCGCGCCGCGTATTCGCGCGCCATGTAATCCATAAAACTCCCGGCCTGGTGATACGCCACGAGATTGATTGTTGCGCCACCGAAACCGCCGCCCGTGAGGCGCGCGCCCAGACAGCCGGGATGCTTCCGGGCGAGTTCCACCAAGGTGTCGAGTTCGGACGTGCTGTTCTTCAGGGAATCGCGCGAGCTTTCGTGGCTTTGGAACAGGTACTGGCCAAATTGCCGGTGGTCGTCGTTGCGCAACGCGCGTTCCGCCGCGACCACGCGGGCAATCTCGCTCACGACATGATGGGCACACTCGTATTCGCGCGTGGTCAATGCCGGCTGGTTCGCCTGCAAATATTTCATCTCCACGGAACGCAATGACCGCGCCCGGAGCTTTTGCGCGGCGGACTCGCAGTTCTTCCGCAACTCGGCGTATTCGCCGCCGACGAGCTCGTGTTTCACGCCGCTTTCACAAACGATGATCGCCTCGCCGATGACGGGCGCGGTTTCCACCGTCAGAAACTTGCAGTCAATGTTCATCACATGCCACGCCTTGCCGAACAGCGACGACACCTGGTCGAGGATGCCGCAGGGCATGCCAACGAATTCATTTTCCGCGGCACGACAAAGCTTGGCGTAGTGCAACCGCTCGGCGGCGGGCAGCGGCGGCAGCTCGCCCTTTTCGTTGCGCTTCGGCGGCAGGGTCGCGCCGGTCTCGGTCAGACTGAAGGGGTTGAGCCTGCGAATGGCGAGCGCCGTGGCGACTTCGAGCGCGGCGGAACTGCTCATGCCGGCGCCGATGGGAATCGTGCCGTGGATGGCGGCGTTGAAACCGCTGAAGTGAACGCCGCGTTTGCGAAGTTGCACCAGCACGCCCTTCACGTAATCCGCCCAACGCGCCGCCGGGTTGGGTTTGATATCGCTCATCCAAAACCTTTCCACCTCGGGGAACGCGGACGACACAATCTCTATTTTCCCATCGGTGCGCGGGCCGGAAGCGATGAAGATGTATCTGTCCACGGCCACGGACATGACAAGGCCGTCGTTGTAGTCGGTGTGATTGCCGAGCACTTCGAGCCGGCCCGGTGCCTGGACGATGTGCGGCGGTGTGTAGCCGAAGTGTTTTTTGAAAACCGTTTGGACTTCGGAAGCATCGTGCGTGGTGGCCGGCATAGATGAAATCAGGATGCGTGAAACGTGAAACGTGACTCCCCATGGATTCGCGCTTCGCGTTTCAAGTTTCAGACGAGGCGGTCAAACTGTTTCGCCAAGTTGAAGTCCTTCTTCGTCAACCCACCCTCGCTGTGCGTTGTGAGCGCGAGCGTGACCTTGTTCCAGCGGATATCAATGTCCGGATGATGCCAGGCCTGCTCCGCGAGCTTCGCGACGGCCTTCACGAACTTGACGGCGGCCACAAAGTCCTTGAACTGAAACGTGCGCGTGATGGTGTGACCCTGTTTCTTCCAATCGGGAATTTTGGCCAGCGCGGCTTTGATTTCGGATGCTTTGAGTTTCGGCATGGGAAATTGATGACACAGTTTCGACGCGGCGTCACGAGGGAAGCGGCGCGGTGGCCGCCGGCCTGAATTCCTGCCGGCTGAACCCGGCGTTCCATCAAGTCAACTTTGGCGGTTTGGTTTTGGTTTCTTTTTTGCGCGCAACGCGGAGGATCGAGAAGTTTGTTGAAAGCGCCCAAAGCCAGTCCGCGATGAAGAGCGCGCACCCCAGGAACGCCCAACGTCCCTGCCGCCAGAGCGCCGTCCACGTCTCGACGGGATCCGCCTCGGGGTCGTGAATGACGGACCAGTTTTTGATTCCCCAGACAAAGAATTTCACGCCAAAAACGACCGTGAGCGCGAACGCAATCACCGTGATCACCGCCTGCGGATAGCCGATCGCGCGGCCGGCCAGGATCGAGCCGAACCCCGGCAGCGCGAGGTTCGTGCCCGCGCAACCGCGCGCCGTTTGTGGCGTCAGCGTGTCACGATTTCCGAGGGCCAAAGAGATTTTCATACGCGCGCATCAGAGCGCCCACGGCAAAGAGCAGATTTGCCAGCAGGACGCCATGGGCGATGCCTCCCCACAGAAACGCCATTTTGATGATCTCACCCAGGTGCTTTTGAATCGAAGCAAACAGTTGCAACGGATCAAAATTCGCGTCGCGGGCCAGGCCGAGAAAGTAACCGGCGAATTTCACCGTGAGGATGAACTGGTACACCACGACCGGCAGGAAAACGAGCAGCAACAACCAGGCAAACTCAAGCCACACCCGCGTGACAATCTTGCGGCTCAGTTCCATGGCCGACCAGAATTCCAGGCGCCGATCCGCCACCAGCGGCAGGGCGAAAAACCACGCGACCATCAGGTAGATGCCCGGCAGCAGGAAGAACAGGCAGCCAAGCTGCGCGAGCAGTTTGGAAAGCGCGCCCGCAAGCATGAGTTGCGCGAAGCCATGCTTGAAGCCGTCGAAGACCCCGCCCACGCCCACCGGTTCGCCGCGCATCCGCCGCAGGCAGGCGAGGTAAAGTCCGCCCATCACGACCCCGCCCAGAAGCAGATGCAAAATACCGCCGATGATCGGCAGAAACATCATGAACGTGTTGATCAACCAGGCGATGAACACCGCGCCGAGCACAAAGCCGAAATTCGACGCGAGGAATGTTCCGCCGCTCGCCAGACATTCGCCGAATCGCAGGTCCGGTTCGCGTTCGAGGATTTGATTTGTCCAGGCGACGGTGGCTTCGGGCGTGCCGGGCGGCGGGGGCAGCGTTCCGGCCTGCCCGCGCAAGTCGTGGGCAAACTCGACAAATGTGCCAAGCGGCTTCCACTCCGCGCCACCCTCGACCTGTGCCAGGGATTGGGCGTTGAGCCGGCCCTCGGCGATCCACTCGCGCAACTCGGTTTCCGTCACCGGGCCATATTCCTTCCGGTCGCCGCCAATGATTTTGTAGTTGGGCATGATGCGGTTTGCGGTACCAGCTTGTAGGGGATTCGTGCAGGCGGTGCAAGCTCCGGCGCGCGGGCGCGCGGGCGTCCCGCCCGCAGCGATCACAACTGCGATGGTGAACTGGAGTTCGCCAGCCGGATTCCAGCGATCGGTGTGCTGCGACCGGGACGGTCGCGCTCCGGGATCAGGGCGCTCGCCCCGTGAGCTAAACAGCGGGGACGCGATGCGAAACCAGACCCAAAGATCTCACGGGGCGAGCCAGGCAAACGCGGGCAGGTTGCGCAGCACCCCGAACGCAACAGCCAGGGCGAGAAACAGCCAGAGCCATTGCGCTGACAGCGACGGAACTCCTGGGGCCTGACGAAATCTTCCCGCGACAACCGCCGTCAACTGCCAGCCCATCAGCGGGAGCGAAAGGACCAGCAGGGCATTCAAATGAAATGCCGCCTGCAGATTTCCGTGCAACAACTGGTGCATCGCCCGCGTGCCGCCGCAACCGGGGCAGTGCCATCCGGTGGTCAGATGAAAAAAACAAGCCGGGAAGAGCCGGACTTTCGCCGGGTCGAAACAAAACAGCACCACGCCCGCACCGAGCACCGTCAGCAGGGCGGCGGCGATCCATACCCGCCCGCCCGCAGGCGTGGCCATCAGTTTGGGCGGGACGCGAGCGGCCGCGATCCCATGCGAATTTGCCGGGTCATTCATGGGCGAACCCCGCGCTTAGAGGAAAGCCTTCTTCACGTCCGGCTTGGACAAAACGACCAGCCCCCAGATCCCAAAGGGCAGACCCAAAATACAACAGCATTGGCACGGCAGCATCGCCACGATACATGCCGCCATGGCCAGGCCGTGCGCCCGGAGCCGGAGCATTTTGATCGCGCCAAAAAGCACGAAGCCGTTCAGCGCCGCGATGACGAGGTTGATGACGCCGGCCAGCGGTCCTTGCATGCCTTCAATGACGGATCGGAGTTCGGGCGGAATGTTGGGTGGCAGTTCGCGGTGAAACATCGCGCCGCCGGTGACCAGAGTGACAACGCCGCTCAACAGGTAATAGGCCAGTCCCAAACTTGCGGTCACGATCAGCGCGATGGCGGGGCCTTTGACCCGGCCGGCGGCCGGTTCGGATGCAGTTGGCATCGTGGGCGACGCCGCGACACCTGCCACCGCCGGTGTGGCCGGCAACGCCGCGGCCAGTTCCGGAATTTCCCCGAGCGCCTTCCATTCCGTCGCGCCCTCGATGAGGACCCGGGTTGCCGCGTTGACGCGGCCTTCAGTGATCCATTGTTTCAACTGGTCCGCCGTGATGGGGCCGTATTCCTTTCCGTCTCCGCCGATGATTTTGAACATGGTTGTATGGGGTTGTGGTTAAATGGCAAGGCCGCCAATGTTGTCGCCGGTCTTAAAAATTTTTGATGTCCCGCATGATGTCATTCCAGCCCATGGCCAGGCCGAAGATGAGAAACCCGATGCCGAGCAGGATGCTAAGCACCGAGAGCACGAGTCCGGCGATGGCCATGCCCTTGCCGGAGTAACGTTCGGGATCATTCTTGATCTGAACCAGACCGACAATCGAAAAAACGATGCCGGCCACGTTGAAGGGGAAGCCGTAACAGCAACAGACGAACGTCACCGCAACCAGGCCGAGGATCATCCCGGTCAATGCCATCGGGTTCAATTTGCGTAACGGCAGGACGCCCGGGAGGGGCGGAATCCCGGGCCGGGCAAACTCGGCGGCAAAATCCGGCAGGCTTGCCAGTAGCGTCCAGTCCAGTGCGCCTTCGGGGAGCACCCGCGTTTGCGCATTGGCCCGGCCCTCGGCGATCCACTGTTTCAACTGTTCGGATGAAACCGGACCGTATTCCCTGCCGTCGGCGCCGATGATCTTGAACGTGCTCATCAATGGTTGAAGCTTAACGCCGGCTCACGGCCGAGAAAGCGAAAACGACCAGGACGAGCCAGCCAACGCCACAAAGGCCGCCCAGGATGATCCCGATCCAGGCGTGGACCACGCCTCCGGCGGCGGGGTTCCGGCGGCGAGCTCGCAACCCCACGATGCCCAGCACCAACGCCGCGAGCCCCAGCACGATGCCCACCAGCGGAATGAGCGAAAACACGGCCAGATAATAGGCAACCAACGCAGGCACGTTCTTGTACGGGATGACCGCGTTGATGCCGCCACCACCGGGCGCGGGCGCCGCGACGACGGGCGGCGTGGTGACAGGTGACGGGGGTGGGGTATCGAGCGAAAGATCTGCCGCGAATTCGGGTTGTTGCCCAAGCGGCTTCCATTCGGTCGTACCCGGCAGTTGGATCAACGTCTGGCGATTCAATCGCCCTTCCTTGATCCACTGGCGGATCAGTTCGATCGAAACGGGGCCGTATTCCTGTTGGTCGTTGCCGATGATTTTATACATGAACGTTGAGGAATTGTGTTCGCTGACGGGTCAAGGATCCCAGCGTAATTGTTGCAGCCTGGCTTCGTTCACCGACTCGACGTGGCCGTCGGCGAACCCGACGACGAATTGCCGGCCGTGCCGCGACGACTTGAGCATCCGTTCCGGTCCGCCGCTGACGTTCCAACCACCGTCAATTTCAAAAATCATCACGGTGAGCGAGAGTATTTTGATTTCGGACATCTCAATGCCGTCGAGCCGCGCATTGAAGCCGTAGTGACTCCGCTGGGACGCGTCCTCCTTGACGCAAAGGAAAGCGCTCGGTGAACCCATCGTCGTTGCCACCGAGTCACACCAGCTTGACGCCGAGGGCAGCCGGTTGGTGTTGGAATTGGCGAACAGGATCAGGCCCAACGCAAGCTGTTTCCCATTGCTGATACAAGCAATTGTTTGGGACCTTTCTTTGGCTTTGGCCAGGGCGGGCAGCAGCAGCCCCGCCATGAATCCCAACAAACCGACCAGCACCACGATCAACGACAACACAATGCCGGCGGTGGCGAGACCCGAGCCGGTCAGCCGCCCGTTGCTCGACCGGATGCGGGAGTGGGCCATGAAGCCCAGCACCAGTCCTACCGGCGCGGAGACGCAGGTGACGAATCCCAGCGCCCCGCAAACCAGCGCCGCCGTGGCCAGGCCGCAATTCTCTGTCGCCGTCGGCGTCGGCGGGGTCAAGCCGGCGGGCGGCGGGAACGATTCCGCGAATTCGGGGAGCGTGCCGAGCGTTTTCCATTCGGTTTCTTTCGCCGGTCGGGCGGCGGTGGCGCGATGGACGCGGCCTTCGGCCGCCCACTGGCGGATCAATTCGGCGGAAACCGGGCCGTATTCCTTTTGGTCCGAGCCAATGATGTGGTACACGCAAAATCTTTCGTTGGCGTTCTCCAGCCGGCGCGCACGACCTCCGGCGCCGCTGCGTTCCCAGTAAGCGCAACCTGGCCGCGCGCGTCAAGCCTGCCGGAAGCCTGGAGCGGGATTGTCCCAATCCGCAGCGGCCCCGAAATACGCTGGGCTGCGAGTTGAGGACAACTCGCGCTCCACTCAACGCGTGGTCAATTCGCGCAACTTCGCTCCGGCCCGGCCGCTTGCGATGACCTCTGCGGCCAGTTCCCAACCTTCGCCAATGGACTTTACGCAACCGGCGACGAACAGGGCCGCGCCCGCATTCAGCAGCACCGCGTCGCGCTTCGGGCCGCGTTCCTCGCCCAGCAGAATGCGGCGGATAATTTTGGCGTTGACCGCCCGGTCGCCGCCGCGCAGGTCGGCGAGGGTGGCTGGTTGGATGGGAAACTGATTGGGGTCGAGTCCGCTGCACGTCAACCCGCGTTCCTGGTAGAATTCGGCGACGGTGTTCCCGCCTAGGGTGGAAAGCTCGTCCAGCGACCGGGTCGGTCCCGATTCGGCCGGCACGGTGCCGCAAACCACCATGGCCCGCCGCATGCCGAGCGATTGCAGGACGCGGGCGAGCGGCTCGCAAAGTTCCGGGCGCGGCACACCGATCAAGGACGCCGAGGGGCGCGCGGGATTCAGCAGCGGGCCGAGATAATTGAAAATCGTCCGTTGCCCGCGTTCGGCGCACAGCTTGCGCGCCGGGGCAATATGCTTGAACGCCGGGTGATATTGCGGCGCGAAGAAAAACACAAAACCGTGCTCCTGCAATGCGCGCGCCGCCGCTTCCGGTGGCAGATCGAACGGGATGCCCAGCGCCTCCATCACGTCCGCGCTGCCGACCGAGGAGGTCACCGCGCGATTGCCATGTTTGGCCACGGCGACGCCGGCGGCCGATGCGATGAGCGCCACGGTGGTGGAGATGTTGAACGTGCTCAGATGGTCGCCACCGGTGCCGACCACGTCGAGAATCTCCCGCGAGCCGCGCCAGGCTGGATCAATCGGCGGCGTCACGGCGCGCTCGCGCAGTGCGCGGGCGAACGCGGCGATCTCCTCGATGGTCTCGCCTTTGCGCGCCAGTTGGGCGAGGAACTCAGCCTTGGTTGCCGCCGGGATGCTTTCATTCACGAGCGCCGCCACAGCTTCATTCACTTGCGCTTCGGCGAGCGGACGCAAGGCGACCAGTTGGGGAATGAATTTTTCGAGCACCAAAACATTCTAAGAACGCGAAGTCACCGCACAAACGGAAAGTAGCGTCCGGCTGACAGCGCGGGCTGTGTTTCCACCAGCCGGGACGGCCGGTGATACTTTGGCCGGCGGGACGCCTGCCCCACTACTCCACGACTTGCAGCGTGGACACGCAGCGTCCGAATCGCGTAATTTGTGCCGGTTCGACAAGTTCGATGTTACGTTTCGTAATTCGGCGCGGAGCAGAAATTTTATGGCAAATCGCGGACGACATCGCTGGGTGAAGTGGCTGGTGATTCTGGTCGTGGTTGGCGTCGGCATCGGCGTCGCCGTGGCCTATTTTCAACGCCAGAAGCGCAACGGGGAAACGGAGTATCAAACCGCCACGGTTGTCCGCGGAGACATCACGCAGGCCGTGACCGCCAGCGGAACGTTAAACCCCGTCCTCAACGTCCAGGTGGGCAGCCAGATTTCCGGGATCATTCAAAAGCTCTACGTGGATTTCAATTCGCCGGTCAAAGCCGGCCAGATTGTCGCGCAACTCGATCCCGGAACCTTTCAGGCGAACGTCAATTCCGCCGAAGGCGACCTGGCCAACGCCAAGGCCTCGCTCGAACTGGCCCAGGTCAATGCCCGGCGCGCGGACGAGCTCTTCAACAACAAACTCATCTCCACTTCGGACCACGATCAGTCCATCGCCACGCTGCATCAAGCCGAGGCCCAGGTGAAGATTCGCACCGCCGCGTTGCAACGCGCGAAGGTGGACCTCGATCGCTGCACAATTTACGCGCCGGTGGACGGCATCGTCATTTCTCGCAACGTGGATGTGGGCCAGACGGTGGCGGCGAGCATGACTGCGCCAGTGTTGTTTCAAATCGCGAACGACCTGACGAAGATGCAGATTGACGCCAACGTCGCCGAGGCGGACATCGGCGGAGTGGAGGTTGGCCAGACCGTGGAATTCACCGTGGACGCCTTTCCGACGCGCACGTTCATCGGCAAGGTCATGCAGGTGCGCAACTCGCCCATCACGGTGCAAAGTGTCGTGACCTACGACACGGTCATCGAAGTCAGCAATCCCGATCTCAAGTTGAAACCGGGCATGACGGCGAACGTGAGCATCATCACCGCGCGCCGTGAAAACGTGTTGAAATTGCCCAACGCCGCCCTGCGCTTCCGTCCGCCCGAAGTTGCGGCGGCTGAAGTAAAAACCAACCTGGTGGCGATGCGCCCCGCCGACGCCGGACCGGCGGGCGGCAACCGGGCGGGCAGCGAACGCCCCAGAGGCGAACGGCGCGGTGGCAAGCCCAAAGGCGAACACCAAAACTTCCGGACGGTTTACCTCATGCCCAAGAACCACGCGCTTTCGGGAGAAGCGCCCAAACTGCAACCGGTCCAGGTTAAATGCGGGATCAGCGACGATGTGACGACCGAAGTGCTCGACGGATTGAACGAGGGCGATGTGGTCGTGACCGGCCTGGCGTTGTCGCAATCCTCGGCGGGACAGCGACCCACCACCAATCCGTTCGGCAGCGGTTTCCGCCGGCGTTGAGGCGCGACGCCTTCATTCGATGCAGCCCGTCATTCAGCTTGAAGACATTCACAAGGTTTACGACACCGGCGAGATCGAGGTTCACGCGGTGCGGGGCGTGACGATGTCCGTCCAGCCGGGCGAATTCATTGCGATCATGGGCGCCAGCGGTTCGGGGAAATCCACGCTCATGAACATCATCGGCGCGCTGGACTGGCCCACCCGAGGCCGTTACCAACTCGACGGGCAGGACGTTGCCACGCTCAACCGCGACGAGCTGGCCGAGATCCGCAACGCGAAGATCGGTTTTGTTTTTCAAGGCTTCAACCTCCTGCCGCGCACGTCCGCCTTGGAAAACGTCGAGTTGCCGATGCTTTATGCCCGGGGCCGTGGGCGCGCGGAGATCGGGGAAAAGGCGGCGCGCGCGCTCGAACTTGTGGGCCTGGGCGACCGACTCGATCACACGCCCAACCGCCTCTCCGGCGGCCAGCAACAACGCGTGGCCATCGCCCGCGCGCTGGTCAACGATCCGGCGCTCATTCTCGCCGACGAACCGACCGGCAACCTCGACAGCCGGACGAGCATCGAAATCATGGGGGTGTTTCAGAAACTCAACGAGGCGGGCATCACGCTGGTCATGGTCACGCACGAGTTGGACATTGCGCGTTACAGCAAACGCAACGTTGTGATGCGCGACGGCAGAATTTTGACGGACGAACCCGTCAAACAACGCCTGGCCGCGACCGAGGAGCTGTCGAAGTTGCGGCTGGAACAGGAAGCGGTGCAACTGGCGTGAGATTCCAATGAAATCAACATCCAACATCCAACATCCAACATCGAACATCCAATGCCGCGGGAAAATTATTGGGCGTTGGATGTTGGATGTTCGATGTTGGATGTTCCCAAGTTCCCGAAGATGAGATTTCTCGCGGCATTCCGAATCGCTTTCCGCGCATTGCTGCGCAACAAGACGCGCGCCGCCCTCACGATGTTGGGTGTGATCTTCGGCGTCGGCGCGGTCATCACCACCGTCAGCCTCGGCGACGGCGCCCGCCTTATGGTGCAGCAACAGATTGCGACGATGGGTGAGAACGTGATGCTCATCTATGCGGGCAATTACAGCCGCGGCGGGGTCAGCTACGGTTTCGGCAACATGCCCACGTTGACGACGGAAGATTTGGAAGCCATTCGGCGCGAAATTCCCGGCGTGCGCAACGTCAGCCCGGAGGTGCGTTCGTCCAAACAGGTCATTGCCGGCGGCCAGAACGCTTTCACCAGTGTCTATGGCGTTTCACCGGAATATTTCCCCATCCGCTCCTGGACACTGAAAGACGGGGCGTTTTTTACCGAGAACGACGTGAAGCGCGCGTCCAAGGTCGCAGTCATCGGCAAGGCGTTGTCCGATGAGTTGTTCAACGGCGGGACGGCGGTGGGCCAGGTGATCCGTGTGGGCAACGTGCCATTCACCATCGTGGGCGAATTGAATCCGAAAGGCATGTCGGTCGGCGGCAGCGATTACGATGACTGCCTGATCGTGCCCTACACCAGCGCCATGAAACGGCTGTTCGGGCTCACCTCGTTCCGCAGCATCAACGTGCAAAGCGAAACCATGGACATCATGTCCGCCGTGCAGGAGCGCATCGGGGAATTGCTCCGCCAGACGCATCACATCCCGCCCGGACGCGAGGATGATTTCACCATTCGCACACAGGAGGAAATCGCCAGCGCCATGTCCCAGACGGCGGACACCATGCGCTATTTGTTGGCGGGGGTGGCGATTGTTTCGCTGCTGGTGGGTGGCATCGGTATCATGAACATCATGTTGGTGAGCGTGACCGAGCGCACCCGGGAAATCGGCATTCGCATGGCGCTCGGAGCGCGCACGCGGGATGTGCTCGCGCAGTTTCTCATCGAGGCCGTGGCGTTGAGCTGTACCGGCGGGGTCATTGGCGTCGCCGCGGGCATTGCCGCGTCCAAGATCCTGACGGCGGCGAAGAACTGGCCCACAGTGACTTCGCCGGAAGCGATGGTGATCGCGTTTCTGTTCAGCGTGGTGGTAGGAATTTTCTTCGGCTTTTATCCGGCGCGCAAAGCCTCGCGGCTGGACCCGATTGATGCGTTGCGGTATGAATAATGTGGTAGTTCAACATCCAACACCCAAGGACACGCTGACCAAGGCGATTGGCTGTTCGATGTTGGATGTTCGATGTTGGATGTTGTTTATCTCAAATTCTCTATTTGCTCCGTGACGGCCGAGATTCTTTCAACCCACACGCCGGAATTTTTTTCCGCCGCGGCGCGGCGCGCGGCGGAACTGCTACGCGCGGGCGAGGTGGTCGCGCTGCCCACCGAAACGGTCTATGGCTTGGCGGCGAATGCGCTGGATGCTCGAGCCGTCGCCAAGATTTACGACGCCAAGGAGCGACCTGCGCACAATCCCATCATCGTCCATGTGGCCAGCCTCGAGATGGCGAGGCACTGCGTGACGGCCTGGCCTGCGGTGGCGGATGCTCTGGCGAAAGCGTTCTGGCCCGGCCCATTGACGGTGGTGCTGCCGCGCACGGAGGCAATCCCGGACATCGTTACCGCCGGGGGTTCGACGGTCGGCGTGCGGTGGCCCAGTCATCCATTCATTCGCGCGGTGATTCGCGAGTGTGGTTTCCCGCTGGCCGCGCCGAGCGCGAATTTGTCCACGCAAGTTTCGCCCACGAACGCGGAGCACGTCCGGAAGCAGCTTGGTGATCGAATCAGACTCATTGTGGATGGCGGACAGTCGCAGGTGGGCATCGAGTCCACCGTGGTTGACCTGACGAGCAAGCCGCCGGCGGTGTTGCGGCCGGGCATGATTCACGAGCCCTCGTTGATTGCGGTGACGGGCGACTTGGTCAGCCACCGCGAGGTAAAGCTGCCGCAAACACTGCGCAGCCCCGGTTTGTTGAAGAAGCACTACGCACCCAGGGCGAAGCTGCTCGTTTTGAGCTGGCAGAGCGATGCGGATTTGAAATCGGCAATCGGCAATCGGCAATCGGCCATGCGCGCCTGCCACGTCATCGCTCACAGTCACATTCCCTCGGCCGAAGGTTTCGCCGGGGTGAGTGTCATACCGCATGATGCCGAGGCCTTCGGGCGGGCGATTTACGCGGAGTTGCACCGCTGCGACGAGGCGGGCGCGGAGCTGATCGTGGTGGAGGCGTTGCCGGACGCGCCGGAATGGCGGGCCATTGCCGACCGTCTTCGGCGCGCCGCCGCGTGAGGCCGGGACGGGGACGTTCCCGCGAGCGTTGCCGCTCAACTTTGAGCTTCCGCCGCCGCGCGGCCCGGCCTACGATTCGGCGGTCACAATGTCCGAATACAAAGTCAAATTCGAGGTCTTCGAAGGCCCGCTCGACTTGCTTCTTTACCTGATCAAGAAGGAAGAGGTGGACATTTATGAGGTCAACCTGACCAGGCTGGCCACGCAGTTCATCGAATACATTGACCTGATGCGGGAGTTCGACCTGGAAATCGCGGGCGAATTTCTCGTGATGGCCTCGACGTTGATGTACATCAAGAGCCGCGAGTTGCTGCCGGTGGACCAGCGCACCGAGGCGGAGGGCGAGGAAGAAGGCGAGGACCCGCGCTGGGAATTGATCCGCCAGCTCGTGGCCTACAAGAAGTTCAAGGACGCCGCCGCGCAATTGCAGGTGCTCGAAGCGCGGCAGGAAGGCGTCTTTCCTCGCGTGCCGGCCAAGCTCGAGTTTGAGGATGACGCCCCGGCGCCCAAGCCGGACATTTCCATTTTCGATCTGCTCAACGCGGTCAACGGTGTGCTCAAAAGGTTCAGCACGCAGGAAGACCTGCGCGAAATATTTGAGGACAAGTGGACCGTCAGCGAGAAAATCGAGTTTCTCGTGAC
Source organism: uncultured Bifidobacteriaceae bacterium (assembly GCA_964458575.1). GTDB lineage: Bacteria > Verrucomicrobiota > Verrucomicrobiia > Limisphaerales > JADLHS01 > CAYWMD01. The sequence continues at coordinate 121,764 of CAYWMD010000003.1, read as the reverse complement.
GCTCATTCGTGAGCGTGGCCGCGTGAAATTCTCCGAACTCTTTGCCGCCGCGACCAGCCGCTCGGAAGTCGTCTGCACTTTTCTGGCGTTGCTCGAACTGATGCGCCTCAAACAGCTCGTCTGTTCGCAACCGGAAGCCTTTGGTGAGATTGAAATCAGCGGGGCGCCCAATGTCATACCAGACGCGCATCCCCTCGCCCGGCTCGCGGAGCAACCCCGCGCCGGGGATGAACCGCAATCCGCTGCCGTGAATCCGCAACCCGTTTAAAATGGAACTGAAATACATTCTGGAATCCATCCTGTTCTCCGCGCAAAAACCGCTGCGGGCGCGGGAACTTCGCGATGTGCTCCAGGCGGCCGCCGAGGCCGATGATGCCCCGCCTGAAACCAAAGACTTTGCTTCGGCGAAGGATGCGGCGATTGTCGCGGCGCTCGAGGAGCTGGCCCGCGACCATGAAACGGCCAACCGCAGCTACCGGCTGGTGTGCGTCGCGGAAGCCTGGCAGTTCGTGACCCAGCCGGAATACGCCGCCTGGGTGCGCGCGCTCGTCGGAGTGAAAACGCGCCCGCCGCGACTTTCACAACCGGCGCTCGAAACGCTGGCGATCATCGCGTATCGCCAACCGATCACGCGGGCCGAGGTGGAGCAGATCCGCGGCGTGTCCGTGGACGGCGTGATGCAGACGATTGCGGAGCGCGGCCTGGTTGAGGTCGTGGGCCGCGCCGAAGTCATCGGTCGTCCCCAGACTTATGGGACGACGGCTTTGTTCCTAGAGTATTTTGGGTTGCGCAGTCTGGAAGATCTGCCCGCGGCAGATGAATTGCGAAAGCTGGTGGTTCAAAAGCCTCCCGGTCCCGTGACGGCGGATGCCGGGTTGGCCACGAATCCGCCGGAACAACTTGCGCTGGTGGAGGGCCAGGGGCAAAAATCCGAGTCGCAAACGGCGGCGACAGAAGTTCCGCCAGACGCGGCGACGTAAGAACTGGGTTGTTGGCCATGAACATTCCAAAACACCGCCAGGCGATTGACCGGCTGGATGGTCAGATCGTCCGGTTGCTCAACGAGCGCACCAAACACGTGCTCGCCATCGGGGAAATCAAACTGAAGGCCGGCGAGGAGATTTATGCGCCCCATCGCGAGCGGGCCGTGCTGCAAAGGCTTTGCCACCTCAATCACGGGCCGATGACCGACGAACAACTTCGCGCCGTGTATCGCGAGATCATGTCCAGCGCGCTGGCCCTGGAAAAGTCCATGACCATCGCGTATCTCGGACCCGAGGCGACGTTCACACATCAGGCGGCCATCCGGCGATTCGGTTCCAGCCTGCGCTATGCCGCGCAAAAAACCATTGCGGATGTGTTCACCGAAGTGAGCAAGAACCGCGCGGATTACGGGGTGGTTCCGGTCGAAAACTCCACGGAGGGCGTGGTCACGCATACGCTCGACATGTTCGTGGACAGCGACCTGAAGGTGGTTTCGCAAATCATCCTGCGGGTGCAGCAGTGTCTGCTGTGCAATTCGCCGCGCAGCCGGATTCAACGGCTGTTTGCGCATCCGCAGTCCCTCGCACAATGCCGGGGCTGGGTGCAGCAGCATTTGCCGCGGGTGGAAATCGTCGAGACATCTTCCAATGCGCGATCGGCGGAATTTGCAGCGAAGCAAAAGAACGCCGCGGCCATCGCCGGGCTGCTGGCTGCGGAAAAATATTCCCTGCGCGTGCTGGAACGGGACATCCAGGATAACGCCGCCAACGCGACGCGTTTTCTCGTGCTCGGTCGTCAATGCAGCCCGCCGACGGGTCACGACCGCACCAGTCTCATGATCAGCATTGCCGACAAGGTGGGGGCGTTGCACCACGCGCTGGCCGCGTTCCGGCGTTATCGCATCAACATGACGAAAATCGAATCCCGGCCGAGCAAGCGGAAGGCGTGGGAATATTTCTTCTTCATTGACTGCGACGGGCATCTGGCGGATCGCAAGGTTTCCAAGGCCATCGCCCATCTCGAGCGGGAATGCAGCTACGTGAAAGTGCTCGGATCGTATCCGAACACGGACTAAGGAAGCTTCGCGCGGGGCGAACGGTCAACCCAGCGTCGAATACGCCATGGTGGTCAGGCGGGCCTGGGCCTGCCGCGACATGCTGGTGAAGACCATGGACACGTGATAACCGGTGTGTTTGCTGCCGGAACAGGCGATCACCACGCCGGCGCAGTGAACCGTGCCGTTATCGGGCGTCTGTAGTTCCACGGTCATTTCCTTCCACGTGGCGAAGGGTGTCGGGCTGCGAAATTCGATCCCACTTTTGTGGATGACCACCGCTTCATGGGAAAGGCTCAAGCGCGCTTGCCGCGCTTCCAGCGTCACAGGTTGGGTTGGGGAGCCAATGCTCCTGACTTGTCTTGCGCTCATAGAACGTAGTTAGCGTAGCACATGCCTGCCAGTCGTCAAATAAGGAAATAATTATCGCGCTGGGCACCGGCTTTCCGGCGAGGCTTGTCAAGCGGTCAATTCCCGGCATAGTTGGATTGCGTATGCCATTGATCCAATTGAATCGAATCAATCGGGGCGGTGAGATTCTGGTGAACAGTGAACACATTGTTTACATCGAAACGGAATCCAAAAGCACCACGGTCCACATGAGTCAGAATCTACTCTTTGCAGTGGAGGAGACGCCCGCCTTCATCGCGGACCGAATCGAGCGGCTGGAAACCGAACGGATCCAGAAAGCCATCATCGGCAGCGGCCTGTCCTCCCAACGCGCATGAAAGTCGTGGTCATCATCGGCGCGTCGAACAACCGCCATAAATTTGGCAACAAAGCGGTGCGTGCCTTCCGGCAGCAGGGCTACACCGTCTGGCCAGTAAACCCGCAGGAGGCGGTGATCGAGGGTCTGTCGGCGTTCAAAAGCATCGCGGATGTTCCGGGTCGGCCGCACTTGGTAAGTGTTTATCTGCCACCGCCCGTCCTGCTCAAAGTGCTGCCCGAAATAGCAGCGAAAGGCTGCGACGAGCTTTGGTTGAATCCGGGGGCGGATTCGGACGAAGTGCTGGCCGAAGCGGGCCGGCTCGGGTTGAACGTCGTTCGGGCGTGCAGCATCGTCGGCGTGGGGCTTTCGCCGGAAGCGATGTGACCGCGCGGGCGAAGCACCGGGCGAGCGTTGCGGGACAAAGCTGGGTACCGCACTTGCAGGGACGCAAATCGGGTTTATTTTTCAATCGAGAAAGTAGCAACGTCTGTTATGAAAACCAAAAACCCAAAAGCGATCGAACAGCCCGCGCCGGTCACGCCCGGAGTTACCCGGGGAATGGTGCGGCAGCATGCCTATGAGATGTTCCGCGACAAATTGCCGGAGCACCCGTTGACGCTGGAAGACTGGGTGCTGGCGGAAAAGGACCTGGTCAATTCGGTGCAATCCGATCAGGCCCAGGGCTGATACGCCCGATGGATTTACTGCGCCGGTGCGGGCGAAAGACCCGCAGAACGGTTGAGCCCGTGCCGACGCGGTATGGGTTGGGACCTTCGAGGTCTGTGGGCGACCGGAGGCTCATGGGATTTAAACTTCCCATGGATACCGTGATAGCGGGACAAGGCTCGCGTGCCACAAGCTGTCTTCATCGGATTCTTCGGTTCGTCGGTGGCTATCCTTTCAAACGTTGGTATTCCTTCTGTCACAATCTGCCCGCATCGCAAATGATCGCGCCAAATTAAACGCGCATTGAACCGTTTGGCGCACGATGTTAGCCTCATGACCCGTGATAAAAGCAACCCGGTCAATCTTGTCCGTCATCGTTTTGTCGCTCTTCTTGGCCGGATGCAAACCCGGCCCGGCTCCCAACTCTGTTTCGGGGACAATCGAAACCGATGAAGCGCGCGTTGCTTCGCGTTACGGCGGGCGCGTCGCAAAAACCTTCGTGCGGGAGGGCGATGCACTGCTCCCCGATCAGATTATCGTGGAACTCGATGCGGCGGAGCTTCATGCGCAACGTGACCGGATCGTTGCATTACTCGCGGAGGCTGAAGCCGGCCCGCGCAAAGAGGAGATCGCCGCCGCCAAAGCCGAGTGGGAGGCGTTGATCGCCCAACTTGAACTGGCCCGAATCGAGCGCAGGCGCACCGAAGAACTTTTCTCGGTGAACACCGTATCCGCGACCGAACGCGACCGCGCTGTGACCGGCGAACAGGCCTTGGAGAGGAGCGTTGCCGCCGCCAAAAGCCGATACGATTTGCTGCTGGCAGGCACGCGTCCCGAACAAATCGCGCAGGTTAGGGCGCAACTGACGGAATTGGACACGCATCTGCGTGAGATGAAGATCGTATCGCCGACGAACTGCGTGTTGGAAGTTCTCAACGTGAAAGTTGGAGATGTGCTCGCGGCGAACCAGGAGGTCGCGACTTTGCTGCTGACGAACCATCTTTGGGTGCGCGTGTTCGTGCCGGAACCTTGGCTCGGGCATATCGCGGTCGGTGAGATAGTGAAAGTGCGCGTAGATTCGTTTCCGGGAAAGGATTTTCCGGGGATGGTCGAACAGATTCAGAGAAGCGCCGAGTTCACGCCACGAAATGTGCAAACTGTTGGGGAACGGGTGAAGCAGGTGTTTGGCGTGAAAGTGCGCCTGGATAGCGCCGACGGGCGGCTGCGGGCGGGAATGGCCGCGGATGTATTCTTCCCCAACGGCTCCCCGTGACGCGTGCAACAGGCCACGCGCTGCTTGCGCGTGGCCTGTGCTTTCCCGTTCAAATCTGGCCGTCGGTTACTTTTTGCCGACGATTTCTGCCATCTTGAAAATCGGCAGGAACATACAAATCACCATGCCGCCGACCACGACACCCAGGAAGACGATGAGGATTGGCTCGATCAGGGACGTCAACCCGGACAAGGTGGTTTCGATTTCTTCATCGAGGAAGTCGGAGATGCGTTCGAGCATGTTGTCAATTTTACCGGTTTGTTCGCCGGCGGTGATCATGCGGATGATCATGTTGGGGAAGATGGGGTGCTTGGCCAGCGCGGCGGAGATGCTTTCGCCGCGTTCGATGTCACCGGCGGCGACCCGGATGGCTCTTTCCATGATTACGTTGCCGACGGTCTGCGAAACGATTTGCAGAACTTCAAGGATCGGCACACCACTGCGGATGAGCGAAGCCAGGGTTCGCGTGAAACGGGCAAGGCAGATTTTGTGGGCTATGGCGCCGAAGATGGGAAGTCTGATCCGGCGCGAATCCCAGAATTCGCGGCCCGGCTTGGTTTTAATAAAGTACATCCAGGCGTAAACGGCGCCGCCGCCGCCGAGCAGGATCAAAATGATGTACTTCTTTACGATTTCGCTCAGGTTGATCAGAAACAGGGTGGGCCCCGGCAGTTTCGCCCCGAAGCCGGCATAAACTTCGCCGAACACGGGCACGACTTTTACCAGCAGGAAGATTGTGATGAGAATCGCCACGATGGTAACAACGGTTGGGTACATCATCGCGGACTTCACCTTCTTGCGAAGTCGCGCGGTGTTTTCCAAATAAGTCGCCAGGCGGGCCAGGATTTCCGCCAGCAAACCACCCTTTTCGCCGGCACCCACCATAGAAATATAAAGCCGCGAAAAGGCTTTTGGATGCTTCTGAAGCGCCTCGGAAAAACTGTCGCCACCCTCTACGCGCGTGCAAATATCCTTGATGGTATCGCGCATGACCTTGTTGGTCGTTTGTTCGGCCAATGCCTGTAGTGACTGGACCATGGCAAGACCGGCATCAATCATGGTCGCAAGCTGGCGCGTAAATACCACCAGATCGGCCAGACCCACTTTGCCGCCGCTGGTGCGACCTTTCTTGCCGACTTTCTCCTGAATGGACACGACGAGCAGGTTGCGATTGAGGAGTGCAGCGATCGCAGCCTGTTCGGTGGTTGCGTCCACCGAACTGCGAATCTCACGCCCGCTGCCGGTTTCACGGGCTACATAGACAAAAGAAGGCATAGTCGTTACAAATCCTGATACTAATAGTGCCGCAGTTTTTCAATGCCGGACCGTAAAAGGTCCGCCTTTTTGGTTCCGCAATCGGGATACTAGCAACAGCTATTCCATAGCGCGGGATTTGTTGAAGCAGAGCTGGGCGCGCGGAATGAACGAACTGAAAGTCGCAAGAGAGCTGGCTTTGCCCAATCGGGGGACACGTTATGCATAAAATCGGAACGTGGAAAACGGTGACAACTCTTTATTGTATGCTGTTGTATATTAAAATGTTGCACGGCAAGTATCCGTACGTAATCAAAAAAACTTGTTGTCAAACCTTTCACTTTCCCCTATTTATGGCGGAAATCGCACCGGACGGGTGCTGGGGCAAACCGGTTTTGCCCTGTGAATGCAATGCATATGCACAAAAGCAGTAGTACTGAAAACAACAACCAAAATCGGAGGAACCAAATGAAGTTTAATAAATGGACGTTGGGTTTGGCCGCTCTCGGGGTGGTCAGCCTCACTTCTGCCGCCAAGGCTGATGAGAAGTTGAGCCCGATTCAGTCGGCTCTCTCTTCCACCACCATCAGCGGTTACATAGATACGGCAGCGCAATGGAATTTTGGCACCGGCAATTCGAGTGTAGCGCCGGTCAAGTTCCAAGGCCCGGGTAAAGCTGATGGCTTCAACCTGAACGTCGTCCAGTTGACGATCGCAAAACCGCTGGATGAGTCCGAGTGGGCTTCCGGCTATCGGGCGGACTTTTGGTTTGGTCCGGATGCCGATACGTTGAACACGCAGTCTATCTATGCTTCTGGCGGCAAAGCCTCGCAGGGGGACTTTGCTATCCGTCAGGCTTATATTGCCTTGCGCACCCCGCTCGGCAACGGCATTGACTGGAAGTTTGGTGTGTTCGACGCGATCATTGGGTATGAATCGCTGGAATCGGGAAACAACCCCAACTACACGCGTTCCTACGGCCATACGATCGAACCCCAAACCATGACCGGTGTTCTGGGCACGTATCGCTTTAACGACATCGTGTCCACGTCCGCAGGTGTAGCCAACACCACGGGACCGTTCATCAATGAACGCGCCCAGGGTCCTAATGGCGCATCGGATCCGAATGCTCCAGTGGATGCTGAATCGTACAAGACCTACATGGCCTCCATCGCCCTTACGGCCCCGGATAGTTGGGGTTGGGCGGCTGGATCAACCCTCTACGGCGGGGTGGTCAATGGTTACAATTCCTCCGTTATTGACAATATCACCAGTTGGTATGTGGGGCTCACGCTGGCTACACCAGTCACCGGGTTGAAAGTGGGCGCGGCGTTCGATTACCTGGATGCCCACAACTTCCCGAACGATGGCAATTCCATCTGGGTGGGTGGCCTGTACGCGTCGTATCAAGCGACTGAAAAGTTGAGTTTCCATCTTCGCGGTGAACGTTTAGATGGCGAAAACCCGGGCGACGACTTGGTGTTGTACGAGTTGACGGCCACGGTCCAATACGACCTTTGGAAGAACGTCATCAGCCGCTTGGAATTCCGCTGGGATCATTGCGACAGCGCCCCTGGTGGGGATGAACGGGTCTTCGGCGGCAGCACTACCTCGAGCTGGGTGGGCAACGAATCCGAAGATAATGGGTTCCCGGTCGGTGAAAGTTACGGTAATTCAGGTGGCTTCGAAGGTTATCACTCCGATTCTTACTCGGTTGTTGATGATCTGTTGGGCGGCGGACCACTCGGCGGTGGCATTGGAGCCCCGGACGATCACGCACGCGAAAATGCCTTCATGCTCGCGTTGAACCTCATCTACAAGTTCTAATCGAGCTTACAAAACTTCAACCCCTTCCGATCCACTCGGAAGGGGTTTTTTATTCTCTCAAGTATCCGCCGCCGCACCGTCACCATTGCTCATTGGGTGTTGAAATTTACCCAGTCCGTTCAAAACAAAACGGGAATCAAAACTTCGACAGTTGCGTATGATTCAAAAAGCCCCGTAAAACCGCCATCAGGAATTTGCGCTTGTAGTTGGTACAACCGTTGCCTACCATAAAACCATCGCGCCACTCAACGCTCGCCAGCGTAGGGAATAATGGTCGCGTGTTTAATAAACCGAACACCAGTTGGAACCAAAGAATATAAAAATGAATTGCAATCGTAGAACTCTCGCCCTGGCAGCGGCAGGACTTGTATCCCTCCCGATAGTTCTGTCCGCTGATGAACTGAAGCAAAGCGCCATAAGCTCCGCGCTTTCCGCCACAACGATCAGTGGCTACATTGACACCTCCGCCCATTGGAACCTCGGCACGGGCAACAGCAGCGTTGGTCCGGCGGCGTTTCAAGGTCAGGGCAAGTCGGACGGCTTCAACTTGGACGTTGTCCAGTTGACCATTGCCAAGCCCCTGGATGAATCCGAGTGGGCTTCCGGCTATCGTGCGGACTTCTGGTTTGGCCCCGATGCCGACTCGTTGAACACCCAGTCCATTTATGCATCGGGGGGAAAGGCGACGCAGGGCGACTTTGCCATCCGTCAGGCCTATATTGCCTTGCGCACCCCCTTGGGCAACGGGATTGATTGGAAGTTTGGTGTGTTTGACACCATTATCGGGTATGAATCCTTGGAAGCGGGCAACAACCCGAACTACACCCGTTCCTACGGTCACTACATCGAGCCAACCACCCACACTGGCGTCTTGGGCACGTACCGTTTCAACGATGTTTTCTCATTGTCCGCCGGTGTTGCGAACACATGGGGACCGGTGATTAACGAACGCGCTCAAGGTCCAAATGGGGCCGTGGATCCTAACGCGCCGGTGGACGCCGAGTCCTACAAGACCTACATGGCTGCCATCGCGGTTACCGCGCCGGAAAGTTGGGGTTGGGCCTCGGGTTCAACTTTGTACGGCGGCGTCATCAATGGCTTCAGTTCTGGAGTGATTGACAACGTGACCAGTTGGTATCTCGGCGGCACCCTGAACACGCCGGTCACCGGCTTGAAAGCTGGCGTGGCGTTCGACTACCTCGATGCTCATAATTTCCCAAGCGACGGGAATTCCATTTGGGTGGCTGGACTGTATGCATCGTACCAGGCGACGGAAAAACTCAGCTTCCATGTGCGCGGCGAGTACATGAATGGCGAGGCGCCGGGGGACAACCTTAAACTATATGAGTTGACCACCACGTTGCAGTACGACCTGTGGAAGAATGTGATTAGCCGCCTGGAATTCCGGTGGGATCATTGTGTCAGTTCGCCGGTGGACAAACAAATGTTCGGCGGCAGCACCACCTCGAGCTGGGCTGGCAACACCAGCGAAGAGCCGATCGAAGGATCATCCGGCTACTATAACGGCTTTAATGACTATCACGAGAATTCCGTGCTCGTTGAAGACATTATCGCCGGCGTGGGCGGCAGCCTGCCAGCGCCAAGCGATCACGCACGTGCGAATGCCTACCTGATCGCGCTGAACCTGATCTACAAGTTCTAAATTGCATTGGTTCCCTCCCAACCCCTCCCGAGTGATCGGGAGGGGCTTTTTGTTTCCCATGCGATGCAGTTGTCCCAAACGGGAAGCCCAACCAGGGCGCCCTTGGCTGATCGGAGACTCTCTGCCGCGGGTTGTCGCAGCATCGGACCCAAGATCGGGCTACAACCGTGAGATTTTTTCCAGCAGCGCCGTGGTGGACTTGCCGGGGACGAAGGGAATAATAACGATCTGCCCACCTGTGGATTCCACCGCCCGGCGTTCGTCCGGATTCAAGGTGTCCACCGTATAATCACCGCCCTTCACATAAACATCCGGTTGCGCCCCAGCAAGAAAGCGCGTGGCAGACTTCTCCTCGAAAATGCAAACCCCGCTCACGCTTTCCAATGCCGCTAGCACCAGCGCGCGGTCGGCTTCGGCGTTCACGGGACGCCCTTCACCCTTCAACTGCCGGGTCGAGCTGTCGCTGTTCAAACCGATCAGCAAGGCGTCGCCGTAACTGCGCGCGGATTCGAGGTAAGTAACGTGGCCAACATGGAGCAGATCAAAACAGCCATTGGTTACCACCAGCTTCCGGCCGTCGGATCGCAGCGCCGCTCGCCACGCCGGCAACCGATCCCAGTCAATGATCTTGTCTCGGAAATTCATCGGGCGATTCTGAACGAGCTACGCCGCATATGGCAACGACTTTGCATTTACAATCTGTCTGATGGGCGCTGCGGGTTGGGTGCATCGCGCTTCTCGCCACAGTTGATGCTCATGGCGCCGCCAAGGATATTGACCGTTCGAACGTTGGCCAGACCGAGTTCGCGCATCTCTTTTTCCACGCCGCGCTGCGCCGGATAGTGCCTTAACGATTCGAGAATGTAAGCGTAGGCGCCTGCGTTCCGGCAAAACACCAGCCCGAGCGCCGGCACGATGAGTCTCAGATAGCCAAAATAAATCATGCGCCACACCGCGTTGGCCGGTTTGCCGAAATCGAGCACGAGCAATCTTGCGCCCGGTCTGGCCACTCTCACCATTTCCTGCAACCCCGCCTGCCAGTTGGATAGATTGCGCAAGCCATAGCCGACAGTGACGCTGTCAAACGAGGCGTCGAAAAACGGCAACTGCTGCGCATCGCCTTGCATAAAGCGCGGAACACAGGATTCGCGCGAGGCACTTGGGACTTTTGACTTCGCAATGGTGAGCATCGCTTCATTGAAGTCCAGTCCCACAACGTCCGCTCCTCCTTCAGCCATCGCAAACGCGAGATCCCCGGTGCCACAGCAGACATCCAAGGCCGTCTCGCCCGGCCGCAACCGGGCGAGTTGCGCTACGCGCCGTTTCCAGCGACGGTGCAAACCGAGACTTTGCAGGTCGTTGATAAAATCGTAACGCCGGGCTATCGCCCCAAAGAGCAGGTTCACCTTCGTAGCGCGTTGGTGGCCGGGCGCATAAAACACATGGCTCATCTGCCGTTCAAACTAGCAGTCCTTTCAAAGAAACTCAGCGAAAACCGCCGGTTTTTGAATAAAACCCTGACTGTCGCCCGGCCCGCAATTTGCTACTTTTCGGCCATACGAATGAAGTGGCTACCTTTCGTTAAACGACACCGGGCTGACTTGGTTGCGAAGGCGGACTCGCCTTTGGGAAACCGGGCCGCAATGGGCTCCGGGAAGAAAGTCCTGATTGTGGACGATGACGCGGTGATCCTCAAAACCACCTCGTCCAAACTCCGGTCGCACGGCTATGAGGTGATCGTCGCGATGGACGCGCCCGAGGCCATGACTGCGGTACGCCAACACCAGCCCGATCTTATTCTGCTCGACATCAGTTTCCCGCCAGACGTGGGCATAGACTGGGACGGCTATAAAATCATGGCCTGGTTGCAGCGCGTGGATGAAGTACGGCACATTCCGATCATTGTGATCACGGGCGGTGATGCGGCGGATCACGAGGCGCGCAGTCTGACGACCGGCGCTGTTGCTTTTTTTAACAAACCCATTGAGCACGATGAACTGTTGACCGTCATGGCTAAAATACTTCGCGCTCAGAACGGTTCTGCCAGCGCCCCGGCCGACTAGTTCAAGCTAGGATTCCCGATATGAATACCGTTGCACCCCTCGAACCGGCTGCTGTCAAATTGCAGAAAATCCTCGTGGTGGACGACAACGCCGTCGTCCTTAAAACGCTTTCATTCAAACTCAAATCGAAAGGCTACGACGTGTCCACGGCGCTCGATGGCGCCGAAGCCGTCAGCACGGCGCGGAGAGAAAAGCCCGATCTGATTCTGTTGGACATCAGTTTTCCTCCGGACATCGCCCACGGTGGCGGCGTGGCTTGGGACGGGTTTCTGATCATGGATTGGTTGCGTCGCACGGAAGAACTCAAAAGCATCCCGATTATTGTCATTACCGGCGGCGACCCCGCGAAATACGAGCAACGCGCTTTAAACGCCGGTGCCGCTGCGTTCTTCCATAAACCGATCAACCACGATGGACTGATTGAAGTGATCCGCCGGACAATGGACAAAACCTCGACCGCACCGAAGCCCGAATGCGAGTCAACCTTCTCCATTTAACCGTCGAACTTGCCCGCTGGTGCGTTGAATCACAATTTTCTTCTGTCGCTCACGTGGTACACTGATACATTGTGCCGTGATGAAGCCTTGTTCGGTCGCGTTAAGTATCGGCTTGGTGTGCGCCGTGTGCATCAACGCCGGGGCAAAGCTGACGACCGCGCAGATCGCGCAATTGCCGCCGCCGGCAAATCATCCGGTCAGCTTCAGCCGGGATATCAAGCCCATCCTGGAAAAAAGTTGTGTCCAGTGCCACGGCCACGGGCGGAATAAAGGTGATTTCCAGATTGATTCGCGCGAATCGCTGCTGCACGGCGGCGCTTCCGGTCCCGCGGTGGTGCCGGGGCATAGTGCCGAAAGTCTGCTGATTGAACTGGTCATGGGATTCGACCCCGAGGAGCTCATGCCGAAGAAGGGCACGAAACTCACCGGTGAGCAAATCGGCTTGTTGCGGGCCTGGATTGACCAGGGGTTGACCTGGGATGCAGGTGTCACTTTCGCCAAAGCCGAACCGGTCAATCTGAAACCGCGCCGGCCGGCAACCTCCGATGGCCAGGACAAAAATGCCAGCCCGGTTGATCATCTCCTGTCCGCCTATTTTGCCGCGCATGAGATCGAACCACCCGCGCTCGTGGATGACCGTGTGTTCGCACGCCGCGTTTATCTCGATGTCGTTGGCCTGCTCCCTCCGCCGGCGGAGTTGAAAAAATTTATCGCCGACCGCGACCGCGACAAACGCGTTCAACTCGTGCGCCGTTTGTTGGCCGACCAGGAGAACTACGCCCTGCACTGGCTATCGTTTTGGAACGACCTCTTGCGCAACGACTACAAGGGCACGGGTTACATTGACGGCGGGCGTAAACAGATTACGCAGTGGCTTTACACGTCGCTCGAAACCAACAAGCCGTACAACCAGTTTGTCGCCGAGCTGATCCATCCCACCCCGCCGAGTGAAGGCTTCACCAAAGGCATCGTCTGGCGCGGCGTCGTGAACGCGAGCCAGACCCCGCAGATGCAGGCCGCGCAAAACATCTCGCAGGTGTTCATGGGCGTGAATCTCAAATGCGCGAGCTGCCACGACAGCTTCATCAATGACTGGACGCTGGCGGATGCGTATGGACTCGCCAGCGTTTTTGCCGACGGCCCGCTGGAAATGGTTCATTGTGACAAACCCACCGGCAAAACCGCTTCGCCCCAATTCATCTATCCGCAACTTGGCGAATTGGAGTTTTCAACCAACAAGAACGTCCGGCTCGAGCGCCTCGCGAAACTGGTCACCCAACGCGAAGATGGGCGGCTGACCCGGACGCTGGTCAACCGGCTTTGGCAAAGATTCTTCGGGCGCGGTTTGGTCGAACCGCTCGACGACATGGAGAAGCCGGCGTGGAACGCAGATTTGCTCGACTGGCTGGCGGAGGATTTTGCGGACAACGGCTACGATGTGAAGCATCTCATGGCAACCATGCTTACCGCGCGGGCTTATCAACTGCCCTCGGTGGCGGCGACAGAGTCTGCCGCTTCGAACTACGTTTTCCGCGGACCGCTGGTGCGCCGGATGTCGGCGGAACAATTCCGCGACGCGGTGGGCGCACTCACGACCGTCTGGTATGCCAAACCTAACACGCAGGTTGTTCGCGCTGACGGCGCCACGAACCATTTCACCAGCGTTCGCGCCGCGTTGGTTGCCGCCGATTCGTTACAAGTGGCCATGGGCCGCCCCAACCGTGAACAGGTGGTCACCGCACGGGCCGGGATCGCAACGACTTTGGAGGCGTTGGAATTGACCAACGGCGCGGAACTGGCCGGCGTGGTGAAAACCGGTGCGGAAAAAATCCTGAAGCCGCCGGGCGACGCTTCACCCGGCAAACTCGTGCCGCAAGTCTATGAAAAGGCACTGGGCCGCGAACCAACCCCCGCGGAACTTGAACTCGCCCAAGCACTCGTGGGCCAGCCGGTTCAAGCAACCGGCGTGGAAGACCTGCTCTGGTCGCTGGCCATGCTGCCGGAGTTTCAATTGATTTATTGAGAGGCTGACATGAGCACCAACTCAACCTGGTCGCGCCGCGACTTCTTGAAATCCGCCAGCGCGGCGACGCTTTCGGCGCTGGCGGCTGGTTTCCCGCGTGCGGTCTTCTCGGAAGAAACAAAGGCCGAGGCGCAAAAGATCAAAGCCACTGCGGACACCGTCATCGTTCTCTGGATGGGTGGCGGCATGGCGCACACGGAGACCTTTGATCCGAAGCGCTTCACGCCGTTCGAGAAGGGCATGTCGTCGGATGCATTTCTCAGCACTTTTCCCAGCATTCCCACGGTCGTGGACGGCATCCGGTTTTCCGAGGGTCTGGAAAGAATGGCGGCGGTGATGGATCGCGGCACGTTGATCCGCTCCTACACGGCGGGCGATCTGGGTTTCATTCTGCACTCGCGGCATCAGTATCAGTGGCACACCGGCTACGCGCCGCCGCAAACGGTCGCGGCGCCGCATCTCGGCGCCGTCATCGCCCGCACGCTAGGCCCGCTGAATCCGGCCGTGCCTGCCTTCATCAACATCGGCCAGCGCTTTGACGTCGGTGAAGGGGAGGAACTCAAGGCGTTCACCACCGCCGGCTTTCTCGGCACTGAATTCGGGCCGTTCAATATTCCGTTTCCCGACCAGGCGGCGAACACCGTGCGGCCGCCCGGGGGCATGACGCCGGCGCGTTTCGAGGATCGCAACAAGTTTTACAAGAAGTTGCTGGGGGCCAGCCCGATTGGCGAGCATGGCAGTGATTATCAAAAAGAATCGCTTCTGCGTTCGCTGGACAATGCGCATCGCCTGCTCAGTTCACCCGCGGCGAAAGCATTTGATCTTTCACAGGAGCCGCTCGCAAACATCCAAAAATATGTGCCGGGTTACCAGCCCGGTCAGCGGTTCGACGCCAAGCAGGACCGTTTTGGCGCAAAGTACGAGGATCAGATGGTGGGACGCTTCGGCCTGGGCTGCCTGCTCGCCCGGCGTCTGGCCGAAGTGGGCGCGCGATACATCGAGGTGACCACCGAATATATTCCGTTTCTCAATTGGGACACGCACGAGAACGGTCACACCCGCGCCGCCGCCATGAAACGGCAGATTGATGCGCCGGTCGCGCAGTTGATTCTCGACCTCGCAACGCGCGGGCTGCTCGATCGCACGCTCGTCCTGCTCGCGAGCGAGTTCAGCCGCGACGCACTCATCGAGGGCAAGCCGGACAAGAAAGTCAAAGACCAGGTCGAAGTGCCCGACAAGCTGGAAAGTGAAAAGTTTTACGGCATGCACCGGCATTTCACGGACGCCGGGTGCGTGCCGATGTTTGGCGGCGGCATCAAGCAAGGTCATCTCCACGGCCTGACCGCCGATGAGCGCCCCTGCAAAACGCTGAAAGACCGGGTCATTATCGAGGACCTTCATGCCAGCATCTACCATGCGCTGGGCATTTCCCCCAAGCTGGCCTACGAAATTGAAAAACGCCCGTTTTATGTCACGCGCGATGGTAAAGGGGCGCCGGTCCTGGACTTGTTCGGTTGACCCGCCGCAATCGGCTTGCTTTCCCGGCAGGGTTAAGGCCATCGTGACACATGACTTTGCCCGCCCAGCCTGTGACTTTGACGGTCGAACAAATCGCCGAGTTCAACCGCCAGTTGTCGAACATGCGCCATGACATCAACAACCACCTTTCCCTGGTCCTGGCCGCGACGGAACTCATCCGCGCCAAACCGCACATGGTCGAACGCATGACCGCCACGCTGGTCGAGCAACCGCCCAAAATCACCGCCGCCCTGGTGAAGTTCTCCAGCGAATTCGAAAAGACTTTGGGCATCCATCGGGACTGAAACCTCGGCCGGCGGTCGCCCGCCTGTCCCCTGCCCCGATGGCTGATGAATCCACCCTCGGCCATACCGTGGTGGCTTTTCGCTTTAGCCCACCGCACCCTCTTGGCATAGTCGCGGCGCACATGGAACGGTCCGATGCGGAACTCATCGCTGCCGTGCTCAAAGGCGACAACGCCAGCTTTGAGCCGTTGGTCCAGAAATATTCACCGCGCGTTTTTGCCACCGCCCGGCGCTATGCCCGGCGCGAAAGCGAGGTCGAGGACATCGTCCAGGAAGTCTGGCTCAAGGCCTTTCACAAACTGAAGAGTTTTCGCGGTGACGCGCCCTTCGAGCACTGGCTGATGCGGATGGCCGTGCGGACTTGCTACGATTTCCTGCGCGGCCACCAGCGAAACCGGGAAGCGTCCTTCTCCGACTTGTCCGAACCGGAAAATGACTGGCTGGAAAGGTTCGCCGTCCAACCAGAGTCCGCCAGCGAGCATACCGACGCCGCGAAGCAACTCATCGGGCGCATTCTGGAACAATTGTCGCCGCCCGCGCGACTGATCATAACCCTGCTGGAGATCGAGGACCGTCCGGTGAAGGAAATTGCCAAACTGACCGGATGGTCGGTGCCCCTGGTCAAGGTCCGCGCGTTTCGGGCCCGGGCGGAGATGCGGAAAATCCTGGCCCGATTGACCAAAGATAAATACCTGTGACCTGTAACCCGGCGCGCCTCCGGCGCGTCTGAATCAGACGCTGATCTATGAACTTGGAACACCTGCGAGTGAAGCTGATCGCCACCGCCCGCGCCCATCCCCCGGCCGATCGTGCGCCGTATGCGTTTGAAAAACGCGTCCTGGCGCGGCTGCGCGAGTCGCCCGCTTTTGATGTCTCGGCGCTTTGGGCCCGCGCCTTGTGGCGCGCCACCGCCCCGTGCGTGGCGGTGAGCCTGTTGCTGGCAGTGTGGTTTTTCATCGGTGCCAGCAGCCACGCGGCCGCCACCGAGAGCGAGGAATTCTCCCAGCACTTCGAACAAACCATGCTCGCGGCGGTTGACGAAACCGGGGAAGTCTGGTGAACACCTGGAAAATCGTTTTTGCCACGTTGGTGATCTTTGTCGCGGGGGTGGTGACCGGCGGCTTGGTCGTCAGTTATGCCGAACGTTCTCAACCCAAACGACATCGCGTCACACCCCAAAAAATTTCCAACACGATGCCGAAGGGATTGCGCCTGGACTTTCTGCAAAACCTGGACCGTGAAATTGCTCTCACTCCCGAACAGCGCAGCCGGATCGAGAAAATCATCAGTGAGGGACAGGAACGCAACCGCCAGATTTGGAACCGCGTGACGCCCGATATCCGGCGGGAAATGCAAGTCACCCGCGACCGCATCCGCGCCACGCTCGAACCTGGTCAAATCCCGCGCTTCGAGGAATTGATGAAGCAAGCCCGACCGACCAGCCAGCGCCGGAGCGATGATCCCCTGATGCAACCCGAGCGGCGTCTGCGCGATCCATCGCGCCGTCCACTGCCGCGCGAAGGGCCGTTGCCTGACGGCACGCCCCAACCACGCCCGCCCGTTGAACCGCCGGCGAACCCGTGAACGGCGGTTCGTTTCGCGAATAAACCGGCTTCAGCCCCCCAGCCGCCATCCCCGCAACCGCAGCGCGTTGCCGATCACGATGAGATCGGAAACCCCCATCGCCGCGGCGCACAAAACCGGGCTCATGAAACCCAACGCTGCCAGCGGCACGCCGACGGCATTGTAGAAGAACGCCCAGAACAAATTCTGCTTGATCGTCCGCAACGTCGCGCGCGCCAGCCCCAACGCCTCCGGGACAGCGCCGATCTCGGATTTCAACAGAATGATGTCCGCCGCCTCGCGCGCAACGTCGCTGGCGCGTCCGACAGCGATGCCGAGATCGGCCTGCTCCAGCGCCGGGGCGTCGTTGATGCCGTCGCCGACGAAAGCCACGCGCTGTCCCTGCTGCTGGAGTTTTTTCACGAATTCGGCCTTTTGCTCGGGCCGCACTTCGGCGAACACGTTTTCGGCCGCGATCCCGGCCTGGCCGGCAATGCTCGCCGCCGTGAGGGAGTTGTCACCCGTGAGCAAATAGGTCTTTAATCCGCCCGCCTCAAGTTGTCCCACGATGCGCGCGGCCTCGGGCTTGAGCGCGTCCGTTACCGCCACCAACCCGGCGAGCGATTCGTTCAGCGCAAGACCGACAATGGTCGCGCCCTGCGCCGACCAATGTTTCACGAAGCTGTCGCCGGCCGCCACCGCCACGCCCGCCTCGCGCAGCCAGCGCAACGAACCGAGCCGCGCCATTGGCGTTGGGTGTTGAGCGTTGAATGTTGAATGTTCAATGCTCCCCTGAATGCCCGCCCCGCGGACTTCCGTCCAGTGGGTCAGTTTTATTTCATCGGACGCGAGTTTGGCAATCGCCTGACTGATGGGGTGGGTCGAATGACGGGCAAGCGACGCGGCCAGCGTCAGGCCTGGAACGCATTTCACCGCTTCTTCGGTGGACGAATGGAACAACTCCACCCTGGCTACCGCCGGTTTTCCAACCGTCAACGTCCCGGTCTTGTCAAAAATAATGGCCGTGACGTTCCCGGCTTTTTCCAGCGCCACGCCATCGCGAATCAAGATGCCGCGCGCCGCCGCCGCGTTGGCACCAGCCATGATCGCCGCCGGCGTCGCCAGGCCCATCGCGCACGGGCAGGCGATGATGAGCACCGCCGCGGCGATGATGAATCCCGCGCCCGTTCCGGTGAGCGAATGCGCCGGCCAAAGAAAGCGCGCAAGCCCGTCGTGGACCTGCTGCGCGGAACCGGGCGCAATGCCCCACCAAAGTCCGGCCCCCAGCGCGACCAGTACAACCACGGGAACAAAAATGCTGCTGACCCGGTCTCCCAGCCGCTGAATATTTGCCCGGCTCGTCTGGGCCCGTTGCACTGCGGCGATGATGTGTGCGAGCGCCGTGGCTTCGCCCGTCGCCGTCACGCGCATCACGAGCCGGCCGTTTGAAACCACCGTACCCGCGTAGAGTTCGCTGTTGGCGGCCTTGTCCACCGGCACGGACTCGCCCGTGAGCATCGCTTCATCCACCGCCGAACCGCCTTCCACCACTACCCCATCGGTCGGCACATGATCCCCGGGCCGCAAAGCGACGAGATCTCCGGGTTTCAACGCGGAAACGGGGACCTCCCGTTCGATTGCAGCCGGCGACGCAAGGAGGCTCTGACTGTGGTCACGGACTGAAGTTCGAGCCTCTTCCCACGCGCTGTCACGGGACCGCTCCAGCCGCCGCGCGGTTGGCGGCGCGAGCTGCAACAGGGATTTGAGCGCGCTGGACGCCCGCTCACTCACGCGTGCCTCCAGCCAGTGGCCCACACTGATGAGCGTGATGATTGCCGCGGCCTCCATGAAATAAACGTGCCCGCCCCCGCCGCTCAACAGCGCCCACGTACTGTATCCGAACGCGGTCGTTGAACCGAGCGCGACCAGCGTGTCCATGTTTGAATGGCCAACCTTGAGTTGCCGCCATGCGCCGCGATAGAATTGCGCGCCGGCAATAATCTGCACCGCGCCCGCGAGCACAAGGGCCGCCCATTGAAACCACCGCGCCATGCCGAAGCCAAAGATCCATTCCCCGACCATCAGCACCGCCGTGACGAATGCTCCCAACCAAAGGTTCAAGCGCCATCCGATGCGCGGCGACTCACGATGCGCGCGCGTGCCGCTTTCAATCAACGTCGCTTCGTAGCCGGCGTTCCGGACCGCGGCAACCAGGGCAGCGGCGTTGACTTGACCGTTGTCCGACCAGCGCACGGACACCCGGCCCGCTTCGAGAATCACGGATGCGCTGCGCACACCCGGCACGCCCTGAAGCGCCTCCGAGACGTGGCGGGCGCAGTTGTTGCAATTCATCCCGGACACCGCCAGCTCGGTGACCCGGCCGGGTGAAGCCGGGTCTTGCTCCCCGTGATGAGTGTGCGCCGTGTTCATGTTGCAACGCGATGCAAGAGCTTAAGGTCCGGCCCCGAGGCTGTCGAACCGCAATCGCTTGGCCGCGCGTCACCGGAATGGGTGACGCTGCGGATCGGGTCAACGCGCATCCCCCCGCATCCCCGGAGGCACATTGACAGAAGCCGCTTGCGAGATATACTGCGCGTCCTTTTATGAACGCTAAACCGCATGTGGCAGTGGTCGGTGCGACGGGCGCCGTCGGCATCGAGATGATCAAGACGCTGGAGAAACGCAATTTCCCGGTCGGGAAGTTGACCTTGCTGGCTTCCGCCCGGTCCGTGGGCAGGAAGCTCAAATTTCGCGGCACAGACATCACCGTCACTGAACTCACGAAGGATTCGTTCAAGGGCATCGAAATCGCGCTCTTTAGCGCCGGCGGCAGCATCTCGAAAGAATTCGCGCCCATCGCGGCCAAGGCGGGTTGCGTGGTCGTGGACAACTCCAGCGCGTTCCGCATGGACCCGGAAGTCCCGCTCGTCGTGCCCGAAATCAACGCGTCCGACGTGAAGTCGCACAAGGGCATCATCGCCAATCCGAATTGCACCACGGCCATCACGCTCATGGCGTTGTATCCGTTGCACGCGGCGTTCACCTGCAAACGCATTTTTGCCTCCAGCTACCAGGCTGTCTCCGGCACGGGCGCGAAAGCCATCGCCGAACTCGAACGGCAGGTGGACCAGATCGTCAAAGGCCAGCCCGTGACGAAGGAAGTTTACCCGCATCAAATCGCCTTCAACGTATTGCCGCACGTGGATTCGTTTTTGCCCACCGGTTATACGAAGGAAGAAATGAAGATGGAAAACGAAGGCCGCAAAATCATGCATCACCCGGCGTTCAAGGCCAGCGTGACGTGCGTGCGCGTGCCGGTTTATCGCTCACACTCGGTGGCCGTCAGCGCCGAGTTCGACAAACCCGTGACGGTGGACGCTGCGCGTGCCGTGCTCAAGAAAGCTCCCGGCTTGGATCTCATTGACGAGCCGGAAGCCAAAAAATATCCGATGCCGCTGTTCACCTCGGAGAAATACAACTGCGAGGTGGGCCGCATCCGCAAGGACTGCGCGCTCGACAACGGCTTGTGCTTCTGGGTCAGCGGCGATCAGCTTCTTAAAGGCGCCGCGCTCAACGCGGTGCAGATTGCGGAAGAGTTGCTGAAATAAATAGGGCAAGCTCGCGATCTGAAGGGCGATGATGGTTGGCAATTTTGGCTGGTGACTCAGCCATTTTGACAGATCCAACTGTTACTGCACACCCACGCGATAAAAATACGGCCCGCTGTTGGTCGCGCTCGTGTCCGTGTAGGTCTTCGTGCCGGATGCGCCCGCGATGTTCGTGGCGATGCTTTGGAACGGCGGCACGTCGCCGAAATTGGTCGCCCGCTCCAGCCAGTAATTTCGCGTGGAAACACTTTGCCACGTTACGTTCAATCCGGACGCGGCGTTCGTAGCGGTGACCATGCGCAACGCTGAAAGCGCATTGGTGGGATTAGTATCGGCTTTTGACTCCTGCCAATTGTTTATGCGATCGGTGTCGGGGTCGGAAAAGTCTGCCGAACCGTCGGTGGTCACACCGTTTTGTTGTGCCCACACATACGAAAGAAGCGAAGAGGGTGATTGGAATTCATAAGCGCCAACATCAACTGTGCCGCCGACGATGCGCAGCTCACCGTCAAGATCGTTAGTAATTCCAACGTAGGAATTGTCACCCGCGTTGATACATGGCGAATTGGATTGCAGACGAGAATCTGCACCAGCGAGGTCTGTAAACAGCGGTGCATTGGTAAAATTGCCGATGCCGTTGGTTGGTTGCGGTGTTGTGCATGAGTAGTTCAAGTTGCCTGACAAGAAGTTCGCTCCATTCGGAGACAAATTGTAATAAACGATGCAGTTGTTAAGCCCGCCAGAATACGACCCGCCACCACTGCTGCTTGCCGCATTGCCGGTCAATGTGCAGTTGTTCAACGTGCAGGAAGACGCCCCACCGCCATACTGGGCGGAATTGCCAATCAAGGCGCAGTTGTTCATCTCACTGAAATACGCTCCGCCGCCGTTGAAGGCCGAATTGTCCGTCAAGGTGCAGTTGATTAGCGTGCTCTGATGCGCACCGCCACCGAAGTCAATCGTCGAATTGCGAGTCAGTTTACAGTTCTTCAAAGTGCCATTGAACGCCCCACCGCCACCTCGTCTCGCTGAATTGTCGGTCAAAGTGCAATTGGTAACCATCCCACTTTTCTCGCACCATACGCCTCCACCGCTTTGCGCCTTGCTATATTCCCCAACTGTCCACGTGTGGCCATTAGTCAGAGTGAACCCGCTTAGCACAGCGTTGGTTCCCACATACACGCACCGAATCGCGCCGTAGCCGTTGTTCGTCGTGCCGGGCACCGGTTGCCCGGCGATAAACGTCACCGATGGCCCATTCTCACTGCGCACTTCCACCCACTCCAGCACTACCACCCGATTAGTCAAGTCGCCGTACATTGCCCGCCCCCCCGTGGCATACACGCCGTTTGTTACCCGAACCAGCCGGCCAATCTGTCCGCCCGCGTCAACCGCTTCTTGAATATTCGTCGCTGCGCCCGCCCAGTTCGTGTAGGGAAATATCGGATTGGCGTTGGCCACGTTCACGTAACAAACCTCCTGTGCAGCCACTCGCAAATAGACTGAGGCACTTACCCCGCTTGGATAACTGTCGTTGTAGCCCGTCAGCCGCACCTCGTAGAAACCGGGCGACACCCAAGCATGGCTGGCGTACGGTCGGTTGCTCACGACCACCCCGTCCCCGAAGTCCCAGACGATTGCGGAGGAATGCCCAGTAATGCGCGCAACGAACGACACCTCAAAGCCGGTGGCGACGTTGGTGTACACTGCGGAGATGGCCACAGTCAGCGCTCCGGTGACCGCGCCCGCCACGAACTGGTCAGCACCGATACACGGCGGATTGAGCCACACTTCGCCATCAATGTCCACGCCGCTGGCGTAGTCCGGGCTGCCGCGACCCAAGCAGGGGGATTGAACTGAGAGATGGATGGTCGAGGCCAGCAGCGGGTCGTCGTCAATATTGCCTGGCCCTGAAGGTAGCGGCTTGGTGCAAGAATAATTGAAGATAGAATCAAAGGAGTTGGAACCTTGGGGAGCCGTATTGTAATAGACGATGCAGTTGTTCAACGTACCAACATACGCCCCACCCCCTTGGTCATCGGAAGAATTGCCGGTCAACGTGCAGTTGTTAAGCGTGCCGCCATACGCACCGCCGCCTCGCTTACCGGAAAAATTGTCGGTCAACGTGCAATTGTTCAGTGTGCTGTAACACGCCCCGCCACCGTCACCAAAGCAATAGCCCAGCCCCCCACTGCCACAATAACACGTCCCGCAACTAAACAAGGCCGAATTACGGTTTAAGGTGCAATTGTTCAGCGTCCCACCAAAAGCCCCACCACCCTGAAGCGCGGCCGAATTAGCAGTCAAGTTACAGTTGCTTAACGTGCCATAAAACACTCCTCCCCCCGAATTACTGGCCGAGTTGCCAGTCAAAGTGCAATTGGTCAGCGAGCTATAATACGCCCCACCACCTTGGTTACCGGAAGAATTACCGATCAAGGTGCAGTTATTCAGATTGCAATCACTTGCCCCAGCGCCAGTAAGCCCAGCCGAATTGGTGCTCACGGTGCAGTTATTCAGTGTGCTGCTATACGCCCCGCCCCCGGACCACCGAGCCGAATTTCCGGTCAATATGCAGTTGTTCAGCGTACTCCAAGAAGCTCCACCGCCATCAAAGGTACTGATTGAATTGCTGATCAAGTAACAACCGTTCAGCGTGCCCTGAGACACCCCACCGCCAAAGGAGGAAGCCCAATTCTTAGTAAGGATACAGTTATTTAACGTGCCATTAAATGCTCCGCCACCTTGGATCCCGGCCGAATTCCTAGTCAAAATGCAGTTGGTAACCAATCCGCTCGCCTCGCACCACACTCCGCCACCGCTCTCTTCTTTGTAGGAATCTCCTGTCGTCCGGGTATAGCCGTTCGTCAGGGTGAATCCGCTCAACACCGCGTTGGTTCCCACATACACACACCGGATCGCGCCATTGCCATTCGTCGCCTGAATTATACCGGGCGACGGCTGTCCGGCGATGATTGTCACTGTTGGCCCATTGACGCTGCGAACCAACAATGGTTTGTCGATCGCGACCCGGTTGGTCATTGTCCCGTACATCGCTCGCCCGCCCTTGGCATAGACGCCATTGGTGACAACGACTTCGTCCCCATCTGCCGAAGCATCAATCGCAGACTGAATGTTTGTCGCCGCAGTGGGCCAGTTTGTGTAAGGCGGCGTGGGGCTGGGGCTGTTCAAATCCACGTAACGCGTGATGGCGGGGGCGTTCAGGGTGAACAAGGCGAGTATCGCCGGAATCGCTTTGCGGAGTTGCGCTCTCATGCCTTGCTGCTGGTCAGGTTGCTCCCTTTCTAACTCCTCCCCCGTGAAAGTTCAAGGACGGAATCATGGGAAATCGGACTCCAGCCCGGACGTCGAAGTTGGAACCACGGATTTCACGGATGGGAAATGATTTTCGACTGCAAACCCTTGAGGGAACCACTCCCGCGAGGTTCCGTACCGTATCCTCTTCATCCGTGCCATCCGTGCCATCCGTGGTGAAGTCCTTTGCGCCTCCTTCTCCTGGCGTCTCTGCGTTAAACAGAATCAGCGGTCATTAGCGGTCAGATTCCTTTGCGCGCCTTTTGCGCCTCTTTGTGGCCCCACATTCCAGGCTTCACAGGTTCGACCGGCATTGCGGTTGGCGGGTTGACTAATAGCCAGCGCGTGAAAGAATGAAGGCATGAGAACTTTTACGG
Organism: uncultured Bifidobacteriaceae bacterium; assembly: GCA_964458575.1. Lineage (GTDB taxonomy): Bacteria > Verrucomicrobiota > Verrucomicrobiia > Limisphaerales > JADLHS01 > CAYWMD01. The sequence continues at coordinate 97,065 of CAYWMD010000003.1, read as the reverse complement.
CAGTGGTGGAGCGCGATCCGGTGACGGGATTGCTGGTTGGGTATGTGCCCGGCTTCCCCGGCGCCTATTCGCAGGCGGAAACAATGGACGAACTCAACGCCAACCTCCGCGAAGTGATCTCCATGCTGCTCGAAGATGGCGAACCCAAACTCGAAGCGGAATTTCTCGGCACGCAAAACGTTGCAGTCGCCTGATCATGGGTTCGCTTCCCGTTCTCAAACCCGCCGAAGTCTGCCGCCTTCTCGAGCGCCTTGGTTTCGTCGCCGTCCGCCAGCGCGGCTCGCATGTCCAATATCGCCACTCCGATGGCCGGGGCACGACGGTTCCAGTTCACAAGGGCCGCGACATCGGGTTGACGGTGGAGGAATTGATTTCCCATCGCTGACCAACCCGCGGACTTAGCGGTCGGCGCTCCTTTCGTTGCGCCTTTTCGCAGCAAGCGTCCTACGACAAATACGCCCTCGGAAACTTCCAGGGGTCGCGGTAGTGCGGCACGGCCATGCGCGCGGCTTCGCGGTCGCCGATGATTTTTTCCTTCGCGGGATCGAAGCGGATGGAGCGGCCCAGTTTCAATGACATCACACCAAGGATGAGCGGCACGTCCACCTTCACGTGATAAGCCGGGTTGCAACTGGGTTGCTGGCGCGATTTGATGCAATCGAGCCATTCGCGCTCGTGAACCACCGACGGCGGGGCGGATTTGGACGGGCCATCCTTGCCGTTGAGTAAATCGCCTTCGGGCACGATTTTGAAGTTGCCCGGGTAATCCGTGTAGAGTGTGCCGTTGACGCCGTGGAAATACGCGCCGACACGGACCTGTGGTTTCGGTTCACCGTGGAGGTCGAAGCCGTAGCTGTTGGTCAGCGACATCATCCAAGTCATCGTCAGGTTGGGATAACGCCAGAGGACCTCATGCTGATCGTAGGCATCCCCGTCGTCCTTCACGATGAATCGTCCGCCGGAGCAACTAGTCTCTGTTGGAAAACCCAAATTGAGCGCGCGAACCGGGAGGTCAACCATGTGCGGGCCGTTGCCGGGCGTCCAACCGCCGCTGTAATCCATCCACGAACAATGGTGATACGCATCCTGGACCAGCTTGCGATTGTATTTCCTCAACCGCGCCGGGCCACACCACAGGTTCCAGTCCAGGCCTTCGTGCGGGGGCATGTAACCACCCGTGCCGATGCCGGCCGCGGTCTGGTTCATTACATTGAACGCGCGTACCACGCCGATTGGTCCCAGGTTGCCGGATCGGATGTAGTCAGCGATGATCCGATGAGTCCTTAATGAATGATGCTGGGTGCCGACCTGGCAAATGCGGTTGTGTTTCCTGACCGCGTTGCGAACGGCGAAACTCTCGGCGAGGTGCAACGTCATCGGTTTCTGCAGGTAAATGTCCTTGCCCGCTTCGCACGCGGCGATGGCTTGCAAACAATGCCAGTGCGGCAACGTGGCGATGATCACCGCGTCGAGATCTTTGTGTTGCAGCAGCTCGCGGTAATCGTGAAATCCGTGGCAGGTCGCCTTGTGTCGTTCGACGACGGCTTCGAGCCGGTTCGCGTCCACGTCGCACGCGGCGGTGACAACGACGTCAGGGTATTGCACGCAATTGCCGAGATTGGCCTGGCCCATGTGACCACAGCCGATGATACCCAGGCGGATCCGTTCGCTGGGCGTCGTCGTGCCCTCGCGACCGAGCACGTGGCTGGGAACGAATGCCGGCACGGCCAGCGCGGCGGCGGTGGTAGCCTTGAGGAAATCGCGCCGGGATGTGCCAGGTGGGGAGTTTTTCACATTTGAAACGAACTGATGGCCATTGCTTTCCCGATGCTCCGCCACCGGCGGAAGCAACGTTCAATTTCGTGAACTTGCGCGCAGGATGGTGCAGGGCAGGATCGTGGTCAAGCGCCCGGATGAAGACGCGTCTCTCCAAGACAGTTTGCGGCCCGCGACTCCACGGTCATCGGGGCCAGCAATCTTTTCTCTGGCCAAGGGAATTTTCACCTTGTAACCCTTATTTCATGCCACCATCAAACCGGTTGTCTGCGCTGAAGCCTCCAACAAATTCGCGTCGCCTTGGTTTTCTGGTGATTTTTTTGCTGACGGTGCTGCTTTTTTATCCGGCGTTTGAAGGCGAATTTTTGTATTGGGATGACGACGTAAACATAACCGCCAATCCAAACATCAAAGGACTTGGTTGGGAGCCAATCCGATGGAGTTTTGCCAATTTGACGTATTATTGGCGTTATCAACCGCTCGCCTGGCTGACCTGGAACGTGCTGTATGAACTCGTTGGCTTCAAACCGTTTCTTTATCACGCGGCGGTGGTGGTCTTATACGCGGCGACCGCCGGGCTGCTGTTTTTATTGACGGAGAAATTGCTGCGGCTCGTTCGAACTGGCACGACGCAGGAAGCACCGGTCACCGCAGGAGCGCTATGGGCAACCATCCTTTGGGCCGTTCACCCGATGCACGTGGAAGTGGCAGCCTGGGCAGTGGAACTGGTCATGGCCATGCCTTTGTTTTTTTTCGTGCTTTCCCTGCTGGCCTACGTTCGAGCCAACGAAGCAAACGCCAACCACGCCAAATTTCTGTGGTTGAGCGTCCTTTGCTTTGCCTTGTCCCTGTTTACGTTTCCGGTTGCGCTGGGCGGTTTGGTTGTGTTTGTCGCGCTGGACATTTGTCCATTCAATCGGATTGGTCTTAATCCCCGCGACTGGTTTCGCGCACCGGCTCGACCGGTTTGGATTGAAAAGATTCCGTTTGTTCTCCTGACCCTGCTGGCAGCCGTCCTGAATTTCTATGCCCGCTGGCATCAGACGGGAAGTAACGCTGCGGCGCCGGTGACGTCCGAACAATTCGGGCTGCTATCCCGAAGCATGCAGGGCTTTTACATGTGGGCGTATTATGTGTGGAAGCCCTTGCTGCCATTCCACTTGACGCCGGTGCCGCTGCAACTTTACAAATTCGATCCGCTTTCCGCGCCGTTTGTGGGAAGCGCGGTTTTTGTTGCGGGTCTGACGATTGCGCTGTTGGCGCTGCGGCGGCGTTGGCCCGCCGTGTTCCTCGTCTGGGTTTGTTATCTGGGGCTGCTCGTGCCCATGCTCGGGCTTACGGAAAATCCGCATTTTCCTTCAGACCGATACAGTCTGATTGCCGGCATCGGCTTCACGGTGCTGCTGGCAGGACTTTTGGCCGAACTGTGGCGCAAACAGCATGGTCGCTGGGTGGTGACGATCGTCGTGGGCGTTGTCGCGGCCGGCTATGGAGTAATGAGCCATCGGCAAACCCTGCTCTGGCAGAATAACCAACGATTTTTAAGCCACGTGTTGGCTACGTTACCCGCAGATTCCCGGGGCGATGGGTTCAGGATTACCGCCCACTTGAATCTGGCAAAATATTATCTGGAGCGCGGCGACGCCATCCAAAGCGCGAGTTCGGCACGTGACGCCATCCACGTCAACCCGACCGTGGCGATGGCCCATCAATCCCTGGGAAATGCATTGATAACAGCCGGGGACCTGGAGGCCGCCAGCGCCAGCCTTATGGAGGCGGTTCGATTGAAACCATCCTTGACACCTGCCTTCAATAACCTGGGAGTGGCGTACGCGATGCAAGGCAGGTTGGCGCCGGCTGCTGAACAATTTCGCCGGGTCTTGAGATTTGATCCCAACAACGCCAACGCTCGACAAAATCTATCACGCACACTGTCGTTGCTTGCCACTGGCACCAACTCGCCCGCTGGTCGTTCGCAATGATCAAATCCAGACCGTGAGTAGTTGTTGATATCGCCCCTTTCCGAGAAGGCCAGACGGCTCTTGGGGCAGCGTCTGCTCCCGATCGAAGCGCGCGTTTGTGTTTATGCCTGCAGTTGCAGGCCAATCAAACACCGTCCGCCGAACAAGCGCGGCCAGCGGGACAGCATCGCGTCCAGTTTGCGGAACGCATCGAGTGATCCCGCGGGATACATCGTCGGCTTGCTAAAGCCGCCCGAGACCAGATAGTGAAAGCAACCAAACGCCTCCGCGTGAAAAACGTTCCAGGCGATCGGCCAGCGCGAAAATTCCTTGCGAAAGAACAGCCGGGTGGCGTTGCCTTGCGCCGCGTAGTAGGCGCGCGGCCGGGGAAAATCCTGCGTCAGATTGATGGCTTTGCTCATCGCCACGGGTTCGTGATGCAGCAGGCCGTAAACCGGCAAGCTGCACACACTGATGAACGGCTCGAACAATATCAGGCGGCCGGCGGGCGACAACACGCGCCGAGCTTCCTTCAAAAACGCGTTCGGCGCTTCGAGATGATGGAACACATCAAACAGCACGAGATGCGACACGCTGCCGTCACGGAACGGCAGGTCGTAACCGTCGCAAACGAGATCGAGCCACGGGTTGGGAAACAAGTCCGTGGCCAGCGCGCGCGGCAACCGCGATTTGAGGTTTCCAATACCTGATCCAATTTCGACGATGCGGCCCGCGATGCGTTCGTCAATCAGCGCCACGATGCGTTCGTAGAAACCGGCGTAGATTTTTTGCAGAAGCGGTTTGGCCTCCCAGCTACGGAGGTTTTGCTGGATTTCGGATTGATGTTGCTCCAGCGGCTTCATCGGAGGTCAGAGAAACTTCAACCGCCGCGCCGCAAACAGTACCATGCGCAGCAGCAACCAGCCGTGCGACCAGCGGTGAATGTTCGTCGAACCATAGGTGCGGGCGCGGTAGCGGATCGGCAGGTCAATCAACCGCAGGTTCAATTTCGCCGCGCCGAAGATCAGATCAAAGTCGCCGAACGGATCGAAGTCGCCAAAGTAGGCGCGGTTCGCCGTAATGCGCTCGTAATCGGCGCGGAACAAAACCTTCGTGCCGCACAACGTGTCCTTGAGTTGCTGGCCGAGCAGCCAGGAAAATGTCAGGCCGAAACACTTGTTCGCGATCATGTTCAGGAACTGCATGGCCTCATCTTCCATCGGATAAACCAATCGCACGCCGTTTACGAACTCCGCCGTACCGGAACGCGCGGCTTCGTAAAACTTCGGCAACTCCTCCGGCGGCATCGTCAGGTCGGCGTCGAGGATGAACAAAATGTCGCCCGTGGCCGCGGCGAACGCCTCACGCACCGCGCCGCCCTTGCCTTTGCTTTGCTGTTTGAGCGTTTTGATGTTGCGCTGCGGATAGGCCTTGGCGACGCGCTGGATTTCGTCCCATGTGTTGTCTTGGGAGTGGCCCTCGATGAAGATGATCTCCGTGCCGAGGCCCATCTCCGGCGTGCGCTGGACCGCGGCTTCGATGTTGCCCGCCTCGTTGCGCGCGGGGATCACGACCGAACATTTGTAGTGCGCCTGCGCCGTGAGTTGCGGCTTGGGCCGGGCGACGATGAACACCGTGAGACAGAAGTGCGGCAGCAACGGCGCCAGCCAGCGATTGAGCAGCGTGTCGAGCAGCGGCGTTCGCACCGGCCAAAGGATGCGCGTTTCCTGCTTCACAACCTCCCAGCCGGCGAGGTGCAGGAGATTTTGCACGTCGGTGGACGAAAGCCAGTTGGGCAATGGCGCTGCCGCTTTGAGTCCAAGCTTTTCGCCCGCGCGGAGGATGGGACGCCAGAGGTTGTTGAAGAAATTTACGACCAACCGGGTGCGCGGATGCGCGACCGCGCGCAGATTTTCAAGCACGGCCTGAACGTCCGGCAGGTCGTTCACCAGATCGGAAAGCAGGAGGTAATCGAATTGTTCCTGCGATTTAAACTCCGCCGCATCCACGGTTTGGAAATCAAACTGCGGCTGGCGTTGCCGGGCGAGCTCGATCATTTTTGGGCTGACGTCCACGCCGACGCCGCGCGACGGTTTCACCGCGGCCAGCAGGTCGCCCAGGCTGCAACCGACCTCCAGCACGCGTTGGCCAGTCGGAACGAGGAACTGGTAGTGCTTGCGGAGCAGCCGCTGATAAAAGCGGTTGGTTTCGCTCGCCCGCACCCCGGCCCGTTGGTCGTAGAACGCTCGGCGGTCAATCATCGGGCTGTATTTGCCAGTCCGGCGTGGCAAACACCAGTCCCAACATTTGGCGTCCGACAAAATATTCTGCCGCCGGGAAAAAGTTCTTGTCAGCCGCCCGACTTGCCGCAGAGTTACAGAAAATGATGCCCAGTTTTCTCCGGCCGCCAGCCGGGAAATCGGACCGGGATTTGGATGAATGGTTTTCACCGGGAAGGTTCGCCGTTTTGCTGGCGCTGTTTGTCCTCGTCATGTTCCCGGATGTGATTCTGGGCGGGCGGACTTTCATCTTCCGGGATTTCGGGCTCTTCGGTTATCCGCTGGCGTTGCATCACCGGGAGAGTTTCTGGCATGGCGAAATCCCGCTGTGGAATCCGTTGAGCAATTGCGGCACGCCGTTCCTCGCGCAGTGGAACACCCTGGTGCTTTATCCCGGCTCGCTGATCTATCTGCTGTTTCCCCTCGAATGGTCGCTGGCCTTTTTCAATCTGGTGCATCTCTTTCTCTGCGGTTTCGCGATGTACACGCTGGCATGGAACTGGACCGGCAGCCGGCGGGCGGCGACGCTTGCCGGGCTGGGTTTCGCCTTCAACGGATTCACGCTCAACTGCCTGATCTGGCCCAACTACATTGCCAGTCTGGCCTGGATGCCGCTGGTCGTGCTTACGGTGGAACGCGCCTGGCGGTTGGGCGGTCGGCATCTCGTGCTGGCGGCGTTGGCGGGCGCGATGCAAATGCTTTCCGGCACACCCGAAATCATCCTGCTCACCTGGCTGGTGCTCGGCGCGTTGTGGCTGCTGCACCTCTGGCAAAACCGGTCTGACCGACGGCGCGTGATCTTCCGCGCGGGCGGCGTGGCGCTGCTTGTGGCCGGGTTGGCGGCGGCGCAATTGCTGCCCTTTCTTGATTTTCTACGCAGTTCGCATCGCGACCCCGGTTTTGCAGGCGATGAATGGTCCATGCCAATCACCGGTTGGGCCAATTTTCTCGTCCCGCTGTTTCGGACGACACAGAGCGCCGCCGGGGTTCATTTCCAGGTCGAACAACGCATCACTTCCTCCTACTATTGCGGCATCGGCCTGGCCGTATTCGCGTTGATGGCGGCTTGGCGGGTGCGCGACAGCCGGGTGCGCTTGCTCGCGGTGCTGACGGGTGTTTGTCTCGTGCTGGCGCTCGGTGAACGCGGATGGGTTTACCCCATGCTGTTGAAAATATTTCCGCCGGCCGGATTGATGCGCTTCCCGATCAAGTTCGTCATGCTGCCGGCGTTTCTGGTGCCCGTGCTGGCGGCGTTCGGTGTGCGGGAGTATCTCAACGCGCCGCTTGCGGAGCGGCCCCGATTTTGGCGTTCGGGTTTGGTGCTCGGTACTATTTTTCTCGTTGTGATCGGGCTGTTGCTCGGGGTCACCTGGCTTCATCCTGCCCCGGGCGAGATTCAGCGCGTTACGATCCTCAACGGATTAACGCGGGCGGTGCTGCTGGCGGCGACCCTGGGACTGTGGTTCGTTGCCGGCCGCGACTTCGAGTTGCGGCGAACATGGATTGTGGTCCTCGGTCTGGCACTTTTGACGTGGCTGGATCTGGCCACGCACGCGCCGCGACAGAATCCGACCGTGGAGCGCGGGGTGCTTCGGCCGGGCTTTCCGCTCACGGCCCAGCTCCAACCCCGGCCCGCCGTGGGCGAATCCCGCGCGCTCCTGAGCATGGAGGCGATCTTTACTCATCGGCTCAAGGTGATGACCAACCTCGTCAACGGTCATCTCCTCAACCGTCTCACCCTGTATTGCAACGCCAACCTGATTGATGGTTTGCCGAAGGTGGACGGGTTCTTCGCGTTGGAACTGCCGCACGAAAGGGCGGTTCGTTTCCGGCTTTACCCTTCCACGAACACCTGCCACGAAGCCCTGGCGGATTTCCTGAGCGTGAGCCAGTTTACCTCGCCCACCAATTTGTTTGCGTGGACGGCGCGTCCCACGTTCATGCCGATGGCCACCGCCGGGCAGAAGCCGATTTTCCTGGATGAAACCAACACCCTCGCGGCCATGATCGGCGCGGAATTCAACCCGCGCGCCACGGTGTTTCTCCGGCCGGAGGACGCGTCGCGAGTGACGGTCAACCGCCAAACGTCGGCCAAAATCACTTCAAAGAATTGGAGCGCGCAGCGGATCGTCCTGGAAGTGGAAGCGACCGAACCCAGTCTCGTGGTGTTGTCGCAAACATTTTATCACCCCTGGCGTGCCACGGTGGGCGGACAGCCCGCGCCGTTGCTGCGCGCCAATCATGCATTTCAGGCGCTCGAAGTGCCGGCGGGAAAGCATGAAATCGTGCTCAGGTATGAGGACCTGATGTTCCGATGCGGCGTGGGGATTTCGGGATTGACCATGGTCGCGCTCGTTCTGCTCTGGCTGCGCGGCAAGCAAGCGCGGGTTGCGGCTTGAGTCGCAACCGTGAGCAGATTGTCACTTGCTCGCTTCTTTCATGAACGCGTCGGCGATTTTCAACTTCGCGCCGGCAGCGGCATCCATGACCTTCACGATCTGACCCCACGGCGCGCCTTTGTCCGCACTGATGGCCAGCTTGAGCTGAGGATTCTTTTCGGCGCGCGCCATCAACTCGCTCTTCAGCCGGTCCACGGTCACCGGCGTTTCGTCGGCGCCGAGTCGCAGATTGCCTTTGGCATCCACGCTGACCACCAGCGGGGCGTCTTCGTGGGCGCCGGATTTCTTCGCCTGGCTGGACTCCGGGAGCGCGAGGCGGAGCGCGGGTTGTTGTTTGAAAGTGGTCGTGACCATCAGAAAAATCAGCAGCACGATCAGCACGTCAATCAGCGCGACGATGATGACCGTCGGGGTCTGTTTGCGTTTGCGGATGAAGAAGCGCATTTGGCGATTGGGAAAATATTCAACATTCAACATTCAACGCCCAACATCGAAATTCGCAGGCGTTCAGCCCCACGTTTGGCGTTCGATGTTGAATGTTGAATGTTGAATGTTTTCTCACTTCTTGTTCCTCTCCCCGTATTGCCGCCGGATGAACTCGTCGCACAGCGTTTCCATCTCCACGGCGAGCATTTCGACTTTCTTGGTGTAATAACTCCACGCGATGAGCGAAGGAATCGCGATGAGCAGTCCGACGAGCGTGGCGTGAAGAATCGTTGCCACACCTCTTGCCAGGTTGGCCGCGTCAATCTGGGTGGCCTGGCCCACGTCGGCGAACGCGGTCATCATGCCGACGATCGTGCCTACTAGGCCCAGTAGCGGCGCGATACCGACGATGATCTCCAGCACCACGAGGCCGCGTTCCAACCGGACGATTTCGTGGCGTGCGCGCGTCTGCAACGCATCCACGTTTTCCGCCTGCGGTCGGTCCAGATGTTGGGCGGCCTGAAGCAGCAGGCGGCTCAACGGCGAGGGCTTCTCCCGGCATACGCGTTGCAACATCGCGACCTCGGTGCCGGACGTGCATGATTCCACCGCGGACTCAACCTCCGGCGGGACGACTTTTTTCCAGCGCAACGCCAGGCCGCGCTCGACGATGAAGGTCAGACCGATGATCGAAGTCAGCGGCAGTAAAAAGTAAAGAACCAGTGCTTCCATATTTTTGTGTTCCGGCCACCCCGATGATGCTCGGGTTCAAGCTTAGTTGTAATAAAAGGTGAATTGAATCGGGCGCATGTCGCGGCCCACCATCAGGCGCATTTCGCGCGGCCACTTCTCGAAGGGCGCTGGATCCTCCACCGCTTTGCGGCACAAGATGCTCAACATGTCGCCCACGGTGCTTTCAGCGACCTTCATTTCGGTGATACGACCGTCGTAATTCAAGTGGAATTGCAGCACCACCTTGCCGGGTTGGTAGCCGTCGTATTTGATGTTGTCGAGCAAATCATACCAACGCTGCGAAACTGCCGCGATAAACGCCTCGTCGTAGGCGCCGAAGGACGTGCCTTTGGCATCCACCATGGACAGATTGGCCCGGCGCGCTACGCCACCGTCCTGTTTCATTTTGTGCCCGGGCGGTTGATTCACCTGCTTGCGCGCGAGGGCTTCCTTCAGCGTGCGCGGCCGGGGACGCTCGGCGTCGCCGGTTTCCGTCCGCACATTCAAGTCCGGCTTGGCCATGGCCAGGTCGCCGGGCGCCATCGTGGGCTTGGGCTTGGCTTCGGGTTCGGGCTGCGGGGCGGGCAAAGCCGGCTGGAGCTTCTCAAATTTTTCGCGCGGCACGTCCTCGGTTTTGGGCACTTGCGTTTGGGTGCCGGTAATTTTCGGTGTGTCCGTGTCGCGGTTCGCGTCGGGATTGGCCGCGACCGAACTGCGGCTGGAATAAAAGGGCGCGTTTTTCGGTGCTTCCGTCACGGCCTGTTCGGGGTTGACATTGATAAAGACCAGCGGCACGCGCTCGGCGGCGGACGTTTCCTTTTTGACGATTTTGGGCAGGGGCAACGCCAGCGCCTTCATCCACGCGGGCACCTGGATTTTTTCCCAGACCTGAAATTTTTTTCCGGCCTCGTAGGTGCCCCACGCCAGGAGATGCACGGCGACTGATAGCACAAGCGCCCGGAGCAGGCGCGACGTCTCGGCCCGGTCCAGGCGCAGCGACATATCCTGCGCGCCGTAAATGTTCATGTGAAACACAGGTTGCCGCACCCCGGACGGGCGGGCAACTGTTTAGACGGACGATGGCCGGTTGCGATCAACATACCATCCGACAGGTGAATCGGCCCGGAATTCAATCAGCGCCCGGTCCGCCGGCCCGAACTCCTGCCGAAATCCCTGAAGCCGTGCTGATTTAAAAGCGGTCACCACTCGCACACCGGCGGCTTCGCGCTCAAGTGTTTTGGACCAGGGTTTCCGGGGTGCCGACGATGGCCTGGCGGATGAGTGACAACGCCTGCGTCGCCGCCTGGCGCACCCAGGGCGCGCGGTGTTGCAACGCGCCTTCCAGTTGCGGCAAAGCGGACACCGCGCCTTCGGTCAGCGCCCAGTCCGGGTTGATCTGCTTGAGGGATTCGCCCGCGGCGAAGCGTACGGTTTGTTCCTCGTCAATCAAAGCCGTCACGAGTCCGGGAATGGCGGCCGGGTTGCCCAGCACCCCCAGCGTTCGCGCGGCCTCCTGCCGGACGTCGCTGTCGGTGTCGGCGAGCAATGGCACGATCACCTCGGCACCACGGGGATCGCCCAAACGCTCGAAAAAATGGATTGCCGCCTGGCGGACTTCAAAATGGGAGTCGGAGAGCAGATCGAGGAACATCTCGATCTGGGCCATGTCCTGCCATCTGGCCAGAACCTGCGCTGCCGCCAGCCGCACCTGTGGAATTCCGTCGCGAAGTTTTTGCGACAACGCCTGCCGCACGGGTTCGCTGTCGGCTGCGACCAGGGCGTGAATGGCCGAAACGCGCACGGTCGCATCCTCATCGTCCAAGGCGCTCAACAACGAGTTGACCGCCCGCGGGTCGTTCAATCCTTCGAGCGCCTCGGCCGCGGCCCGACGCTGAAAACTGGTGTCATGCTTCAACTCGTTGACCAAGGGTTGAATGGCCGCTTCACCGGCGCGGGCCGCCCCGAGCATGTTGCCGGAGGCCAGTTCGAACGCCGCTTCCTCCTGCGGGTTGCCGGGTCGCCAGTCCAGTGCGCGCAACGCGGCCGCAGCGCATGCGCGCGTGTGATTGTTCAACTCGTTTAGCAGCCGCACCAGGTGCGGGATCGCCTGGGGATCGCGGATGCAACCCAACGCCGTGGCCGCCGCTCCCCGAACCGCGTGGTCGGGATCGGTCAGGGCGGAAATCAAATCGGCCACGGCGTGCTCCTCATTGCGTTCGCCCAACACCCGCGCCGCTTCCGCGCGCACGTCGGCCGCCTCGTCTTTCAGGGCGGCCAGCAGCAAATCCATCGTGTTCGCGGCGGTGGCGTCGGCCAGCGTGGCAATGGCCTGACGCCGGACCTCGGCGCTCTTGGCGTTCAATCGTATGGTGCTAAACCAGGTCATGATGCTATGGTTGCAACGTCATTTTCCACGGTGCCGCCGTGTTGAGAACGACACAACCGGTTGTTATTTCACGTGTTTCAAGCGTGCATCGTGCCAAGGCCGTTAACCGCTCGAGATTAACCGCCCCCCTCCCGCTTTAACGAATCGCGTCCGTCACCACGACCCGCAACTCCGCGCCGTTGCCGCGAATCTCAGGAACGTACATGGCCTGTCCCAGAACTGGCAACGCGTGGAAGCGGCCCGGCACTTCGGCCCGGGCGGCGTAGCGAATCTCCCAGACGCCCTCGGGGAGCTTGTCAATGAACAGCGCCACCTTGCGGTCGCGCAACTCTTGGTAAACCCACCGCGTGCGGCCAGTGTAATCGTCTTCGGCAACCGACACGCCCCTCGGCGGAATGACAAGCTTCCGGCCGCTTTGGATGCGATCATCGGGCAGGCGGTTTGCGCTGCGAAGCGCCGTGACCGAAGTGCCGTGACGTTGCGCAACCTGCGAGAGGGTGTCCCCCGGCTTGATGACGTATTGCTGGCTCACCGATTTGGTGGTTGGGGCGGCAGCGCCGTGCTTTCGGTCCACGGCACCGCTCTTGAGTTCGCGCGCGTAAAGCGATTCGCCGCTGCGGATTTCCACCGCTTCGAAGCCGGCCGGTTTCAAATCCTCAAACATCAGATACTCGTAGTTGTTCTTCGCTTCGATGGTGAGGAGCGTCTCGACGCGGTCGCCGCTGGTCACGGACTCACCGTCCTTGAGCGGCAGTTTGTCGTACACGTAACCTTTGAGCAGCGTGGGCCGGCCCACGAGTTTGAAGTATTCGCGCTTCACGAAGATCTCATTGCCGGTTGCCGTGATCGGTTCTTCCAGGCTGAAGAACCGGGCTTCAACGGCAAAATAGACTGGCGTGTCGCCGTTCTTGCGGACGATGCGGATTTCGTTCGCGTCCTTGATGAGCTTCGGATCAATCGTGAACCGGCTGGGCGCATTGAACACATCTGCGCCGGCAACTTTCTTTTTTGCGATAGATTTGCCGTTCACGATCAACTCGTATTCGAGTTCCGGTTTCAACTCGCCGCTCACGCGCAGGTAATCATTCATCGCCAGTACGACAATGGCCGTGTCGCGCGTGCTATTCCACTGCGCACCCCGACGGTTCTTGATGAGCCAGTTGGTGACGGGCTCGACGAGTTTGTTTTTCGGATCAATCGCCAGCAACGCGCGCAACGCAAATGCCGTCGCTTCCACGCCGCCGTCGGACCAGCGCCAGTAGATGCCGTCTTCGCCCCAATGCGCCGTGCCCATCACTGGATGTTGGTTGTTGGATGTTGGTTGTTGGATGTTTTTGCCATCAATCAGAATTGAAGCGTCGGGCCGTTCGTCGCGCTTCACGCCGTTCTCCAGATTCTCAATGAGCGTCTTGGCCTTGTCGTCGTAATGGAAACAGTGTGCGCTCAAAGCGAGCAACGCGCGGGTGTAGGCGTTCAGCGCCTCGCGCTTCTGCCAGAGGTTATCGAACGCCTTGGCCTGGAATTTTGATGGCGCAACGCCAATGCCTTTAACAGCCTTCGGATGGTTAACCGCCAGCGCGTGGAGCATAAACGCCTGCATGTCCGGGTTCTCCTCTTCCTCGACCAGTGTCTTGTCCAGGAAGCTCGACCCACGCTTCAGAACGTCTTCTTTGATGTTCGCGCCTGCTTCCTTGGCCAGCGTTAAGCCCCACACGACGTAAGCCGTCATCCAATGATCGCTGTCGCCTTGCTTCCACCAGCCCCAACCGCCATCGGCGTGCTGAAAATCATAGAGCCGTTCGAGACCGGCTTTCACCATCTCGTCGAGTTTGGCCAAATCTTTTTTGCCCTTCGGATGCGTGGCGGACGCCGTGTTGGTTTCAATGCCGCCAAAAACCCGGCTCATCACATCTTCGGGATCAAGGCCGACGTCGCGCAACGTTTTGGCCGTGATGGCGGCGGGCAGGAAACGGCTCATCGTCTGTTCCGTGCAGCCGTAGGGGTAATCAATCAAATACGGCAACGCATCGAGCATCGTCACCGCCATGCTCGGCGTGACCTGCACGACGAGCGAAGTGGAATCCGCTTTGCGCTCCTTCGGCAAATCGAGTTTCACGGTGATGTCGTTGCCGCGCACCTTGCCGGACTTGGCAATAAACTTCTCGATGCCGTGTTCGTAGGCGACGTAGGTCTTCTCCATCGCGTCGGCATATTTCCCGCCGCGTGCGGTCGCTTTCAACTTCACTCCGCCTCGTGACGCGATTTTTGCGATCCAATCAAACCGAGTCTCTCCATTGGCTGGAACTGCCACGACGGCGCCCTCGGTGCTGACCAACGAATTTCCAACCTTCAGAGGTTTACCTATGGGACGATTTCTCGGAAGTCCACCGCTCTCGGTTGGTAAAAACTCCAATCCACCAATCATTTCCATCGTGACTTGCGCGTTCATCGCCTCATCTGTGTTGTTGTTCACCACTGCCGAAATCGTCACCGTGTCGCCCACGACGAAGAAACGCGGCGCTTGCAGACGGACGATGAGCGGTTGCTTCGTGCGCGTGGTCGCGTCGGCCATGCCAAACTGATTTCCCAATGTCACGGCGCGGGCTGTGGCTTTCCAGCCGGTGAGCGAATCGGGATATTTCACCTTTACCGTCGCCTGGCCATTCGCGTCGGTTTTCAAATCCGGTTGCCAGAAAACAGTGGATCGGAAATCGGTGCGGACTTGAACGGCTGGCTCTTGTCCCGGCGGCTGCATGGGCATTTCAGCGGGCATCTTCGCCTTGGCCATTTTGAGGTCGCCACCGAACCGCTCGAGTGTGGCGGTCGCTGATGGCTTTGCCGCGTAGTTGACCGCGCGTCCGAGCGCCACCCCTGCCGACGCGGCTCCGCCCGAACCCCCACCGCCCATTCCGTAACCACTTTCGTCGGACGCTGACAAGCGGTCGGCAAAATACATGTCCCCGTCTTTCCCGCCGGGGGAATCCCACTCCTGCTGGCGTGCCCGGCTCAAACGACGTTCCCTCTCGCGTTCGTCAATCAACTCATCCTTCTCGCCCGGGACAAGTTTCGCGTAAGTCTTCTGGTTCATCGTGCTTTGAGTCTGAATTTCCTGTCCGCGTTTTGTGCCGAAGAAGAATTGACGCGGGTCTTCGGCGTAGTCGCTTTGAATGTAAAACACCGATTCATCCACCAGCCCCAGCGAAACCTCGGCGGAAACGAGTTTGCCCTCGTCGTTCTTCGTCGTGATGGCCAACGTGCCTTCGTCTCGCGGTTGGTATTGCGCGCGGTCGGGCTTCACGTCCACGGTCAGGAAGTTTTTCGTTGGCGGCACGACGATTTGTTTGGTGTCCGTGAAGATTTGCCGTTCGGCAACCATCGCCGCGCTCAGGAAGACGTTCGGCACGTATTTCTCATCCACGAACAGGTCAATGAGCTTCACCGTGCCGGTCATGTGAACGAGGCGGTAGTGATAGAGGTCTTCACCTTCCACCGTGAACAGCACGTAGCGGTCGGGCGAATTGGCCACGAGCATCACCGGCGCTTCGCTGCCCGCGCGGAACGTGTCCTTGTCCGCGATGATTTCCACACCGCCGTGACGATAACCGAGTTCGGTGGATTGGTTGCTGCAAACCCAGACGGTAGTTTCAGCGCGAATCGGTTGTGGCGGACGGTTGGCAACAGAGTCTTCGCTCAACCACGCAAAGCGATAGTAACCCTCACGTTCCGGTTTGAAGTCGAGCGACGTGTTTCCTTCGGCGTCCGTTTTCAGCATTTGCGTCAGAACTTCATCGTGCTCGTAGCCACGGAACTTGAGTCGCCAACCCTTTTGGTCCGGACGTTCCGGCGGTGGCGGCCAGATTTTGTGCTTTGCCTGAAGTGCTTTGAGGTCGTCGCCCTTGACTTCCGTCCCATCCGGTTTGATCCAGATTTCGTACCAGTAATCGCGCGTGACGGTGACCTTCCCCTCGACTTGCACAGGCTGTTCATTGGCGTCGAGCGCCTTGAAATCAACGCGCACCTTGTCCTGCGGACGATAGAGATTGTGCTCAGCCTGCGGATAAACGTAATAGCGCTGGCGGGTGACGCGCACGTTCCCGCTGCCGCTGATCTCGCGCCGGCTGGCATCCGTCACGCGCGCCTCGATGCGATACTCAAAATCCTGTTCGGCATTCGCGGGCGTCTCGAACGTGAGCGTGGCCTTGCCGGTGGCGTCGGTCTTGAGCGTCTCGCGCTTCACGATTTGACCGCCACCATAATGACGACCCCAACGGCCCGGGCCGCTGTCCGTGTCCTCGTAGAACCAGGGGAAATCGCGCGGGCGACGCCACGATTGCCAATATGGATTCTGGTTCACGATCACCTCGACGCTGGCATTGGCCACGGACCCGCCGAAGTAGTAATCGGCTTGGATGGTCACCTCGACTTTTTCACCCACGCGGAAGGCTTTCTTTTTTCCGTTCTCCTCGGGCGTCTGCACGGTGACTTTGAATTCGGGCAGCTTGTATTCCTCCAGCCGGAACAAGGTGGCGTTACCGATGCCGTGCTTGCGGCCCGCGTCCCAAAACTGAATGCGATATTCACCCAGTGGCATTTGCTCGGTGAGTTCAAGCGTGCCCCAGGCGCTGCCAAATGAATTCAGCGTTGCCTTGTCGGCCTTCACCTTCGCCCCGCGCGGGTCGGTGATTTCAAACTCAATGGTTGCGTCGGCGGGCGTGGAATAGACCGAGCCGTTGTAGCGCCGCGCAATGAATTTCCAGTTCACGGTTTCCTTTGGCCGATACGCCGGACGATCGGTGAAAGCGTAGATGCGCCAGGCCTCCGACTCACCACGATTCCAATAGCTATTGCCTGTGCTGAACGCCTGCCGGTCCTTCAGGCTCGCACTGGCGAACAATTCCAAGCCGCGGTCGGAGCGATTCCCCAGGTCAATCACCGCGATGCCATCTGGGCCAGTTGCTTTTGATTGCTCCCGTGTCTGCCACCGGTTGCCGTCATGCCAGCGCTGCCAAAGTTTCACCTGCGCGTTGGCGAGCGGCGCGCTGTTAAGCGCGTTGCAGAAATAAACCAGCGCCTGTTTGCCGGAAGTCTTCAACACCAGTGCGGCATCGGTAACTAAGATCAATTCGCGCGCGTCCTTTCCGCCGCCGCGCGCCTCGAGCACATACGCGCCCGATTTGAGCTTTTCGTCGAGGCGGAGCGCTTCGCTGCCGGGTTTGTAATTATCCGATTTCCCCTCTCCCGGCTTCGCCACCCTCTCCCCATCCGATGGGGAGAGGGCAGGGTGAGGGGTATGCGTCCACGACTTGACCTTTTCCAACGAACCAAGATCAATCGAAGTTAGCCAATCATGACGACGCTTCTCATCGAGACGGGCCAGATTCACGTCCCGATTTAACTCCACTGGATATAGCGCCAGTTCGATTTGCTTCACGTTCCGCCATTTGAGGTGGTATTGGATTTCCGAATCGGGCAGGAAAATGTTTGGCACGCTCACGCCGAGCTGCGGCTCGGTGATGTTCTTGATCTGCTGCTGCGCCTGTTCCCAATAGCGCGTCTCGCCTTTGTTGAATTCGCTCACGAGTCGGCGGAATAATTCGAGCGCCTTCACGTAATCCGGCTCCTGCCGCCAATTGCCGTCGGCAAGCGGTATGGCGCGGCCCTGGCCCGCCATCCATTCGGCATAGTGGTAAAGCGCGTCGTCATACCAGTCCGTGGATTTGCCGGTTTTGATCGCGCTTTCAAATTCCTCCGGCACGCGCGCGCGCCGTTCCCAATCGCCGCCCTGGTTGCGAACGGTCATCGCGATGAGGAAGTGGGCGTGCGCCCGGTCGTTCTCGGTCTGGACGATCTTCAGCGCGTTGTCGAGGATCTCCAGCGGGATATAATTGCCCCATTGGCCGTAACCGTAAAAGCGTTCAACGCCCGGCGGTTTGGCCATGCGCCAGACGAGCGCGAGGTAGCGCTCCCGCGCCAGTTCGACGTCGCGTGCCCCGGCCCACCAAGCCAACGCTAGTTGGTAATGTGGCCAAGCTTGACCCCAGTTCTGCTGGTTACGCCGCGTCCACCAGAAATCTCCGAGCGATTCCTGCACCTCCAACCAGATGCGATCTTTTTCGTCTTCGCGCTGCGCATCACGGACGAGTTTTTCCAGTTGCGTGCGCGCCTCGTCGAGCTTCGTGGTGTCGGCGGTTTGGGTAGCGGCCTGCGAGCGCCATTGCGTGTCGGCGGAACGAAATGCGACCCAGCGAGCTTCATTTGAAGAACTGCCGGAAATTTCCCGCATTTGCGCGTAAAGCTCGTGCGCTTTGGCGAACGAGCCTTCGGCATATAACTTTTCCGACTGAGCTTTGGGCGATTCGACGTTCGAAGACGGAGCGGCATGGAGTCGGAATCCCAGCGTGAGGGCGAGCGCAAATCTAGTAAGCAAATTCATAAATGTCCTTCCCGTTGGACGTGTTCGCTCCGAAAATGCTCCGGGAAAGGGCGTGCGGCCAGAGAAATGTGGGCAACGGCTGGGCAACGGCAGGCGGTTTGGGTTCAAAAGTCGCGGGTAATCGGACGATTCTCCCTCACCCCTGCCCTCTCCCGCTGGGAGCGGGGGAATTATTCACCGGGCTGCTGGCCAACCTGCGACGGGGAATAACTCGACTGACTTGCTCAAATCAAAACCCGTCCAATTACTGTTCCCTCTCCCAGCGGGAGAAGGAAAGGGGGAGGGAGAGTCTTACAATCTATAGTGACGGGCAGGCATTTAAGCGGCATCCAAAAACCGGGGTCACTGCCCACCGCTTCGTTCAGACCGCGCTGTCGCCGCTTTCGTTGGTGCGGATGCGCCAGGCGTCATCAATGGTGGACACGAAAACCTTGCCGTCGCCAATCTTGCCGGTCTTGGCGGCAGCCATGATCGCCTCGACAGCGGCCGGAGCCTGGGCATTGGGCAGGACGGTTTCGATTTTGATCTTGGGCAGAAAGTCCACGGTGTACTCGCTGCCCCGATAAATTTCCGTGTGTCCTTTTTGGCGGCCGAAGCCCTTGACCTCGGTCACGGTCATGCCCTGGATGCCCAACGCGTTGAGCGCATCTTTTACATCCTGGAGTTTGAACGGTTTGATGATGGCTTCGATTTTTTTCATATTGTTCGTGAGGTTGGCCGCCGTTATTCGTTGTAGGCGCGTTCGCCGTGTTGCGAAAGATCAAGGCCAAGGCTTTCATCCTCCGGATCCACGCGCAAACCGATGACGCTGTCCACCAGTTTCAAAATGATGAAGGTGGCGACGGCCGCCAATGCCACCGTAAAGATCACCGCTTTCAATTGGTTCAAAAACTGGCCGGTGCTTCCCGCCAGCGATACCGCTGCGCCATTGAGTTGAAATGTCGTGCCAATGGCGGCGTTGATTTCGGTGGTGGCCAGAAAGCCCAGCATCAACATACCGATCATGCTGCCCACGCCATGAACGCCAAAGACATCCAGCGAATCATCGTAACCGAACGACGCCTTGAGCTTCGTGACCGCGAGGTAACAAACCACGCCCGCCGTCAGGCCGATGCAAAACGCGGCGGGCACACTGACAAACCCGGAGGCCGGCGTGATGGTGGCCAGACCGGCCACCATGCCGGACGCCGCGCCGAGGACGCTGGGTTTGCCCTTGAGCACCCATTCCATGCCCGCCCAGCTCAATGCCGCGGCCGCCGCGGAAAAATGCGTTGCGGCGAAGGCGCTCGATGCCAGCCCGCCGGCGCTGACCGCGCTGCCGGCGTTGAAACCGAACCAGCCGACCCACAACAATCCGGTACCGATCAAGGAAAGCACGACGTTATGCGGCATCATGGGGGCGTGCGGAAATCCCTGCCGATGGCCCAGGACGAGCGCGCACACCAGCGCCGAAACGCCGGAGCTGATGTGCACCACCGTGCCGCCGGCGAAATCGAGCACGGGGATTTTTCCGCCAAGCGCCCAGTTAAACAAGCCGCCCTTGCCCCAGACCATGTGGCAGAGCGGGAGATAAACGATGACCGTCCAGAGCAACATGAACGCGACGTAAGCATTGAACTTGATGCGCTCGGCCACCGCACCACTGATGAGCGCGGGAGTGATGATGACGAACATCATTTGAAACAGCATGAAACTTTGTTGGGGAATGGTCGCCGCGTAATCCGGGTTCGGCGCGCTGCCCACGCCCTTCAGAAAAAAATACTGCATCGGGTTTCCAAAGAAGGCGTTGCCCTCGCCAAACGCCATGCTGTAGCCGAAGATCATCCACACGGCCGACATCAACGCCATGAGCACGAGGCTGTGCATCATCGTCGAGAGAACGTTTTTGGTGCGGACCAGGCCACCGTAAAACAGGATCAGGCCCGGCGCGGTCATCATCAGGACGAGCGCGGAACTGGCCAACATCCAAGCGTTGTCACCGGAGTTGATCGCAGGTGCGGCCTTTGCGGCCGCTTCAAGCTGCGCAATGCGTTGTTCAAGGGTTGGTGGGGCTGCCATTGCTGGCAAACTGGAGGCAGCGTTGAGAAGAAGAATGGAAAACAGGATGAAGACGGAACTTCCCGCTCGCAAAGCGTGATTCATGGGCGCGGATTTCAGCAGAGGGCCGTTTGAAAGTCAACCCGTGGAATGATGCGGCATTCCGTTGGCAGACCAGGGTTTAATTCCCAATCAGCTCGGGGACAGACGAGATGGAAGTCCCGGCCTGCGCGGCCTCCGCCCATCGACTCTCGCGATGCAGGAGGACGGCCGAGACGAGCGGTTACAGCGCCACCACCTGCCCCGTCTTGACCGATTGTTCCTCCGCAGCGCAGATTTCCACCGCGCTCAAACCATCCTCCGCCGTGACGATGGTGGGTGGCTTGCCGGTTTGAATGGCTTGAATGATGTGGCGCAGTTCACCGCCGTATCCGTCCGCGCCGGTGAGCTTCAATGTGCGCGAGGATTTGCCTGCCACATCCAACCGCAGGGCGTCCGCGCCGCGGGTGAGGTCGAAATCAGCGGTGGCGTGCTCGAACATGACCGTGTAACCCATGTTGAACCCTTGCGTCAGCAGCCAACTGCCCTCGGCATAAACCGCCGCGCCGCCGGCGACTTTGTATTGCGTGACGACGTGATCAATCGCGCCGCTGAACCGGCTCAGACCGGTGGAGTAAACGCTCTTGGGCCGGCCGAAAAGAAATTGCACGAAGTCCGTGTCGTGAATGTGCAGGTCGAGCAATGCCCCACCGGAAACGCTGCCCTTGAAATACGTCCCCCGACTCCAACCCGGCGGCGAGGACACCCGGCGAAAGCGCGCGGCGAGAATTTTTCCGTAGGTTTTCTTCGCGTCAACTTCCTTGAGCCACGACCAGCCCGGCCAAAACCTCATGCACATCGCCGGCATAAAAAACGTTTTGGCGGATTTCGCCGCGTTCACGATGCGTTGCGCGATGGCCGGGGTGCGCGCGAGGGGTTTTTCGCAAATGACGTGCTTGCCGGCACGCAAGGCGGCGACGGCCTGCGACTCGTGCAGTTGCGTGGGCACGCACAGATCCACCAGATCAATCTCCGGATCGGCAATCACATCGTCGAAGTCGCGATAGGCTGTGACTTCGCCGCCGAGTTGGATTGTATCCGCTCCAGCAACATTGCCGCCGACGCCACCCAGCACGCCGTTGACCGGCAGGCGGACGGCGTCGCACACCGCGACGAGGCGTGCGCCCGGGATTTGCAGGTACGTCTTGAGGTGCATGACGCCCATGAACCCGAGGCCCACGACAGCGACGTTGACTTTGCGGTTGGAAGGACGGGATTTGGTTTTCATAAGTCTTGTATGAAGCGAGGCAGTGTGTGGCCGATCGTTGCGCTCTCCCTCACCCTGGCCCTCTCCCGCTGGGAGAGGGAACAGCCGTCGAGCAGTTTTACGGCAGCGCATGATGGTTCGGTTATGACCGTCTGCTGATTCTTCGGAAGCCGGCGAACGATTCTCCCTCTCCCAGCGGGAGAGGGCCGTGAGGGAGAGTGATACGAAATAAACAAGATCTTGGATCGTCGGGGATTCATTCGTGTCACGACGCCCGCGAATTTCACTGCAAAACTTTTTCCACCAGTTCCCGCGCCGCGCGGATGTCATCCACGCGTTTGATGCCGGCTTCACGTTCGATACAGAGATCGCCGTTGAAGCCGATCTCCTTCAACGTGGTGAAAAACGCCGGCCAGTCCACTTCACCCGTGCCGACGACGACTTCCTCGCCCCAAGTGCCAGGCGTTTTGGTGCGGCGCGCGTCCTTGATATGAACCTGGCGCACCCACGGGCCGAGTTTGCGCAGCGCCTCAATGGGATTGCCCTTGTCGTAAAGCAGCATGTTGGCGGGGTCGAAATTTGCGCCAACGCCCGGTTTTCCAAGCTTGTGCAGGAAGTCGAACAGCACGGCGGCAGTTTCCTGGCCGGTTTCCAATCCCAGCGAGATGCCGCGCGCTTGAAAAACATCAGCGACCTGCGCGAGCCGTTGCTTGAGCTTCATGTAACTGGGATCGGCTTCTTCATGTGGCAGGAAGCCGGCGTGAAACGTGACCAGCTTCAACCCGAGTTTGTTTGCCAGTTCGGCGGTGGCTTGAATGTTCGTCCAATTCTCTTCCCACGTGGCATCGGGCAAAATGCCGCCGGTGAGGCGAATGGTGTTGAGGGTTGAGTAATCCTCGCCGACGCAGCCGAACATGCCGGAGGCGATGCCAATGCCCGCCGCTTCAAGCATTTCGGGGGCGGCACCCCAAACGGACGGTTCGTCGCGCAGCGGGTCCAGCGCGAGTTGCACCCGGCGGACACCGGTCGGCTGCAATTTGGAAATCAAGTCCTGCGGGGTGGTCGGTTGCAGCGACCAACTGCAAACGGCGAGGCGGTTGGCGGAAGAATTATTCATGGCGGATTCAATCAGGATTTACGGCAATGTCATTTCGTTGCCGGCAGATTTGCGGAATTCTCCGTGTCGGCAAGAAAAACTTTCGGCATCAACGCGTGGACGGCGGTCACGATGCGGTCTTCGGTGTCCGCTGCCAGCCGGGTGGGTTGTCCGTAAAAGATCATCGCACCGCCGCCTTCGTAGCCGCCTTCCTGCCAGATGCGCCGCGAGGGAATGTAGCAAGGAACATCATTGGCGTACGCGTTGACCCACAGTCGTCGTCCATCGAACTCCCGTTTCAGCCGGAGCGAGAAATCCACCACCACTTCGCCGGGCAGAAAAACCATCGCGAGGTCCTGGCCAAACGTCCAGGTTTGCACGAGGTAGTGCAATTCCGTGGGCAGGGCCTCACCGCGATCCAGTCGGGCCAGCATCCAGCGCGCGTGATAGCCGGCGTAGTTAGTTTCTTTGGCCCGCTGCTCCCACTCGGCGCGCGTGGGCAGCGTGTCGAACTGGAGTTCGATTTGTTTTGTCCGGCAGGCGAGCGCGCCAGCTATCGGCCTGAGCGTTTGCGACAGAAGTTGACTGACATTCGTGGCGATTTCCGCCCCGTGCTGTTTTGCCAACTCCAAACTGCCGCGCGGCTGCGGATTTGCGTCTGCACCGCAGCCAATGGCCACCAACGCCACCGCACCGGGATGATCGCGCTCCAGATACTCCTGCGCGTAACCAGCCCAGTCACCGCAAATCTGATTGCGTTCGCCACCCAACGTCGTGCAATGGCAGGCGTAGTTCGCGAGCACAGCGCGCAGGTGGCCTTTGCGATCCGTCGCCACCAGCACCGGCAAATCGTGGTCCACCGGGCCGCCTTTCGTGCGACGGTTGGCCGCGAACCCGGCTTTGGTCTGTCCCCAACTCAACCGCGCCGTCCGGCGGTCCTTCAACGCCGTCAGCGCGACCTGTTCGAGTGCGTCAATCAACTCGCGTGTGTAGCGTTCAACGTGCGCGAGGTGGTCCGGCGGCAACGGCTCGCCAAAGAGGGTTGGCAAGTAGCCGGCGAGACACGGCGCGGTGTGCGTGTGAGTTGAGCAGAGCGCGACGCGGTCGGGCTGGATTTTCTTCTTCTGTTGGAGCCGGCGGACCACCTCGTTGCGCACGTGCGCCGGAACGCCGGTGTTGTCCACCGTC
The DNA here is from genome assembly GCA_964458575.1 of uncultured Bifidobacteriaceae bacterium. Lineage (GTDB taxonomy): Bacteria > Verrucomicrobiota > Verrucomicrobiia > Limisphaerales > JADLHS01 > CAYWMD01. Next base: position 73,046 of record CAYWMD010000003.1, on the reverse strand, counting down.
AACAAAATCGCCGGCCCTTCTCTGTCACTGCCGATGGCCAGGGCCTTGGCCCAAAGTTTTTGGGTGACGCCATCCGACTCGGTCTTGCGCACCGCGTAGCCGGACAGGCGGATCGGGTATTCCGGCGTGATGTCAGCCTTGGCCACGCCGATCTGAAAAACTTCATCCTTCTCGACAGCCCGTGCCCCGACACCGGAAACAAGAGTCAGTGTCATACAAAAACGCCACAACGAAGCCCCCCAGAACCCCGCATGTTGGAGCTTGGGTTGAGCTTTATGTTTGGAACTCGGAATTTTCAAAACTGATCTTCTTTCTCCTGGAACAGCACGTTGAACGTGGTGAGCGAGCCGTAGGAACGCGTGATGTATTGCTGCATCTCAACCTTTTCGCCGTCGGTGAGTTTTTCGTGCGCGTTGATCTTCTGTTCCAGCACGCGGAGGTTGTTTCGGATCATGACGATCTTGTGAAAGAACGTTTCGAGCGGCACTTCCTTGGTTTGCAACGTCGGGTCGGCGGGATGCATCACCAGCTTGCCGTTGTGCCACCGATTGCCGAGCTTCTCGACCACAGCGTCGGGCTTTTGCAGCCCGAGCTTCGGGACCGCGACATCGAGCGTCTGCTCGATGAATTGTTTCAACGGAACGCTCAGACCGCCAATGGCGGCTTGCGGTTCGGCGGGTTCAAGTCCCGCGGCTTCCGGTGCGACCGTGCGTTTGCCGTCGGTGAACAGAATGTCCGCCGTGGTTTCAGAAATGGTTTTCACCGTGCCCACGCCGTATTGCGGATGGCGCACGGACATGCCGATGTGAAGTGCTGCAACGTTCATGGGAACAATTCTGGGGAAAAATCCCCCAGTTCAAAGCGCAAAGCGTCAGGGGTTGCTGGGCGACCGGGCTCACTTTCATTCTGGCAGATTGTGGCCGGGGATGTTGCAGGTGGGGGGCGTGCCATGCGGATGGATGGTGTAGGTTCCGCCCCCGTGGCATTTCAGTGAGTAGAATCCACCCGGGATATATTTGTAAACTTGTTCGGGTGTGATCGGCTGCCCTTTCTGGATTCCCAATTCGATGGCCGCTTGTTCCTTTGCTCCGTCCAAGAAGCGCAGGTTTGAAATGCAGGCGTGTTGAACCGCAATCGCACGTTGTTTTTTGAACCGCTCCAGCAGCAACATGACCGCCACCCCCGCTAATAAGACGATCACAATCTTGATCGTCAGGCTGGATTCCTTTCGGTTCGTTTCCATCGCTTCAATCAGTAATCGTAAAGCCCGCTGTCCTTCGTGTAACCACCACCGCCGGCCCCGCCTTCCGGACCGCCCATCAAATCGCCGAGCACGTCGCCCATGTCGGCTTCGATCTTTTCCGGGTCTTCGCCCGCTTCGAGGCGTTTGATGGCGGTGTCGAGTTCCTTGGGCATCGAACCCGGCGGCATGAGGTCCTTCATCTTGCGCATCATGTGGGCCATGTGCTTCGGATTGTTTTCATCCAGATGCTCCATGTCGCATTCCATCTCCATCATGGCCCGCTCGACGCGTGGATCGTCAAAATCGGGCATGGACGGTTCGTCACCCGCGGTTTCGGATTGGGCGGCCGGTTCTTTCAGGCCGCGCGTCATCGCAAAGCGGCTGATCTCTTTCTTCAACTTTTTGTTGCCGCACTTGGGGCACGTCGGCAAACGGTCCGGATTCACCCGCTTCGAGAGGAAGCTGAAGATCCGCCGGCAATTCGGACAGGCAAATTCGTAAATCGGCATTGTTATTTTACAAGATTCCTGACGACAACGTAGATGAGATAACCGAAGAAACCAAGAATCACCAGGCGTTTGATGATGTGTGAAATCTTGTCGTCAACAACGACGCGTTCCCATTTGAACGTTGAGCGTCCCCAATCCTCGCCGCGAGCGTAGGCTTGAAAGATTTTGATCACCTCTGGCACCGTAATCGGTTGGTTCACATCAGTATGGTATTCGCATTCCTTGTCTCCGTCGTGATGGGACAACATGAATCCGCAAGCATAGGTCCCGGTGGCCATCAGCAGATTAGCATCATCGTATTCCAGAATGACCATTGAAAGACCTGGTCCGGAAACAAAGCCGCCTGAACGTCTGTCGAGCGACTCAAAAGCAAGCGCTATGTTCGCTGGGCTCGGATCCTTAATTCTCCGTCCATCAACGTTCAAGGTAAGTGGCGTGGTCAAATTTCAGACTTTCTTTCTGCCGTGGCATCCTTATTCGCGAGGCGTAAATGTGTCAAGATTCCAACAAAAACCCCCGGTTTGCACCGGGGGTATTGTAACACGGTATTTGTTTCGCAAGACCTACTTCAGGCGGTCAAAGCTCCTCTGCAGGATTTCCCAATCCTTGAGGCCTTGGACCTTGCCTTTGGCGGCGGCGATGATGTCGGCTTCCTTCGCGTTCTTGGTCGCGCGTTTGATCTTGTAGAAAATCCCGAAATGCCCCGGAAATGGCGCGCCCGCCAGCCTGTAAGCCGCATCCTCATCGGTAACGTCGTGGTTTGACGGAACGAGATTGAACGTGCCACCTTTGCGCGGGTTGGAGGCGTCGAACGCGCCTTCGTAGAACTCCACGCATTCACTGAGACATTCGATGAAACTGAAACCATCGTGGTCCATCGCCGCCTCCATCATTTGCAGCACATGATTTGGATTCGTATGCGTGGTGCGCGCCACAAAGGTCGCGCCGGCGGCGATGGCCTGCTTCATCGGGTTGATGGGATAATCCACCGCGCCCCATTGATCGGTCTTGCTCTTGAAACCCATGGGCGAGGTGGGCGACGTCTGTTTCTTGGTCAGACCGTAAACCCAGTTGTCCATGACCACGAGCGTGAGCTTGATGTTCTTGCGCGCGGTATGGTTGAAGTGGTTGCCCCCGATGGAAAACGCGTCGCCGTCACCGCTGAAAGCGAAGACGTGCAAATCCGGGCGCGAGAGGGAAACCCCGCTGGCAAAGGCGAGCGCGCGACCGTGAATGAAGTGCGCGCCGTGAGCCTGCACGAAATACGGGAAGCGGCTGGAGCAACCGATGCCGGAAATGGTCGTGATTTTTTCGTGCTCGAGCTTCCGCTTTTCGATGAGCTTGAAATAAAGCGCGAGCACCGAAAAGTCGCCGCAGCCCGGGCACCACGTCGGGTGGTCGGCGGCGAGTTCCTTTTTCGTCAAACCCTTGCGCTCGGCGGCCGGAGGCGCGGGGGGCGCCGACGCGGCGGGGGCGGCGACAACCTTTGCGCCGCGGGCGGGACTTTCTGTCATCGTTTCACTCATACAATGTCGTTGTGAATCGGCTTGGGGGGAAGATAAACGTAATTCGCCTTTGCGTCAGGATTTTTTTATTTCGGCCAGGATGGTTTTGACGCGTTCGAGGATTTCTTTGACCTTCCACGTGAGGCCGTCGGTCTTGGTGATGCCGCGAATGCGTGGGTCGGTGTATCGCGCCCGCAACACGGCGGCGAGCTGGCCATAGCCGTAAAAGCCCTCATCGTTCATTTCCACCACAAAAACGTGGTGGAAGCCGGAGAAGATGTTCTCCAGCCCGTTGGGCAAGGGATTGATATGTCGAATGTGGAGGGCGGAGATGCTGTCGCCGGCGCTGCGGGCGCGATCCACGGCTTCCCGGATCGGCCCCTGGGTCGAGCCCCAGCCCACCAGCAACACATTGCCTTCGGGCGGGCCATAGACTTTCGGCACCGGATACGAGGCAGCGAGGGCCTGGAGTTTCTTGCGGCGTTTGGCGGTCATCTGCACGTGCAGCTTGGGCGACGCGGTCGGGTGACCCATCTCGTCGTGTTCAAGACCGGGTGCGATCGGATACTTGCCGCTCAGAATCCGCGTGCCGGGCACAACGCGCTTCACCACGCCGTTGGGTGCGGACAAATCGTACGGCTTATAGTCTGCGACGGGAGTGAAGTCCGGAGTCAGATCCTGACAAACTTCCTGAAGGTTCGGCTCGGGGAACGCTTCGATCCGGGTGGCGATGGCCTGGTCGCTGAGAATGAACACGGGCACGTTGTATTTCGTTGCGATGTCCACGGCCTCAATCGCCGTGTAGAAAGCATCCTCCACGTTGGCGGGCGCGAGCACGACGCGCGGCGCGTCGCCGTGGCTGCCAAAACAGGCGATGGACAGGTCGGATTGTTCGACGTTGGTGGGCATGCCGGTGGACGGGCCGCCGCGCTGGACATTGACGATGATCAACGGGATTTCCGCGTTGACCGCCCAGCCAAGGGCCTCGGTCTTGAGCGAAATGCCCGGCCCACTGGAGCCGGTCACAGCCACTTTGCCGGCGTAACTGCCCCCGATGGCCATGGAAATGGACGCGATTTCATCCTCACACTGAATGAACGACCCACCGTATTTCGGCAGTTCGCGCCGCAACAACTCCATGATGTCCGACCAGGGAGTGATGGGATAGCCGGCACCGAAGCGGACGCCGGCGGCGATCAAACCGTAACCGAGCGCCTCGTTGCCGTTCATCACGACCTGCTGGCCTTCGCGCTTCTTGCTGTCGGCAAACCTGAAGGTATCCACAACGTTGCCAATCGAGTAGGCGTAACCGGCGTGAAACGCGTTCAAGGCGTTGGTGACCACGCTCTGGTCCTTACCGCCGAAACGCTCGGTGATGAGCTTTTCCAGCTTCGGCACGTTCAGGTCGAACATTCGCGCAATCAGTCCCAGCGAGTAGATGTTTTTCCCTTTGTCCTTGGCGGTACCGCCGATGGCTTCGACGGTGAGGCTCGAAATAGGAATACCAACGTGGCGATACGCGTCTTTCCACTCCGCTTTCGGTTCGACATGGTCGGCGTCGTAAAGAACGATGCCGCCTTTTCGGAGCGAACTAATGTGGCCTTCGTAAGAGTGCTGGTAGAACGCCAGCAACAAGTCCGCCTCGTCGCCGGCGCTTAAAACTTCACCCGAGCCGATGCGCACCTGAAAAATTGACGGGCCACCGGAAATCGTGGCGGGAATCGTCATGAAGGTCATGACTTCCTGCTCGCTGCGCCCGGCCAGGCGGGCGAGGAAGCCGCCGATGGCCTGAATGCCATCCTGCGAATTACCAGCGATGCGGATGACCGCTTCGGAGACCTTTGAAACTTTCGGCGCTCCGCCACCGTGCGGAGTCGTCATGGTTGTATCACTCATGGAACATTAAATCATTACACCAAAACTCTAACATTTGCCAAAGGTGAGGAAGCCGCCGGAGGAATTCAGCGGGCCACCGATGCCCAAGGACCCTATCATCCGCACCCACTGTGTCAATTTCTTATCATGAATTTATCCTGTTATGTGTCAGTGATTTGGGCCGCTTTCCCTGCTTGCCTGCGGTAGGGCAAAATCCGGCCATTAAAGCGCATTATTTCAGCGCTGGTGGCGATAACCTCTGATTCTCCGGGCGGTCTGCGGAGCACAGGAATTCCAGCGCTTCCGCCACGCCGTTGCCGTGGGAGTGCTCGCTCACGAACCCGTTTTGCCGGCGGACCGAATCCTTCACCGCCGGGACGGCGTTGCACGGCGCGGCCAGCCAGCCTGCCACGTCCCGGGAGAGCATCGGCAAATCGTTGAGATGATCACCGGTGGCAAACACCTGATCCACTCGCAGCCCCAAACGACGCGATAATTCAGTCAGCGCCGTTCCTTTGTTGTAAGCGGAATGGCTGAACCGCGCGTAAACGTCGTTGCGCACGACGGTCAGTTGCGGTACGCGCTCACAGAAATCATTCAAATAGTCATGAATTTCATCGGCATCGCCGTTGTTTGCCGCGATCAGGCAGAAAGGTGAGTAAGCATCCTCATAAACCTGCGCCTGGAAGCGGGCGTTGATCCAGTTTCGCAGTTGCGGCACGTCGGGTCGCACGCGCGCAAACAACTCGGCATGATCTCGGGCGCAAGCGGAATTCCATTCCGAAAGACCTACAAAACGCGAGCCTGCGTTCACATGTATCTCGCGTTCCACCAGCACCAGAAAGTCGGGTTCAATGGACACGCCTGAGTGCTGCAAGGCCTGTGTCAGACTCGAGAAGTCCCGGCCCGTATTGATGACCCACTTGGCGCCGCGTTCCTGTAATTCGCCGATGCAGGTCAGGACGCGTTCCGGGATGGGCGGTTGGCCAAATTCTTCGTAAAGCGTCCCGTCAAAATCAGTTGAAATCAATTTTATTGGCGAACTCATCTTGTGCGCGGTAATCGCGTGTTGCGTCAGACAATGCACGTGCGCGGAGCATACTTGACGCAATACGCAACACGCAACACGCGCCATCGGCCACTTGCGCCCGGCTGCGGCGGTGCGTTAGCGTGTAGCGCGCGCAATGTCCATGAACCTGCAAGACCAATACGACGACGCCATGTTCGACTTCAGCCGGGGCGAGTATGACGATGCGGTGGTCAAACTGCGGGCGATTCTCGCAGTCGAACCGGAGTACTTTGATGCGCAACTGGCGTTGGGGATGGCGCAGTATCGCAAAGGCGATTACCCCGCGGCCATCGCGGAAGGGCACAAAGCCGAGCGGTTGAAACCGAAGGAACAGCTTGTCCATACGAATCTCTCGCTGTTTTACATGAAGGCCGGCGACAAGGTGAAAGCCGAGCACCACGGTTTGCAGGCGCGCATCGCCTCATGGCGCAGTGACGCCGCGCCCCAAACGACGACAGCCAGTGACCCGGAGTTGGAAATGGCGAAGCCCAAACCGGCGACTTACAAGACCCCCGAAAAATTTCCCGACATGCCGTGGAAGAAGAAAAAGGTTGATGGTTGAACGTGGATGGTTGATAGACAAAAGCACATGAAATCCGCCTACGAACTTGCGATGGAGCGACTCAACAAGGTTTCGCCCACGGTCAAACTCACTGCCGAACAGAAAAAGGCGCTGGCTGAACTGGATTCGAAGTACACCGCCAAAATCGCCGAGCGCGAGCTGGCTTTGCGCGAGCAGGTCTCCCAAGCGGCGACCGCCGGTGAGTTGGAAAAGGCCCAGCAGTTGGAACAACAACTGATCACGGAACGCAGGAAGTTGCAGGCGGAACTCGAAGAAAAGAAAGACGCCGTGCGCAATCCGGGCGCGGGCAAATAGGTCCATCCCATTTTGGCCGCTCATCACACAATTTTCGGTTGTGATGATTGTGTTTTGCCGCTTTGCCCGGCTTGATTCCTGCTTTTTTTTGCGCCACCGGGCTACATGATAATGAAGACGTTTGATGTTAAAGATGCAAAACTGGCGTTCGAAGAAAAAGGCGCCGGCGACCTGCTCCTCCTGGTGCATGGCGCGGTGGGTGATTACCGGAGCTGGGAAAACGTCATCGGTCTGCTTGCCTCGCAATACCGGGTCATTACTTACAGCCGCCGCTGGCACTACCCCGCGACTTTGAATGGCAATGGGGTGAATTACACCCACGATTGCCATGTGGCTGACCTGATCGAACTCATTACAAAAAACGCCAACGGACCGGTTCGCTTGCTCGGGCACTCTTATGGCGCCTCGGTTTGTGCAGTCGTTGCCGCCCAACGACCGGACCTGGTGCGCAGTCTGGTGCTCGCGGAGCCGTCCTTGTTCTCACTGTTGATGACCAGTCCGATGGGCGCCATCGCTTTGGCGCAAACCGCCGGCACGCTGATGCACATCACGCCGCTCGTGCGCAAGGGCCAGCCCGAACGGGCGCTGACGGAATTTCTGAAAGGCGTTATTGGCCCGGCGGGCCTCGAACGGCTGCCCGAGCGCGCCCGCGCGGTGATGTTTGACAATGTTCACACCCTCGAACCGATGCTCAACGGCATGACCGCGGGTAATTCCTTCACGGCGAAGACAGCGGGAAGCATCGCGGCGCCGGCCCTGATTGTTGAAGGGGAACTGACCACGAAGCTGTTTCAATTGACGATGAAGGCGCTGGCGGGAGCAATCCCAAATGCCCAGCGGGCCGTCGTGCCGGGCGTGGGCCACGGTTTGCACCTGGAAAATCCCGAATTGTTCAGCCGGGTCGCGCTCGAATTTTTTGCGCGGCACTGAGATTTCGCCGTAGCTTACGACTCGGTTTGCTTAAGTCCGCGCCGCCACAATTCGAAGTGGTACAACGCCGCCACAACCAGGGTATGTTTGATTTTTTCCTCGCCCACCAGTCGAGGCACGTCGTCCGCCGGCATCAGGCGCGTGATCAAATCCTCGCCGTGGTCGAACTCCACCGGATGCACGCAGCGGCAGTTCTCGACGAGCACGGTGAAGCAGGTGTTACTCTGGGTCGCAGGATTGGGCAACACGCGGCCCAGCACGCGCGCTCGTTCGCCCTCGTAACCGGTTTCTTCGCGCAATTCCCGCACCCCCGCCGCGACCGGGTCCGCGTCACCCGCGTCCATCATGCCCCCGGGGATTTCCAGTTCGACCGTGTCCGAACCGTGGCGGTACTGCTCGATCATGACCATTTGCTGGTCGGGGGTCAGGGCGATGACATTCACCCAATTGACGCTGTCGAGGATGACGAAATCGTGCTCCTTGCCCGTGCGGGGCGAAATTTTTTTGTCCGACCGCATCGTGAAGATGCGGAAATTGCCGATGGGCGTGGAACTAATTTTCTGCCAGGGCTTGATCATTTATGATTTGCGATGTTCGATTTAAAGCCTGGGTTCAAAACGGAGGCATCCCGTCGACTTCGATCGGCGCGCGTCAATCGTAAGGCGTAAGTCGCGAATTCAAAATCCTTTTTCCTTCGCCGCCCAGCCCTGCTTCATGAGGTTGAGCAGGTGCGCCAAGGCGTCCTCGTAGTTGCGAGCCTTCTGGTCGGCGAGCTGGCGGGCGCGCTTGTCTAGTTGGGCCGCCATTTCGGCTGACTTCTCGGCCGGGCAACCGAGACGCACGAGCAACGGCGCCAGTTCGGACGGGTTCAACGCAGTTTACGGTGCGGCAACGATCTTGATGCTTTCCACGTGCATCCGCTTGACCGGCCGGTCGCCGGGCTGCGTCGGTGTGGTGGCGATTTTTTCGAGCACCTCGTCGCCCTTGATCAATTTGCCGAACGCCGTGTATTGCCGATCCAAGAAGCGCGGGTCGCCGTGGCAGATGAAAAACTGCGAACCGGCGGAATTCGGATCGTTCGAGCGCGCCATCGAAAGGACGCCGCGCGTGTGGGGTTTGTCGTTGAACTCGGCCTTGATGGTGTGTCCCGGACCGCCGGTGCCCCAGCGGCTCTGGTTGGCGGTGTCCTTGGTCAGCGGGTCGCCGCCTTGGATCATGAAGCCCTTGATGACACGATGAAAACAAGTGCCGTCGTAAAAGCCCTTGCTGGCGAGCTTCTTGAAGTTTTCGACATGGCCGGGCGCGACGTCAGGCCAGAATTCGAGGACCATTTCGCCCTCGGAGGTTTTGATGACTGCGTGTTCGCTCATAAAAATCGGGGGAGGCTTACTTGATGGAATCGGCGGGAACAGTTTTGATGCTGTCAATGTTCACGCGCTTGACCGGGCGATCCGGCCCTTCCGTCGCTGTGGTCGCGATCTTTTCCAGCACGTCGTCGCCTTTGATCAACTTCCCAAACGCGGTGTATTGTTTGTCCAGAAAGCGCGGATCGCCGTGGCAGATGAAAAATTGCGATCCAGCGGAATTAGGGTCGGGCGTGCGCGCCATGGACAACACGCCGCGGACGTGCGGCTTGTCGTTAAACTCGGCCTTGATGGTGTAACCGGGACCGCCTTGTCCCCATGATTCCTTTTTGCTTTCGTCTTTCGTATTCGGATCGCCGCCCTGAATCATGAAGCCTTTGATGACACGGTGGAAGCAAGTGCCGTCGTAAAAACCCTTCTTGGCGAGCTTCTTGAAATTCTCCACGTGGCCGGGCGCCACCTCGGGCCAAAACTCCAGCACCATCACGCCGTCCGAGGTCTTGATGACCGCCACCTCTTTCACATCCGCGGACTTGTCGGTCGGTTTGGCTTCCGTCTTCTGTTCCCCGGCCTTCGGTTCGGCCTGGGCTTGTTTGTTCGTTTCCCCAGCGACGGCGACAAGGCCGAACGCCAGTCCAATTGCGCAAATCAACAACGGTGTTTTCATAGGGGCGGGAATCTCTCAATTCTCGCAGCAAAAGTCACGCGCTGATTACGCCTTGCCGCCGTAGCTCACGTAATCGTCCACGTCCAGCAAATCAAACCACGTGACGATGTCGGTCCGGTGCGGCGCAACCTGGGCGTGCAGGCCGTTGAAATACGCGCGCGAATCCGGGTTGTCCGGCGCACGTTGCTCCTGCCACGCGCTCCAGGCGGCGATTTCGGGGGGCGTGCGCTGGGGTTTCGCGTTCGTGCTGACCCAGGCAAGAATTTCGCTGTCGCTCCTGCCGGCGGCGAGCTGTTGTTTGAGCGCTTCGGCGTCAATCCCGGCGAACTCCAGCCATCGCTGATCCAGTGGACAGGCGTATTTGTATTCACCGTTCTTGCCGGCCAGCACGGCGCGGCCCTTGTCCAACATGCGCGGCAGGATCACATAGCCGCCCAGGCGCACGCGCGGGCTGCGCGGCGGCTGCTTCGTCAAATCAGGTCCATTCAAAGGCATAAGCTTGTTTCGTTTTGGTTTGGTCGTCGCGTCGTTCCGGTTTTCCCCGGTTCGCGCGCGCCGTAATTTGCATCGCCGAAGCCAAAAAGCAAGACGACGAATAATCTGTCCCGCGTGGCGGAGCTTGCAAATCGGTCGCGCAATCCGCGTAATTCGCGGGCGTGCGATTGAACGCCAAAATCAAGAGCGGTGGTTTTGTGCTCGAGGGCTTGAATGCCGTCGCGACGACCTTCTACTTTTACTACTTCTACTTTTTCATGCAGAAGGCGTTTGGCTATGGCGACAAGGCCAACCTGATTCTCGCCGCGCTCAACGGACTGGTTTACGCCGTCGCCGTCTTGTGGAGCGGACGGTTCGCCCAGCGGGCGGGTTATTTCACGTCGCTGAAGATTGGCTTTGCCACGATGATCGCCGCGCTGGTGGTCGGCACGCAGCTTCATTCGGCCACCGGACACATCGCGGTAATGGTCGTGGCCACCATCGGGATGTGTTTCACGTGGCCGTGCCTGGAGGCGCTGGCGGCGGAAGGGGAGACCCCGGTTCGTTTGCAGCGAATCATCGGGATTTACAACGTCGTTTGGGCCGGCTTCGGCGCGCTGGCTTACTTCATCGGCGGCGCGATGCTCGAATATCTGGGCCTGAAAAGCATGTTCGTCGTGCCCATCGCAATCCAAGTTGTTCAACTGGTGTTAACTATCTGGCTGGAGCGTGAAGCGAAGAGAGTTCCAATATGTGATCCAGCCAGCACACTTCCCCTCACTCGACCTTCGGCCACCCTATCCCCATCGGACGGGGAGAGAGACGGGGCGAAGGGCCATGTGGAATTGAACCCCCGTCCCATCGCCCGCGCCCGCGCGTTTCTCCGCATGGCGTGGTTGACGAATCCCTTCGCCTACATCGCCATCAACACGCTCATCGCCGTGATGCCGGGTGTGGCGACGCGGCTGGGATTGTCCACCGCGCTCGCGGGGGTTTGTTGTTCGCTCTGGTGCTTCGCGCGGCTCGGCGCGTTCTTTGCCCTGTGGTATTGGCCGGGCTGGCATTACCGCTTTCGCTGGTTGATCGCGTCATATCTTGCGATGGTGGCTTCGTTCGCGGTCATTTTGCTCGTGCCAAGCCTCCCCGTGCTGGTCGGGGTTCAAATCATCTTCGGTATCGCGCTAGGACTGATCTACTACTCGTCGCTGTTCTACTCGATGGACGTGGGCGAGACGAAGGGCGAACACGGTGGCATCCACGAGGCGACAATCGGTTTTGGCAACTTCGCCGGCCCGGCGGTGGGCGCGGCGGCGCTGCATTTCCTGCCGCAATATCCCCACAGTGGTGCTTTGGCGGTGGGGGCATTGTTGTTGTGCGGCTTGGGTGGATTGCTTGGAATCTGGCAGAAAACGAGATGATTTTGCTTGAATCAAGGCGACGCGACGAAGCATAGTCGCCCGCAGAACAAGCATAGTGAGAATGCAAAGAGTCCGCCTCCACCAGCCTCCGCAAATGAGCCAGATGCGAATCCATGGCTTGATCGCGGGGTTGCTGGTCGGAGGTTCGCTGACGATTCACCAGGTCAATGCGCAATTCTCCGCCAATTATCAGACCAATACCATCAGCGGGGTGAGTAGCAACTGGCCGGGTGGTTATTATGTGGGATCAAACACTTTTGGAAACGGGCTGGTGATTCAGGATGGCGGTGTCCTTTCCGACACCACCGGCTATGTGGCTGGCACCTTGGCCAGCAGCAGCAATTCAGTGTTGGTATCGGGTTCAGGTTCGCTTTGGAGCAATGCGATCGATTTATATGTAGGTTTTCAGGGCTCGAACAATTCCCTCGTTATCAGCAATAGCGGACAGGTCGTGGATGTGACAAGTGCGGCTGTGGGTTATAGCGGGAGCAGTTCTGGAAATCGGGTCCAGGTCACCGGCCCGGGCTCGGTGTGGAAAAGTCACTATCTCAATTTCGGCAGGGGAGGCGCCACCAACAGCTTGGTGGTGAGTAATGGTGGTCGTGCGGAGGTAGAGACTACCGCGAGTATTGGCATGAACTATTCGTCTTCCGGCAATGAACTCCTGGTCACCGGTGCCGGCTCAATATTTCAAAACATTGGAACGTTCTTTGATCTCGGATATTCCGGCGGCGCGAACAAGCTCACCATCAGCAAAGGTGGGCGCGTCAACTGTAACTACGCCGATGTGGGGGTCATGGCTTCCAGCAGCAATAATCTGGTTTGGGTCACCGATAGCGGTTCGTTGTGGGACGTTTCCGCTGACGCCACGGAGTTGACCATTGGATATAATGCTCGCGGCAACCGGTTGGTGGTCACCAATGGCGGGCGGGTGGATGCCTATTATGCCTGTGCGGGTCTTAGGAATGGGGGCAACTCCATTCTGGTAACGGACCCGGGCTCTGTCTTTTACGTGACTTGTTACATTTACTCGGGAAAACAAGGCTCGAACAACACGTTCACTGCCGCCAACGGCAGCTACATCCGGGATAAGTTTTGTTATATCAACTACGAAGCCGGCAGCAGCAACAACTCTGTGCTTCTCACCGGCACCAACACCTATTGGTACCATGATTACAACATGATGGTGGGCATGTCCGGCCGCGGCGGCACTCTCGTCATCAGCAACGGAGCACGCATGTTTGACCGGGAAGACGGCATCTTGGGCTTCGATCCGACCAGTAAAAACAATCGCGCTACCGTGACCGGCCCTGGCTCACGATGGGGTTCCCGTTGGGACATGATTGTCGGCTACGGTTCGATGGGCAATAGCCTTGTCATCAACGATGGCGCCACCATTACCAATCGCAACGGTGTCGTGGGAAACGAGTATGGCAGCGACAGCAACACCGCAGTCGTAACTGGAAGCGGTTCCCTCTGGAATAATCAGTCGAACCTCTTTATCGGTCTGGAAGGTATCGGTAACAACCTTGTCATTAGCAACGGGGGCCGGTTGGCGGCCGATACCAGCTACCTCGGGCGAAATCCCGAAAGTCGCAGCAACAAGGTCACCGTTGCCGGCAGCGGTTCAGGGTGGACCAATCAATCTCAACTCCTGGTCGGTTGCCTTGGCACATTCAACACGCTGACCGTCACGAATGGCGGATGGGTCGCCGGTGATTGGGGATTCATCGGATATGGCACCAATAGCACCGGCAACCAGGCCATCATTGCCGGCGCGGATTCGGTGTGGACCAATGGCACGGTTCTTTTTGTCGGTTATAAAGGTTCAAGCAATACCCTGGTGATCCGCGAGGGCGGCCTGGTGGTGAATCAATGGGGTTTCTTGGGCGACGAGGAGTCGAGCCACGATAACACCGTGTGCGTCGAGTCCAGTGGCGTCTGGCGCAATGACAACCTCGTTGTCGGGAATGAAGGCTCACGCAATTACCTGTACGTGGACGGCGGGTCGGTCTTCGCGAACCGTCTGGATGTGGGATACGATTCGCTTTTTTGCGACAACCTTGTCCGCGTGGACAACGGTCTGGTCATGGTGACCAACGCCACCCAGGATGCGGTACTGGAAGTGTATAACGGCGGGCTGGTGATCTTTGGCGGTACGGTGCGCGCGGACAAAATCATCGCCACCAATGAATGCGCCCAATTCTTCCACACCGGCGGCACGTTGATCTATCGAACCCTCGACTTGCATCCCGATTATGACGTTGATGCCGACCACATTCCGAACGGCTGGGAGCAGGCTTACGGCCTCAATCCCCTGGACCTCTTTGACGGGGACACGGACAAGGACGGCGACGGCATGAGCAACCGGGATGAATACCTGGCCGGCACCAACCCGACCAACACCGCTTCGTGCCTGCGCATTTCGTCATTGCTGGTGACGAACGGCAACGTCCGGGTCAACTGGACTGCGGTGCGCGGGAAGACCTACGCGCTGCAAACCAATTCGGCTTACTGCACGAACTTCACCGACTGCGGCCTGATGCTCAACATCCCCGGCTCCGGCGAAGTGGTGACCAATTTCCTCGATCTGGGCGGTGCGACCACCCCGGTTCGGAACTATCGCCTCCGGCTCGTGCCGTAGGCGGTGACACGAAAATCTTGCCGCGCCGCGGTTTCTCCCGTAGTGATATTGCCCGATTTACCGGTTTAACGATTCAATGCCTTTAAAGTTTTAACGAACACATGCCTTTACTTGATGGCAAACTCGGCCTCGTCTTCGGCGTGGCGAACAAACGCTCCATCGCGTGGGCCATCGCGCAGGCGTGGGCGCGCGAGGGCGCAATGCTCGCGTTCACCTATCAAGGCGAGCGGCTCAAGGAAAACGTCGAGGAACTCGCCAGCACGTTCGGCACGGACACGCTCATCCTGCCCTGCGACGTGACCAAAGATGAACAGATCACCGAGGTGTACAAAATCGTTGGTGAAAAGTTCGGCAAACTCCATTTGATGCTGCACTCCGTGGCATTCGCGCCCAAGGATGCGCTCGAAGGCGAGTTCGTGAACACCAGCCGCGAGGCGTTCCGCGTTGCGCATGACGTGAGCGCGTATTCGCTCGTGGCCTTGTCCCGCGCGGCCGCGCCGTTGATGACCGAGGGTGGCAGCATCGTGGCGATGAGTTATTACGGCGCGGAGAAGGTTGTGCCGCATTACAACGTCATGGGCGTGGCCAAAGCCGCGCTTGAAGCCAGCACGCGCTACCTCGCCTACGATCTCGGTCCAAAAAAGATTCGCGTGAACTGCATCAGCGCCGGCCCGGTGAACACGCTGGCCGCAAGAGGCATCGCCGGGTTCTCGGAAATGCTCAAAGTCTATGAAGCGCGCACGCCGTTGAAGCGCAATCTTGTCCCGGAAGAACTCGGCGCGACTGGTGTGTTTCTTGCCAGCGACGGCGCGGCGGCCATCACCGGCCAGACGATTTACGTGGATTGCGGCTATCAGATCATGGGGATGTGAGTCCGTGGCGGCGCTCGTGAGCGCGCGGCTGATTTTTGGCCCGACCGAGCCTTGAATTATGGCCGCGCCCTCACGAGCGCAGCCACATACGCTCCATCCACCCCATCTGCAAACGGCAGCAACTCGCGCTCGCGCTCCAATCTGAAACCGGGCTGCTCGCGGAGAAATTCCTTCACCCCTTCAGAATTTTCCTCGGGTTCTAGGCTGCACGTGCTGTAAACCAGCACGCCGCCGGGCTTCACGGCGCTGGCTACCTGGCGGAGCAGGTCGAGCTGTATCGTTCGCAATCGCTGGATTTCTTCCGGTTGGATGCGCCAGCGCAAATCCACACGCCGCCGCATGACACCGGTGTTGGAACAGGGAGCGTCAACCAGAACGCGATCGAAGGTTGAAGGTTGGAGGTTGAAGGTTGAAACAGTTTCGACACACGTCGCGCCCAGCCGTACGCAGTTTTCTTCCACCAACTTCGAGCGTTCCTTGGAAACATCATTTGCTACGATGCGGCCCTGGTTGTTCATCCACTGTGCGATGACGGTCGTCTTGCCGCCGGGGGCGGCGCAGAAATCCAGGATCGTTTCGCCGGGTTGCGGATCGAGTTCGCGCACGGCCAACAGCGTGCTGGGATCTTGAATGTAAAACAGACCCTGTTGGAAACTGGGGACGAACGAAAGGGGCGGATGCGCCTTCAACTCGAAGATGAGATTTTCCCCGAACCAGTCGCGCCGCACAAAATCATAGTCCACATTTTCATCACGCCACTGGGTGAGCAGTTTCCCGGGATCGGCTTTGAGGGTGTTGTTGCGTGCGAAAGTTTTTGGCGGTGTGTTGTTCCATTCCAGCAAAGCCCGCGCGCGTGCACTGCCCCAGCGCCTGTCCCAACGTTCCACGAGCCACCCGGGATGCGACCAGCCAACGGCGGGTTGGGAGGTTTTCAAGTCTGCGAGGGTTTCCTTGGTCGCATCG
Organism: uncultured Bifidobacteriaceae bacterium; assembly: GCA_964458575.1. GTDB lineage: Bacteria > Verrucomicrobiota > Verrucomicrobiia > Limisphaerales > JADLHS01 > CAYWMD01. The sequence continues at coordinate 56,636 of CAYWMD010000003.1, read as the reverse complement.
AGTTCGCGGAGATAGCCGCGTAACACGGCGTTGATGAAGCCCGCCTGCGGACCGAACCCCTGGCGCTTCGCCATCTCCACGGTTTCGTTCACGGCGGCGTGATCGGGGATGCGGTCGAGCCAGAAAATCTGGTAAAGCCCGAGCCGGAGCAGTTCCTGCAACGCGGCTTTCTGTGTCCGGCCCGGCGTTTTGTGCGCGATGAGCCAGTCGAGGGTGGTCTGCCAGCGCACGACGCCATAGACCAGTTCCTGACAAAGCCCGCGATCTGCGGTGGAGAGTTTCGCCCCGACCAAGGCGCGTTCCAACAGGTTTTCAACGAATTCGCCGCCGACCCGCCGTCGGGCCAGAACTTGCGCCGCAATTTCTCTTGGTTTTTGTCCGTTCAACGGGTTTAATCATGCCGAAATTTCTGGGCGACGCGAGGACGAACGATCTTTATGAGAGAAGAATTTGAGAAAATGGCGCTGGCCGGCAAGATCGAAGGCCGCCACATCGAGCCGCTGCTTCAGCTCACCAACAGCGGGTTCTGCATGCACCGCAGTTGGGGATTCGGCCGCATCAAGACCGTGGACACCGTTTTTGCCAAGTTCACGATTGATTTCCCGAACAAGCCCGGCCACTCGATGGACCTGGCCTTTGCCGCCGAATCGCTCAAGCCCATTCCCAAGGATCACATCCTCGCGCGCAAAGCCACCGACCTCGAGGGCCTGCGCCAGATGGCCGCACTGAATCATCTCGACTTGATTAAAATCGTGCTCAACAGCCACGGCGGCAAGGCGACCGTGGACCAGATTCAGCAGGTGCTCGTGCCCGATGTCATCCGCGACGATTGGAAGAAATGGCTGGAGGCCGCCAAGCGCGAAATGAAGAAGGATGGCCACTTCCAGGTGCCGATCAAGAAGACCGAACCGGTCGTGTATCAAATTCAGGAAGTATCGCTGCAAAACCGGTTGCTGGCGGACTTCCGCGTGGCCAAGGGGCTCAAGGCACACGTAGCCGTGGCCGGCGAAATTGTCCGCAACGCGCACGATCTCACGGACAAGACGGCGGTGGCCGATGAAGTCATCCTGGTGTTGAACGGCGAGATCACTTCGTATCTGCGTACGCAACCCGCGGTGGCGTTGGAAGGCGTGTTCGCGCGGGACGATTTGCGGGCCATGGCCGGACTGCCCCCGGTCGAAGGCGAGACCACCGCCGCGCACATCTGGTCGCAGGACACCAAATTTGGTGCGTTGATGGAAGCGTTGCCGGCCGCAAAACATCGGCGCGCGCTGGAAGCCTTCAAGGGCGCGAATCCTGAGCACTGGCACGAGGCGGTCCGAAGCGCGATGAACACCGTTTCGGCGAAACTGTGCCGCGAGTTTGCCAACCTGCTGGTTCAGGAAGGCAAATTCAACGACGTGAAGGAAACGCTCGCCCGCCTGATCAGCCAGCACACGGCCAGCAGTGAATTGTTGCTCTGGCTCGCCAAGGACCGCAGCGACGCGTTCGCCGACATCCTCGGCCCGGAAGTATTCCGCGCGATGCTTACAGGGATGGAGCGCGACCAGTTCAACGAACGCCGCGCCACCCGGCTGCGCGAATTCATCCTCGACGATGCGGAATTGCTGGCCGACCTCACCGCCGCCGCCGACCTGGAAGTGGTCAAGGACCTCACCCGCGCGTTGCGCCTGACGTCCGTGTTTGACGACATGGACAAGCGCTCGCTCCTCGCGCGGCTCGTGAAAAGTCATCCTGCCGTGCAGTCGTTCGTCACCGGTGAACAGACGAAGCAGGAATCAGTGTTGATCGTGTCCTGGGAAAGCCTGCAGCGTCGCAACGACGAATACCGCGAACTGGTGGACAAAAAAATCCCGGCCAATTCAAAGGAAATCGCGATTGCGCGCAGCTACGGTGACCTCAGTGAAAACCACGAGTTCAAAGCGGCCAAGGAAATGCAGAAGCAATTGATGCGGCAGAAGGCGGAGATGGAAAACCAACTCGTTCGCGCGCGCGGCACGGACTTCGTCAACCCGCGCACCGATGTTGTCAGTGTCGGCACGGTGGTGCAGGCCACCGACCTGAACTCGAACCAGGGCGAAAAATTTGTTTTGCTCGGCGCGTGGGACTTCGACGAAGCGCAGGGCATCATCAGCTACCTCACGCCGGTCGGGCAGGCGTTGCTCAATCACAAGGTCGGCGATGAAGTGGAATTCGAAGTTCACGGTGCGCGGCACCGGCATCGCATCGAGCACATTGCAGCTTTTAAGGTTCCCGTCCCGGCCGGAACGACGGAAGGCCAGGCAACGGCCGCGGCCCCCACGGCCTGACGTTCGCAATTGCGCGCGGTCGGCTTCCCCGGCGGCACGGCCAGTTTTATCCGCCGGCCCTGTAACCATTTCCCGACCCGTCCGTCTCACAACCTGTAAGGCGGCTCCCATGGCGGAGCGGCACATGGCAGGCAAACAAACAAAACGACAGAAAGTTTATGAAAGCACGCAAGATCGGTTTGATCATGGCATTGATCGCGGGCGTGATGCTCGCGTACAGCCCGGCGCTTCGCGCCCAGGACACCAATGCCAAGGACGGCAAGGATACCAAAACCCGTCAGGGCCGGGATGGCCGGGGCGGTCAGGAATACATCAACAAAATGAAGCAAGACCTGAAGCTGACCGACGAACAAGCCACCAAGGTCGAGACGCTCATGAAGGAACAGCGCGAGAAAATGCGCGGCATGCGCGATCTCTCGGAGGAGCAACGTCGCGAGAAGTTCAAGACCATGCGCGAGGAGATGGATAAGAAGATGAAAGAAATCCTCACCGCGGATCAATACACGCAGTGGGAAAAGGAACGTCAGCAACGCGGCCCGGGCGGTCCCGGTGGACAGAAGCGCGGCCCGCGCAAGGGCGGCGACGATAAGAAGTAAACTTCCGGTGACCTGATAATTGATCCGACGAGGGACGGCACAAGCCGTCCCTCGGCTCTTTTACGAGTTCCCCGCGTTACTGCGGCAGCGCGTGACCGGGAATGGTGCAGGTGGGAACGCTGGCCACCGAATTGAGGGCATATGTTCCTCCCGCCGGGCACTTGGGCATGGTCCCGTCCTTCAGATACAGGGCGATGTCCTTTGCGCTTGGAATGGCGGTCGCATCCTTCTTGTTCTCCAACGCCCATTGCTGCATCGCCCCGTCAATTTGGCGGAGCTGATTGATGCAGTTTGCCGTTGCCTGGCCTTGCGTCGTCGTCAAACCACCGCTTGCATCCACCGCGGCCTTGATTTGCGCCTCGTAATCATTTTGCCGGTTCGCCGCGGCGACCGCCTGTTGTTGAATCGCCAACTGCTGCGCCGCCTGCTGCGCTTGGGACTGGATGGCCTGCACCTGGGCTTGCGCCTGTTGAGCCTGAACCTGCGCGGTCTGCGCCTGCTGCGAAAGTTGCTTCTTGGTGTCGCCCAGTTGACGGACCTCATTGCGCAGACGCAACACCTCGAGATTGTCCTTGCGCAACCGCGCCAGCTCGGTTTCCTGTGCGGCCAGTTTGGTTTTGGCCTCCTCCAACTCGGCGCGCAAGGTTTCGAGTTCCTTTTGACGTTGAGCGGCAAGTTCGGCGTCTTTGCTATTGCAACCGGCCAGGCAAAGCGCGCCGCAAATGAGCATGGATGCAAGCCGGCCGCAACGGCTCGTGGTGGATGTCATGCGAAACTTTTCCCCGTTTTGGGTGGCGTCGTCAAAGCAAAATGAGTGGTACGCGCGGCGGGGGTCGAACCCACAACCTTCGGCTCCGGAGGCCGACGCTCTATCCAATTGAGCTACGCGCGCACTGTGCCAACGGGAGGAAACTAGGGCAATCGCCCGCCAACGGCAATCTGTTTCGCAATGCCAATCAATGCAGCCGGCGGACGAATGGAGTTGCCAATCTTCTCCAAAAACGGCAAAAATCATGCGGCAGAGTTGAACTTTCCAGGAACATCCCCGCCATGAAGCGCAAACCCGGCCGGCTGGCAATTCAAGCAAGTTTGATCTACTGCTTGTGCGCAGGCGCGTGGATTCTTGTCTCCGACTGGCTGGCCACGGTGTTCGCCCCGGCGCCACCACAGGCGGCGCAACTGCAGGTTTTGAAAGGGCTGGTGTTCGTGGGCGTCACCTCCGGGCTGCTGTTTGTCATTCTGCGTCGTTTGGTCACCGACCGGGAAAAACATTTGGAGGACCTGGAGCGGGCCGGGGAGAACATTCGCAAACTGTCACACGCGGTCGAACAAAGTCCCGTGTCGGTGGTGATCACAGACACCGCTGGCCACATCGAATACGTCAACCGGAAGTTCACGGAGGTAACGGGTTTCTCGCCGGCGGAGGTCGTCGGCCAGAATCCGCGCATTCTCAAATCCGGAGAACTGCCGCCGGCGCGCTACCGGGAATTGTGGGAAACACTCGCGGCCGGCCGGACTTGGGCGGGTGAGTTTCACAATCGAAAAAAAGACGGCGGGATGTTCTGGGAGTTTGCGCGCATCTCGCCGGTTTTCAACGAGGCCGGCCGGATCACGCACTATCTCGCGGTGAAGGAAGACATCACCGAACGCAAACAGGTCGAGGCAGCCCTGCAAGCGAGCGAGGCCCAGCTCCGCGCCGTATTCGAAGGGTCGGCCATCGGCATTGCGCTGGTCAACCAGGCGGGTCGGCCCATCCGATGCAATCTGGCCCTGAGTCAAATCTTGGGTTACAGCCCGGAGGAACTGTGTCGCATGTCCTTCCCGGAACTGGCCCATCCGCAAGACCGGGAAAAGGATTCTGACCTCTTTCGATCAGTGATTTCCGGAACCCTCGGGCCGTACCAGTTGGAGAAGCGCTACGTGCGCAAGGATGGCCGTCTGGTCTGGGGACGGTTCACCGTTTCGGTGGTTCAGTCGGCCGACCCGTCGCAGTTTTATGCCGTAGGCATGCTCGAAGACGTGACGCGCCAGAAGCAAGCCGAGCAGGAACTCCATCGTCGCGAGGAGCACTTCCGGCTGCTGATTGAAAACGCTTCCGACTTGATCACCGTCATCAACGGCGAAGGGGTGATCCAGTATCAGAGCCCCTCGGCCGGGCGTTTGCTCGGCTATAGGCCCGAAGAAGTCTCGGGTCATCGCGTGTTCGAATTCATTCATCCCGAAGACACCCCCCGGGTCGTGGGCGCGCTCCAGCGGGCCCTTGCCGAAGCGGAAGCGGGAGTCACCGTGGAATTCCGCCTCCGCCATCGGGACGGAACGTGGAAAATGATCCAATCCATCGGCCGCAGCATGCCATTCGAGGACGCGGGCATTTGCGTGGTGGTCAACTCGCGCGATGTGACCGAGCAAAAAAGGCTCGAAGTCCAATTACGCCAGGCGCAGAAAATGGAGGCCATCGGACAGCTCGCCGGCGGCGTCGCCCACGATTTCAACAACCTCCTCACCGTCATCGCCGGCCACAGCGAATTGCTGATGATGTCGTCGGCCCCGGACCAACCGGGCCACGGCTCACTGGCCGAGATCCGGAAGGCGGCCGACCGGGCGGCCTCGTTGACGCGCCAGTTGCTGGCCTTCAGCCGGCAGCAGGTGCTCTCGCCGCGGGTGATGAATCTGAACGCGATCGTTTCCGATGCGGAAAAAATGCTGAAACGGCTGATCGGCGAAGATGTGGCGCTGGCGTCCAGTCTTAGCCCCAACCTCAGTCCGGTGCGGGTGGACCCCGGCCAGATGGATCAGGTAATCATGAACCTGGCGTTGAACGCGCGTGATGCCATGCCGCGCGGCGGCAACATCACCATCGAGACGGCCAACGTCCGGTTTGATGATGATGCCGCCGACACCGGAATGGAGATTTGCCCCGGCCGTTACGTGATGCTGGCGATCAGCGATACGGGCACGGGGATTGCACCGGAAATCCGGCCGCACATCTTCGAACCGTTCTTCACCACCAAAGCCGTGGGGCGGGGAACGGGGCTGGGGTTGGCTGTCGTTCACGGCATCGTCAAACAGAGCGGCGGTCATATTGCCATTTCGAGCGAGATGGGCGTCGGCACTACCTTCAACATCTACCTGCCCGTCGTGGAAGAACAACCCGCCCGGCCTGACACGGACGCCTTGAAACCGCCTAACGGCCATGAAACCATCCTCCTGGCCGAAGATGAAGCCTCGGTGCGGCAACTTTCTGCGGTGGCATTGCAACGGTTTGGCTACAACGTGCTTAAGGCCGCCAGTGGACAGGAAGCATTGGACCTGTTGAAGACTTCCGGCCGCAAGATTGATCTGTTGTTGACGGATCTGGTCATGCCGGAAATGAGCGGGCGTGAACTGGCGGAAGCCGTCCTGGGTCGGTTTCCCGGAATCAAGGTCCTGTATTTAAGCGGCTACACCGACGACGCGGTGGTCCGGCACGGCATCCTGCAATCCGACGTGGCCTTCCTGCAAAAGCCCTTCACGCCGATTGTGCTGGCCAGGAAAGTCCGCGAGGTGCTGGATCAAACTTGACGCAAGGCCGGGGCAGGCGTGATGGCGGCGACAGCCCTGTCCATGGGCGAAGCCACGGCCTTTGCGCTATTCGCTTTTCAAACGGAAAAACCGCCTCGCCCCATTGCTGATCGGCGCGGACACATTGACCGGAGCATTGGTCCCACGCGCCAACGTGGTCCACGCAGCCAGATCGGCCGAAGCCTGCAATGCCCAATGTTCGGGGACGGCGCCGCTGGCTGTGATGCGAACCGCCGTGGTGACGCCGTTGCTCGCCAGATTGATGATGCCCAGCGCGCACTGGGTGGGGATGGTGAACACCGCTTCATTGGAGAATTCGCTCTCCAAACCGAGCAGGTTGTAGGAAGTGGCGGCGAAGTAATACTTTCTCCCTGCTGTCAAGCCGGCGACGACGGCGTTGGTCACGTTGCCCACCGCCACCACGTTGGTGTAAGTGCCGGATGCCGGCCCATAGTAAACGCGATAGCCCACGATGGCAGGCTCCGGACTCGGATTCCACGTGATGGCAACTTGTTGACTGGCTTGAACGTGAAGCTGGCTTGCGGTGGCGACGACTGCGGCAAGAACTGAAACGCTCGTCCGATTCCAAACGGCCCTGCAACTGACTCCCGGCATAACTGCGATCTGGTTTTTGGTTGTGGCCGCAAACCATTTGCGGCCGTGACCGCTTAAGCACTGGCGTTGCCAAGTGGATCGCGGCCGCCAAGAACGTCCGGTTTCCGCCGAAATCGTGCGCAATGGATTTCTTGTCGGAAAATCTGATGGAACGATTTACCAGAAGCGCAACTCGCGGCGGAATGTTCTGCCAGGAATAAAATGCCAATTTGCATTTCAACCCCGCTGCCAGCAGTCGGTGTACGCGTGCTCGCCGGTGACCCGGGAACTGAATGGAAGCGGTCGTGAATGGCGGAGATTGCCGCCGGCGGGCAAATTCGCTGCTTCAGTCTCCCGCCGCGCCGGCATCGTCCTTGCGACCAATGCCGTATTCGTGAAGCTTGTTGCGGAGGGTGCGGATGTTGATACCGAGTTTGGCGGCGGCGTTCGTGCGGTTGCCGTGACATCGCTCCAGCGCCAGCAGGATGTAGCGCTTCTCGATTTCATCCAACGGAATGATTTCCTTCCGACCCACCGATAGGACCTCGTCCGCCAGCGCCGGGCGCACTTCTGCGGCGGCCTCGGCCATGGGGGAAAGGCCGAGCCGGCCTTCCGGCAACGGCTCGCCGTCAGCGCAAAGAATCACCGCCCGCTCGATCACATTTTGCAATTCGCGGACGTTGCCCGGCCAGGCGTGGGCCTGGAGGGCGGCCAGGCAGCCGGGCGTAATGCCCGCCACGCGCACGCCATGCTTCCGGCCATACCGCTGGCGAAAGCGTTCCGCCAACAGGGGAATGTCCGGCTTGCGCTCGCGCAAGGGCGGCACGTGAATGGGCACGACGTTCAGCCGGAAAAAAAGATCCTGCCGGAATTCCCGTCGTTCGACGCTCTGCTCGAGATGACGATTGGTCGTGGCGATGACCCGCACGTCCACCTTGATCGTGCGGCTGCCGCCCACGCGTTCCAGTTCGCGCTCCTGCAGCACGCGCAGCAACTTCGCCTGCACGTGCGGTGAGATTTCGCTGATCTCATCCAGCAGAATCGTGCCGCCGTGCGCGAGTTCAAACCGTCCCTCGCGTTTGCTCACCGCGCCGGTGAACGCGCCCTTTTCATGGCCGAAGAATTCGCTCTCGATCAGGTTTTCCGGGATGGCCGCGCAGTTGAGCTTGATGAACGGCGCCTGGGCGCGGGGGCTTTCGCGGTAAATGGCGCGCGCCACCAGTTCCTTGCCGGTGCCGCTCTCGCCATGGATGAGCACCGTCGCCTGCGTGCGGGCAACCTTGTGGATGAGCGCCCGCAGGTCTTCCATCACGGCGCTCCGCCCGATCAATTCGTAACCCGCCTCCTCGTCCTCCTCGTGACTCAGGAATTCCGTGACTTTGACAAGCTGCGTGAAGCCCTCGGCCTTGTTGAGCGTGATCTCGATTTGATCGAACGAAAACGGCTTGATCAGGTAATCAAACGCGCCGTCTTTCATGCATTGGACCGCTGATTCCACCGAGGCGTGGCCGGTCATCACCACGACGAGCGGTTTTTGCGGACGGCCCTGCAACTGGCGCAATAAATCCGTGCCCGCACCATCGGGCAAACGCACGTCCACGAAAATCAGATCGCACGTGTCCCGCGCCAGCAATTGCTGCGCGCCGGCGAGTGTCGCAACCGACGCCACGTCGTACCGCCGTTGGCGCAACTGCTGTTCCAGCGTGCGCCGGATGATGACGTCGTCGTCCAGGACTATGATTTTTTCAATCGGCATGAACTGCGTCGGTTCTCCAGGTGCATATTATCCGGCTTGCCGACCTGGATGACAAACCGGATTTTCACGGGTCAACCAGCGGCTGACGGCGCGTGGTCAACTGTTCCATCCGTTTCCGTAAAATCTGCCTCGGGCAGCCAGATGCAGTACGTCGTGCCATTGCCCGCTTCGGATTCAACTGAAACCGCGCCACGATGTTTTTCGATGACCCGGGTAACGCGGTAAAGTCCCAGCCCGCCGGTTCGATCCAATGGCTGGGTGGACAACGGATCGAGAACCTCTGCCAAACGCGACTCGGAAAGCACGTTGCGGGTGTCCGTGACGGACAGACAAACGCACGGCGACCGTGCCAGTTTCCCGCGGACGTGACGACCGGAGGGGGCTTCGCCGCGCCGCGACGTTTCCAGCCGCAACACGCTTTCGCCCGGCATGGCGTCCGCTATTTTGAGAATCAATTCAATGATCGTGTGGCGCAATTCCACCGCGTTGGCAAACACCGGCAACGCATCCGGCGCGAGTGTGGTTTCGATCCGCAGCCGGCGCGGAAGGATCTTCCGCATCAACTCCAGTTCGTCGGCAATTAGATCGTTCAAATTCTGGTGTCGCCACCCGTTGCTCCGGCCCGCAATCAGATCCATCATGCGCAGGACGATTTCCTTCGCGCGAATGGAGTTGCCCTGGGCGATCTCCAGCCCCTCTTGAAAAGGGCTGTTCGGATCGAGCTGGGCCCGGATGGATTCGCTGATCGCGTGGACGCCCGTCATGAGGTTGCTGAATTCATGGATCCAGAAGTGCGCCAGCCGGACGGATGTTTCCGTCCATTCCTGATCGTCCCGCCGCTGTTCCACCGGGGTCGGGCGGGCCACCTCCAGCCAGATGCCGGAGAAGCCGCGCAAGGCACCGTCTGGTCCGTGCAGGGCCTGGCGTTGTTCCCGGATGCAGGTAACGCCGTGCGTGACCCGGTGGCGAAGGCGGAAGAGGCTGGTGACGGTCTCACCAGTCCGGGCGGCCCGCTCAATTTGTTTTTTCAATTCCTCCGCATCCGTGACCGGCAGCAGTTCCCAAAAACATTCCGGTGGCTGCTGGAGCCAGTCGCTGGCGGACAAGCCGGTGAGGTCGTGGATCGGCGGCGTGGCAAAAGCGAAACTGAAGTCCGGTCGCTGGCGGAACATCACGCCGGGAAAGATGCGGACGAATTCCTCCAGCCCCGCGTTCTCCGAAGGCATTTGTCTGTCCGCGTTAAGGCTCATGCCACGCATGGAAACACTTGTGTCGCTTTCGTGAACGGACCGGAGCCGGTGCTTCGACGGGGCGACGACCCAAGAGTAACGAACTCCACCGCCGACTCAATCGCAAACCATCGTTGGCAGACGGATCACAATCCGGGCCAGGGACCGCGACGGGTCGTGACGGTCGGCATCACGGCCAGCACCAGCGTGCCCCCGGCGCCGATGGTGGCTTCGATTTCGCCGCCGTGCTGACTCGCGGTCGAACCACCCGGCCAACCGTGCAGCACCCGGATTGCCGACATGCGAAACTTCGGGCGAAGCACAGCGCGAACGGCGCAACCGGTGTCGAGAATGCTGCCGATCTGTTCGACGTCGCCCCGTTTTGCGCCCCACGGATTGTAGAGACCAACAATCCACGCGCCGTCGCGTTGCCGGCGGTTGATTTGCATCGGCAGGTGCGCCTTCAATTCAAACGGCGAAAGCTCCCTGGCCAACGCCACGACCTGGTCGGGCGAAAACTTCGTGCTGCCGACCTTGATCACTTCCCGATAGTTGTTCCAGACCTGATGCGGCGCGTCCGCGGGCACGATGTCGAAGACTTCCGGGATGACACACGGCGCGTAGCATCCCGTTTCCAGGGAATGGGAAGTCTTGCGGGCCGCATAGGCGTGACCGGTCGCGTCGGGTTGAAACAGCGCCGCCTTGAGATTGGCCCAGATCTCGGCATCACGCGCGGGCATGTGTGGATCGAGCGCCAGCGCCAGCGGCGTGTATGGTTCGCCCATGTCCGGGTGCTGTTCCTGAAAGTCCAGAAAGTCGCGTGTCACGCGGCCATTGCTGGAAAGGCGGGCGGATTCCCAATGCGTAAGATTGCCTTCCGCGCCCCATTCTTCGTGCAACGTCCACGCGCCGGAAAGATAAGTGTGGAAGAAAATGCGCCGTTGCAGCGCGGTGGACGGACCGGAGTTGGCATCCACCGGCCAGTTGAGCGCATCGAAGAATTTCTTCGGACACTGCCAGGACCAATCCGACTCCGGCACGAACGACGTGCAACCGCGCGGTCCCCACGGCGCGAAGAACACGCCCCACGGTTTCCCCGCCGCCCGTGCCGCGCCGCGGAGGCTGGCGATGGCGAACTGGCTTTGTTGCGAAGCCCACGGCCCGACTTCCGCCAGACCGTATCGGGCACCCAATTTGTAAAACGCGTGCCAAACCAGTTCGCCATGCTTGCTGCCCTCGCAGTAACTGAAACGTGATCCGAACCGCGCCGCCTGCCGACGGACGGCGCGCGTGATTTCCCGCCAGAATTGCGGCTCGTCTTTGGGGCAAGGTCGGCCCGCGAAATCGTCCACCGTGCCGTAGTCGAGCCAATGCGTTGCATTTTCCGCCGCGAAGTAATCACGCAGCTCATCGGCTAGCACCGGGTCCTCCTTGAATTTCGGATTCGCTGTCACAATCCGCTTCCAATCATTGTGGACGTTGGAAATGGGTTCATGCACCTGGCCACCGAGAAATTTGTCACCCAGCATCGCCGTGTAGTGCTTGATCAAACGATCGTCGAAGTCGTAGTCGAGAAAGATCGAACCGCCCACCACCCGATCCACGATAAACGGACAGCGCCGCTGTTTGAGAATTCCATGCAACTCGCCGTTCCGTCGCGCGACGGTGTTGAAACGGCGGCTATCGTCACCCCAAGGCGAGTTGACCAGGCGCACCCCGGTCGTGGGCCGAAGCAGCCCGGTTTTCGCCAACCCGTGCCAATACCGGCCGGTGGCTTCATACGAGTGGAGAAACGAGAAGAACCGGCGGGACGACCGTGCGCGCTGAGCGGCCAGGTCAACCTGCGCCGCCAGCGCCGCCGTCGGAAATGCCGCGAGCGAACCCATCCCCACCACGAACGCGCGCCGGCACGTTGCCGCGAGAAAATCCCGGCGAGTGATTCTGGTTATCGGCATCGGGCTTCAGTCATTCCAGCCGGATGGGAGCATGTTTCAGTTCGCGCCTCCTGGCAACCCGATCCGCGATCCGCGTTCACTGGGTCGGACGCCAAAAGGGGCGGGTCTCCTGCTTGAACTGCTCGAACCGTTCCCGCTGCTCGGGCGTGAGGACGGCGGAAACCTCCTGCTGCGCCTGCGTGATGATGAGCACGAAGCGCGGCTGAAAGTCCTGCCGCAAAGCCTGCAACCGCTCATGGGCCTGCACCAAAGCGGCGTGGACTTTCGGGCGCTGTTCGTCGGTGAGCTTCAGCCGCCGGTTCAAGTCGCGTTCAATGCGGTCGTGGACGGTTTGCGGTTGGGCAATCGCGGTGCGCACGATGTGCCGCACCACCACGCGCGTGGCCACCACGCCGAACACGACGCCAGCCAGAAAAACCAGCGCGATCACCAACCAGGGTTTGCATCGTTTCATAGTTAAAGTCCGGTTGCCGTGAACAACCATTGATCGGAAATTTGCGCGACGCCGTCTGTGAGGCCGGGCACTCCCAGCGCGCCCAATCCGAAATCCGCCGCCACGCACAGGACCACCACCAACGCGGCCGCCCACGCCAAGCGCGGGAACAACGCGCCGAGCTGATCAAACAGTGAAGATCCTTCCGTGGCGCCTCGCGGTTCGCGACGAATCGCGGAGAGCACCAGGTTTTCAAATCCCACCTCCGCCGCGGGCGGGGTTTCGGTCCGGGCCGCGCGGAACAGTTGCTGCAATTTCTTTTCGTTCATGATTTTGCTCGCGCCAGTTTTTCCAGCGCCTGGCGCAGTCTGGCCCGCGCCCGCAACGCCCGCACGCGCACGGCCACCGACGACGACCCGGTAACTTCACAGATTTCCTTCACGCTTCGACCTTCCAGTTCCTGCATCGTAATCACGAGCCGGTCGGCGGGTGACAGTTCGCGCATCGCCAGTTCCAGCAATTCCGCCGCCTGCCGCGATTCCAGTTCGCCGTGTTCGTCGTCGCTGCGCAACCACTCGAGCGCGTCGTCGCCGAGCGCCGGCAGGCCGATTTCATTCCGGTGGCGTTTCTCTTTCCGCAAATGGTCCAGCGCCACGTGGACGGTGATTTTGACCAGCCAATGTTCCATCGGGGCGCGGCCATCGAACTGCCCCAGCGCGCGCCAGGCTTTGACGAAAGTCTCCTGCGCGAGGTCTTCAATCTTGTGTGCGTCGCGTTCATAGCGGTGAAGGATGGCAAAGACCTTGGCCTGATGGCGCCGGACAATTTCAGCGAAGTCATCCACCGCGCCGTTGCGGATGCGGGCCAGCAGTTCGAGGTCATCGTTCACGGTTTGTTGGAGGCCAAGCTTCCGCTGGTTGGTCGTTCAAACGCAAGCCCGCCATGATGCGAAACGACGGACAAGCTGAAGCTTGAACCCTAACGGCATTCCGCCTACTCCGACCTTTCGCCGATGCGGGAGATGATGCCGTCCACAAACTCATCCAGATGCTTTTCCATCTCGGCGGCCTGCGCGCGCTGTTCGTCGGTCAGAATGGGGCTGATTTTGCCGTGCAGCTTCAACCGTTCAACCGCCAGGTCGGCTTCCACGGCGGCGACCTTGGCGGACGCAGCGCGCACGGAAGCTTCGGAGCTTTTGTCCGCATGAATGGCTTCGCGCAACCCCTTCCGCGCTTCGTGCAGGCGGGTGAAGAGGTTTTTGAGCGAAGCTTGGTCCGCCTTCAACACGGCTTTGATCTGCGTCTTTTGCGCATCGGTGAGGTTGAGCCGCTGGGCGACGCGCTGCAAAATCGGGCCGCGCACCCGCCCCGGGCCGCCCCGTTCAACTGCTTGTGCGTTGTAAATGGTGAACCCGGCCACGGCAACCACGGTGGCCAGTGTCATGATGAAATATTTTGTCTTCATTCTGAGGTTCAATACGCCAGCCGTGGGGAAAATGTTACGCCCGGGATTGCGCCCTTGGGAAAACCACGACAGAATTGGCCTGATATGAAGAAGTTTGCCTTCGGGATTTTCATCGTGATGGGTGGTTGTCTGGCCGGTTTGGCGGGCACGGCCAGCGACGAGAAACCCGGCCCGGCGCGCCCCAACATCCTCTGGCTCATCGCCGAGGATTTCGGCCAGCACCTCGGTTGTTACGGCACGAAGGAAGTTTCCACCCCCAACCTCGACCAGCTCGCGGCCCAAGGCGTTCGCTACACGCGTTTCTTCACGACCGCGCCGGTCTGCTCGCCCAGCCGCTCGGCGTTTATGACCGGCATGTATCAAACCACCATCGGCGCGCACAATCACCGCTCCCATCGCGACGACGGTTACGAACTCCCCGCCGGCGTGCGGGTGCTCACGGACTGGATGCGCGACGCCGGTTACTTCACCGTTAATGTGCGCGAACTGCCGGCGGAATTTAGTTTCAAGGGCACGGGCAAGACGGATTGGAATTTTACCTATCGCGGCAAGCCCTTCGATTCCGCCCGTTGGAGCGATTTGAAATCGCACCAGCCCTTCTATGCGCAAATCAATTTCCAGGAAACGCACCGCGCGTTTCATGCGCCAAAGCATGCCGATCCGGAGAAAGTCGAACTGCCACCGTGGACGCCCGATCATCCCATCGCGCGCGAGGATTGGGGAAAGTATCTCGATGCCGCAACGGAACTTGACCGCAAGGTGGGTCTGATTCTGAAGCAACTGGAAGCGGATGGCCTGGCCGACAACACCGTCGTCGTGTTCTTTGGCGACAACGGTCAGGCGCACGTGCGGGGAAAACAATTTTGTTACGACGAAGGGCTGCTGGTGCCGCTCCTGATCCGCTGGCCGAAATATTTTCCGCCGCCTGCCCATTTTCGACTTGGTTCGGTGGACAGCCGGCTCCTCGAGTCCATTGACCTCGCGCCCACCATGCTCGACATCGCCGGGGCGAAGAAGCCCGCGAAGATGGAGGGCAGCATTTTTCTCGGCCCCAACTGCGCCAAGCCCAAGCAATATGTTTTCGGTGCGCGCGACCGTTGCGATGAAACGGTTTTTCGCTTCCGAACGGTGCGTGATTCGCGTTACCGCTACATCCGGAATTTCACGCCGGAACGCCCGTTTCTGCAACCCAACGAATACAAGCAACGTTCGTATCCAGTCTGGTCCCTGTTGCCGCAGTTGCAGGCGGAAGGAAAGCTGACACCCGCGCAGGCGCAGCTCTGTGCGCCGAGAATGCCCGAGGAGGAACTCTACGATCTGCAAGCTGATCCCTACGAAATTCACAATCTCGCGTCGTCACCGGAGCATCAGGCGGCGCTGGTCCGACTGCGCGCCGCGCTGGAGAAATGGATTGCCGAGACGCACGACCAGGGGAGCGAACTCGAACCCCCGGAACTCGCTGCCCGGCGGGGCGTAACGAAGGTCGGCACCAACCCTCAGAGCGGTTACACGCTGGATGCGAATACCAATGCGCCCGCTGTAAAACCGGTCCGGAAAAGGAACCGTTAATCCTTCGCATTCCGGGCCAACTGAGCGAGTTTTGATCGTCAAGGTTTCCAGTCAACAAACTTGGATTCGTGCTTGGCAAAATACTCCATCAAAGCATCGGCAACTGATCGAGGGCATCGCTCGAATGCATCATCAAACTCCGTGAGGTCGGCGAACTCGACTCCGGCGAGTTGGCGGTTCTCGTATCGCTCTGGCGCACGATCGCGGGCGTTGCTTACCTCTCGCATCGCTGCCGCCAGGATGTCTGCTTGGGGCGTAACCCCGATGGTCCGAAGAGCGACAACCGTCTCGTCGAGGCAGGTGGGATCCGAGTTGAGAAAAAACTCTCGATGCCCCGTCACAAGAACCGCGCTTGAATAGGCTTCGGCGAGATGGGCAACTCGCTGCACTGGCGTCAGGTCGTTGATATTGGCGAAGGCGAGGAATTCACTCAAGGCATCCCAAAGAGCGCCGGGATGTTTTGCGGCTTTCTTGCGGCTGAATTTGATCAAATTGGCCATACTCCCGAGTGCCTCTCGCCAAGGATCGTTACTGGTTCAAAAATCAAACTGGTCAATGTTCTCCTTCGTGAAGGCGAACGGTTCGCCGAGCAGAATGTTGTCCCCTTGAATCTGAAACTCGCCGAGTGAACCGGCTTTGAAGGTCTTGTCTTTCGGCTTCAAGTTCCCCTTGGTCAGCGCATACGCCGCCTGGACCGTAAGGTAACCCAGTCCCTCGGTCTTCCACAGCATCACGGTGTCGGTTACGCCATCCTTGACGTAACGGCGGTTCTCATTCGGCAGGCCTAGCCCGATGTTTTTCACTTTGCCGGTTTTGCCCGCTTGTTTGATCGCCTCCGCCGCGCCAGGCACCCCGAGCGACGTGATGCTGACGATGATTTTAAGATTCGGGAATGCGCTCAACAAAATCGTCGCCTCGCTTTGCGCCTTGTCCTTTTGATCATCACAAGGTCGCACGGCCACCAGTTTCATGTTGGGATATTTTGCCGCCTGCCGCGCTTCGATGCGTTTGCGCCACTCGATCTGGTTCGCCGCCGTGACCGAGCCGACGATGATGGCGAATTCGCCTTCGCCACCGGTCAACCGCGCCGCTTCGTCCATCAACGCATTGCCAATGCCTTCCTCCGTGGCTTGGTTGACAAAAAAGTCCCGCGCGTCCGGCAACGCGTCGGCGTCGAACGTAACGACCTTGATGCCCTTGGCCTTTGCCTTCCGCAGGGCGGTCGAAATGCCTTCTTTGTTTTCGCAGGCGGCGGCGATCGCATCCACGCCCATCGTGATCCAAGTTTCGATGATTTCGTTTTGCTTGGCTGGGTCCGGGTTGCTCGGCGCGTCGAAGGTCAGCTCGATGCCCAGATCCTGCGCCGCCTTGTCCGCCCCCTTCTTGCAGGAAATGAAATATGCGTTGCCGCGTGATTTCGGCATGAACGCGATGACCGGTTTCTTGTCGCCGCCTGCTTCCGGGTTGGGTTTAGAGTCCGTGGATTTGCTGCAGCCGGCGAGGGCCAATGCCGCGATGGCGAGGGAGATCGAAAAGCGATTCATGTCGTTTCGGTTGTTTGAATGTTGGTCGCGACAGTTTGCCGCCGCGCCCGCCAAGAGGAAATCATTTTTGCAAACACACCGCCCGACAGCGCCACCAGCAACAATGCGCCTGTCAGCATGCCGGCCACTTCCCGCGGTTGCCGCGCGTGAACCAGTCCATTGTTCAACACGGCAATCGCGGCCACGCCTAGCAGGGTACCGTTCACCGAGCCGGACCCACCGAAAATGCTCGTCCCGCCCAGCACTACAGCGGTGATGGCGAACAATTCGTAGCCCGTACCCGCATCCGCCTTCGCCTGACCGAGACGCGCGACGTAAATGATCGCCGCGAGCGCCGCAATCACGCCGGCGAGGACGTAAACCAGCGCGAGTCGGCGTTCCACCGGCAGACCGGCGTATCGTGCGCCTTCGGGGGCAAAGCCGATGGCGCGAAATGAGCGGCCGAAAGTCGTTCGATGCACCAGAACCCAGACGGCCAGCGCGACAGCGAAGAAAATCCAGGCCTGGGCTGGCAACCCAAGGAACCGTTCCTGTCCAAGTCGCAGAAAAGCGATGGGGAAATTGGTAAACGTGTCCATACCGCGCGTGATGGCCTCCGCCAGACCGCGAAACAGCGAGAATGTCCCGAGCGTTACAATCAATGGCGGAAGCCGCAGCGCGGTGATGAGCGACGCATTCAAGCCGCCAGCCAGCGCACCCACCAATAGCGTGCAACCTGCGGCCGCGGGAATGGGCAGGCCCGCATCACGCCACAGTTTTCCGAAAACGATCGCACACAAACCGAGCAACGAGCCGACGGAAAGATCAATCCCGCCGGTAAGAATGATCGGCGTCAAAGCCAAAGCCAGCAATCCGATCTCAACCGAGTGACGCACAAGATCGAATGAATTGTCCAACGACCCGAAGCGCGGCCCGACGGAATTGAAGTAAAACCATTCAAGCGCCACCACCAGCAGCAGAATTGTTTCGTGCCGGAGCAACGTGTTCTTCCAGGTCCGGGTTGGGGTCGCCATCGGTCAAAGTAAAACAGGTTGAACTGCGGTTGGCAAAATCATGGTGGCAAAATCATTTTTGGAGTGTGCCGTGATTCATCCCGGTCAGCACGAGTTAATTCAGTGATTGGGCGCGGTGGGACGCAACAAGCGCCTCCGCGGCCTTGCCTTCCAGCACCAATCCGCGGTTGAACAGCAAATCCATCCGAAATTCTTTGACGAACGATTCGTGACGGACAGCGATGACAACCTCCTGTTCTGCGTCGCCGAACCCGGCTTCCAACCAGCGCGTCGCCACTTCACGCTGGTAAAGCTTCTCATCCAAAAACCGCCCGAACTCGTTATGGACATCAAATACAATCCGCATGAGTTTCCGATCAAGCGCATGAAACTCCTCCTGGTTGAACACGCGGATTTGGGTCTGGACTTCGATGGGCATGGTCAGCTTCGGCATTTATGGCAAAATCATGGCGGCAAAAATATTTTTCTTTCCGGTGTTAAGAACATGATTTTGCCACCATGATTTTGCCGGAAGGTTTTTCATCGATTTTGCTTCCGGCTGCGCACCCCGTCAGCCACC
This sequence comes from uncultured Bifidobacteriaceae bacterium, assembly GCA_964458575.1. Classification (GTDB taxonomy): domain Bacteria; phylum Verrucomicrobiota; class Verrucomicrobiia; order Limisphaerales; family JADLHS01; genus CAYWMD01. Next base: position 38,054 of record CAYWMD010000003.1, on the reverse strand, counting down.
ACCGCGAGCAGGATGATGGCGCCTTGGATGGCCTTCTCCCAATACGCTTCCACGTGCAGGTGCGTGAGCGCGGGGCTGATGCACGCCAGCAGGAGCAGGCCGACGAAAACTCCCCAAAGATTTCCGCGCCCGCCGGAAATTGCCACACCGCCAACCACGGCCGCAGCAATGGTGCGCAGTTCCAGTCCCCCGCCGGAGTTCGGCGCGACCTGCGGGGATTGTGCGATATTCAATGTGGCCGCCAGTCCGGTGAGTGCACCCAGCAGAATGAACGTAAGAAACGTGCCCAGGCGCGGACGAATACCCGCCAGCCGCGCGGCTTCCGCATCTGAGCCCACGGCGTAAAGGAACCGCCCGGCCGCAAGGTGCTTCAAGGTCCAGGCCAGGAACACAAATATGACCAACGCCACCCCGATGATCGTGATCTGGCCATTCACCTGGCTCAGCCCAAACCACTGCACGCCGTCCGGCAGGTCCACCCACACGCCCTGACGCATCCATTGGAGTCCCTCGCGCCACGCCACCATCGTGGCCAGCGTCACGACAATCGAAGGCAGGCCAAGGCCGGCCACCAACGCGCCGTTGATGGCGCCCAGCAGCGCGCCCACGGCGACGGTCGCGGGCAACACCAGCGCCACCGGCCAGCGCATGGAGGCAAACAAACCGGCACAAACGCAACACACGGAAAACAGGGAACCAACGGAAATGTCAATTTGCCGCGCAATGATGACAAGCGCCATGCCGCACGCCACGATGAGCACCGGCGACTCGCGGGTGAGGAGCGAAAGCAGCGGTTGGGTTTGGTAAAACCCCGGCGCAAAAACCGCCAGCGCGAACAGTATCAGCAACAACGCTGCGGCGATGGAGAGTTCGCGGAAATGGCGTTTCATGGTGTCGCTGCGCTCACCCCCGGCTAACGTCTGGCAGGGCTTCAACCTGCCCCAAGGCAGCTGCCATCACGTGATGCGCGTCCGACGGGCACGGAAGAATGGTGGTGATCGTTCCACTCCGCATGACAGCGATGCGGTCGCTCATGCCAAGGATTTCCGGCAGGTCGCTGGAAATCATCAGGACCGCCAGGCCTTTCTTCGCCAGGCGGCGGATGATCTTGTGGATTTCGCTTTTTGCCCCCACGTCCACGCCCTGGGTGGGTTCGTCGAGGATGAGAAGTTTGGGTTCCGTCGCCAGCCAGCGGGCGAGGGAAACTTTCTGCTGGTTGCCGCCGGAGAGCGCACCCCCCGGCGCTTCCGGGCCGGAGGTTCGTACATCGAGGTCGCGGATGAAATCCAGCGCGAGCTGTTTCTCCGCGCCGAAGCGCAGCCACGAATCAGGGAAAATGCGACGATGAATGGCCATCGTCAGGTTGTGCGCCAGGGGCATGTCCAGAATAACGCCATGGCGGCGGCGGTCTTCCGGCACGTAAGCGATGCCCTGCGCGACGGCTTCCTGCGGTGACGAAATGGTGAGTCGTTGACCATTGAGGATGATGTCGCCGGAGTCGGCGGGCGTGATTCCAAACAGGACGCGGGCCAGTTCCGTTCGACCGGCCCCGATGAGCCCGGCCAGGCCGAGAATTTCCCCGGCGCGCACTTCCAGGTTTACATCACGCACGCCGCCCGCCGTGCAACTGAGGTTCTTGAGCAAAAGGACAACATCGCCCGGCGCGCTTTCGGATGGCGGATAGATGTGGGAAACTTCGCGACCCACCATGAGTTTGATGAGTTCGGATTCACTCAACGTCGGTTCCGGTGCGGTGTTTTCTCCCTCACCCCGGCCCTCTCCCGCTGGGAGAGGGGGAACACTCGGCCGACTTCCGACAACAAGAGCACTTCCGATCACCGAACGAGCGGGCTGTGTTTCTCCCTCTCCCTTGGGGAGAGGGCCGGGGTGAGGGGGAACGGAGCTGCCAACCAGCCGCGTTCCAACACTCTCACCATCCCGCAGCACCGTCACGCGATCCGCCAACTGGAAGATTTCCTCAAGTCGGTGCGAGATGTAGATGACGCCCACGCCGCTTTGCCGCAAGTCGTGCACGACCTTGAACAACAATTGAACCTCCTTCTGTGTCAGCGATGCGGTGGGTTCGTCCATGATGACGATGCGGGCGCCCGTGCCGAGAGCGCAGGCGATTTCCACAAGTTGTTGCTCCGGCATGGACAGCGAACGAACTTCGGCGTCGGGCGAAATGTCCGCGCCGATGCGATGGAGGAGTTCCGCCGCGCGGCGGCGGCGTTCAGGCCAGTTCACCTTGCGCAAGGCCGTGGCGGGCTCGAGCCGCAGGCCGATGTTTTCGGCGACGGTGAGGTCGGGAAACAGCGCCGGCTGCTGGTAAATACAGGTGACGCCCAGCTTGTGCGCGGTAGCAGGCGTGAGGTGGCGCACGGGTTGGCCGGATATTTCAATCGAACCCCCGTCGGGCTGGTGCGCCCCGGTGATAACTCTGATGAGGGTGGACTTGCCCGCGCCATTTTCGCCGAGCAGGGCGTGGACTTCGCCCCCGTGCAAATCAAACGACACACCTTTCAGCGCGCGCACCGCGCCGAAAGATTTGGTAACGTTGTTAAGCTGAAGCAACGCCGCCGACATGCGCGACGTAAAGTGACGAAACAGCCCGGGTTCGGCCAGTCAGAACCGGCAGGTTGGTGCAGAAAGTATGGAGCGTGGACGTCGCGGGCGGCCGGCCGCCGCGCCGTGGCGACGGTTGGATCAAAGGCTCCAACCGCGGCGGTAGTGGTGTTGGATGAATTCTTCGGCTGCGGGGCAGTTCCTGGCCCGAAGTTTTTTGGTATCCCACTCGAGCTTGCAACCGGCGCGGTAGGCGACGTTGCCCAACAACGCTGCTTCGGTGAGCGTGCCGGAATAATCAAAATTGCACGTGGTCGCGCCGCCGGTTTTGCAGGCCTGAATCCATTCCTGATGATGACCGATCGAATCGGGGATGAACGGCTTCGGAGGAACGAACCCGGCGAAATCCTTTTCCGGCAGCAGCACATGCCGGCCGTAATCGGAGAGCAACCATCCTTTGCTCCCGACGAACAGCACGCCGCTGCTCCATTTTTTTGCGAGCGCTGGTTCGAGAAATGCAGGTCGTCTCCCTCCGTGATACCAGGTCAGTTGCACCGGGCCCGAAAAGTTCTGACGTTCGCCGGCCGGATATTGATAGCGCACGATCAGCCAGGGCGGCGGACATTCGGAATCCACCGGCGGTCCGTCCATGACTTCAACGCTGGCCGGCGCGCGCAGGCCCAGCGCCCAATGCGGCAGGTCCAGGTAATGACAGCCAAAGTCCGCGAGGGCGCCGCCGCCGAAGGCCCACCAGTTTCGCCACCAGAACGGAACATACTCGGGGCTGTAGGGCCGGAATGCCACCGGTCCAAGCCAGAGGTCGTAGTGCAGGTTGGCCGGAACGGGCGGCGTGCCTTTCGGCAACGATTTGCCGCCATAACTTGCGTCCACCCATACGTGGACCTCGCGGATGTCTCCGACGGCACCGGTTTGCGCCAACTCGACGACGCGCCGGTAATTGCTCTGGGCGTGAATCTGGGTGCCGACCTGAGTGACGCGTTTAAATCGGCGCGCCGTGTCCATCACGATGCGACATTCCGAAATTGTGCGCGTGAGGGGTTTTTCGCAATACACGTGGCGCCCGCTTTTCAGTGCGGCCACCACGGCGACGGCGTGCGTGTGGTCGGGCGTGGCGACGACCACCGCGTCAAGGTCGCGTTGGTCAAGCAAACGCCGAAAATCGTTGTAGGTTTTCGCACCGGGGAATTTCTGCTTCGCCGCGGCGAGGAATTTATCGTCCACGTCGCAAAGCGCGACGATGTTTTCCGAGGCGACTTCGTTGAGGTTATCGCCGCCGCGGTTGGCGACGCCGATGACCCCGAGGTTGAGCTTTTCGTTCGCGGAGAGTTTGCGCGGCGCGGTCCGACAGCCGGCCAGATAAAGACCGGCGGTCGCGAGCACGCCCCGCCGGATGAATTCGCGCCGCGTCATCAAAGGCCTTTGACGTTCCACCCTTTGCGGTAACGGCGGCGGACGTACTGGTTGGCTTCGCTGAGATTGGTGAATTTCATTTTCTTTGCGTTCCAGTCCAGAGTGGTCTGGGGAAAACGTGTGGCCACGCTGCCGAGGAGCACGGCTTCCGTGAGCGGCCCGGCGTAATCGAAATTGGCGGAGGTGGTACCGTTGCCCAGGCAGGCCTCCACGAATTGCTGCCAGTGATCGTTCTCGGTCACTTGGGGACGGGTCCAGTTCTCGAAGTCCTTCTCGGGGAATAGCTGGGCGCGGGAGATGTGTGGCAGGAGCATCATGCCCTTCGTGCCGATGAACAAGCTGCCCTGCCCGGGCAGATCTTCGTCGCCGAGCGGCGGTTGCACTTCTTTGGGTGGGCGCTGGTTGCCATCATACCAGGTGATCTTGATGGTTTTGCCTTCGGTGTAGGCCGTGCCCGGGAACAGATACTCGATGCGGGCGTTGATGGCCCAGTTCCATTCGTTCGGCGCCGGTCCTTCCGAACGGAGCGAAAGGGGCGCGGTGAGCGCGAGCGCGTTGAACACGGGATCGTAGATGTGACAGCCCATGTCGCCAAACGTGCCCGTGCCGAAATCGAGCCGTTTGCGCCAGTTGTTCGGATGATAATAGCCGTTGCCGAGGAACGGTCGCGTGGCGGCCGTGCCCAGCCAGAAATCCCAGTTGAAGCCTTCAGGAATCGGATCGCTCCGCTCCGGGCGGGGCTGGGTGTCACCCCAGGCTTTGTCGCTCCAGGCGTGGACTTCCTTGATCTTGCCGATCGCCCCGTCCTGAACGATGCGCACCGCCTCGCGATACGTGCGGCTGGAATGGATCTGAATGCCCATCTGGGTGACCAGCTTCTTCTTCCGCGCAAATTCCGTGAGCCGGCGCGCCTCGTAGAGGTCATGCGTCAGCGGTTTCTGGCAATAGACATTTTTACCGAGCTGCATCGCGGACATGGCCATCGCCGCGTGCATATGGTCCGGCACGGTGACGTTCACCGAATCAATCCCTTTTTCCTTGTCGAGCAACTCGCGCCAGTCCTGATAGATTTTTACATCCGGGAAATCCGCCTTCAGCGCGTTGGCTTTGTTCAGGTCCACATCCGCGACGGCGACCAATCGGGCCCGCCCGCCCCGCGTGAGACCGCGAATGTCGCTGCGGGCCATGCCGCTGCTGCCGAAGCTGGCGTGGGCCAGCGTCCCGTTGGGCGAAGCGGCGCGCAACCCGCTCGTGACATAAGGTGCCGCCCACAGGCCGGCGGTGGTCAGGATCGTGCGACGGAGGAATTGCCGGCGCGACAGGCTGTTTTTCATGCCGTTACTTCTTTTTGATTTCGCGGATGTAAATGTTCTTGAACCAGAGGGCATCGCCGTGATTCTGCAACTCGATCTGACCGGTGGGGAAAATCGGGAGGGATCGGTCCCAGAAATTTTCCAGGGTCGTGTCTTTCGTCACGAGTTCCCCGTTGAGGAACACATGCACCTTGGGTCCCACCATGATGATCTGAAACCGATTCCATTGGCCGATGGGCTTGTCCGCGACCAGGAGCGGCTTGCTCGCGTTGGTTTTGTTGTTATACAGACCGCCGGAGCCGACTTCGCTGCCGTGTTTGGTGGGCTGGGTGAAAGGATCCCAAATCTGCACTTGGGGCGAGCCGCGCAGGTAAATGCCGCTGTCCCCGTGCGCGGGAATCTTCCAATCCACGAACATTTCAAAATCTGCGTAGTCCTTAACCGTGCACAGGCTGCGGGCTTTGCCGTCGAACGCGATCTCACCGTAATGCGCCTGCCAATGGCCCCCCATATCTTCGTCGGCTTGCTTCTGGGCTAAGGCACGTTCTTCGGGAGTGAGCGCGGCGCGTTTGAGCGGATTGTCCAGTGGCGATTTCATCAGACCCTTCCAACCTTTCAGATCCTTACCGTTAAACAAGGCCTGAAAGCCTTCCGGCGCCTGGTTGTCCTCTTCCTTGCGCGGCAGTTCCTTGATGCGGATGTTGCGGAACTCGATGTAGTCGTTATGGCCGAGAAAGCCGATGTGGCCGCGCTCGCGAAAGAGGCCCGGATGTTTCATGATCTTGGCCGGATCGGTTACATCGTTGAGATTGGCGTCCACAATGGTCTTCCCGTTCACGATGACCTTGATGTGCCGGCCGCGCGCGATGATTTCCTCGGTGTTCCATTCGCCGGGCGGTTTGAGCGCGCCTTTCTTGGCGGGGATCACGTCATAGACCGAGCCGTGATATTGCGCCGGTTGCAGCTTGCCCCACTTGCCCCGGTCGGCCGCGCCTTCTTCGAGAATCTGGATTTCCATGCCGAGATAGGCTGGGTTGCCCGCCAGCGGGGTGCGAATGCCGACGCCATTATTCGAACCGTCCTCCAGTTTGAACTCGAACCGGAAAATGAAGTCGTCATATTCCCCTTCGGTCATCAGGTTTCCGCCGCCACCCTTGGCACAATAGATCACGCCGTTCTTCACGCCGTAACCCGCGCCGTGCTGCTCCATCATCTTCCAGCCGTTGAGCGTCTGGCCGTCGAACAGGCTGGTGAAGCCGGCTTCGGGCTGGGCGGTGACGCAGGCCGAAATCAAGGTTGCGGCGAGCAGGGTGGGGACAAGAAATTTTGCGGCGTTGAGAATTTTCATATTTCGAGTTTACCAATCAGTTCACGGAGCGTTCGCGAATTCACGCAACGTGTCAAGGCAGAGGTTTGGACGCCGGAGCGCTGAAGCCAGGCAGCTTATTTGCGCGGCACGAAACCCATCTCATCCAGAACTTTCTGGCCGCGGGGGGACAGGATTAACTCGATGAACGCTTTCGCCGCGGCGGATTCGCTGGCTTTGCTGGTGTATAACCGGATCAACCGGGCGTAGGGATAACGGCCCTGGTTCACGGCGTCGGCTGTTGGTGCAATACCGCCGATAGCCACCGGCTTGATTCCGGCGCTGCTCGCCAGTTCAGTGCTCGCGTAGCCGATGCTGTTCGCGTCGCTGCCGACGGCGTGAACGATGTCCATATAATTCGTATGGGTTTTGACGCCCAGCGCGTAAGGTTGCTTGTCCATCGCCAGTTCGAGGAAGCCCAGGTAGGTCCCGGAAATCGGGTCGCGAATTTGCAGATGTATCGGCGCGTCCGGACCGCCCACATCCTTCCAATTCTGGATGGTGCCGGTGAAAATGTCCCGCACCTGAGCGGCGGTCAGATTGCCCACCGGATTGGTCGCGTTCACAACGACCGCCACGCTGTAAGTGCCGATGGGATACTCGTTGAAGGCGACATCGCGCGATTTGGCCATGTCCAGTTCATTGGTCGTCGCCTCGCGTGACGACGCGGCGATATCACAACGCCCGACCATCAAGGCGCCGAACCCGTAGGTGCTGCCTTTGAATTCCGTGTCAAAAACCACGTTGGGATGCGCTTTGCGAAATTCCGCGATGAGCTGCGGGGCCAATTCCTCCCCGAAGGTGTTCGAACCGCGGATGATGACCTTGTCCGACTTGCCACCGGAGCAACCCGCGATTGCAACGGCGAGCAGCATCATGCCGACGCCGCCCCAGACGATCGCTGTGTTCAATCCGGCCAAATGCCTGCTAGGTATTGTTTTCATGGCGTGTGTTCCCGTTTGCCGGGATGTGACTTCGGGCCTGAGCCTCAAGCGGGCCGCGGGTCATTTCAAGCAGAAAATACCTCCTGGTTGGAGATCATCCGGCGGCCCGGACTTTCTGCAAGACCCACGTGCGCGCGGCGGCTTTGGTTTTCAGTTCGTCCTGCAACTGTTTTTCGCGAATCTCCGCCAACAATTTGCCCATGGCCGGGCCGGGCGTTAAGCCCATTTTGATCAAATCCGTTCCGGTCAGCAGGGGCGGGCGGATCTCCGGTTGCCGGGCCAGTTCCGCCGATTGTTGCAGCAGATAATCAAATACCTCCAGCCGGCCGTGCGAACCGAGACAATCAAGCCGGTGCAGGGCCAGTTCCAGGGGAAAGGTTTCGCGCAACAGCATCCGCCGCAGCGTGGCTTTGCGCATTTGCGGCGCGTCCTTGAACTGCATGTGATACCGCACGGCGGCGATGATGGCCTCGATTTGTTTTCGGGGAAAGCGCAAGCGCCCGAGGATTGCTTCAGCCATCCGGGCGCCGATTTTCTCGTGCTCGTAAAAATGAATGCTGCCGGTCTTGGGATCCCGCGAGGCCGTGATTGGTTTGGCCACGTCGTGCAGGAGCACGGCCCACGGCAACAACCCGTCGGCGCCGACCGGCATCTGATTCAACATGAGGCAAAGATGCGTGAACACATCGCCTTCGGGATGGAAGTCGGGTGATTGCTGGCAGCCGACAGTGGCGGCGATTTCCGGCAGGACGTGTTCGAGCAAGCCGCTGTCGCGCAGGAGTTCAAGCCCGCGCGCAGCCGGAGCGCCGGGCGCCGGCCCGGCCCGCTTCAAGACCTGCGAGGGGCCGGGGCCGCGGTCGGCGCCCCGCTCCGCCGGGGCGAGCAACTTGATGAGCTCATCGCGAATGCGTTCGGCACTGATGGATGTGATCCTCGTGGCGTTGGCCCGGACGGCCGCGAAGGTTCGTGGTTCGATTTGAAAACCCAGTTGCGCCGTAAAGCGCACGGCACGCAACAATCGGAGGTGATCTTCCGCAAACCGCTCTTCTGGCACGCCGATCGTACGAATGATTTTTGCGCGCAGGTCCTTCTCGCCGCCAACCCAGTCGTGCAATTTCTGGGCAATCGGATCGTAGAAGAGTCCGTTCACGGTGAAATCGCGCCGGCGGGCATCCTCCCGTGCGCTGCTGAACGTCACCCTCTCCGGCCGCCGACCATCGCGATAGTCCGACTCGGCGCGAAACGTGGCCACCTGAAACTGTCGTCCTGCTTCCACGACCACTACGACACCAAACTTGCGTCCGACGGCGATGGTGCGTTTGAAAAGTTGCTCGATCTGGTCCGGCAAGGCGGAGGTAGCGATGTCATAATCGCCCGGTTCGCGGCCCAAGAGGAAATCGCGCACGCAACCGCCCACCCAGAAGGCGGAGTGGCCCGAGTCGTGAAGACGGCGAACGATTCGCGTTGCCAGTTCGTGTGTCGCCGATCCCGCCGTTTTGCTCATTTGCGACTAGGATTTACAATTTGCGGGCGGATTTGCCAAGACCCGCGTCCGTCGCAAACCATGGATTCAATCGTCGCCCCAGATGCGTTTCACGTGCGCCGCGCCGCTTTGGACCTCCGCGACCGTCAGCGCCGGGCTGAACTCAAACACTTTGATATGCGCGGGCCTGACCACCGGCTTGAGCGCGGCAAAATCCACGGTGCCCGTGCCGGGCGGGCAATGATCGCGCGCAGGGAATTGCGTGTCATGAATGTGAAACCCCGCGAGCCGGTCGGCCAGCGATTCGAGATGCAACGCGTGATGAATGAAGCCGAGGTTTTCCTTGATCTGCGCATGGCCGGTGTCGTGCCAGTACTGGAGCGACGGGCTGGCGAGTTCGCGGAACAGGAATTTGAAATCGTGTTCGAACGGGATTTCCTCGAGCGCCTCGCGGTTTTCGCAACCGAGCCGCACGCCGCGCGCCTCGGCTTCCGGCAGGATTTTTCGCAACGTGTCGTAAACGCGTTCGACAAATGCGTCTTTTTTGGTCTCGCGCTTCTGGCTGACTTCCGCGCAGAGCTTCTGGTATTTCGACGAATCCTTCTCCCCGCCTTCCAGCAGCTTCTTGAGTTTGCCGGTGTAATCCTTCATTTCGATGCTGCCGAGGTGAAGCACCACCAGCGGGGCTTGCACGCGCGTGGCGAACTCCAGCGTCTTGAGCGTGTAACGAATGGCCATCTCGCGCTCGCGCGGTTTCTCGGCAGAGAACTGGAAGAGGTTCGGCGCGGAATACGTCACGCCCATCGGCAGCGGGCAGAAATTGTGCAGGCTGGAGATTTTCATTTCGCCCGCGTCCACCGCGTCAATGATGCCGGGCAGCAGCGTGATGCGCGTGCCGTGGCTCAGCTCGGCGTATTCAAATCCCAGCTCGCGGATTTCGCGCAGCATGGCGCGGCCATCCGTATGACGATGGGAATTCCAGCAGGTGGACAGTGAATACATTTTTCGGAATGGTTGGATGGTTAAACTGTTGAACCGTTGAATCGGCGAATCGGTTCACGATTCAACGATTCAACGGTTCAACGTTTTTAACGCCTGAATCGGCAATCACAGGTCGGCATAGCGGGCGCTCAGCATGGCTGAGAACCGCGCCGCCTTTTCCTTGCGGCGACGCCGCTCGCTGGGCTTTTCGTAATGGCGGTGGCTGCGGACAATTTTCAAGGTCCCTTCGCGGTCAATTTTCTTTTTCAACCGGCGCAGGGCCTTTTCCACTGGCTCGCCTTTTTTAAGTCTGATTTCGGTCAATCGTTTTTCACTTCCTCTCCGGGGGCGATGGCAGGCTGGTTTTTGGCCTGCTCGCAAAAAATTCAGGGTGGGATGCTAGATTTGCGCGCGCGGGGTGTCAACCCGCAAAGCGGCCAAAAAGCAGCCAAAATCTGGGCTTGCAATCGCCCCGAAAACCCGTAGTTTGGCAACGCTGAACGGAAGCGAGCGTAGCTCAGTCTGGTAGAGCGTCACGTTGCCAACGTGAATGTCGAGGGTTCAAATCCCTTCGCTCGCTCCATTTTCTTCCAGGAAATCCACACATATTTGATTTCAAGATTTTGCACCCCGACAAAGGATAAGTGGACTGTAACCGCGTTCGTGTGTTACTCGTTTCGCCCGTTCGATGAGAAACTGCATCATCATATCGGCAACCGCACCAAGCCAATTACGATTTCAGATTTGCGATTGACGATTTGCTGCGCGATGCGCGCGAACGTTTTACGGGCTGCGCGTCAGCACGCGCCCAAACCGAGCTGGCCCACCGAACGTAGTGGTGGCCCTTGGGAAGAGCCTTCCTCAAATCCGCCAACGCTTCCTTCGCGAGCGAAATCGCCGCCCGACGGCGTCCGGTCTGCAACAAAAAGTCGGCAAGATTTGATTTGGTGTAAGCAGTCAACGGGTGTTTTGTGCCTACGGTGTGTTCCAACATCCGCAGGGCTTTGCGGAAGAGCCTTTCAGCGGGTGCGCGCCTGCCGGTCACCTGTTTCAGGATGGCGATGTTGGCCAGGCACATCGCGACATTGGGATGTTGGACGCCATACGCCTTTACCCTCACTTTGAGGGACTGTGAGTAAAGCCGTGCCGCCGCATCGCACCGATTGGTGTTCTGCAAAAGGTTTGCCAGGTTGCTTAAACTCGAGGCGACGTCGCGATGTTCCCTGCCCAGCGTCTTCATCCTCATATGCAACGATTCGCAATACAATGGTTCGGCGTCGGAATATCGCCCCTGTTCGAACAGCACGTTGGCGAGGTGGTTCATGCACTGGGCCACAGCCGCCGGGTTTGCAGCGGGTGACTGCCTGCGTAACACGAGCGCTTTCCGAAACAATGCCTCAGCTGCGGCAAGTTTACCGTGGTCACGAAGTTGACCGGCCCGCTTGATCAAGTTCGCGGACGAATCGGCCCTGGCCATGGATCGGATTGCTCGGCGATCCGCGACGGTTCGCCCAGGTTTGGGAGCAGGAGTGCGCTGCATGATCCGTTTGGCTGCATCCGATGCAGATTTCACGTTGGCAACCGAGGGTAATGAACGGAAGCCGGCTTGGCCAATCCTCATCGCGGGAAACTCGACCAAGACGCCGAGTTGAGCCGCAGAAACTCATTTAGGCGGGTGCGCCTCCCGCTCCCGTTGCCGCGCGGGACAACCAGCCTTCGCTCTCTGAGCTTCGGCTCGGCATGCCAGACCAAGAAGAAAAATGCGCGACGAAAGCCCAGAAAGATTGGCCTGTCCGCAAGCGGACCCTGCTCCGAGAGCAACCCGGCCCTGATGAACCTGCGTCTCATGCAGTCGCGCTCGGCGGCGCAGAACGCGGGCAACACGCTCGTGCTGGGTGTGCCCGGCGGTTTCGTGCCGCTCAAGTCCGGCAACGCGCCGGAGTGTGACGAAAATTACGAAGCCACTTAACCAACGCGGGCGGGGATTTGCTTCTCCGGCCGCGCCTTTGAACCGCAGAAACTTCAAACAGCGTTCCGCGGAAACCCGGTTGATTACCAGTGTCCGATCCAGCCTGAAAAACGGCTCGGTGCTGGTGTGGTTGCTCGGTGATCACCGGCTCATCCGGGACGACGCGCGGATTTTCCTCCGCCGCGCCAGTATTTGCATTTCCGGTCTGGCGAAGCCCAGCGCCCCTTCCTTCGGCCTGTTTGCACACCAAGAAAAGTCCAGCAAATGACAACACAGGCTGAATGGTTTAACTAACGCAAGCGACGGGCGCGACGATAAGAGGGTGATGAATTATGTCGCGCCAGGCCTCGAGTCCGAACCGGCCATTCAACCCGGCAATTTCGCTGTGGGATTTTTGCGCAAAGTTCTCCGGACAGGCCTGATGGTTGCATTGGCCGCGCAATTTCCGGCGACGGCGCAGACGATCAAATCAACGGACGACGGCACCGTGCTTAAAGCGATTTTCTTCTTCGGTCGCCACAGCATTCGCGCCACCACGACCGCCTCCAATACGCTCAATCAGTGCGCGGCGGATCCGTTTCCCGGATTTTCTGCGGCGCCGGGCATACTCACCACCAATGGACAGCACTGCGCCTGGTTGCTCGGCTCCTATTTTCGCGATTATCTTGTCCACGAAGGCCGGCTGACGGATGACGCCGACAGCAACCTGACGCGCTGTTATTTTCGGGCCAATACGATTCAGCGTTCCTACGAGACATGCGCCCAATTCGGTGCCGGGCTCGTTCCGAACGCCAATATTCCCGTGCATACCTTTCCGGCAAATGTTCCGGACCCGGTGATTGATCCTCTCTTGGCCGGAGTGACGACCATTGACACGAATTTGGCCCTGGTCAGTGTTCAAGGTATTTACGGCAACGGCGACAATCTGGCGTCCGCTTACAGTGGCGAACTTTCGCTTCTGAGCCGAGTGCTCTATCCGGCCGGTACGGAGCCCATTTATCCGCCCGGAATCCTGGCGCCCACCAACGCGCCCCCGGGCGCAATGGATCCCACCACGTTGCCCATGACGCTGGCCGCCAGCGTGCCGCTGCAACTGACGACCAACGTGTCCCGTTACCTTAGCGGCGGTGTAATTGACATGGGCGGGTTCGATACTGTGGTCAACACCGCCGACCCGTTCGTCATGCAATACTGTGACGGCTTTCCGACCAACGAGGTCGGCTGGGGCCGGTTGACCATGGCCACGCTTTCCCAAGCAACCCGGATCGCCATCCTGCAAATCGCCGTGGAAATGCGTTCGCCCTATCTCAACCGAGTCCAAAGCTCCAACCTCGGCCATCACCTGCTCCGCTCCCTGCAACAGGCCGCATCGGGTGCGACCGTGGACGGAGCATTCGGTGACACGAACTCACAGGTCGTGGTCGTTACCAGTTCCGATTACTACGTCGCCGGACTAGCCGGGCTCCTGAATCTCCACTGGTGTCTGCCCGGCTATCAACCGGACTTCTGCGCTCCTGGCGGCGTACTCGTCTTTGAACTGCGCCAGGTCAAGGCGACCAGTCAGAATATCGTCCGGACGTATTACACCGCGCAGACTTTCGACCAACTGCGGAACCTGACACCGCTGACCTTGGCCGAACCGCCGGCCACCTTGCAGTTGGCCGTTCCGGGCGGGAACAATTCGTTCACGAACCTGGATGTGGATGTCAACACGTTTGCCGAGTTGCTGACCAGGGCCATTGACACAAACTGCGTGCAGTCCCCCAGCCACGAAATTCTGCCCGGAGTGATGAATCCCTATACTGCCACAAATGAGATCAGCCTCGTTGCCAGCACCAGCGGCAAAACCCTTGCGCTCGCTTGGCCGCTTGACCATCAGGGCTGGGTTCTCCAGGCCCAAACCAACGGTCTGGCCCCGGACAGGTGGTTCGACGTTCCCGGCACCGCTCAAGTCATTTCCACGACCATCACCGCGGACCCGGACAACCAGGCGGTCTTCTATCGCCTGCGCTCTCCCTGAAAACGCACGGTCGAACCGCGTGAGGGCTCGCCGTTGGCAAGCACCGCAGTCGAGCCGGTGCCGCAAACCAGCTCCACAATTCGCGCGCGTGTGACGTGATACGGCAACGGCTCGAGGCTGTTCGCCGGTTCGTCCGCGCCGCCATACAACGAATCCATCAGGCGAGGTCAAAGCACCCGGGGATGACGGCCGAGGCGGGCAAGCGTTGCAGGCATCCATAGCGCAAGAATCTCACGCACTGCTTGACAACCTGTTTGATAGTGTGTATATGACACTAAGAAATGAAAACCTTGGCAAACACGATTCCGGGCGCAACGGCCCTGCTGACCGACCTCTATCAACTCACGATGGCGTATGGTTACTGGAAATCCGGCAAGGCCGATCAGGAAGCGGTGTTTCATCTCCTCTTTCGCAAGCAGCCGTTCAAGGGAGGGTTCACTCTGGCGTGTGGCCTGGCCGACGCGGTTCAATATCTGCGCCGATTCAGATTTGCCAAATCAGACCTCGATTATCTCCAAAGCCTGAAAGGCAATGATGGCAGGCGATTGTTCGAGCCGGCATTCCTGAAATATCTCGGGGATCTGCAGCTGCGTCTGGATGTGGACGCCATTCCCGAGGGCACGGTGGTGTTTCCGCAGGAACCGTTGGTGCGCGTTCGCGGTTCCATTTTGCAGGCGCAACTCGTGGAGACCGCATTGTTGAACTTGCTCAACTTTCAATCGCTCATCGCTACCAAAGCCGCGCGCGTGTGCCTTGCGGCCCAAGGCGACCCCGTAATCGAGTTCGGTCTCCGGCGGGCGCAGGGTATTGACGGCGCTCTGACGGCGAGCCGGGCGGCATATATTGGCGGTTGCGCCGGCACATCAAACGTTCTGGCCGGAAAGATGTTTGGCATTCCTGTCAAGGGCACGCACGCTCACAGTTGGGTGATGTCCTTTGACGACGAACCGGAAGCCTTTGAAGCGTACGCCCGAGCACTTCCGAACAACTGCATTCTGCTGGTTGATACTTACGACACGCTCAAGGGCGTCCGGCATGCCGTCAACGCGGGTAAACGGTTGCGAAAAGCCGGCCACAAACTCGTCGGAATCCGGCTTGATTCAGGCGACCTCGCTTACCTCAGCATTGAAGCGCGCAAGATGCTCGACGCGGCCGGATTCAAGAATGCTGTGATCGTTGGAAGCAATGATCTCAATGAGCATCTCATCGCAAGCCTGAAGCAACAGGGCGCGAAGCTCAACGTTTGGGGTGTGGGCACGATGCTGGTGACGGCTTACGATCAACCGGCGCTGGGAGGCGTTTACAAGCTGTCGGCCATTCGCGAGCCGGACGGCAACTGGCAGCACAAAATCAAGCTGTCCGAACAGGCGGTGAAAGGCACCAATCCCGGCATTCTCCAGGTGCGCCGGTTTTGCAGACGGAATGAGTTTGTCGGCGATGCCATCTGCGATGAAACACGACCGATTCCGTCAGAAGTCACCATTGTTGACCCCGCTGACGCCACACGACGCAAACATTTTGGTGCCGGCACGAAACACGAAGATCTGCTCGTGCCTGTTCTACGGCGCGGGAAGATTGTGTATGATCTGCCATCGCTGGACGATATCCGAGCGCGCGCCCAGAGGCAGTTGGCAATGCTGCACCCTGGTATCAAGCGCCTGGACAATCCGCATCAATATCCCGCCGGACTGGAATTCACGCTGCACGAGTTCAAAACCGAATTGATCCTCCGCACCAAAGGGGAAAAGCCAGCGCAACCATGAAACTCATCAAAGTAGGAGCGGCGGTGTTGAATCAGGTTCCCCTGGATTGGCCGGGGAACGAGTCCCGCATCCGCGCGGCAATTCACGAAGCGCGCGACGCTGGAGTAAGCGTCCTTTGCCTGCCGGAGCTTTGCACCACTGGATACGGCTGTGAGGATGCATTTCTATCGGCGAACACGGTCGGTCGCGCTTGGAAAATGTTGAAAGAACTTCTGCCGGAAACAAGCGGTATCATCGTTGCCTTCGGACTGCCGGTCATTCACCAGCACGGGTTGTTTGACTGTGCCTGTCTCGTGGTGGACGGACGCATCGCCGGCTTCAAAGCCAAGCGGTTTCTTGCCGGCGACGGCATTCACTATGAGCCGCGCTGGTTCAAGCCCTGGCCGCAGAAAGTTCGCCATGAAGTCTCGATCGAAAACGAGACCTTTCCCATCGGGGATCTGTACTTCGAATGCGGCGGCGTCCGACTGGGTTTCGAAATCTGTGAGGACGCTTGGGTGGCGAATCGTCCGGGCGCGGCGCTTGCACTGAACGGTGTGGACTTGATTCTCAATCCCAGCGCCAGCCACTTCGCCTTTGGCAAACTGGAAATCCGGAAGGGGTTCGTTCGCGAAGGCTCGCGGGCCTTCGGCGCCGGTTACGTTTACGCCAATCTTGTTGGCAACGAAGCCGGTCGCGCCATTTACGATGGCGGCGCGCTCATCGCCGCGAGCGGCAAAATCATCGCCGAAGGTCCACGCTTCGGTTTTCAGGATTTCAGCCTCACCACGGCAACCATTGACGTGGAGGCGATTCGGCTGAGCCAGGCACGCACCGCCAGCTTTCAACCAGAACTGAATTCAAAAGATGATGGCCTGGTTCAGTTGCCGTTCGAGTTTCCAACTATCAAGGCCGATGCCCGCTCTGCCACCAGTGAATCGCAAACTCTGTCGAAAGAGGAAGAATTCACGAGAGCGGAGGCCATTGCCCTTTTCGACTACCTGCGAAAGAGCAAGTCACAGGGATTCGTTGTTTCTCTGAGCGGAGGTGCGGATTCTGCGGCCACTGCCAGTCTGGTCCACGTCATGGTCGCGCTGGGCTTGAAGCAGCTTGGCCCGGAGGGATTCAAGGCCAAGCTTTCGCACATTCAAGACCTGGCGGTGACCGATGATTCTCGAGCGGTCACGCGCCAATTGCTGACCACCGTCTATCAGGCGAGTGAGCATAGCGGTTTGGTGACCCGGAATGCGGCGCGTGCCGTGGCGCAAGCCATCGGGGCCGCGCATTACGAATGGGAAATCGGAGACATTGTGCGTCGCTATACTCAGACAATGGAGAACGCGACGGGAATTCAACTTGATTGGGCCAAACATGACCTGCCGCTGCAGAACATCCAGGCACGTGTGCGTTCGCCCGGCATCTGGCTGCTCGCGAATCTCAAGAACGCGCTGCTCCTCTCGACCAGCAATCGTTCCGAAGCCGCGGTCGGCTATGCGACGATGGATGGCGACACGAGTGGCGGCTTGAGTCCACTCGCAGGAATTGACAAAGCCTGGCTGCGACGCTGGCTGCGCTGGATGGAAACTCGTGGCCCCGATGGCTTGAATCCGATCCCGTCGCTGGCGGCCATCAACCAACAGGCGCCGACCGCCGAACTCCGTCCGGCCAGCAGCAAGCAAACGGATGAGGATGATCTAATGCCCTATGATGTACTGGATGCGATTGAACGCGCCGCCATTCGCGACAAGCAAGGGCCGCTGGAGGTGTTCGATCTAATGAGGGGGCAATTCCCAAAGCATTCGGCTCAGCAACTCGGCGTCTGGGTCGAGCGATTCTTCCGTCTTTGGAGTCGCAATCAATGGAAGCGCGAGCGTTACGCGCCGTCATTTCATCTGGACGACGAGAATCTTGATCCGAAAACCTGGTGCCGCTTCCCGATCCTATCGGGTGGCTTTGAAACCGAATTGGCCGACTTGCGCGAACGGATCGCTGCACTGTCCTGAAACAACTTTCGGGCGTTGCCCAAAACCCCGAAACACCGAGGTAATTTTCTTGCCGGGCCGGCGCATGCTTTCTATGCTCGCACCCAGACTTTTGGAGCATCTGTGGAACCAGGCCATCAAAGCGATGCCGTCCCGCCAACCCAATCTGGGTGTTCTGTAGATTTTCCCCCAACGGAGGCCTTTCATGCAGATTGACGAAGCGTTCGTGGATTCCCAAGCGCCCAACGCCGCCGCCATCAAGAACGCGCGCGGCGTGGTCATCAAAAAGAAGCTGGTCGGCCTGTTCAAATCGCCGGACGGCACGCTGCTCTTCGGCGATTGCAAGGGCAGCGGCGCGGACAACTATCGCCCCTCCGCCGACTTCTCCGATCCGAGCAAACCCGTTTACCGTTGTACGTGCCCCAGTCATCAATTCCCTTGCAAACATTCGCTGGCGTTGATGTATGCGCACGCGCAGGGGCAAAAGTTTTCCGAAAAGGAGGTTCCGGCCGATATCACGGAAAAGCGGGCGAAGATCGAAAAGCGGGTGGAAAAGAAAAAGGTCGAGGCCGACAAGCCGCACAAGGTCAACACCAGCGCGCTCAAGAAAAAGGTCCAGACGCAGCTCGACGGGCTCGGCCTGCTCGAATCGCTGGTGAATGATCTCGTGCGTTCCGGACTCGGCACCCTCAACGCCAAGTCCGCCCGCCAGATCGAAGAACAAGCCAAGCAGCTCGGCAACGCCTATCTCCCCGGCGCGCAAAACGCCCTGCATGCCTTGACCGGGTTGTTCTATCGCTCGCAGATCAGTTCCGAAGATGAACTGAAGGCGTCGGAACGGGAACGGGTTTACAGCACAGCCCTAGATCAGTTGAACCGCCTGCATTCGCTCTGCAAACAAGGCCGCAAGTATTTGCAGACCCGCCTGGATGATCCGGAACTGAAACCCGAGACGGAGACCGACATCGCCGCGTGGCTCGGCCATGCCTGGCAATTGCGCGAACTCAAGGACGCGGGCCTGGTCCAGACGAATGTCGAACTGCTCCAACTGGCCTTCAACTCGCACGATGACTGGACGCGCCGGGAATTCGTCGAAACCGGCGTCTGGCTCAACCTCCAGACCGGCGCGGTGCAGTTGACCCGCAACTATCGCCCCTATCACGCGGCCCGGCACATTCGCGAAGACGATTCCTGCTTCCAGGTCATGGTGTGTCCCGAACTTTGCGTTTACCCGGGCAACCTGAATCCCCGGGTGCGCTGGGAAGCCAGCGAGCCGCGCCCCGTTGCCAAAGCGGATCATGCCCGCGCCCGTGATTTTGCCAGGGCGGACTGGAAAGCCGTGATCAAGGACGTGAAGACGCAGTTGAAATCACCGCTCGGTGACCGGCATCCCTTCGCGCTGGTGAAGTATCGCGCCCTGGGCCACGCGGGCGATGCCGTGATCATTGAGGGTGCCGATGGGGAGCGGCTGGTCCTGGCCGACGACCACCACGATGGCGAACCCGCCACGCTGCCGTTGCTGCCGATGCTGCCCCGATCCGTGCATCACGACCAAGCCATGCTCGTCCGCTTTCATCATGATCTCGATTTGCAGAAGCTCCTCGCCAAACCGCTAAGCATTGTGACCGGCGATGAAATCATCCGGCTCACATATTGAATCCAAACCCAAAAAGTCATCCGCCAAATGAAGACCGAGGAATTTAGAGACAGAAAAATTGGGATCAACGGAATTCCGCTTCCCCATTTTTCTGTCTGTAATTTTTCTGTCTTCCGTTCCCGCTTATGAGCCTTGCCCTGATTCAAGAGTCCGCGAAAGAAGTCCGCCGCCTCGCCATCGCCGGCGGCCCGCTGGCCGTCGGCGATTTTCGGCTGAAGAAACTCATGCCACCGCTGGAACAGGCCGGGGCGAAAGTTCCCGTGTTCGCCCAGGTCGCCAAAGCAATCAATGATGTGGTGAACGGCAAAGAAGCCGATTCTGCGGCAAACCTGCTGAACCTCAGCACGCTGCTCAACGCCATTCTCTACACCCAGGGCCAGTCGGGCACCGACGGCGATTTTCGCGAACTGGAATCCTTCCCCTCGGCCTGCACGAGCACCAGGACCACGGCGCGTCTGCTCAAACCGCTGGTGCAGGCGCTGACCAGCACCGGCAGCGGCCGCTTCGAGACCGTGAAGTCCGCGGTCGAGCGCGGCGCATTCAACGACCTGCGGTTGGTTGACCCCGCGATCCAGGCGCTGGGCGACATCTATCCGGAACTGGCCGATCTGGTGGCGGAAAAAGTTCTGCCCGCCTACGGTCCGGGCGTCATGCCGCGGCTCAAGTCCACGCTCGACCTCAAAGGCAAAAAGCAGGACGCGAGGAAATTGACGGTCATGCACCGGCTCGACCCGGCTGGAACGCTGGATCTGTGCAAAGCCGCGCTCGAAGACGGCTCGCCCGAGGTCAAGGCCGCCGCCATCGCTTGTCTTGGCAAACATGAGGATTGTCTGCCGCTGGTGATGGAACAGGCCAACGCGAAGAACAAGCAACTTCGCGCCGCTGCGCTCGAAGCCCTGGCGGAACATGACCGCCCGGAAATCACCAAACTCTTCACCGAACTTGTCAAAGGCAAGACGCTGGACATCCTTGTCGGCCCGTTCCGCGCGTTGCGGAACCGGCAGGTGTTGAACTCGCTTCTGGAAGAAGGCCAGCGCGTGTTCGAATTGCTCCTGAAAGGCGAAGAAGAGCAAATCCCGAAATTCGTTGAAGTCCTCGACTGCTTGAAAGATCGTAGAGACGCCGAAACAGAGGAATTCGTGATGGCCTGCTTCGAGCGATACGACAAGCTTCCCAAGTTCAAAGCGCCCAAAAAAGCCGCCTTCATGGTTTACACGACGGGCGAAGACATCGCAGATCGCATGTCCTGGCTGCTGTACGAGATTGGTTCGCCCCGGACGCTTGAAGCCGTGCTGGGCAAGCGCAATACGCTTCCTGCGGCCGCCTTTACCCAGATCCTCTATTGCGCACTCCGCGCGTGGCCGAAAGAAAAGGTCTTCGAGGAATTTGCCAGTCTGCTTGATCAAACCAAGGGTGCGGGCAAGCACAAGGGCGAGACGCTCCAACAAATCATCAGGGCAACGAGCAACAAGTTCGGTGCATTTGAATTCGACGAGGACGTGTGTGGGGAAGGCACACTTGCGAATGTTGAATGGGACTCACGTTGGCTCGACGCCGCCATCAAAACCGATCAGGCAACAATCGTGTGCTGTCTGGCGCGGCCCGATCACAAGGCGGCGCTGAACTATCTGCTCAAATTGGGCGATGCAAAGAAAACTTCCGATGCCGGCATGATCGTGCGGGCGCTCGTGCACTGCCAATATCCGAAAGTCACCGACTACTTCCTCCAACTCGTCGCGAAGAAGGTCAAGAGCGCCAAATTCCTCGATTACGAGTTGCAGTTCCTCTTCGAGAATGCCCGCCATTTGCCACCGGCAGATCTGCCGAAGCTCGACGAGTTCGCCGCGAAGCTCGATGAAAAGTTTGTGGACCGTTTCCTCGAGGCCATCGCACCATTGCGCCCGACCAATCAGCCAAGCCAAAGCCTATGACAGAAAGATTTTCAGACAGAAAAAACTCAGCAATTGGCATCCCCATTTTTCTGTCTCCCAATCTTTCTGTCTGAAACCAAAACCTATGCCCAAAGAACAATCCAAAGACCTCCGCCAGCCCGCCGAAATTCTCTTCGCCGAAGAATTGGACGCGCTCATCAAAGCCGAAAAACATCCCGTCCCCGCGGGCTGGCGCATGTCGCCGCGCTCGGTGCTCACCTACATTTGCGGCGGCAAATGCGGCAAGCTCGACATCACGCCCAAATACATCGGCCACCAGCGCCTCGTCGAAATCGCCATCTCCACGCTCGTCACCGACCGCGCGCTGCTGCTCATCGGCGAACCCGGCACGGCAAAGTCGTGGTTGTCCGAACATCTCGCCGCGGCCATCAATGGCGATTCCACCAAGGTCGTCCAGGGCACCGCCGGCACGACCGAGGAACAGATTCGTTACACGTGGAACTACGCCATGCTCATCGCGCGCGGCCCAAGCAACGAATCACTCATCAAAAGCCCCATCTTCCGGGCGATGGAATCCGGCAGCATCGCGCGTTTCGAGGAAATCACCCGCTGCGCCGCCGAGGTGCAAGATGCGCTGATTTCGTTGCTATCGGAGAAACGCCTCTCGGTTCCTGAACTGGTAACCGAAGTCCCGGCGCAACGCGGCTTCTCCGTCATCGCCACCGCCAACACGCGCGACCGCGGCGTCAACGACATGTCCGCCGCCTTGAAGCGACGCTTCAACCTTGTGGTGTTGCCCGCGCCCGCGGATTTGGACACCGAAGTGGGCATCGTCACCAAACGCGTGGGCGAACTGGCCTCCAACCTCCAGCTCCACGCGAAGATCCCCGACGAGGAGGCCATCATCAAGATCGTAACCATCTTCCGCGAGTTGCGCGCCGGTCAGACGCTCGACGGCAAGAACAAGGTGAAAACACCTTCCGGTGTGCTCTCCACCGCCGAGGCGATTTCACTCCTCGCCAACAGCATGGCGCTCTCCGGCAATTTCGGCGATGGCGCTGTCAGCGACCGCGATCTGGCGTCCGGCTTACAAGGTGCGGTCATCAAGGACGACGAGAAGGATGTCGTCGTCTGGAAAGATTACCTCGCCAACGTGATGAAGAAACGCGGCGCAAGCTGGCGCGAGCTGTTCACGGCGTGCTCGGAGCATGTGGGGGAATGAGCCGCGAATGGACGCCAATGGACGCGAATAAGGCTGAGCTCTTCTTAAACTGCGGCGGGAAGTGCAGCGCCACGCCGCTTTCGCGGAGCGCGACTGTGTGCGAAGCACCAGTCGCAGCGCGCATTACTGATCCCCATTGTAGGAATCCACTCAGGCTGATCCTCCAGACACAGCCGCGCTCCTTAACGGCACAGCATTCGCGTCCATTGGCGTCCATTCGTGGTTGAATCATGCCGCCCGCCCCGCACATCTTCGGAGTCCGTCACCTTTCCCCGGCGGCGGCGTGGCATTTGCGGCAATTGCTGGATCGCGTGCGGCCCAAGCTGGTCCTGATCGAAGGCTCGGATGACGCGGATGAACTGATTCCCCACATCGTCAGTCCGAAATCCAAACTGCCCATCGCCATTCTCGCCTACACGACGGATGCGCCGGTGCGGACGTTTTGCTATCCGCTGGCGACCTACAGCCCGGAATATCAGGCTCTCCTCTGGTGTCAGCAAAACAAGGCGAAAGCGCGCTTCATGGATTTGCCGGCGTCGGTGTTCCTCGGCCTGATGGATCGCGATGACGGTGCGGCCGTGGTTGAACAGGAGAAAACTGAGGAAACAGAGGAGGAAAAGAAGGAGAAACCGACCCTGGCCCAGATCGTCGGCGGGGAAGCGGAGGACGAAGAGGAAGAAGCCGCTCCCATCGTCGAGGAAAAACCCAAGCGCGATTCGGTTTACGACCGGGTCGCCGAAATCGCGGGCGAACCCGACTACGAAACGTATTGGGAACGTCACTTCGAGCAGTTACGCGCCGCCGACAGCTACCTGAACGCCGCGCGCGGCTACGGCGCAGAACTACGCGCGATGGAAGATTTCTCCACGCGACACGCCGCCGAGAACCTGGTGCGCGAGGCTTATATGCGCCGCAAGATTCAGCAGGCCATCGCGGATGGCATCAAGCCGGAGCAAATCGTCGTCGTCACCGGCGCATTCCACGCCACCGCGCTCGGGCCGGAGTTGCCGCCGATGACGGATGAGGAGTTCGCCAAGCTGCGCAAGCGCGAGTCGAAGATGACACTCATGCCGTATTCGTTTTTCAAGCTGTCGTCGCAGTCCGGCTATGGCGCGGGCAATCACGCCCCGGCTTACTTCGAGATGGTCTGGAACAGTTACAACGAGAACACCGCGGCAGGTTTGCCAACACTGTTTCTCACCAACGTTGTTCGGGAACTACGCGCGTCAGGAACATTCCGCTCCACGGCGGAAGTCATCGAAGGCGTGCGGCTCGCCGAGGCGATGGCTGGCATGAAAGGTTCGTTGCCTACGTTGCGCGAGTTGCAGGATGCGGCGGTGACGCTGCTCGGTCAGGGTGATCCGGCGGTGGTGAGGGAATCTTTGTTGCGCGTGGAAGTCGGCACCGCCATCGGCGCGCTGGCCAAGGGTGTGAGCCAGACTTCCATTCAGGACGATTTCTATCGGGAGTTGAGCCGGCTCAAGCTGGAGCAGTTCAAAACCGGCGTGAAGCGCGACCTTGATCTCGACCTGCGTGAGAATCGTCGCGTCAAGACGGCCGAAGCCGCCTTCCTCGATTTGCATCGGTCCAGCTTCTTGCATCGTGTGGCCGTCCTGGAGATTCCCTTCGCCCAGAAGCAGGCAGTGCGGCAGGAGGGAACGACCTGGGCCGAGCGTTGGGCGCTGCAATGGACGCCCGAGGCGGAGATCGCCATTGTCGAGGCCGTGCTGCTGGGTGAAACCATCGAACTGGCGGTGGCGTTCAAGTTCAAGCAACGCC
The DNA here is from genome assembly GCA_964458575.1 of uncultured Bifidobacteriaceae bacterium. Taxonomy (GTDB): domain Bacteria; phylum Verrucomicrobiota; class Verrucomicrobiia; order Limisphaerales; family JADLHS01; genus CAYWMD01. The sequence continues at coordinate 13,708 of CAYWMD010000003.1, read as the reverse complement.
TGGAGAAATGCACCTCGATTGCCGACGCCGCGACGATCATCCGCCAGGCGTGCGAATGCGGCATGAGCGGTTCCATCGAACTCGCACGGCAGACGTTGCAACGGCTTGCGAATGACTCCTCGGATTTCACCGCCCTGGCCAGCGCGACCTACGAACTCGGCCTCGTGATTCGTTACGGCGACGTGCGGCAGTTTGACGCCGAACCGCTGAAGCCGTTGCTCGAACAATTATTCCTCGAAGGCGCGCTGTCGCTGGTGGGCGCGGCCAATTGCGATCTCGCCGCGGCCCGGAAAATGGTCACGGGCATCAACGAGTTGAACAAGGTCGCGTTGGATTACACGTCGCTGATAGACGAACCGCTCTGGGTCGGCGAACTCCAGAAGCTGGCCCAGGCCGATCATTTGAATCCGCTGTTGTCCGGCTATGCCTGCGCGTTGCTGGTGGAGCGGAATTTGATTTCCAACGATGAACTGGCCCGGGAGGTTTCGCGGCGCTTGTCGCCGGGCATTTCGGCCGACCTGGGCGCGGGCTGGTTCGAGGGGCTGGCCCAGCGGAATCGCTACGCCCTGCTGACGCGCCTCGCCTTGTGGAAGCAACTCGACGGCTACGTCGCCTCGCTCACAGACGACGAGTTCAAACGCGCGCTGGTGTTTCTGCGCCGTGCATTCGGCGACTTCTCGCCGCAGGAAAAGCAAAGCATCACGGAGAACCTTGGGGAAATCTGGGGCGTGAACAAAGACAACGTCAGCGAGGTCTTGAGCGCGGAACTGACCGAGAAGGAAAGGAAGAAGCTCGATGAACTGTCGGATTTTAACTTTGAGGAGCTGTAATGCCCAACCCCGTTGACCCAGAGCAATTCAAACGCTGGCGGCTGATTCTTGGCCAGCACGCGCAGGAATCGCTCGGCAGAATGGGCGGCGCGGGTGGTTGCCAGCTTTCCCCGGAGCAAATCGGCATGGACGAAGCGCTCGCCGCCATTTACGACGAATCCACCGGCGAGGGTGAGGGGCAACGCGGTCGCCAGCGCAGCGCGGGGCTTGGCCCATCCGCGCCGAACCTGGCGAAATGGCTCGGCGACATCCGCAGCTATTTCAAGGAGGACGTGGTCACCGTCATCCAGAACGACGCGATCGAGAAGAAAGGACTGACGCAATTGCTGTTCGAGCCGGAGATGCTCAAGAACGTTGAACCCAACCCGCAACTCGTCGGCACGCTGATGTCGTTGAAGGGACGCATTCCGGAGCGCACCAAGGAAACGGCGCGCATGGTGGTGCGTGCAGTCGTGGACAAGATCAAACGCCTGCTGGAGCAACGGATCCGTCAGGCAGTGCTGGGTGCGCTCAATCGCAAGGAACATTCACCGCTGCCGAATGCTGCCAACATTGATTGGAAGTGGACGATCGGCCGCAACCTGAAGAATTACCAACCGTCGCTCGCAACGATTGTTCCCGAGAAAGTCTATTTTTATTCGCGCGCCCAGCGCTCGAACAACTGGACGGTCATCGTCTGCATGGATCAGAGCGGGTCAATGGCAGAGTCCGTGGTTTATGGCTCAGTGACCGGTTCAATCTTCGCTTCACTGCCGGCGCTGAACACGCGCGTCGTCGCCTTCGACACCGAAATCGTGGATCTGACCGAGCAATGCGGCAACGATCCGGTGGACATGATCTTCGGTGTGCAGCTCGGCGGCGGCACGGACATCAACAAAGCCGTGGCTTATTGCGAGAAGTTCATCACCGATCCCAACCAGACGATCTTTTTCCTGATCAGCGATTTGATTGAAGGCGGCAACCAGTCGCAACTCATCCGGCGCATGCACGACATGGTGGCGTCCGGTGTGCGAGTAATCACCCTGCTGGCGTTGTCGGATAGCGGCATTCCGACTTTCGACGAGCGCGTGGCCAAGAAACTTTCCGAGGGCGGCGTGCCATGCTTCGGCTGCACGCCGAACAAGTTGCCTGAACTCATCGAAGGCGTGCTTAAGAAACAGGATTTGAAAGCACTCGCGGCGCGGCTGACAACGAAGAAGGAAAAATGAACCAAGTTCTGCTAAGGTTCTTAAGAACAGGCGAACTCGGACCACTCAAATGCGGATTGGCCCGTGAGGAAGTCCGCCGTTTGCTCGGTGATCCACAATCTTGGGATGGCCGCGAGAGCCAGGCAGCAGATTGGCGTTACGATTTTCTGAGTGTGTATTTTGAAGAACATTGTGTAATTGGCTATGGCTTGGCTTTTGAACTGGGACGGCCCTTCCCAGCGTGCATTGATGGCCTGGCCTGGGTTTCGCTTCCGATGCCAATGCAACAGGTACGAGATGCGTTGAATTCCGCAAAAATCCTATTTGAATGTAGTCGTAGCAACAAAAAGCGAGACATCAGAACGGAAGGAGGAGTGTGGGTGTTTCGAGACCCGGAAGACAACGTGATGAACATGGTCTTCGCCTGCCCCGGGCCAAACAGTCTCCAATGGCTGGATGAGTATCATCGCGCGCCCCAAGAAAACGGCTGATGGCCAGCCTCACTTCACAACGATAAACTGCTTCACCATGTAGAACTCTTCGGGCTTTGGCCAGGGCAGCTTCTGGACAGATTCGGTCAGTGCCGGACAGTCCTCGTTGTCGAGCGTGACCGAGCAGAGCATGGTGCGGGCGTGGTGATTCGCGTAGATGATTTTAATCCAGTGAACGTGCGGCGAAAGCGGGTAAGCGGAAATGATTTTCCGGAAATGGTCGCGCAAGGCGAACATCTCCGGTGAACTGTTCGTTGACTGCCCGCGTGTCATTGTGTCCCCAATCGCCAGCAAACGCAGCTGACCATTGTTCGTAATCGGCTCCTCGGCGTAATGCATGTCCTTCGGATTAAGGAAGCCACCGTAAATCACATGGAAGGTGGTCAGCGCAAAATTCAATTTTGCGTCATTCTCGGCCTGTTGCAGGGTTGCTCCAGAACCGGCCACGTATTCCACAATTTCACGTTGATCGGGAAGACGGATCCGGAATTCCAATTCAGCATCCATGCTGTTTGTGTGCTGGGTTGATCCGTACAACGACCACCGTAACCGGGTCGGACGGCCGGGCAGGCCCACGCCATTGGAATCAAACACAATATTTGTTTCGCCATGCGAGCGAAGCCAGCCTTCGAAGAACTCGTCTGACGCGCGGGTGGGCTTCGAGCGGGAGCATCCGAAACCCACAGCGATTACGAAGGGCAGGATGGTTGCGCAACATGACCTCCAAACGCGGCGTGCCCGTTTATTCATTCGCAACCTCCTTCTGCGCGGCGAACCCGCTCAAAAACAAAATTTGTTCCGCCGTCTCGATGGCGGCGGGTTCAACCACGCGAACTCGGCGCATGGCTTCGTTGGCGCTTGCGCCCTGGCTGATGAAATACGCGGCGAGCATCGTGCCGGTTCTGCCGATGCCGCCCTCACAATGCACGGCCACGGGACGCCGGGCCGTCCGTTGTTCGTCAATGAATCGCACACAATCTGTTACTTGCTCGACCGTCGGTGCACGGCCATTGGCAACTGGCAGACATAGGTAGGAAAACCCCACAGACTCGTAAATTGGTTCATCCGAGGGGAGATTAAGCAAAGAAATCACGGCGCGCACGCCCAGGCGTTGCAAATCCTTTAACTCGTCGTCGAAATCTTCCAGCGCCCCTCCGCCGTTCAAGCGTCGTTCCGGATGGATGAACGGCATGGGCATGCCCGCAAGTTCACCTGGAATCACCCACCAAAGAAGGTTTTCAACGGCTTCACTCATCTGGACCGCTTGGACTACTCACGGGCCTTCTCCAAGTAACCTTCATCAGTCTTCTGCTCGATGAGAACCGCCACGGCGTTGGCTGCGGCTTGTTCGTCGGCGAAGGTTTTTGTCTTTGACTGGCCGGCGGAACCGATGCGACCCCAGCGCGTGGTCATCGCGTTGCCGGATCGAGAGACTTCCCAAAACTTGCTGGAGTTGCCCTCGACAAATTCGAAGTAACGAGGCTTGGTTGCACTGGTAGAACCACCCTCAATTCTCACCGGCGCAGATGGCTGAGGTTTCGCGGAGGCAACCGGTTTAACGTCCTTCAACGCGACATCGTGACGCAAGCCGACCCAACTGGGGAAGCGCGGCACACCGGCCTCCGAAAGTTCCTGATAGCGGAAAGTCACGGTCGCTCCGACGGCGGGAGGGTTCTCGCGTTCGCGGTCGCTGAAACCCGTGCCAATGGCGAAATCGGTTCCGTCCGCCAGACGCACGAGCAACGCACCCAGGCGGCCCTTGTGCCGGCCCGCACCGGCTTGATGACCCACCACGACCGCTTCCGCGTCGTGAAAGGTTTTCACCTTCAACAGCGTGGAGGAACGTCCAGCCACGTATTTCGATCCGGGCTGCCGCAGCATCAAGCCCTCCCCGCCCAAGGCCTCGATCCGCGCCAGTTCCGCTCGGAGCGCTTCCAGACTTCTGCACCGTTCGTGAGGATGCTGGCGGACAAACTTTGCCGCCCCCTTGGCCAGCGCCTCCTGGAGAAAAGCCAGCCGGTCCTCGAATCCTCCCGACGCCGCTGGCGCGTCAAAGACGAGAAAACGCACTTCATTCCACAAATCGTTTTTGTCCTGCCGCCGGACGATGCTGACCGTGCGCTGGAACTTTTTCCGGTCAATCCAAAGCTCTCCGTCCAGCGGCGCGGCGGGCAGTCCTTCAATGAACCAGTCCGGCGCGTAGTAAATATTGCCCTGGCGTGAGAGGAATTGTTTCCCGTCCCAATAGGCGCGCACACCATCGAGCTTTTCGCTCATCCACCAGTCTGATAAATCGGCTGCGTTGTCCCAGCTCTCGGCCAGGAGCAGCGGCGGACCGGAATCTTCTGCGCCTTCGGTGTCACCGCTCTTGGTTCGCACCGGGCGTTGAGGCAGTGCGCCGCCGATGCGTGCCTCCTCGGCCGCGTCTCCGCGCAGCTTGCGCAGGTGTTTGCAGGTGCGTTTCTCGATGGCGATGGATTGGTTGCGCCAGGCCGGGCAACTGCAAGAGTAAACGCCGCCGGTGTTTTTGAGGACGTAAGGCTTCGCCCCCGAGCCTTGCATCTCCACGCTTTCGCCGTCTTGTAGGTCAGGCATGGGAAAATCGTTCAAGAGTTAGCGAATCAGTGAGTTGGTGAGGCAAACAATATGCTTTATTCCTCTGTCGCAGCTTTTTTCTTCGCCCCTTTCTTTTTTGGCTGTGCTTCGGCGGAGTCTGCTGCGGGTTCGGCCACTGCCGGTTTGGGTGCGCCGACGAGATCAAATCCCTTTGTCACGTTCTCCTCGATTAACTTCCTCACCAATGCCTCCGCGCGCGTTTCGGTGTGCGCGAACAATGTCGTCACTTCCAGCGGGGTCTTGCGGCCAGCCGAGAAGTCCGTCCAAAAAACCACGTAGGGAAATGCCCCGGCGGTGGCGGGGCGCCGCCCGACAACGAGTTTCCGCACGGCCAACGCGCCTTTAACTTCCTTGGTGTACACCTCGCGACGCATGACCTCCAGGGACGGCAGGTTGCGGTTGATCAATTCTGGGGTGGCGATTTCGCGTCCGGTTAATTGCGCGAGTCGGACCGATTGAGGTGAAAATTCCTTGTCCGCGCGCAGGCGATGGAAGGTTGGCAGCAGCAACCGCGGACACGCCGCCAAGCCATCGAAGCTCCAACGCGAATGGTTCCAGCCGAACACCTGTTGTCCGCTTGCCTCCTCGTCGGCGGGCAAAACGTCCTCCGCCTCCAGTTCCACGACGAAGCCCGGTTTCACGAACCGCACGGGCCGGCCATCGCTGTCGCTCATGGCGAGGGGCGCGTCCGCGCGCAAGGTGGACAACCGACCGAGCCAGTCCACGCGGTCCTGGTCGTTGAATCCTGATCCGACGCGCGCGATGGATTGCAGTTGGATTCCGTCCTTGGCCATCGGATACGCCAGCGCCGTGAGCAAGGACATCATGCCGTAGTTGCCCTCGAACTCGCCTTCGACAAAGCCGACCACCGCCGCGTCAATCGTGCGCCGCGGCTTGAGCTTGCAGACTTCGGGCCGGTCCAGCCGGCGAATGACCAGCCCTTCAAGACCGCCACCGGTCTTTTCCTCAAACACGCGTGGCAGCTCGTTTCCGGCCACTTCGTTGCCTTCCATCCGATGCACCAGCTTGTCCGGGTTCGTTCCCCCCAGTTCGCCGAGCAATTTCCAGATGGCAAGGAAATCGGATTGATGCACCCGCAGATCGCGCCCGTCCTGCATGATCACATCCAGCAACGCCAGCCGGAATCGGCCGGGCTCGGATGCATCGGTCGAATAACTGGCACGCGTGACGTCCGCGCTGGCGCAACGGTGGCCGTCCACCGTCTCGCGCAGGTAAAGCTCGGCCCGCAACAGAATCTTTTTAGTGCCGCGCGCCTTGAGATTCGCCGCGAGCTCCTTCAGGCAGGGCAGGCCAACGCGCGCCCGGCCCGAGGGCGCGTTGAACGTGAATATCTCCGGGGCGCGCCCGGCTTCGTAATACACAAACACGCCTTCACCGTCGTATTTGATCGTGGCGAGCACGCGGCTGTCCGGACCGTAGCGGGCGGGCAGATCGGCGGGTTTGATCGCGATAAAGCGGTTCGAGACTTCCGTTTCGTACAACTCGGCGACTTCGAGCAACACGCGATCCGTCACCGCGGCGCGCGGGCCAAAGGCGTAGTCGCCACTTTTATGGGTCAATCGGGTTGAGTCAATCATGGTGCTGGAGCCGGCGCGGCCGGACGTTTGAGTTCCTGGTCTGACAACAAAAGCAACAGGCGATAGCGCGCGTCATCGCCATTGCCTTCCGTTTCGCCAAAAAGGAAGGCGCGGAACGGTGTCCCGCCGTCGCGCAACACCAACGGTCCGGCCCCTTTCGGCCCGGCTCCAACCAGGGCCATGCTCTGGCTGTCCTGCAACGATTTCGCCAATCCGTGCAGAAAGTCGAACGTCAGACCGTCGGTGTGGACGAGTTGCTGCATCCCGCGAAAAACAAATTTGGTCAGGCATTCCTTCACCGGCAGGCGGCGGACGATTTTCAACGGCGCGGTGGTATCCACGTTCGCGGTGCGGAAGACGCGGGCGCGCCGTTCCTTCTCCTGTCCCTCCGGCGTGTAAACCACCTCCACTTCCTTGAACTCGGTGGCGATCGTTGGTTGTGCGGATGAAGGATCGAGATACACCGCCGTCGCATCGCGCATCAACCGCCCGGCAAGTTGCAAATCCAATTCCGGGTTGCCTTCGATCAATTGCGACGCGTTGGTGGACGGCAGATAATTCTGTCCGTTCAACGCCTGCACGCGTTTGACCTTGCCGACGCTGGTGACCTGCTCGAGCGGGGCCATGATTTTTTCCGCGGTCGGCGCGCTCAACCCCACGCGCGCGCTGCGGCCTTCGTTTTCGAGATGAATCGTGAGCATGGGATGCCTTGAAAAGTTGAGCCAGATTACATCATGCTGAAATCCAGTGGATCGCCGGCCTCTTCCCCCGTGCCGGCGGTGGCATCGAAGAATTGGTACGCCACCGTGCGGCCGACCATCGGACAGGCTTTGAGCTGGCCGACCAGCAAAAACGCTCCGTCCTCCCGGACGAGCACGAGCGCATCGCGCGGGCGGGCGGATTTGCGATAATTGAAGCTGCCACGATAAAGCCCGGGCGCGAGTCCCCCGGCTTCAATGGGATAAACATCCGTGTTCACAAACCGCGCCAGGATTTCAAGCGGCACCGTCTCCAGTGCTTCTGCACCGTCGAACGAACTCGGCCTAAGCTCCAGCTTCTGTCCGGCGCACTGAATGTCCGGAGATTCCGCCGGCGAACCTTCCGGGTCCACGGATGTCATCGCCACCTGGCTTTTGCGGAACGTCGTGCCATCCGGCAACAACCAGCCGCGCTCCATGACTTTGCCGCCCTGTTCGACCAGATGCACGACGCGCCCGTACAAGTCATCCTTGCTGATTTTGGATTCGAGCGTGGCGGCGATTTCCTTGCCGCCGAGGGTTAGTTTGAGAGTTTTGGCTGCCATGGGGTTCCTTGGGGATGAACTAGAATCGAATCATCCGGGTTGTGGATTTTTGCCACCCGGATAGATAACGGCTTCGAGCAGATCCGAAGCGTTCGCCATGCGGTTGAGGTTGGTCAAACGATGCTGAAAGTCAAGATCCATTCGAATACTTTCATTTCGTGAACGGCATCACGGATGCGGTTTTCACCGCCACGAGGATCATGTTTGTCGGCGGCCAGGGCAACGTTCTGCCATTCAAATCATGCAAGGCGACGCGGCCATCGTAGCGCTGTTGCGCGATCCACGAACTTGTGTAGCGGCGCGAGTCCTCAGCGGGTTCGTTGGGATTCTCCCGGATCTGGAAGCCGGTCTCAGCGAGAACCGCCCTCCACTGCGAAAAGCTCCAGAAACAAAACTCCTCGTTCATCTCCGATACCCAGTTGTCGGTGTAATCCTTCTTGGACAGAAATTCGGCGGCCTGACGAAGGGTGAGCCGGAACGCCAACCGATTCGCCAGGTTCGCTTCGGAGAACGGAAACGGGCGACTGCCGCCAAGAAAGTCCCGGGCGAACAGTCGAAAGCGGCTGCGCGTGGAAAGCCGCTGCAACCAGGCCGCATCACGCTGCCGATGGTCAGCCAGATGCGCCGGGGCCGGATTCTCCCCGTCGGTGTCGGAGCACCAAAGCAAAACCTCCCGACCGCCCTCTTCCGGTCCGACCACGTCGCGGATGATCAACCGCCCGCCGGGTCGGAGCTGTTTGAACTTCTCCGCGAGATAGCTGCGCACTGACTTTTCACCTTCCCCGTAGCTCCACAACTCGTGCAACGTGCTGTTGCATATCGTCGTGTCCACCGATTCCGGCTCGAAAATGGTGTCCAGCAGATTGCGGTGAAAGAAGTGGACGTACGCTCCGCCGAATTCCCCGGCGCGCTGACGCTCGTGAAATCGCCCGGCGAACTCTGCCGACAAATCCACGCCAAACAGATCCGCGTCCGGAAAATCGCGGCTGATTTCCGCCAGCAACGCGCCGTCAGCGCAGCCTTCGTCCACGATGCGGCCGGGTTTGATGCCGGCGCGAATGTCGAGGTACTTGAGCCGGATGATCTCGTTCATCCCGCGCGCATAAGTGCTGTAGTTGCGCGTCCCGGTCAGGCTGCCTTCCTGGTTGGTAAGCGGGTCTTGATACAGGCGTGCGATGCGTTGTGGGACTTCGGGGAGGTCTTCAAAAAGCCCGCGGTGGCTGGCTGCCAGATGCGCCTTCGCGAGCGGGCCGTTCCGCCAATCCGAACCCCACGCGCCGATTTCACGGATGATTTCGATGGGCGTCACCGGCTTGGGCCCGGGCTCCCCTGCTTCTGCCGGAGCAATGGCGAATCCCGATTCCAGGTAGAGCCGTGTCACTTCCGGAGTGGAGCAGAGCACGAGACAATTCTCAGGCGTTAACTGGATGAGTTGCTCACTCTGGTGTGCAATCTCCTTCACCGTGAACTCGGCAAAATTCTGCGTGTGCCCATAGTGCGGGATGCCGAATACACGAAAGCGAAAAGGCAGGCTCGCTCGCAGATTTCTGGCGAAGCGATCCACCCCCATCGCGCGCACGTGAAACGGAATCGGATTGAAGCGCGAATTCTCCTGATTCGCCGAGGTGATCGCGAAGACGATTTCGCTTGGCGATTCACCCAACGGGGAGCGACCGGCGATGAAGCCCGGCAGCCCGTCCGGTTTGGTGGATAAAACCCGCCGCAGGTAATCCTCCTGAAACCGCGTGTTGACCAGCTGCCGGCCGGGAAAAAGCAAATAGCTCATGCGTGTCGCTTGGGTAGCACAGGTTTCCCAATCTGCTGTATCGCCGATTTCCAAATCGGCAAAGATGAGAATTTTCGAAGCGCGGCCGGTTTGGAAACCCGCGACACAGCAGACTTGGACGTCTGCGCCACATTTGGCAGGCAGTTCATGCGTGTCCGTATTTGGGTTTGGAAAGTCCGTCGCCACGCCATTTCAATTTCTCGGCGAGGACGTCGTAATAGTTGATCTCCGGCAAAAACGCAATGGGCACGGTGTCCAGCGACGTCTTGACCGATATGGTGCTGGCCGGGGTCAACCGGGTGAGCTTCATTCCGTCCACCTGCACTTCGGCCGGGCCGGAAGTTGCGTCGAGCTGCAATTCAATCGGCTCGGTGGAATTGACGACCACGGATCGGTTCGTCAACGACTGTGGGCAAATCGGCGTAACGACAAGCACATTGCATTCGGGGCTGATGATCGGGCCGCCGGCGGCCAGGGAATACGCCGTCGAGCCCGTGGGCGTCGCGATGACCAGGCCGTCGCAGCGATAGTTCGTGAGCCGTCGCTGGCCGATTCGCGCCTGCACACCGATCAGATGCGGATTGCCGCCGCGAGTTATCAATGCGTCGTTCAAAGCCCAGCCACTGATGCGCTTCGAGCCATTACGGATTTCCAGATCCAGCGCCGTGCGTTCGCTGATGACAAACTCGGCGTTTAACACGCGCTTCATCTCCTGCCGGACGCGGTCGCCATGGATGGACGTGATGAAGCCGAGGTAACCGATATTGATGCCAAGGATCGGCACACCCGAACCGCGAAAGCGATGCGCCGCCTGCAACAGCGTCCCGTCTCCGCCCACCGCGATGACCAGGTCGGCCTTGCGCTGGTGCAAGGCTGCGACTTTGCGATAAAGGTTCTTCTGCGGTGGCATCGTCCCAACCCAGTCCTGATGGACCTTTTCCCGGTCGAAGAAGGCTTTGAGCGCAGCGGCCGTTTGCCCCGCGTGCGGTTTGGTCCGGTTAACAACAATGTTGACCTTGCTGATTTTCACGCCGACAAGATTACCAAAGCCGGCGGCTAATTTAACTTTTTTCAGTTTGCCGCTTGACATGGTGTGAATATGACACTATCAATGGAACGTGTAAAGTTAACACTTACTAAAGATGAACGCGAAACAAATACTCTTTTACCGAGTGAACGAGCCCTACGGCGAATTCTCCAACTTCGCGCCGTATCCTTTCGAGTTGAAAGGCAAGCTTTGGCCAACCTCGGAACATTATTTCCAAGCTCAGAAGTTCGCAGGCACTGATCAGGAAGAAGCCATTCGGCTGGCAGAAACGCCAATGGTGGCTGCCACCCTCGGGCGGAGTCGTGAACAAATGTTGCGCCTGGGTTGGGAAGGCGTGAAAGACGACATCATGCGCGAGGCATTGCGGGCCAAGTTCACCCAACATCCGGCGTTGCAGAGCCTGTTGCTCTCAACGGGGGATGCCGAAATCGTCGAGCACACAACCAATGACCGCTACTGGGCCGACGGCGGTGATGGGGGCGGTCGGAATCGTCTGGGTCAACTGCTCATGGAGCTGCGCGCTCAATTGCGTTGAGAACAACATAAGCGAATTATGCCACACACCTACCAATATCCCCGAGCCGCCCTGACCGTGGACTGCGTGGTCTTCGGCTTCGACGAAGGCGAACTCAAGGTTCTGCTCATCGAGCGCGCCCTTGAGCCATTCAAAGGCAAATGGGCGCTGCCCGGCGGCTTCGTCCGCGTGGATGAAACGCTGGATGAAGCCGCGCGCCGCGAACTCGCCGAGGAAGCCGGGCTGAAAGATGTTTTTCTGGAACAGCTCTATTCCTTCGGCGCGGTGGACCGCGATCCGCGCGAACGCGTGGTGAGCGTCGCCTATTACGCGCTCGTCAAACTGGCGGCGCACGACACCAAGGCCGCGACGGATGCCGCGGACGCCCGCTGGTTTCCCATTTCAAAAGTGCCGAAGCTGGCCTTCGATCATGCTGACATTCTGGCGACCGCGCTGGCACGACTGAAAGGCAAGGTGCGTTACCAGCCCATCGGATTCGAGTTGCTCCCGCCGAAGTTCACGCTATCGCAGCTACAGCACCTTTACGAAGCCGTATTGGAAACGGAATTGGACAAGCGGAACTTCCGCAAGAAGGTCCTGAGCTTCGGACTGCTCGTCCCGCTCAAGGAAACGCAAATGGCGGGACCGCATCGCCCGGCGCAGTTGTTCGAGTTCAACGCGGACAAATACGAGAAGCTGAGGAAACGTGGATTCAACTTCGAGCTATGACACAGTTTTGATTCACAGAAACACAGAAACGAAAGGCACATTATGTTCGGCATCAAGTTCATCAAGGTTCAACCCACCACTTACCTGCTGCAGTACCGCGGTGGCAAGATCGTCCGCGAAGGACTGGGGCATTCCTTCTTTTACTACGCGCCGACCACCTCGCTGGTGGCTGTGCCCGTGGCGAGTGCCGACGTGCCGTTCATTTTTCAGGAAACGACGGCCGACTTTCAGACCGTGACCATTCAAGGTCAGGTGACCTATCGCGTCGGCGAACCCAAGCGCCTGGCGGCGTTGCTCAACTACACGCTCGCGCTGAACGGTCAGTCGTACGCCTCGGAAGATCCGGAGAAACTCCCCGAGCGCGTGATCCATGTGGTCAATGTCCTCGCGCGGGCCGAGCTGCAAAAGCTCCCGCTACGGGAGGCCATCCGCGCCTCGGATGAACTGGTCAAAGCAGTGAAGGCCGGTTTGGTCGCGGCTGACGAAATAACTTCGCTCGGACTGGAAGTGCTGGGCCTCTCGATTCTGGCCATCAAGCCAACTCCTGAGACCGCACGGGCACTCGAAGCCGAGACGCGCGAAAAGATGTTCCGCGAAGCGGACGAGGCCATCTATGCCCGGCGCAATTCGGCCGTGGAGCAGGAGCGCGCGATCAAGGAAAACGAGTTAAACACCGAGATCGCCATCGAGACCAAGAAGCGTCAGATCCGCGAAACGCAGATGGACGCCGAACGGGCCGTCCAAGAAAAAGAAGGCCTGCTCAAAAAGGAAGCGCTCGAAACCAACATCGGCTTGGAAGAACGGCGCAAGAGCATGGTTGCGCTCGCGGCGGAGAATGCCAAGGCCGAGGCCGACGCCCGGGCCTACGGCGTGTCGAGCACCATGAAGGCACTGGGCAGTGCTGACCCGAAGATCCTTCAGGCGCTCGCCAGCACGAGCATGAAGCCGGAACAACTCATCGCCTACGCCTTCCAGGAACTGGCCGGCAAGGCGGAGAAGATCGGCCAACTCAACATCTCGCCGGATTTGCTCCGGGAATTGCTGACACCGCAACCGGCGAGAAAATGAACCGCCTGACCGACAACAAAATCGTCCTCGTGACGCGACCGACGCGCCTGGCTGAACTGGTGATCCGGTTCAACACCGTCAGCCAGGCGAAATTCTACGTCGAGCATCAGGGCGCAGACTTCTCGGATTATCTACGCGAGGACGAGACGTATCATCGCGCGCTCAGCGAGGCGCAGTCGGCCCTGTCTCAAGTGGGTCGGGTGCAGATCGTCGATCGCGGCTTCCTGCCCAACTTCGTCTTCGCACCGGATGATACGGTGGTGACGTTGGGACAGGACGGCCTAGTTGCAAACACGTTAAAGTACCTCAATGGCCAACCCATCGTGGGCGTGAATCCCGACCCGGAACGCTGGGATGGTCGGCTGCTGACTTTCCGAGTGAGCGACCTGGCGAAGGTGATGCCCGAAGTCGTGCTGCGCAAGCGGCCAACGAGATCGGTGACGATGGCCAAGGCCGCACTGAACAACGGCCAGACCTTGTATGGCGTGAACGATCTGTTCATCGGCCCGAAGACGCATTGCTCGGCCCGTTATCTCAT